>NZ_JAJFUC010000065.1 GCF_021372645.1 Clostridium sp. | reverse complement strand
AAGTAAAAATCTAGAAAAGCTGATAGTATAAGCTATTGGTATTATATTGAGGTTGGTTCGACCTTGTAAGCTTGGGTAAACTTGTAGCAGTAGCTATATTGATCAAGAAGCTTCGAAGTCTTTAGCTTCGAGGTAGTTCACTATTTATACATCTCATGTTTCAACTTATTATTTAAAAATTAAGTAAAGCAATTTTAAGATAGTTATATCCCTAAATTATTTACATGGAAAGGTAAAACTGTTAGTATAAATATAGGAATATTTTTAGGGAAGATTTAAGATATTTGTATAGGCTATTCAAATTAAAATTCAAAAGTATAAGATATGTAAGGAGTAAAAAGTTGATGCATAATATGATGCAAATTTTAAAAAGCCAAGTCTTTAAAAGATTTATAACATTATTAATAGTATTTATATTTTTATACGCAATGAAAGGTATGCTTAATTTGATGCTTCTAACTTTTGTATTTATATATTTAATTAATAATGTTTCTAAATTTTTAATAAATAAGCTTGATGATAAAATAAGGATAAATTATAAAGTAATGATATTAACAGTTTCTTTAGTTGTGACAGGTATGTTATTTATAATAATAATAGATTTTTTGCCATTAGTTATTCACGAATTTAAACAGGTTGTTAGGCAAGTAAATGAAATATATAGTTCTCCACAAAATAATCAAATTATTAATTTAATAAAAGAAAAATTAGACCAAATTTATGGACGTATATTTTCAACAGAAGGTATAAATTATATTATACAATCCATCTCAAATATAGGGAAAATAGGAATTAATATTATAATCGCTTTGATTTTAAGTATTTTTTTCCTTTTGGAAAAAGACAGGATAATCCAATTTACATGTAAATTTAGGAAAAGTAAGATTTCTTCAATTTGTAGTGAACTTGAATTTTTTGGGAAAAAATTTATTTCTTCCTTTGGTAAAGTTATAGAAGTTCAAATTGTTATAGCTACGATTAATGGAATACTTTCTACTATTGGATTATGGATAATTGGATTTCCGCATCTATTGGGATTTGGAATGATGATCATGTTGCTTGGTCTTATTCCTGTAGTGGGAGTAATAATATCATTAATACCATTAAGTATAGTTGCTTTTAATAATGGAGGATTAGTTCAGGTAGCATATGTACTTATAATGATTGCACTGCTTCATGCAATTGAAACATATATATTAAATCCAAAGTTAATGGCAGCCAAAACTAAGCTTCCTATATTTTATACACTAAGTATACTTATAGTATCAGAACATATTGCTGGAGTTTTAGGATTGATTGTGGGAATTCCTGTTTTTATGTTTATATTAGACATAATTGAAGTACCATACTTTAATAAAAATAATGATTAATACTTTTTGAATTCTTTTGCAAGTGTTATACCTCAATTAGGTTTAGCTAATGTGGAGAAAAATATAATTTAATATATTTAGAAGTTACAAATAAAAAAGTTTATGAGTTTTAAAGCATAAATTTTTTTATTATATATTAGAGATGCGATTAATATGGTAAAGAATTTTTATGATGCTATAGCTGACAGGTGTTTATTTTACAAGGTATACCAATAACTATAAATTAATTGCTTAAATGCTCTTTGGAAAACCAACTGTAACACATGATGAAAAGAAATTGGATCCATTAGAAAACTGCATAAAAGTATTTAAATAATAAGATAATGCATTAAATAGCATGAGGTTATTTACTATTTTGAAATACTTTTAACGCTAATTAAGGAAGTGAATATAGCATAGATAAGAACAATAATTTAAGAGTGCTAAGGATAATTTTTAAGATTTTTAGAGAGATATTTTATGCAATTTCTATTATCGCTATTGCAGTTTTAGGAGTTCTAAATACAACAATTGTATATAGATATGTAATACATAAATATGAACTATCTAATTACACTGGATTATCAACAGAAATATTGATGGATAATTATAAAAGAATAATTTACTATGTTCAAAATCCATTGAGTAAGGAACTAATACTTAATAATTTATCCATGAGCAATTTTGGGAAAATTCATTTTTTTGAGGTAAAACAAATATTCATATCTCTATATATAATTAGTATTGTTTTTATTAGTATAATAATTTTTAAAATTGTAACTAATAGAAATAATAATTTAGGGAAAAGAATTATAAAAATGTTTAATAATAGTGTAAATATAATAGCTTTAATGGTGATATCTATATCGACAATGGCAGTAATAGATTTCTCTAAAACATTTTACTTTTTTCATAAAATATTTTTTAGAAACGATTATTGGATTTTTGATCCGATAGCGGATCCAATAATAAATGCATTGCCTGAAGAACTTTTTATGATTGAAATAATATTAATAATAAGTTTATTAATATTATTTACTATAGTTATTAAAGTACTTCGCTTAAAAAATAAAGATTAGGCACGTGAAAGAAAATGAAAAGTCAAAATAGACTAGAATATTGAATTGTTAAAAAGTAAGTATAAAGGCATTTGAAAAGTGAGTATTCTGAGTATTTTAAGTGTGGAAGATGATTAAGAAAAAGATAGAGTAATTGGAACTAGTATTGAAGCTTTTGATTTAAAAGTTAAGAGATTTGTAAGAACATATTAAAAGTAATGTAAGGACTATGTTTTATAATTAAAAGGTTAAGTGATTTTATATAGGATTGGATAATAAAAATTTATGGAGGAATAATAATGGATTATATTATAGGAAAAAATTTAATATAAAGCCTAAAAGAATATCCTTGAATTTGAGATTTTTATATGTTATCATTAACAAGTATCAAAAATAACATTTAGTAAAAAAGCATTAATAAGAGGAATTAATACTCCAAAAGATATTAATGTATAGTAATATAACTAAATAAAATTTTTGAATTAAAACAGAAGCAATGATTAACATGGTTTGGCGTCCACTGGGGACGGAGATTTTCTTTGATGAAAGTCTTGAGGTTCAAACCCTCAACATTCCACCATTGCCATGCTAGATGGGGAGTCAGCGGTGCCCTGTAACCTGCAATCCGCTATAGCAGGATTTAATTCCTCGCTTAGATATTAGCAATCTATAGTCTGACTTTTGTAAGTGGTGTTGATGACTGGGTCCCACGCAATGGAAGCCCATGAACCTCGTCAGATCTGGAAGGAAGCAGCGATAAGTGGTTCCTTTCATGTGCCGTGGATCAATCTGGTCTGAGCTAACTGCAGAAGTAACGTATGGAGAACTAATAACAAAGCGAGGTGCATGGTTTATTTTAATGTTTAATTATAACTAAGAATTTTAATTAGGTTATTCTTCAATAGGATTAACATAGGACACACAATAGGATAAGAAAATGAGGGCATTTCATTTATGAAATACCCTCATTTTCTTTCTATTTATAATGAAACTCTATTCATATTCGTTCACTGAGTAAGTTCGAGTACGCAAATATAAAATGCTCACAAAGAAAGTTCGACTTGCTTTCACATTCTACTAAATCTCCAGCTTTTAAAAATCCTGGTGGTTCAAAGCCCATTCCTACACCAGCAGGAGTTCCCATAGCAATAATTGTCCAAGCCTTTAAAGTAACTCCTTGAGATAATTCATCCTTAGTAACAATGCAAGGTGCCATTGGTATAAACCCATCTAAGCTCTTACCAAAGTACCATTGCTTATGTCTTGTTTGCAGGTTTCTGAACTAACATCATTCATAAATGAAAATTATTTATCCTATTTGTTGTGGCGTCGATGTTCACAAAACTTTTCTTGTTGCTACAATTATTACTTCAAATGGTATTACATCCCATTACTCAAAAAAGAGATTCTCAACTTTGAATCCATGCCATTTTTTTAGATTTACTTTAGAGCTGTAGTAAGAGTCAACAAATAGTCTGAAAAGCTCTTTAAAAGCTTCAGATGAAATATTCTGTCTCGCTTTTGAAAATTCTCTTTTTTTTACTTATTTCTTAAGTTAACGACATTGGACGTTCGGGTGTATTTTTCACGCTAAAGTCCTCAATATTATAAGTTTCAGTGAGATATATCCATAGGGTTAGTTTCTTATTAGATCTATAAATGTATAATTAAGACCATTTTTTTCATCAATAAATTGTTCAGAAATATAGTCTGCTTTAAATTCATCATAATTAATTTCAGGAAAATATGTATCACCTTCAAAAGTCTCATCTATCTTAGTTAGATAGATTTTTTGTGTATAAGGAAGTAATTGTTTGTAAATTTCTGCACCACCAATTACAAAGATTTCATCTTCACATTTTAAATATTTTTCAAGTAATGAATTTAGGTCATGAACTATTGTTACTTTATCTGAGTCAACCTTAAAGTTTTCGTCTCTAGTTACAACTATATGCTCTCTATTTGGCAAGATTCCAGGTAGTGATTCAAAAGTTTTTCTACCCATAATCATTTTTTTGTTAGAAGTATTTCTTTTAAATCTTTTTAAATCTTCTGAGATATGCCATAACAATTTATTATCTTTGCCAATAACATTATTTTTTGCGACAGCAACACTTATTGATATCATTTGTCATTCCTCCTTGAATTTTTATAGATAACTGAATAAGTAAATTTTCAATAGAGCATCTTCATTATACTGATACTTCCATCTTAATTGCTTCATGATGTTCATAGCCCTCAAGTTTTATATCATCAGGTGTAAAATCATAGAAATCTTTAATTTCAGGATTAATCCAAAGCTTAGGAGCATTATATGCATCATTTTTTCTTTTTAATTGAATTTTCATGCCTTCAATTTGATTTTCATATATATGAGCATTATTTATAACATGAGTAAATAGCCCTGGTTTAAGTCCAGTAACTTGAGCTAGTAAATGAACTAGTACAGCATATTGGCTAGTATTAAATGGAACACCAAGTGGCCAATCACCACTTCTTTGTACGAGCATACAGTTAAGTTTGCCATCTGTTACATCCCACATTGTAAGGAAACAGCAAGGATACAATGCACCTCCATCTAGATATGGGATTTGCCATAAATTAAGCATCATTCTTCTGTCTTGAGGATTATTTTTTAAAGCATCTATTAATTTATCGATTTGATTAAACTTTTTAATAACCCAACCATAAGAGGTTCCTATAGTCCCATCATCCATCATCCATTCATCCCAAATTTTAACATTTTGTACTTGAAGATCTTTTACACTATTTGATTGGTCTTTAAAAATCCATAAAAGTTCTTTAACAGCAGTTTTGAATGCTACAAATTTAGTTGTTAGTATAGGGAATTCCTTTTCTAAATTAAATTGCATGATTTGATGAGGTAATTTATAAGTTGAGACTCCGGTTCTATTGTTATCAAAGTATCCATTTTCTAATATGTCATTAGCAATAGATAAGTATTTGTCATCATATAAACTCATTTTTATGTATTCCTCCTAGTTATCATGTAAATTTTAAATAATTTTTTAAATATATTCTTTAATTATTTTAGCACATAATAATCACTTAACAAAGTCAATAAAGAATGAATAAAATTTCTTGGATTAGCCTATGATATGAGATACAGTTTGCTATATTAATATAGTGTACTATTTATATGCAGAAGTAATGATATAAATATTTACTAAGCTCTTATACTAATTATTGATTTAGTAGTGTATAATAAGTTTATATTTAAGGCAAATTTAAAAAATAACAGACCAATATACTACGCATCTTTGGGCTGTTATTTTCTTCATGTGTCTAAGAAAATAGCGAGGTGGTAGCTTGTGGGTTATACAGCACTATATAGAGAGTGGAGACCGAGGACTTTTGAAGATGTTGTTGGGCAAGAACACATAACGACAACATTAAAAAATGAAATTTTAAATGATAGAATCGCACATGCTTATCTTTTCTGTGGAACAAGAGGAACAGGAAAGACATCCACTGCAAAAATAATGGCAAAAGCAGTAAATTGTCTTGATTTACATAATGGAGAGCCATGTAATAAGTGCAAAATGTGCATAAAGATAAATGAAGGATTAGCCATTGATGTAACAGAACTTGATGCAGCTTCTAATAATGGTATTGATAAGATTAGAGATATTATAGATGACACTAAGTATCCGCCACAAGAAGCTAAATATAAAATATATATAATGGATGAAGTTCATATGCTATCAGTTGGAGCCGTTAATGCATTTTTAAAAACGTTAGAAGAACCGCCTAAAAATGTAATATTCATATTGGCAACTACAGACCCTCAGAAATTGCCTATAACAATTTTATCTAGATGCCAAAGATTTGATTTTAAGAGAATAAATCAAAAAGTGATTTCGAATTTGCTTAGAAGAATCACCGATGCTCAAAATATAAATTATGAACAAAAAAGTTTAGATTTAATTGCAAGAGTATGTGATGGTGCACTGAGAGATGCAGTAAGTATATTAGATCAAGCAATTGCTATGGGAGAAAAACAAATTAATTACGAGGATTTAGTCAGCATATTAGGACTTGTAACTAATGAGTATTTATTTGATATAACTTATGCAATTATAGATAGAAGCATTGAAAAAGCAATGGTTATAATTGATAAGCTTGTGTACGCAGGTAAGGATATGCAATTATTTATCAAAGACTTAATAGCTCACTTTAGAAATTTACTCATGGTTAAGGTTACAAATAATCCAGAAGAAGTTTTAGATATGTCTCTAGAGAATATTTCAATGGTTAAGGAACAAGGTAGCAAAATCAGAGTAGAAGAAATAATGAGGGCTATTAGAATACTTCAAGATGCTGAAATTAATTCAAAGGCAAGTAAACAAAGTAGATTATATTTAGAACTTGCTATTATAAGGATGTGTAAAATTGAATATGATACTTCAAATGAAGTTATATTATTAAGAATAAATAAGCTTGAAGAATCATTAAAAAGTGGAAAAATACAAATGGCTAAAGTGGAAGTAAGTGATGAAATTTTAGATTCTACACATACTAACATGGATACTGCTACAAATGATAGTAATAAAATTAAAAAAACTATAACTAAAAATAATGTTAATGGTAGTAATAAAGAAAGGTTCCAGGTAAATGCTAATTCGACATTAACTCTTGATGACGTTGGTAGAGCATGGACTGAAATATTAGAAAAATTTAAAGCAAAAAGAGCAATGATTGTTTATGCATCAATTGTTACAGCTAAACTTCACAGTTTTAAGGGTGGAGTAGTTACGTTAGAATATGAAGCAATGTATGCATTTAATAAAGATAGATTACAAAAATCAGAATATAGAGATATTGTAAATGCTGTATTTTCCGAAACACTAAAAGAAAAAATAATAGTAGATTATGTGGTGAAAAAAGATAAAGAAGATAAAGATAAAGAAGAATTATTAAAGCAAGCAATAGACGGAATACCATTCGAGATATATGATGAATAATATTAGAGCATTGTGAATTGATTGAGCTTGAGTATTAATAAAAGATGTTTTATAATTAAGAAATGAAATTGAAGAAAGAGGAGGATTTTTTTATGGCAAAAGGTGGATTTCCAGGAGGTTTTGGCGGCGGAAATATCAATAATCTTATGAAGCAAGCACAAAAGATGCAAAAGCAAATGGAAGATATGCAAAAGGAACTTGAAGCAAAAGAGTTTGAAGCATCAGTAGGTGGCGGCGCTGTAGTGGTAAAGATAAATGGTAAAAAAGAAGTAACAGCAATGAATATAAAGCCAGAAGTTGTAGATGCAGATGATATAGAAATGCTTGAAGACTTAATAATGAGTGCAGTTAATGAAGCATTGAAAAGGGTAGAAGAAGAATCTGCAAGCAAAATGGGTAAGTTAACAGGTGGAATGCCAGGCGGATTATTCTAAGAATAATGTGATAACAGTTAGCATACAGAATTGTTGGTTTATCCTTCAATATGTATGCTTTTTTGTAATAATAATAGTATATTGATAACTGAAGTTTGAAATTAAAGGAGAAACTTGAATTATGATGGACTTTTATCCAGTAGCCATAGAAAGATTAATAGAAGAATTTGCAAAATTGCCAAGTATAGGGCAAAAGACTGCTCAAAGATTAACTTTACATATTCTAAATCTTCCAGATGATGAAGTGAGAGAATTTGCAAATGCATTAGTTAAAGCAAGGGGGACAATTAAATATTGTTCTGTATGTGGAAATTTTACAGATAAAGATCCTTGCCCATTATGTGATAACCCCAATAGGGAAAAGGGAACTATATGTGTTGTAGAACAGCCAAAGGATATTATGACAATGGAGAAAGTTAAAGAATATAATGGTGTATATCATGTATTACATGGAAATATATCTCCAATGCAAGGAAGAGGCCCTCAAGATATTAGAATTAGAGAGCTTGTTTCAAGAATGAGTGAAGATGTAAAGGAAGTAATATTAGCAACTAATCCCAATATAGAAGGAGAAGCAACTGCAATGTATATATCTAAGGTACTTAAGCCTCTTGACATAAAGGTAACTAGAATTGCATCTGGAATACCTGTTGGTGGTGATTTAGATTATGCTGATGAAGTTACATTATCTAAAGCTCTAGAGGGAAGAAAAGAACTTTAGGAATGTTTTAAAAAATAGAGGAACCTAAAAATATTAGGCTCCTAGATAAAGTGTTATATAAATGGGAGCTAGAAGTTTTTGTATGACATGAGTGAAAAGCTTCTTATAGAACATAGTATATGGATAAACTTAAAAAGTGTTACAATCATAAAAGAACTTATAAAACTCAAAAACATGTATAATCCTTCCAGTATATGGATAAAATAGTAAAAAGAAGTTTTTGGAGGGATTTACATGAATAAAAAAAATATTATTGAACACCTGATGAATAAGAATTATAACCCAAATGTGTATTCGAAATTAATGGAAGATATGGAAAATGCAAAAATGGAAATAAGTGTAGCTCGTAGTATGTTTAATAATGTTAACGATGACAAATTAATAGAAGTAGCGATTTACTCAGAAAATGTTGCAAGAAAAAGATATGATTACTTATTATCTATAGCAAGAGAGATAGGAATAAGTGTGGGATATGAGTATATAGTTGAAAAAAGTGTACAAATTGCTGAATAAATAAAGTGGGGGAAGTTAAATATGGATGGACAAAGTCTAATATATGGATTGGCAGGAATAGTAATATTATTTCTAGTGATAAAATTATTAAAGTGGCCAATAAAAATAATTATAAATGGAATAATAGGAGTTGTTATATTATATGCAGTAAATTTTATAATTGCAAATCTTAGTTTAGTGGGCATAAATGTTAATTTCTCATTAGCAATTAATCCAATTACAGCTCTGATAGCAGGATTTTTTGGAGTTCCAGGTGTTGCTGTGTTAATTATAATAGGACTGTTTTTGTGATTAAATTTAGAAATTTTGGGTTAGAGGAATTTAGGAAGTTGCAAAATTTAATAGTAGTAAGTAGAAAAGTGCCTGTCTATCAGAAATATAAAAAGAAAACTTTTTATAATTAATGGACAGGCACTTTTATTGTTTTTAGGTGTTTAAATTAATATAATTAAATTTGTTAAATAATTAATTTTGAGGTAATATTTAATATATAAGAATCAATTCACAATTAATGGGAAAATCCCTAGAAGTTTTGAAAAAATATATTTTGAGAATTATTATTTTAATTTTATAATTTAAACTTTAAAGAAGTACTTAATTTAACTGATAACAGAATTATATCTGACAAATAAATTATAAAAAAATTTATAAAAAGGGGAGAATAATAAGTGAAGAAGGAATTTATTAAAAAGATAATAAGAGTAGGAATTGCAACGTTAATAATAACAAATATGTATTATATACCAGCTTCAGCTAAATGGGTTAATGATTCAAAAAATAATTGGAACTGGATAGAAAATGAAGTTAGGGCTACTGGATGGAAACAAATTAATGAAAAGTGGTATTACTTTAATGAAGATGGGGTAATGAGAATTGGTTGGCTTAATTACAATGGAAAATGGTACAACCTATCTAATGGTGGAACAATGGAAATAGGTTGGAAACAAATTGATGGAAAGTGGTATTATTTTAGCGCAGATGGAATAATGAGTATTGGCTGGATTGATGATAATGGTTCTCGATATTTTACTAATTCTAGTGGAGAAATGCAAACAGGAACTCTTGGAATTGACGGTCAAGTCTACATTTTTTCCAATAGTGGAGCGCTGTTAAATGAAAAAGAAACAATTCAAAACACACAATCGGAATTAGAGGTTCTAAGTAATGGAAAGAGTAATAATCAAGAGCGTGTGGCATATGTTTCTACTAACAGTAATTGCTTAAATATTCGTTCAGAAGCATCAATTTCTTCGGACGTGATAGGAACATTGTTAAATGGTGAAGAAATTAAAATTATTGATGAGGAAAAAGATGGCTTTTATAATACGATTGCTAATGGAACAAAAGGTTGGGTGAAATCAGAATGGGTTAGTTTTGAAAAACTAGCACAGAAACCTATAAATGAAGATATTAACATAACTTTAAATGGCGATTCCAAGGAAGAAATAGATTCTGTTAATGATGAGAATATAG
Organism: Clostridium sp.; assembly: GCF_021372645.1. Taxonomy (GTDB): domain Bacteria; phylum Bacillota; class Clostridia; order Clostridiales; family Clostridiaceae; genus Clostridium. The sequence continues at coordinate 6,641 of NZ_JAJFUC010000065.1, read as the reverse complement.
ATTCAGGAAATGACTTAAAAAAAGGCGAGATAAGGGATATTGATCCAAGTTTGAATAATAAACATTATTATTCAGATATGAATCTTTTTTATAAAGTGAGGCTTTCACCGCCATTTTCTAGTGGCGGAAAATTGATCAAAGGTAATTGTACATGGTATGCTTGGGGGCGTGCTTGGGAAATTACTGGAATTCGTCCAAATGATGCAGGATTTAAAGGTAATGCTTACGAGTGGTGGGAAGCAAATAAAAAAAGTGGTAAATATCAATATGGATCTGAACCTAGAGTTGGATCTATTGCAGTATGGAAATCTGAATTGCCGAATTCTGGAGGATGTGGGCATGTTGCAGTTGTAGAAAAATTTGAGAATGGCAAGATTTATATATCTGAATCCATGTGGCACGGAGTAACTTTTAAATATAGAGAAATATATGATACAAGTTATTTATACGGTTATATTTATTTGGACAAGCCTAATTATTAATCAAAGTACAACTATATAGTTGTTCGTATTGACCTCATAAGGGATATTATAAATAATATATTGTATATAAGCGCCACAGGACTTAGCTTAGGAGATCCAGATGAATATACTAATCCTACAGAAAGTACTATTAGAAATAAAAAATCAACTGAACAATTTACTGAGAAGGCTCAAAAAATATAAGATTTCTATGGTCAAATAGAAACTATGATGCAACTATTTGGCGTCAAATAACAATCAACGAATATGCAGAGTATGCACTAAGTTTAGATGTTCATTCATCTAATAAATTTAGAGTAAATGCAGTTTTACCACAATTTCAAAAATTTTATGATACCTATAGAATTACAGAAAATATGATATGTATGTTAAACCATGGGATAGACTTGGAATTTGGTAAAGAAATTTGACATTCGCGAGCTTTAAGTTAATATTGAATTAATATATTAAATTCAAAGGAGTAGTGATATTATTATGCCAGCAGGTAATGGAGTAAACTGTGGAGATTGTATAGAAATAAAACAAGGAAAATGTAATGGTCAAGATTTAACTTGTTTATGTTATAAATGTCCAAGAAAATTAGCTCAATGCATGTGCGTTAAGTATTGTAGGGAAACAGAATCAGTATTATATTTTGACGATGAAGATAATTAAAATTTTTGATTATGAAGACTAACTATTCAACATCCAACATTAAATATAGAGAAATATTTGTTGAATTTTGTTTTATCTAATTTAAATAAAATATTTATACATATCAATAATAATATTATTATGTTATGAAAAAGTTAAATATTGATAAAATTAAATAACGACTAACAACGGAGTTATTACACAGTCAGAATGTGTTTAATGACTCCATTAATATATTAAATATTTTTAACATATATGGAAGCACTCTCGGTATAAATAAAAGTAATATATGTGAGGATAATAATTTCCACTAAATTTTATAAATTTTTAATTATTAAATAGAATTTTTTATGGAGCAAGATATTCTTTTATATTTGATAATTAAAAGGTTTTAGAGTTATGGTGATTATAGTAAATCTTATTTTTATTGGATAAGATACAGTTGGATATCAAATAAATAAAGATTTGAGAAATTTTTAAAACAATTATATTTATATCGTGGCAAAAAAATATAAAACTATTAATTAAAATTGTATTTTAAAGAACAAAGTCTTGAATTGATAGCGAATAAGTAGTAAAATATAAAAAATAAGTATTAAGTATATAAATTAAATAAATGAGATAAAATACTAAATTGATAATTAACAAAAATAAAATCAATTTTAGGGCTAGAGTTTATTTTTTTTTTGCACTATAATTCAGATAGTTTTGATAGGATATGTATTTTTTTGAGTTTTGAAGTTTTATTATTTTTAAATTTCTATAAAATATATATACCGATATTTGGCATGAAAAGCCTAAGAGTTAATAACTAATGGGGTAGTATTTTGTGTGAAAAATATAAAAAATAATATATAATAACAATATACAAGGAATAAAATCCTGTATTGTAAGAATAAATAATTAGTAATAAGCGTATTTAAATTAAGGGGGATTTTTTTAAAATGATTAGAGTATTAACAAACGACGGATTAGAAAGTGCATCAATTGATGCATTAAAAGCATTAGGTGCAGAGGTTATCAATGAACATTTTGAACAAGACGTATTAGGAGAAAAATTAAAAGATTTCGATGCAATAGTTATTAGATCAGCTACTACTCTTACTTCTGATGTATTTAAAGCAGAAGAAGGTGGAAATTTAAAATTAGCTATCAGAGCTGGTGTTGGAATAGATAATATAGATATTCCTGCTGGAGAAAGTATTGGAGTAACTGTAAGAAATACTCCATCAGCAAGTTCAGATTCAGTTGCAGAGCTTGCAATTGGTCATATGTTTGCATTAGCAAGATTTATTGCTATATCTAACTACACTATGAGAAATGGTGAATGGAATAAAAAGAAATACCAAGGCATTGAAATTGCAGGTAAAACACTTGGAATCGTTGGAATGGGAAGAATCGGTCAATCTTTAGCTAAGAAGGCTACTGCTTTAGGTATGACTGTTGTATATTATACAATTGAAGGAAAACATGATGATTTAGATTATGACTTTGTATCATTAGAAGAAGTATTAAAGACTTCAGACTTTATTTCACTTCATGTACCATATGACAAAGCAGCAGGTTCATTAATAGGAAAGAAAGAATTAGAATTAATGAAGAATACAGCATACCTTATTAACTGTGCTAGAGGTAAAGTTGTTGATGAAGCAGCATTAATTGAAGCTCTTGATAATGGAGAAATTGCTGGAGCTGGTATTGATGTATTTGAACAAGAACCAACTAAGAATGAAACATTAATTAACCATGCAAAAGTTAGTGTTACACCACATATTGGAGCTGCAACTGAAGAAGCTCAAACAAGAATTGGTGAGGAAGTAGTTTCAGTAATTAAAGAATTCTTTAATCTATAATTATTTGGGAGGGATTTTTAATGGCGATAGTTAAAGCTTTTAAGGGAATAAGACCAGTTAAAGAATTAGCTTCAAAAATAGCGGCTTTACCTTATGATGTAATGAGTAGCGATGAAGCAAGAGAAATGGTAATAGGAAATCCACACTCATTTCTTCATGTTGATAAACCTGAAATAGATTTGGAGCCGTCAATAGACATACATGATCCAAAGGTTTATGAAAAGGCTAGAGAAAATCTTGATAGAATGATAACAGATGGGGAATATACTCAAGATGGAGAGCCATGCTTATACATATATAGACAAATAATGAATGGAAGATCTCAAACAGGAATAGTATTTTGTGCCTCTATCGATGATTATATGAATAATGTTATAAAAAAACATGAGTTTACTAGAGCAGATAAGGAACAAGATAGAATTAATCACGTTGATTATTGTGATGCGAATACTGGTCCAATTTTCTTAACATATAAAGAAGATCAAATTGCATCAGAAATAATAGATGCTTGGATTCAAAATGAGAGTAAGAGAAAACCTGTATATAATTTTGTAGCTGAGGATGGAATAAGCCATATTGTTTGGGTAATAGACAATGAAATTATTATAAATGAATTAATTGATTTGTTTAAAGAAATAGATTATTTATATATTGCAGATGGGCATCATAGATCAGCATCTGCTGTAAAAGTTGGAATTAAGAGAAGAACTGAAAATCCAAACTATACTGGAGATGAGGAATTTAATTACTTCTTAGCAGTTGCATTCCCAGATAATGATTTAATGGTTATGGATTATAACAGAGTAGTTAAAGATTTAAATGGGTTAACTAAAGATGAGTTAATAGGAAAACTTCAAGAAAAGTTTACTGTAACAGAATCGACTAATGAAGAACCAGTTAAACCAGCTAAAAAGCATACGTTTGGAATGTATGTAGAAAATAAATGGTATCTATTAGAAGCTAAAGATGGTATTTATAATACTGAAGATCCAATAGATAGTCTTGATGTTGCAATACTTCAAAACAACGTATTAACACCTATCTTAGGAATTGAAGATGTAAGAACATCAGATAGAATAGATTTTATTGGCGGAATAAGAGGTCTTAAAGAGCTTGAAAGAAGAGCAAATAAAGATATGAAGATAGCATTCTCAATGTACCCTACAGAAGTTAGCGATATAATGAGTGTTGCAGATATTGGAGAAGTAATGCCACCAAAATCAACATGGTTTGAACCAAAGCTTAGAAGCGGATTATTTGTGCATACGCTGAAATAATTGTCCTCCAATAATCTTTGGCGACATCATAAAAAAGATTGACTACGTGAGAAACAAGATTGAAGATTTTAGAGCAAAGGGACAAGAAATAAGGATCAAGAATATTGATTTTTATATTGAAATTTAAATAGAAAATAATTATAGGGATAAGATTAAAATATTGATTTTCAAGGCTTGAGAGAGTATTGAAATAAGATATTGAAAAATCTTATCCCTTTTCTGCAAACTTTATTATAAAAATCTGTGATTAATGTGGATGTATTGATGCTAAAAAAGATGGTTTTGTAGATAATTTTTCTCCAGACTTTATTATAAAGTAAGAAAATTGCGAAGATTGTATAAATGGTAAAATGTGATGGATAAAGGGTTTGAATAGTGTTGAAAATATAATGGGATCTGCAATCTTTTTTTAGAGAAATAGTAGCTGTTTCGATCTGATCATCTTTACTCCATCATAGGATAGAAGAGTTACAGTTTCTTGCGGTATGGTAGGGGCATACGAATCAATTAAAGATATTCATGAAATTATTAATATTATATTAAATTCTTTGTGATTAGTAATTATGTATATATCTTTATGGATTTTAATTATGTTGTCTTTAGGAATATATAATGACACTATTTTTAATTTATAAGATGAAGTTATATTTACAATTTCAAAAAATGAGGTTTTAGAAGCATTTGATACAAAAATAGTACAAACTTATAAAAATAAAGGTCATACTTTTGCTAAGTAATTTCATATCATGATGTAGCACTAAATATACCTGATTGTTAGTAAAACAGTATGTTTAACTAAGAGGTTAATATAACATGATTTAGAAACTATAGCAAGGGTATGGCCTTTATATTGTTCAAATGAATTGGATTTACATCATTTCAAGCATTTGTTTTAATATTCTAGTTGAATTTTTAACTGCAACTGGAATAAATTTTTGATAATCCATATGTGCTCCATTATTTGCATTGTCAGAAATTGATCTAATAACTACAAATGGAATTGAATTTAAGTAACAAACTTGAGCTATGCTAGCTCCTTCCATTTCACAAGAGATTGCACCAAATTCTTTATCAAGCCATTGGATTTTTTCGATATTTGCAACAAATTGATCTCCAGAAGCAATTCTACCTGTAAAGCTATTTAATTCTGAAATTTCCATGCAAGCCTTTTTAGCTAAAGCAACCATTTCCTCATCACATTTAAAATCAAAAGTATCAAGTCTTGGAATTTGACCCATCTTATCTCCAAAAGCTGTAGTGTCCATGTCGTGTTGAACTAAATTTTCAGCGATAACTATATCTCCAGGAAAAATTTCTTTTCCAATTCCACCTGCAACTCCAACATTTATAACTTTATCAACATTATATTCAGATGCTAATATTTGTGTACAAATAGCTGAGTTAACTTTACCAATTCCACAAACTACAGCTACAACATCCTTTCCATATAATTTACCTTTGTGAAAAATTATATTAGCTTTTTCTTTTTTCTCTTCAAGTTTTAAGTCTTTTAATAAAATTTCTAATTCCTCTGCCATGGCAGCAATTATTCCAATATTCATATGAATCCTCCTAAAATATAATTAAAATATATTATAATAAAGAAATTTCACACTAAAACTAATGAACGTTTAGTATTTATAGCGCAAAATATTAGTATAATTATATCATATTTAATTTTATTTTATCATAAATCTACATGAATAAAATTTATGGTTGAAGATGCAAATTTATTAAATTACCTTAAGATTATAGAAGATACCATGAAATAAAAATATTAAATATAAAAATTTCTAAATTACTATACTAAGTTGCAATAATAAAGTTATAATACAAAAAAATATACAAATATAAATCACCAAAATATAAAAAACTATAACAATACAAATAGAAAGTTATAGTTTATATGTTAAATAAAGATGATTTAAATGTTGAAATACAAGATATAAAAAGAGAAATGGGAAAAAATAAAAGTCTAAGAATGCATAAAAGATATATGGTTATACTTCGCCATCTACGGGTTATATTTGCTATGATAAGGTGGATAATACGTAAGTATTATCTTTACAGTTGTCTAAAATATTGTGTATCCTTTCTTATACTTTTTAGTTTGTGTTGATATTAACTATTAAAGCATAATTTAAAGGATACTTTTTTATTTTTATTAAATTAGACTTGTTATATAGACTAACTCTTATGTTCTTCAACAAATAATAGACGGTATTTGCATTAAATTATAAAATCTTTATCGCAACTTATATATATATGTTGCAAATTGGTTTCTACATTCGGATGCATAGCCTGTCTATTGTCTGAGTAGGAACCATATTTATGTTTCTTATAAACTTTTCAATTGAATTTCTAACTTGTGGTAAAGAATGATAAAATACATTGTT
>NZ_JAJFUC010000061.1 GCF_021372645.1 Clostridium sp. | reverse complement strand
AATTAAATTTATTGATGCATTCTTCCCAACTGGCATTATCTAATTTTCTAGACATATTAGTCCTCCCATTAATAATTATTTAATTTAACTTTATCAATGAGAGGACAGGCTATCTAGATACTTAATTTTTTACGCTTACATTCATATTAACATAAATATTATATAAAAAATAGATTTTTTAAGCATATAAATGAGATAGCTAAGAATTTATTTTCTGCAACATTCTTAACTATCTCAAAAATATATTATTCAATTATATATATTACTTAAACTTCATCTTAAAAAACTAATTAAATCATTTAAATCTTATTTATTCAATTGGAATTTTACTACTTTGACTAATAGTTTGGACTAATTTAGGTAAAGTAATTTGCAATTCTCCATTTTTAAATTTTGCTGAAATCTTTTCTCTATCAACATTTTCTACATGGAAGACTCTTGAAATTTGTCCATAAGATCTTTCTCTTCTAATATAATTATCCTTTTCTTCATTTCTAATTGCAGAAATAATTAATGTATTGTCCTTATATATTCAAGATTGATGTCTTCCTTTTTCACACTAATAAACTCTTACAAACACAACCTTCAAATAATTTCCTTCTGGAAACTTTTCTGTAACTGCAAAATCTCCTGGAAGACTATGCTCTTCTAAAATTTCATATTTCTTATTAGATTCTTTAAATGCTTCATCTATAAACTTCTTAAACTTATCCATATTAAAGGTAGCACAATTCGTAGAAGCTACAATTACGCCTTCATCCTCTGTTATCTCTATAGCTGATTTCATCAAATCTTTATAGTCTTTTGCTGCACTAAATCTATTATCTTTAGATGTTGCAAAGCTTGGTGGATCAAGAATAACCACATCAAATTTTAATTCTTCTTTTTTTGCGCGTTTGAAATAAAGAAAAACATCTTCAACAATTATATCATGCTTCGTAGAATCAATATTATTTATAGTAAAATTTTCAGTTGTTTTTTCTAAACTTCTACTTGCTAAGTCAACACTTGTAGTAATAGCTCCACCTTTTGCTGCTGCCATAGAAAAAGCTCCTGTATAAGAGAAAGTATTTAACACCCTTTTTCCTCTAGAATATTTATCTCTAATAGATTTTCTTACTTCCTTTTGATCTAAAAATACTCCAACCATTGCCCCATCATTTAAATAAATTGCAAAATTAACTCCATTTTCTTTTACCACAAGAGGTTCTGGAGCTTTTCTTCCACATAAATAACTGTCTTCATCCACAACCATACCATTCTCTTCAAATCTCTTTTTTTCATATATTCCATCAAAAGACACTAAGGCTTTTATAGCTTTAAGTATGTTATCTTTGAACTCATACATTCCTTTACTATACCAAGTAATAAGATAATATTCATCAAAATAATCAATAGTAAGACCGCCTATTCCATCACCTTCACCATTAAATACTCTAAATGCAGTAGTATCTTTTGAATGATAAAGCTTTATTCTTTTAGAAAATGCATTTCTAATTTTATCATAAAAGAATTTATAATCTAAATTGCTATTCTTGCTGTTACTTAAAATCCAGCCACAGCCTTTATTTTGTTTTCCATAATATCCTTTTCCTAAAAAAGCTTTTTTATCATCTATAAGAGTTATAATTTGACCTTCTTCTTTTAAAACTTTTGCATTTTCCAATACTTCTTCAAGAATTAATGGATATCCCTTTTTATATTTATTAACAAACTCTTTTTTTACTGTAAGTATTATCTCTTTCATATAAGTACCTTCCTAAACAAATTATTGTATTAAATTCTAAATAATTATATCATACATCTAAGATTGTAAATTAAAAATTTGTAGAGATGATTTAAATACTTATAGATACCAGTAGTGAAAACTGAACTTATTAGCAATTTACAGCTCTTATTATTTCAACAATATACTCTTTTTGTTCTATACTTAACTCTGGGAAGATCGGTATTGCAAATGTCCTATGTGATAAATACTCAGCTACAGGCATATCCCCTTCTTTATATCCAAGACCTTTATATACCTTCTGCAGGTGCATTGGAACTGGATAATAAACTCCTGTGCTTATATTTTTTTCTTTTAGCTTATTAAGCATTTCCTCTCTATTTTCAGATTGTACTACATACATATTATATACGGATTTACTTTCAGCTATTGTTATAGGCAATGTCAAAGCTGTATCTTTTAATTTTTTATCATACATTTTAGCATTTTCTCTTCTTTTTTCATTCCAATTATCTATATTCGTTAGCTTAATTCTTAAAATTGCAGCTTGAATTGTATCTAACCTTGTATTAAATCCAATCAAATAATTATAATATTTTAATGGATTATATATTGTATCATCATGTCCTTCTGAAGTTTTAACTTCTTCATTTATTTTATTTAATAAATTATAAGCTCTTTGACCATTTTCTCCACTGCCATGAGTTCTTAGTGCTCTTGCAATAGTTGCTATATTATCATCAGATGTTGTTATAATTCCACCATCCCCTGCACAGCCAAGATTTTTAGTTGGGAAAAATGAGAAACATCCTACATCTCCTATTGCGCCAACTTTCTTTTCTCTATATTCAGCACCAACAGCTTGTGCTGCATCTTCTATAACCTTTAAGTTATACTTTTTAGCAATTGCCATTATTTCATCCATCTTTGCTGATTGACCAAATATATGAACTGGCATAATTGCTTTTGTTTTTTTAGTAATCTTTTCTTCTATCTTTAATGGATCTATATTGTAAGTATCCTTTTCTACATCCACAAAAACAGGAATCGCACCTACAAATGAAATACTTTCTGCTGTAGCAAAAAACGTAAATGGTGTAGTTATAACTTCATCACCTTCTCCAATACCACAAGCCATAAGTGCTACAACTAAAGCATCTGTACCATTACCAACAGATATAGCGTGTTTAACTCCTATATATTCTGCAAATTCCTTTTCAAATTCTGTTACATCCTTCCCCATAATATAGCTTGCAGATGAAAGTACTTCACATACAGCCTTTACTGCTTTTTCCTCAACTATTTTGTATTGAGCTTTTAAATCAACTAATGGAATATTCATTTTTTCTATCTCCTTAATTTTACCTCGTGGTTGTTTTACCATTAGGTTATTTTCTTTCATATGCATTATTTCATTGCTTTAAACATACAAGTTTTTGTAGTTATTGATATATCCCCATTCTTTTTAATATAATCTTCTAAGTACTTTGTGAATTCTTTTTTCTTTTCTCCAACAAGTATTGAACTACCTTGAATCGTTGAAGCTTTATAAGAAACCACAGGTTTTGCATCATCTACTATGATTTTTCCTTCTAATATTTCTACATCAACTTTATTAAAATATTTTTTAAGAACTGCATCTCCATTTTCTAATTCAAACCTAGATGAATATCCGTTATTATCAATTCCAAGACTTGAATCAAATTTTTCTACAAGTTTATTTAATTCTGCCATAGTTTCACATGAATTCGCACTTACATAAAGCATGCCTCCACAAGTTAAAACTCTCTTTATTTCAGATAAAGCTTTTTCTATATCTGATGCAAAATAAATCATATGTTCTGCAATAACAATGTCAAAACTTTCATCTTCATATGGAATGTTTTCCACGTTGATTTCTTCATACTTAAAGTCATAATCTATGTCTTTTAATTTATCCTTTGCAATCTTTAACATACTTTTTGAAAAATCTGATAAAGTAATATCTAAATTTTTATAAATGCTTTCTTTATTCTTAAACCAAAGCTTTCCTGTGCCACATCCAATTTCTAATATTCTTGCATTCTTCGGAAAATTTATTTGATTAAAACACCATTTATCAAAGTCTACTTTATTTATGTTATAGCTATGGAGATTACTCCTAATGTTAAGGTTCTTATCACTTTTATATTGCTCTCTAACCCTGCTTTCCATATTAGTTATCTTTATAATATCGATTAAATTGTTAGCATCTAAAAATCCATTTTTCTTTGCTGTATTTTTAGCTTTATTAAAAACATCTATAACTGCATCAATATGTTTTTTCTTTTCTTCTAAAGCCTTCTTTTGAATGCTTATCATACTCTCCAGATTTTCTCCGCTTTCATATAAAATATGATTTATTTCATTTAATGGTAAGCCTATGAATTTTAAGGTTGTAATTTGTTGAAGCTTTAAAAAATCCTCTTCACAATAAATTCTATATCCTGCATCTGTTTTGTGTGATGGCTTAAGAAGTCCTATTTTATCATAATGAAGCAATGTTTTTACAGTTACTCCTGATTTTTTAGCAAATTCACCTATCTTCAAAATTATCACTCCCATTAAATCAATTGTAATCCCTTCCCTTAGGGCAGGGTCAACACTTATTTTTAAAAATTCTCTTGAAATAATAAAATAAACTTTATGTAATTAAATATTTTAATTACATAAAGTTTATTTTCACACCTATATATATAGATATTACTATCTTTATTCTTAAATGAATCTTATTTAATTAATTCTTATTTTTTATTATAGCTTGTTCATAAATTATTACACATAGCTTTATAGCTTTATCTAACTCAACTTTTTCTAATTTCTCTATTAGTAAATCAGCAATTAAATTTTCATACCTTTCTACTTTAGGAAGTTTTTCAAAATTTATTACATCTTCACAAAGTTTTATAATAGATTTAGTTCTATATGTAGTATCATTTAAATTAAATCTTTTTATATGCTTTTTTATAAATTCTTTTTCATTATCGTTATATTTATAATCATTGCTTGGTATAAATTCTTGATTAAGTACATCATACTGAATTCTTAATTCAATATTAGTATTAGAGTTTTTAACGCCAAAAGGCTGCAATATTATTTCAGAACCAACTCTACTTATATATTGTTTTCTTAATGTATTGTATTCATCACAAATATTTATACATGATTTTTCACAGCTTACCATTTTATTAAATTTACTAATTGTTCTTTTACTCAGTTTTCTATCTTTTTCACCAACTCGTTTAAAAGATAGATTACACTTAGAACACGTTATTGAAATATTACTAATACATTCTTTCAATAAATCAGAATTAGCCTTTTCAATTGAATGTTCTAAATGACCAGAATTTTTTTCATCAATTAAAATTCTACTATAACAATACATACAATAACCTTTTGAAGTATCTATAAGTAATTTTTTCAAATTTATACTTCCACGTTTATCCTCATATGCATAATGAACTTTACTATCATACTTTGGATTAAAATTAGGAATATCCAATAAAAGTATATTTTCACGCATAAAATCACCAACTTTTTATTTGCGTTAATAATAACTTTTGTGCATTAGATAATCTATTTTCATTAATTAACTTCAACTTATGTTCTTCTATATCTGTCCATGCATTGCTAATTTTAAGATTAAGTAAGTTTCTTAATGTAAACTCAATATGATCAGCTTTATCATCATCTTTTATATCATATATTTCTGCAAATATTTCACGTACATCCGTTACACTTCTATAGTCATTACCATCTAAGCATTGATAATTATTACTCTTCAATGCTATTATATTAAATTCCTCTGAACTTGCTATTATGTCTGGAGAGTGTGTTGTAACTATAAAATTCATCTGTTTAAAATTTTTCTTTAAAAATGGTAACATCTTTTCCTCATTCTTTGATGATAAAAATTCATTAACTTCATCAATAACTACAAATGGATTTTTTATATCTTTTTCTAAAGAATCTTCAAAATAACATATTTCTAAAAGAATTCTTATTATTGCTTGAAATCCGCTTGATAATTTTTCAAATTCATTTCCAATTTTCAATAATGGTTTTTTACCTATAATAAGATTATCCTTAATTTCAATATTAAAATCTATATTAAGTAATTCCTTAAACAACGATTTTACTCTTTTATCATAATTAAAATAAACTTGTTCAATAGATCCATTACCATCCCCGAATACATCAAAACTATCCTCTAAGTTAAAATTCTTTACATCATCTACTCTTCGTTCAACAACTTTTTTATAACTTCCTAATTCTAATCCTTTTAAAGAACTTACTTTAGTAAAATCAAAACTTCTATTTACAGAATCTATAAAATAATATCCTTCTTTTTTATACTCAAATAGAGATTTTAATACTTCTGATTTACCACTACTATTGTCTCCTATTATTATTGTATTTTTATATTTAAGTTTATTATTAAGAATCTTATTACTTATTTCCTTCAACATATTTTGATAATTCTCTGTAGACATAGTTAAACCTCTCTTTTACATTTACTTTACTTGCTGAATAACTTAAAGCTCCATCTTTAAACTCGTCACTCTTTAGTATTAAATTACAAATATCATCCTGTATTTTATATTCGCCATCTATATAAGTACTTGCTAGATATAAACTCTCTATTAATAAGTTAGGCATTCTTCCACTAAATTCAATTCTATTTATAAATTTTTCTATATTATTTTTGTACTTTAAAATAGTTGCCTCATTAAATTTGATGGCTTTATCTGAAAAATCATTAAGTAATTTAGGATACGATCCAAAATAATTATTTATTTTTATTTTTTCATCTTCTAATTTAAAGAAATATTCTACTGCTGAAAATCTTAGTAAAAGCTCAACATCTCTGCTATGCTTATGCTTAGGACCATAAATATTCCTCCACTTCATATTAGTATTATTTATAGTGTGTAACATCTCATAAAATTCACATTGGTATATACCATCTCTTAATTCTTGATTAGTAAGTTTAGTTCCACCACTATTTAAATTTTCAAATACTTTATATAATATTCTATTTTTATGTTCTTCATCATCTACTTTTATTTCTACTACTGAAATTGTAGTAAAATCTACTGTCCTTTTTATTTCAATAGGAAGCGTTTTATAACTTATATCAATTGCTTTCTCTTTTTCAGAATTATCATCAATATATTTATATTCATAAGTAACATTTTTTAACTTCCATAGTTTTTCAATCAAACTCAAGAAATCTGTTCCATCTTCTGTTAGACTTTCATCACATGTTATCTCCTGTAATTCAATTGATGTATTTGAGCTATTCTTTATATACTTGCCCTTATAATATAAAAATAAACTTATCATTCTTTGCTGTCCATCAAGTATCTCCATTTGTTTTTTTTCATTTCTTGATACATATATAGGAGGAATTGGTAACCCTCTTATTAAAGATACTGCTAAATTTTCAACTTGCTCTTGTAACCAAATAAATTTTCTTTGATACTTTGGTATTACATACAACCCTTGATCTAATCCTTCCATTAAAGTTATAAATGCCAAATCACTTTTATATTGAGTTATACTATTACTAGTTATTGAACTGTAGTCAGGTTTTTCTGCTTCCTTCTTATCTTCTTCTTCTATTTTATTAAAAATAACTTCTGCATCTATAATACTTATTTCTTGCATCTCCGTTCACCACCTATATAAATTATAATCTATATAACTTATATTTTATAGACTTTAATTATATTTATTAACATTAAAGTCTGAATTCATACATTATAAAGTTATATATTACAAAAGCAGTAGGTAAAAATTTTTCTTAACCTACTGCTTTTATTATAAACTGAACAAGCTATTATTATAATAACTCTTTAATTACTTTTAAAGTTTCCTTCGCTATATACTCCGCATCCTCAAGAGACAATGTAGTATATACTGGAAGTGTAATTTCATTTTCATATTGAGCATAAGCATTTGGATAATCCTTAATGTCATATCCAAGATTTTTGTAAAGTGTTAGCATTGGGAGAGGTTTATAATGAACATTTGTTGCTATTCCCATTTCAGCTAACTTTTGAATAACTGCATTTCTCTTTTCTTCATTAAAGCCTTTAACTCTATAAAGATATAAATGATATGATGTTTCAGTTCCATTATCATCTTTAGTAACTGGAATTATTGAAAAATCTTCTTTAGATAAAATCTCTGTGTATGTCTTGAAAATTTGTCTTCTCTTTTCAAGCATTCCTTCATATCTCTTAAGTTGAACTACACCAATTGCAGCTCCTATATCTGTTAAATTACATTTAAGTCCATCATTTATAATATCATATTCCCAAGCTCCAGCCTTAAGTTTACTTAAAGCATCCTTTGATTGACCATGCATAGCAGTAAATCTCATATATTGAAGTAGATTTTCATGTTCTTTAAAATTATTATCATTAAAAGTAACTGCTCCACCTTCACCAGTAGTTAAATTCTTAACTGCATGGAATGAGAATGAATGGAAGTCACATTGAGATCCAACTGGCTCTCCTTTGTATTTAGCACCAAAAGAATGTGCTGAATCACAAAGAATCATAATATCTTCTCTATTTTTATCTTTTAAAACTTTCTTTAATGCATCATAGTCAAATGGTAGACCCGCAATATCTACTGGCATAATTACTTTTGTCTTATCTGTAATCTTTTCAGCAACCTTATCTATATCCATTTCAAAAGTATCTTTTTTTACATCTACATATATAGGCTTAACCCCTCTATGTACAGCAACACTTGAAGTTGCAGTATAAGTATAAGGAGTAGATATAATCTCATCTCCTTCTTTTATATCAAATACCTTAAGTACTAACTCCATTGCAGCAGTTGCACTATTTAATGCTAAAGCTTTATTAACTTTTAAGTACTCTTCTATTCCTTCTTCAAACTTTGCAAGTTGTGGTCCTGAAGTAATCCATCCTGATCTTAGCACATTAGCTACTGCTTCTATTTCTTCTTCTGTTATATCAGGTGGTGAAAATGGTATTTTTTTCATATAACTCAATCCTCTCTTAGCCAAATAAAAAATTTTTAATTTAGGTATATAAAATATATTAACATCCTAACTTGTTATTTTTTTGAATGTGCCTAAATCCCTTTAGTAAAAAAATCTTATATGCTTATTATAAACTCATCCCTTAGGTTAGAGTCAAGATAAATTTCAGCATACTTAAAATTAAAATTACTTAAACGAACTAAACCACCTTTTCTAGCGAATTTTTTACAAAACTATTTTATACTAGAAATAGGTAATTTGTTATTCTAATACCTATTTGCAATTATTTATATATTAAATTAGACGTATGAGAGAATTGAATATGCCTTACTTATTATACTTCAACAATTACCGGTAAAATCATAGGTTTTCTCTTCATCTTTGTATAAACAAAATTATCTACTTCTCTTCTTATACTATTTTTTATTTCTGCCCATTGAGTTATATTATTATCTAAGCATTTTTCTACAACATTAGTAACTACACTTCTAACTTCATCAATTAGTTCTTCAGAATTTCTAACATATACAAAACCTCTTGAAACTATATCTGGTCCTGATGTTATAATTTTATTTCTTCTATCTATAGCTATAACTACTGTTATAATTCCATTTTCAGCCAAATTCTTTCTATCTCTAAGTACCATATTACCTACATCGCCCACACCCATACCATCTATAAGTACTCTTCCAAATGGCACTTTTCCTGTTACTGTACCTTTATTTCTAAGTAATTCAAGAACATCTCCAGTTCTTAAAATAAATGTATTAGATTTATCTACTCCCATACTTTGTGCTATTTTAGCATGTTTACTTAAATGCTTATACTCACCATGAACAGGTATAAAAAATTTAGGCTTTAATAAAGTTTGAATCAATCTAAGTTCTTGTTCACAAGCATGCCCTGAAACATGTATATCTTCTATTGCTTTATAAATTACATTAGCACCCTTCTCGATTAAATCATTTATTACATTTGATACAGCTTTTTCATTACCTGGTATAGGAGTTGCTGAGATAATAACTGTATCTCCTTCTTCTATTTGTATCTGCCTATGTGTTGATGCAGCTATCCTTGTAAGTGCTGCCATTGATTCTCCTTGGCTTCCGGTCGTAACAATAGTTATCTTATCATTGGAATAGTTTTTAATTTCATCTAAGCTTATTATCATATCTCCTGGAATAAATAAATATCCAAGGTCTATAGCAACTTCTGATATTTTCTCCATACTTCGACCACTAAAAGCTATCTTTCTATTATTTTTAATTGAAGAATTGCTAATCTGCTGTAGCCTATGAACATTTGATGCAAATGTAGATACTATAACCCTACCAGTTGCCTTACTAAAAAGATTGTCTAGTGTTTCACCTACTGTTTTTTCTGACATTGTATAACCTTTATGAAGACAATTAGTGCTTTCAGCCATTAAAAGCAATACACCTTTCTTACCCAATTGAGCATATCTTTGTAAATCCATAACTTTTTCATCAACTGGTGTAAAATCAACTTTAAAATCGCCTGTATGAACAATAACGCCTACAGGTGTATGTAATGCAATTGAACAACTATCTGGTATACTATGATTATTTGTAATAAATTCAATACTAATTTCATTTAATTTTATTAATTCACCTGGTTCAACTATGTTTAATGTACAGTCACTAAGTATATTATGTTCTTTTAATTTAATTTCAATTAATCCAATTGTAAGTTTTGTGCCATATACAGGAGCATTAATTTGCTTTAATACATATGGTAATGCACCTATATGATCTTCATGTCCATGGGTAATAAAAAATCCCTTTACCTTATCTTTATTTTTTATTAAGTATGTTACATCAGGAATTACAATATCAATCCCATAAAGATCTTCATCCGGAAACGCTAATCCACAATCTATAACTATTATCTCATCTTTATATTCAAAGGCAGTAATATTCTTTCCTATCTCTTCAAGCCCACCTAATGGAATCACCTTTATTGGAATTGCTCTTGGTTTAATTTTTTTATTTGTTTTAATTTTAATTTCGTTATTATCCAATTTATCACCCCTTAATATTTATACCCACAATAGGTACATTGTCTGATATTTATATATATTTATAGTTATTTGCAAATAACTATAAATATATAAGTGTTTATTTTGAATTTATTTAAATAAAAAAGAAGAGATTAAAGAGTTTTTAGATTTTCAATTAAAGGAGTTAATTATTTTATATGTTTTAACTATAGTTTTAAAATGATAATTTAAAACGTTGTCATAAAAACGATATTTTTAAAATAAATTGTAAGTAAATGAAATACGATTATCATAATGTTTTATATGTAAATGGTTTACACATAATGCAAAATGTTGTAAAATTAGACATGCAATTATTAAATAATAACACATATGAAAAATTTTACTGGGGGATTTGATATGTCTGAATACCAAAAGAAGATTCTGCAAACTATTATCATATTATTTATTGCAGTAGCATTATACTTAACTAACCTTTATGATTACTTGTTGTTTCATAGTTTTGCTGAACTATTTAGTACAACAATAGGATTTACTCTATTTGTAATAGCATGGAATTCCAGGAATTTTTCAAAACAAAATTTTGATTACTTAATATTTATAGGTATTGCATATATGTTTGTCTCATTTTTAGACTTATTACATACATTATCATACCATGGTATGAACATTTTTAAAGGTTATGATTTTTATGCCAATCAATTATGGATAGGAGCACGTTACCTTGAAAGTATTTCTCTATTAGTACCATTTATATTCATGCATTTTAAGAAACACTTAAGTCCGTATTTTACTTTTACAATTTATACTATAATTACTTTAACTATTATAGCTTCAATTTTTTATTTTAAAGTATTTCCAATATGTTTTATTGATGGAAAAGGACAAACACAATTCAAGATAATTAGCGAGTATGTGATATGCTTAATATTAATATTAGATGCTATATTATTAAGAAAGAACAAAAATAAGTTTGATGGTAAAGTTTACAAAGATTTATTATTATCTATTATTTTTACTATAGCCTCTGAATTTGAGTTTACTTTATATATAAGTAATTATGACTTTTCAAATTTATTAGGTCATTATTTTAAGATACTATCATTTTACTTTATTTATCAAGCAGTTGTAGTAACTTGCATTACAGAACCTTACCAAACCATATTCAAGGAACTAACAGATAAAGAAAAAATTATCAAGAATCAGAATGAAGAACTAGAAGCTATTATGGAAAATATGTCTGATGAATTAATTATTTTTGATAAAAATGGACAATATACCATGATTAACAAAGCATCTAGGAAACATCCTTTCTTTAATGGTACAAAATTAATAAATTTAAAGAATACCTTGAAAGAAGCTGAAAATTTTGATATAGAGGGCAATTTAATACCACTTAAAAATTTACCATCAAAAAGAGTAGCAAGGGGGGAAAAGTTTTCAGCATACAGAATTGATTCTAAAAATAATAATAGTATAATTCGCAGAGAAGTAAGTGGTACACCAATATATGATAACGAAGGTAATTTTATAGCTGGTGTATTAGTAAGTCGTGATATATGTGACAGATTAAAAAATGAAGAGAATTCATTATTAAAATCTCAATACGATTTGCTAAATAGAACAATAGAAAATCTTGATCTTGGCTATAACATAATTTCATATCCTGATTTTAAAATTACATATATGAACAATAAAGGGTATGATGATTTAAAGAAACATAATCAGAATGCAACATCGCTATCCTCTAGTATAGGAAAAATTTTTTTTGAAGCCTTTAAGTATAATATGGATGAAAAAACTGAAGTAATAAGTAATATCAAAGATTTAATAGAGAAAAATGATAGTCATTATTTCTTAAACAGAAAACATGTTGTAGCAGGAGAAGAAAAGTTTTTTAAAGTTATATTTCAACCTTTGTTTGATATAAACAAGCAGATTACCGAAATAGTTGTTATTGCAATAGATATCACTGAAGAAATAAAAGCCAAAAATAAAATAGAAAAAGCACTTAAGATTCAGGATGAAATATTTGCAAATGTATCACATGAGCTTAAAACTCCTTTGAATGTAATTTTCAGTACCAACCAATTAATGGAGTTATACTCTAAGGATCACTTACTTGAAGTTAATAAAGAAAAGATTTCTAAAAGCATAAATATCATTAAACAAAATTGCTACAGATTTACAAAACTTATCAATAATATAGTAGATATATCAAAACTGGATTCAGGATTTTTTAAATTAAATCTATCAAATGAAAATATAGTTGAGATTATAGAAGATATTGTCCAATCTGTATCAGAATATATTAAAGGAAAGGGGCTAAATATTGTTTTTGATACAAATACAGAGGAAAAAATTATTGCCTTTGATCCTGAAAAGATTGAAAGAATTATACTAAATCTTATCTCGAATTCAATTAAGTTTACAAATCTAGGTGGTATGATATTCATAAATTTAATTGATAAAGGTGATACTGTTGAAATATTAGTAAAAGACACTGGTATAGGAATGGACAAAAAACACCTAAATAATATTTTTAAAAGATTTCATCAGATAGATAAGTCTCTTTCACGTAATGCTGAAGGAAGTGGAATTGGATTATCTTTGGTAAAATCCTTAGTTAAGCTTCATGGAGGGAAAATAAGTGTTGATAGTGAAGTTGGTAATGGTAGTACATTTAAAATAGAGCTGCCTGCAAAGATTGTAGAAGATGTAGAAGTTATTGATAAAATTAAACCTATGAATAATAAAATTGAAATGATTAACATTGAGTTTTCTGATATATATTCAATATAAATTATCGTGTTATTTTCTTTAATTGTGTATTAACAGATAGTCTACATTTAAGATAAAATTAGGCTACCTATTTTTATTGTGTATATATAAACAATTTAGTCTAACAAAGCTAAATAAAAAAATATCACTATAATATAAAATTATAGTTACCTAACTTCTAATCTGTACTTATACTATTAATTTATAACCAAAACTAGAAATAAGGGGGCATGTTTTGGCGGAGTGTTATATCAAACTCTTCAGTAACGGTCACAAATGCATGCCACTTTATTTCGTTAGGTTAACGGATATACTATTCAAAATACATTGATTTTAATTTATCTGCTATTTCTCTTTCACAGCTCGATATTTGCTTTATACCATATCCAAGAAGCAATGGTGAACTAGTAAATCTTGGCATAACTTTGCATACAATCTTTTCCTTTAAATGATAAAAGAATATATTAAAGCTATCACATTTTACAAAATAATTGTTTAAGAGATAATGAACTATAATTTTAAGATTATACGAAAGTTCATTTAGTGCATATAAATTATCATTTATAATTATATTAAACTCAGTAAATCCATTAAATGGTTTAGTAGACAAAGTTACTAAACACTTATCACTTTTATGAATCTCTATTCCCTCAAAATATTCATCTTTTATTTTCAATTTATAATCAATATCATGTAGTCCTACAATTTGCATGTGAGGATGTTTTAAACTTCCTCCAGAATTTGGTCCATGATTTTTATAAAATATAACTGATTCAAACTCTCCACTTTCTTCTATATTTAGCCAATGTTTAACACCAAATCTTATTAAATCTTCCATATACTCTGCAGAATATTGTCCCATATCCTTGTCACAACTATATGTTTCTATGAGAACTAATTGATAGGTGTCTTTTATTGTTGGATACTTATTTTTAAGTAATACAAATGGACCTTTTTCATCAATTATATCAGTAAGTTTGTCTCTATTACAAAAAGGACATTCTTTTATATTTATTTTTTTAAATTCATTGGGCTTATCTTTATTAATATCATTTAAAAACACTAAATACTTTTCTTTTTGCATTTATATCACCAAAAACCTTCCTACAAAATTATTTTTTAATTAAAACAGATGCACACTTTGATGGAACTGTTATATTATTACCTGCTATAGCATAAATTTCGTCTACTCCAGCTCTTTCTTTATTCACAAGAACACTCCATCCACATTCCTTTAAATCTATAAATGCTTCTTCATCATTCGGATTGAATATTACCACTATAGTATTACATAAATTTTTCCCACTGTTATCTTCTATTCTATATGCAACAACATTTTCTTTATAAAAACTTTCTCCATATTCTAAGAATTTTATGTTCTTTTTAATTTCCTCACTTGAATTCATTCTAAAAGCTTTGTATTTTTTTCTTAATTTAATTAACCCTCTGTAATAATTAACAATATCTCTATACTCGTGAACTCTATTCCAATCTAAACTATTCACTCTATCTGGCGCATTATAACTATCATGATTAAAACTTCCATCATCATTTTTTTTAGTTCTTAAAAATTCTTCTCCTGCTTGAAAAAATGGTATCCCTTGAGAAGTTAAAACTATGGCTGCTGCTAATTTATTCATATTTTTGCGCTTTTCTTGTGATGAATCTTTATTTGACATATATAACTTATCCCATAATGTATAATTATCATGTGCCGAAATGTAATTTATGCATTGGTACGGTTCATTTGCCCATGCCCAGTGTGAATATAATATTTTATCATAATTAATACCTTCTTTTCCAATAGCTCCAACTATGCAAAATTTAATACTTTCTTCAAGACCTGTTCTACCATTTACATATCCTCTTTCATTAATGTTAAATACATGCCCTTTAACTGAATCTCTAGTATCATCGCTAAATGCTGCAATTTGCATTTTTTCAAATTTAACTATGTTTTCTTTTACTGCCGAATCTTCGCTTCTAAGTGGTGTCCATCCACCAGTCCATCCTTCACCATATATAAGTATCGAAGGATCAATTTTATCTAACTCTACTCTAATTTGCTTTATAGTTTCAATATCATGAAGTCCCATTAAATCAAATCTAAATCCATCTATATGATATTCCTTAGCCCAATAAATTACTGAATCAACAATAAGTTTTCTTACCATATATCTTTCTGAAGCTAATTCATTACCACATCCTGAACCATTTGAAAAATTACCATTTGAATCTTGGCGATAATAATATCCTGGTACTGCTAAATTAAGATTTGAATCATAACTTCTATATGTGTGATTATAAACCATATCCATAACAACTCGTATGCCTGCTCTATGAATACTTTTAACCATTTCCTTAAATTCACTAATTCTTTTTTCTCCACTAAAAGGATTTGTAGAGTAAGACCCTTCTGGTGCAAAATAATTTTTCGGATCATATCCCCAATTATATTGTGGCATATCAGGCTTGCTTTCGTCAACAGTCTCATAATCAAAAGAAGGAAGTAAATGAACATGAGTTACTCCTAAATGCTTCAAATAATCAATACCCGTTTTTGTATATTGTCCAGGAATAGTAGTTCCATGTTCGCAGAATGCAACAAATTTTCCCTTTCTTTCAAATTTAATTCCTGAATTTTTATTTATGGAAAAATCTCTTACATGAACTTCATATATTATCGATCCTGCTGCACTACTTAATTCTGGTCTTTCATCTTTATTAAAATCTATAGGATCTGTTTCGCTAAGATCAATTACCATGCCTCTATATCCGTTAACACATAGAGCTTTAGCATAGGGATCTGTTACTTCTCTCTCATTTCCACTATTAGTGACTAAATAATTATAAAATTTACCCTTTAAATCTTTCTTAACTTCTATATTCCAAGTTCCTTGCACCCCTCTGTTCATATCTAATATTTCTTCTGGAGCATCAGTATAGTTCTTCCCATCTTTTCCGAACAAAGCTAACCTTACATTATTTGCATTAGGTGCCCAAAGCACAAACTTTGTGCTATCTTTAGAATACTCCATTCCTAGCTTACCAATATAATTATTATAATCATTATCTAATAAATTCATTGTATTATTACCCCTTTGTTAATTTTATTAAATCCTTGCCCTATGGATTTTTAAACTCTCAGAACATTATTTTCTATTTCAATTCTTTTATTATTTTTGATGAAAATGCCGGTACTCGCATATTTACTTTTCCACCATTAATTACAATTTCATTTTCATCTAGTAAATCAATTCCTTCTTTAAAATGTAACTCAAAATCTAAGCAACTTTCTTTATCTGATAAATTCAAAATTATATATATTTTGTCATCCTTACAAGTTCTAGTAAAGATAAATTGTTCATTTTTAACAATAACTTGCTCATAGTTACCATATTTTAAAGCTTCACTTTCAAATCGCATTTTTCCTAATTTTTTAATTAGTTTAAATAATTTATCATTTGCTTCATCGATTTCTTCAAGTTCTAATTCTGGTCTTAAAGGCAAATCTGTCCCTTTTCCCTTAACACCTTTAATTCCATATTCACTTCCATAATAAATGCTTGGTACACCTGGCATTGTATATAATAGTGTATAAACATTATATATATATTCTGGATTTTTTAAAATACTAGCTACTCTATTTACATCATGATTATCTGCAAAATTATACAAACACAAATCCTTATAAATTCCACCATTTCCAAATAATCTGTTTAATGAATATGCAATTTCAAAATAATTCTTATCATTGTGACTTGAATAATTCCCCTTATAACATTCATAATTTGTTACAGAATCTAAACTTTCAGCATTCGCCCATCTAGTATAATCCCCATGAATAACTTCACCCATAAGCCAAAAATCATCTTTTTTAGTTTCTGTAAATTTCTTTAGCACCGTAAAAAATTCAAAGTCTATACTGTCTGCGGCATCTAATCTTAATCCATCTATATTGAACTCATCTATCCAAGCTTCTACTGCATGTAATAAATGATCTAAAACTTCTTTATTTTTCAAATTAAGTTTTACCAAATCATAGCAACCATTCCAGCCTTGATAATTAAATTCATCCCCCATCGGACTTCTGCTATCAAAATTTAAGTTTTGAAACCAATTGCAATATCTAGAATTTCTTCCGTTCTCTTGAACATCCTTAAATGCCCAAAATTCTCTTCCTACATGATTAAATACTCCATCTAATATTACTTTTATATTATTTTCATGAAGCTTTTCACACAATTCTTGAAAATCCTTATTGGTTCCAAGTCTTTTATCAATTTTATAATAATCTTTTGTATCATATCCATGATAACTTGACTCAAAGACTGGTCCAAAATAAATTGCATTTATACTCATTTCTTTTAAATGAGGTATCCATTTTTCAATTTTAATTAATCTATTCTCTTCTTCATACACTGTACTCGGCTCTAAAACTCCACAAAATCCAAGTGTATAAAATTGATAAAATATGCTCTCTCTAATCCATGAATTCATAACGTTCTCCCCTTCTGTTACATATATTATATCACTTTAATTGTATATTCTACCATTTTGATTGTAGTTATATTTTATAAATTTCATAAAATTAACTTTTAGAATTATTTATCTTATTATTAATTTATGCACTATTAACTTTATTAATTATAATTTAAATAAGAATATATATACTTTAATGTGACTTTACAACATTTATATAAATATTTAATTTTTAAAGTAATATTTTGAAATATTTATTATGAATTTACTCTAAAATTGAAATAATTTCATTATCTATATCGTATTTTAAATTATTTTATAGAATCTTACACATATGTACACTGTAATTATCCAAGAATTTTCTATACTTAGGAATACCTATTAAAATTTCTATTTTTAATTTAACATTAAATTCTTTATACAGACAAATTATTCCAAATTTCACATCCCTAAATAATTATTGATAAACTTAAGTAAAAAAATAATATTTTTTTCATTTTTTTCACATACTAATTGTTGAAATTAAACATTTACGGAGGTATGAAAATGAATAGAAAAGTTATAAAATGTATGATAACTTCTTTAGTATTTATTGGTTGCTTATCAACCATTTGCAAAACAACAATAGCTGGTACAATGTCTTATTCTCTTAATGATTTAGAATCTTCAACTTTTTATGCTCATAATGATAATGTTGAGAAAAGTAATGATGCTAAAAAAGATAAACATAAAGGTTTTGATTTATTTAATAAAGAAAATTTTAAATATCTTTCTTCTGATCAAAAAAAGGAATTACTAGAATTAAAAAAATGTAAAGATAAAGGTGAAAAACTTTCAGAGGATCAACAGAAAACTCTACATTCCATTAGGGATTGTATTGTTAAAGGAAAACTTGGAGATGAAAACTACAAAGATTTTAAATCTCTAATGGAAAAGAAAAGGTCTAATGAAAAATTAACAACTGAAGAAGAGACAAAATTAAAAGAATATAAAGATATAATTGATGGTTCTAAACTTTCTACTAAAGAAATATTTAATGAATTCTTTAGATAAAGTTATATACTTAAGTATATAACTTTATTAAAAAATACTTCTAAAATTAATTATTTCAAATTATTTAGATATATACTTTAAATTAATGCACAATTCATACCCTTTAGGGTATCCTGTGGACAAAAAATAACAGACCAATATGCTTATCTATTTGGTCTGTTACTTTATTTCATATGCCCAAGATTACTCTTTTACGTTATTCTCATAAAATGATATTACCTTATCAATAACAGCAAATACTATTTCATCTCTCTCAAAATAAGATTCATGCTTTGATTCCTTTACATGAATTAGTTCACAATTTTTAGCGTAAGTTGCAAACTTATTTTGTCCTCTTGGAATTACATACGTATCATATTCTGCTTGAAATAATAATATCGGTATTTTTACTTTTGAAGCATTTTCTTTTTTTATAAGTTTTTTAGTTGCTTTCAGACTTTCTAAATACCACAGAGCAGATGAACCACCACTATGATATGCCTTATTCCTTTTAATCTTATCCTGTAGATATTCATATCTTTCTTTACAACTAGTCGAACTGCTAGGGAATTTTTTTTCTCCTGTATAAGGTATTTGACCTGGAAGATACTTTTTTTCATTTCCACAAAGTTTCATTCCTATAGATACAATATTTGCTAAAATCTTTGGTGATTTGCCTGTATTCATTTCATGCATTGGTGAACTCAGTACAGCAGCTTTAAAATAATTAGTATATTCCTCCAAAAAAATAGTACCTATCCCTCCACCCATAGAATGTGCAAATAATAATAAGCTTCTATTATTACTATTGGGAATAACAATTTCATCTATAAATTTCTTAAAATCTTCAACATAATAGTCGAATTTTTCAACATTAATTTGTGAAGTATCTATTCCAAGCCTTTGAGATCGCCCATGTCCTCTGTGTTCAATTATAAAAACAGAATATCCTTCTTGCATAAAATAATAAATTAACTCGTAATACTTTTCAGTGCACTCTCTAAGACCATGGCAAATAACTATATTTGCTTTTGGATTTTTGACAATAAATTCTTCATAATAAAGTTTTAAATTTTTCTTCCCCATTATATATCCATGTTCTAATTTTTTCTTTAAATACGGTTCAACTTTCTTTAACATATCTTCTTTGTAATTTTTTTGATGAATATATTTTTTTGCGTCCTCAAAATCAAAATCTGAAAATATTTTTGTAGCTGTATTGACCATATTCATTACTAAACCCTCCCATGTTTACGTTTTTATTGTTAATAATTTACATATTATGTATATCATTCTAAATTAATTGTAAAATATTTTCTTTAAATCTATTATAAATTTAAGTTAAAATATTATTAACTCACAAAAGGGCATTTAATGCTGCGATATTTACTTCATGTCTATAGTTAATCTTTGTAATTTAAAATATCCGCTAAAAGAATTATTGTTATAAATTACATATAATAATTAAAATATAATTAGAATTTTGACTTTATCTAATTATGATTACATGAAAAATATGATTATTTAACTATATTATTCTATATTTTCTGTCTTTTGTCAAAATAAGTTTTTACTCTTTGTATTCCTAATATAATAATTGATTTATTGATAAATAATTTAACTTTAACTATTCTAAATTTATATATTTTTAGTAGTTTTTAACGATGTTTCCCTCATAAATATTACATCTTATCCTACATATTTAGATGTTTGTTAAAAACTTTAATGATTTAATTAGTACTCTAATAAAAAAAATAATAAACCAGTATGCTTGCCTATTTTGCGCCATACTATGTCATCAAGTTCTTCTAATAGGCTTGCTATGAGCAAAACTTGCTTCCTTGTCTGACGCAAAATATACATCGCATCTTTGGTCTATTATTTTCTTTCATGTACCTTAAATAAAGGATGAATTTTTTATAATTTCATCCTTTATTTCTAACCTTAATAAATAATTAATGTTTTTAGTTCTATTCTTACTGTATTGATGATGCTTTTGCATTTCCTGTTTTAGCTTTTCCTTGTATCTCTATTGGAATTTGCTTAGAATCATTTTTTTTATAATTTGTTTTATGATTACTTTCTGTTCCATGTGGATCACTTAGATCGGGTCTTCTCATTCCTGCTTTTGCCATAAATACTCATATCCTTTCTAAAGCATATTTAAAAATAAAATAATCTTAACTTTAGTATTCTGAAAAAATTTATATAGTATACATCAATTTTAATAGAAACTTTTGGTACATTTAACCTATATAAGATTATTCTCTATCCAATTATTCCACACCTCTAGACTATATCCAACAGTTGCTTCCTTACCATTTCTTACGATTGGAGTATTCATAACTTTTTGATTTTTTAATAATAGTTCAGCTTTTATTTCATTACTTCTAATATTATTAAAATTTAATTTTGTATAATCCTTTGATTTATTATTTATTAAATCTTTAATACTTACTGAGTGAAGTACACTGTTAAGTTCACCTTTACTCATAGGTTTCTCATTTAAATCAATAAATTGAAATTGTATTTTTCTTTCCTTAAAAAAGCGCTCTGCTTTCTTAGTATCAAAACATTTTTTAGTCCCAAATATTTGTATATTCATAAATTAATCTTCCTCACCTAATTTTTTTTAAATCTAAAACATAAGTATTTTGCATTTTCTTTAAATCTGATAATTTAAATATCCTTGAAATGAAAGCTCTTTTATATCTTTTATGTTCTGAAATTATGAATTAATACATAAAATTCTCAATTATAGTCAAGAAAATTTTACAAAAAGACTTGGAAATCAATCCAAGTCCTTTTGAATTATTTTAAATTATTATTTATTTAAGCTAACTATTGTATCAAGTGCAACTTCTATCATATTAGTAAATGTTGTTTGTCTTTCTTCTGCACTTGTAACTTCTCCAGTTACAAAATGATCACTTACTGTAAGTAATGCTAATGCATTAACTGCAAACTTTGCTGCAATTGTATATAATGCTGCTGCTTCCATTTCTACTCCTAAGCATCCAAACTTAGCCCACTTCTTCCAATCTTCGTTGTCATCACCATAAAATATATCTGAACTATATATGCTTCCTACCTTAGGATCAAAACCTTTTTGAACTGCTATATCGTATGCAGGCTTTAATAATTCAAAACTTGCTGTTGGTGCAAATGTTCTTCCTTGGAATCTTACTAAGTTAATATTTGAGTCTGTTGAAGCTGACATTGCTATTATAAGATCTCTAACCTTAACCTTTTCACTATACCCACCACAAGTTCCAACTCTTATAAGATTTTTAACTCCATAACTTTGAATTAATTCATTAGTATATATTGATATTGATGGTATACCCATTCCTGTTCCTTGAACTGAAATCTTTTTACCTTTATATGTTCCTGTAAATCCATACATTCCTCTAACTTCATTGTAACAAACTGCATCTTCTAAAAATGTTTCCGCAATAAACTTAGCTCTTAAAGGATCTCCTGGTAATAATACATTTTCTGCAATAGCACCTTGTGGTGCATTAATATGAATACTCATTTTATTCCTCCGTATCTTTGAATTTTAATATTTACTTATCAGCTTATTAAATATTGTATATTGTCATTTTTTGATTACTTGCTTTCACTAACAATAACAATACTCGCACTAGCACCTATTCTGCTTGCTCCTGCATTTATCATATCCATTGCAGTCTTATAATCTCTAACTCCACCTGATGCTTTTACTCCCAAACTTTCCCCTACAGTTTTTCTCATAAGAGCAATATCCTCTTTTGTTGCTCCACTACTTGAAAAACCTGTTGATGTTTTAACAAAGTCAGCTTTAGCTTCTTTAGATATTTCACATGCTTTAACTTTTTCGTCATTGGTTAACAAACATGTTTCAATAATAACTTTAACTATTGCTTTTCCTTTGGCTGCATTTACTACTGCTTCTATATCTTCCTTAAGAAGGTCATAATTTTTATCTTTTAATGCGCCTACATTTATAACCATATCAATTTCATTAGCGCCATTTTCAATAGCTTGAGTTGTTTCAAATGCTTTAACTTCCTTAGTCATTGCTCCTAGTGGGAATCCAACTACTACACAAGTTTTAACATCACTTCCTGCAAGTTCAGTACTAACCAACTTTGCGTAATATCCATTTACACAGACTGATGCAAAATTATATTCCTTGGCTTCTCTGCAAAGTTTTTTTACCTCTTCAACTGTTGTTTCTGGCTTTAATATTGTGTGATCTATATATTTTGCTAAGTTCATTTTATATCTCTCCTTTATTTAAATAATTAATATTTAAAATCATGAAATTTCATAATCTAAACTCTAAAAAACATATTTATATTAATGTTATTTATACTTATATATAATATGTTAACTTTTATATTATACGCATAATTTAGGATTATACCACGTTGTATATCTTAGTAATTTAACTATATTTTTTTCTGAACCTCGAATTATCATTTTCGGTGCAATAGATAAAAATAGAGCATTCCTAATTTCCAGTTATTTTAGGTTGCTCTATTTATTATAATACTACTTTATTTTAAAGTATTAACAAATTTTTCTATTCTTTTTAATGCTTTAATAATATCATCCATAGAAGAAGCATAACAAACTCTTATAAATCCTTCTCCACAATCACCAAAGGCATTACCTGGAATAACTAAAACTTTTTCA
The DNA here is from genome assembly GCF_021372645.1 of Clostridium sp. Classification (GTDB taxonomy): domain Bacteria; phylum Bacillota; class Clostridia; order Clostridiales; family Clostridiaceae; genus Clostridium. Next base: position 20,138 of record NZ_JAJFUC010000061.1, on the reverse strand, counting down.
CTTACTAATAACTGTTCACAGAACTCATCTGAAGTTATTCCCGTAGATTTAATACTTGGGAATATATAAAATGCTCCAAGTGGTTCAAAGCAGTCTAATCCGATTTTTCTGAATCCATCTACTAAAACTCGTCTTCTTCTATTATATTCTCTAGACATTTCTTTTACGCTGCTATCTCCACTTTTTAACGCTTCAATAGCTGCATATTGAGCTGTTGTTGGTGAACTCATTATTGCATATTGATGAATTTTCTTCATAGCATCTATTAAAATTGGATGGCCGCAAATATATCCCAGTCTCCATCCAGTCATTGCATATGACTTAGAAAAACCATTTATAACCAATGTCTTTTCCTTCATTTCTGGAAAAGATGCTATTGAAACATGTTTATCTCCATAGCAAAGTTCTGAATATATTTCATCTGAAATTACAATGATATTTTTATCTTTTAAAACTTCTACTATTCCAGCAAGTTCATCTCTTGTCATTACTGCACCTGTTGGATTATTCGGAAATGGTATTATAACTACCTTTGTTTTAGGAGTAATAGCTGCCTCTAAAGCTTCTGGCATAAGTTTGAATTTATCTTCGACTTTAAGATTTAGCACCTTGGCTTTTGCTCCTGTAAAAGCTGTACAGCCTTTATATGCAACAAAGCTTGGTTCTGGAACTATAACTTCATCTCCAGGTCCAACTAAAGCTCTAAGTGCTATATCAATCCCTTCACTTCCTCCAACCGTAACTAGTATTTCATTTTCCGGATTATAAGCAAGATCAAATCGCCTATGAAGATATTTTGCTATCTCAGTACGTAGTTCAATAAATCCTGCATTTGAAGAGTAATGAGTATGTCCTTGTTCCAGAGAATAAATACCAGCTTCTCTTACATTCCAAGGAGTAACAAAATCTGGTTCTCCAACTCCAAGAGAAATTACGTCATCCATTTCATTTATAAGATCAAAATATTTTCGTATACCTGATGGAGGCATATCTTTAACATAATCTAAGATCATATCTTCTAATATCATATAAATATTGCCTCCCTATCTTCTAATTTCTTTTCTTTAAATATTGTTCCATGATCTTTATATTTTTTTAGTACAAAATGAGTACCAGTACTTAATACATATTGTTGCGTCGCAAGTTTTTCAGATACAAAAAGTGCTACTTGCTTCATTGTCTTTCCTTCAACAATAACTGTTAAATCAAATCCCCCAGACATTAAATAACATGCCTTTACTTCTGAAAATTTATATATTCTCTCTGCAACCTTATCAAAACCTTCACCTCTTTGAGGTGTTATCTTAACTTCAATTAAGGCTGTAACTGTTTCACTACCTGTGTTTTCCCAATTTATGAGAGTTGTATAACCAGCTATTATGCTCTGTTCTTCATAATCTCTAATTGCCTCTCTAACTTCTTCAACAGTCTTACCTGCCATAACAGCAATTTGTTCATCAGTATATCTACTATTTTTTTCTAATATTTCAAGTATTTCCTCCATCGAAAATAACCCCCTTAAATTTTAACATAAAAAAGCCCCCATCCCAAACAAGGGACGAAGGAATTACTTCGCGGTACCACCCTAATAAACAATATAATTATTGTTCACTCAGTTAGAGTACATTATAATACTCCACCCCTATAACATGAGGATCACGTTATAACCTAATTAAAAATCATCCCTTAAATAAAAATAGCTAATCATTTAGAAATTTACATTTAAGACTTATAATTTTTATTTTTCAGTTATAAAATTCAAAGGCTGCTTCTATAAAGTTTACTTACTAGATTTCCACCAAGCTCTAGCTCTCTAAAAAGTTTACTTAATATACTATTCCTTATCAATATCTTTAACATATGATTTTCAATTGAATTTAATTCATTTCAATGTACATTACAAATATTAAATTCTCAAAATAAAAAGATTATAAAAATAATTTTTCATTTATTTTTTATTCAAACCTTTCTTTATATTATACTCTCAAATGCATAAAAAATTCAATAGCATTTTCATATTTTTTTGAATGTGCCTTATATATTGCAATTAACAATGCATAATTTACAACGTTCAGCTAATAATAAAGTTTCCTTGAAATTAATAAAATATATATATTTAAGAAGAGCCATAAGGTTTGATCTCATGGCTCTTTGATAAATCAACAAAATCCGTTATTGATTATCTTCTGTTGTTTTGTTGCTTTCTAGCTCTTCTACAATCAGCACATCTTGTTGGCTCATTTTCAAATCCTTTTTCCTTGTAGAATTCTTGCTCTCCTACAGTGAAAATAAATTCATCGCCACAATCTCTGCATATTAATTTCTTATCTTCCATTCTAATGTTCCATTGCCAAAGTTATAAAATAACTTCGCAATAGTTCACCTCCTCTTCTAGTTTAGAGATTTCTCCCTATCAGTTATATATTATCTCCTAATTTAATAATTTTATTCACTAATATACACATGATTCATAATGCATTGTTAATTGTTAATCATTAATTGTCAATTTGAATTTTTCATCTATGAGATCAACAGTACAACTTCCACCATCATTCAGTTTTCCAAATAAAATCTCATCAACTAGTAACGGCTTAATTTCCGAAGCTACAATTCTAGCAATTTCCCTAGCTCCAAATTCTTCTGACATGCCTGTTTTAGAAATATAATTAACACATTCCTCACTAAATTCAATTTCAATATTCTTAGCAGCTAGTTTAATTTTAAAATCATTTAATTGTTTTTTAACAATGTTTATTGCCATAGAATCATTCATACTATTAAATACTATTATCTTATCTAATCTATTTCTAAATTCAGGTGTAAAGAATTTCTTTACTTCTTCCATTATAGCTTCACCTTTAACTTCTCTTTCTCCAAAGCCTATAAGTTTTTTACCTATATTTCTTGCTCCTGCATTAGAAGTCATAATTATAATTGTATTTCTAAAATCAGCTTTTCTACCTTTATTGTCAGTGAGTGTTGCATAATCCATGACTTGGAGTAGTACATTTAAAATATCTTCATTTGCCTTTTCTATTTCGTCTAGTAATAATACACAGTGTGGAGTCTTTCTCACAGCATCTGTAAGTAATCCGCCCTCTTCATACCCTACATATCCTGGAGGGGATCCTATAAGCTTTGAAGCTGCATGCTTTTCAGCATATTCACTCATATCAAATCTAATTAACTCTATACCAAGCTTTTTAGAAAGACATCTTGCAATTTCAGTTTTCCCAACTCCAGTAGGCCCAACAAAAAGCATAGATGCTACTGTTTTATCTTCCTCATTTAGTCCAGATCTAGACATCTTTATGCATCTCACAACTTCTTCAATTGCTTTATCTTGAGAAAAAATATTTTCCTTTAAACTAGATTCAAGATGTTGCAGCGAATTTATTTCACTACTTTCTACAGTTTGCTTTGGAATACTACAAACCTTTGAAATTATTTCTTCAATAACCGTCCTATCAATTATGATCTTTTCTTCCACATCTTCATTATGCATACGAGCATAAGCTCCTGCTTCGTCAATAATATCTACAGCTTTATCTGGTAAATATTTATCATTAATATACTTATCACTTAAAGTTACAGCATTACTTATGGCTTCATATGTATAACTTACATTATGATATTCTTCATAATTATCCTTAAGTCCATTAAGTATTTCTATTGATTCCTTAATAGAAGGTTCTTTAACATCTATTGTTTGAAACCTTCTACTTAATGCTTTATCTTTTTCAAAGAATTTTTTATATTCATCAAAAGTAGTTGCTCCAATAAATCTAATTTTACCTTCGGTTAAATAAGGCTTTAATAAATTAGATGCATCTAAAGCCCCACCATTCAATGATCCGGCACCAACTATGTTGTGAATTTCATCTATATAAACTATTGGCTTATTTTGTTTTCCAATTAAATCTAAAATTCTTTTTATTCTTTCCTCAAAATCTCCTCTGTATTTAGTTCCTGCAATTACTGATCCTATATCTAAAGAAAACATACAACTTCCTTTTAATTTTTCTGGAATTTTATTCTCACTTATAAGTCTTGCAAGACCTAAAATAATAGCAGTCTTACCAACTCCAGATTCGCCTACATGAATAGGGTTATTTTTTATCCTTCTACAAAGTATTTGAATACTTCTATCTAAAATATCTTTTCTTCCTATTAATGGATCGCTATTTTCTTCCTTAGCTTTTTCAATAAGATTTATTGTAAACTTATTAAGAAATGCATCTTCTTTTTTCTTCTTAGCTTTTTCTTGATTTTCTTCATCTATGAATCCTTCTGTATCTTCGCCAAAACTTTCTTTTGTTTCATCTTCATAAGAATTCTGATTAACTTCTTCTAGACTATGGCATAATAAATATAGCAATTCTCTTCTTGTAGCACCTTCTTGTTCTAAATAATAGCGTGCATAACTCTCTTCTAAATTAAAAATTGCAGAAAGTATATGATCTATACCAATAGCATCTTTTCCACTATTTAGGACTTGTTCATTAGCATTTAAAATAACCTTTTGAAATTCAATGCTTTCTTGTGGTTCACCTTCACCAATTTTATTTATATATGTTTTTATATAAGTATTTAAGTTATATCTTAAATTTTCTAAACTGCCACCACATTCTCTAATTGCATATTCCACCTTTTCATTAAATGTTGCTACATATAGTAAATGTTCAGGTGTAATATATTCACTATTTTTGTCTTTTGCTTCTTGATATGCTTTAAGTAATATCGAATTAACTTCATTAGTAATTTTCATACTCTACGCCTCCTCTACAGTAAGCTTGAATGGAAATCCTTGTTCCTTAGCCATAGACATTGCCGTATAAACTTTTGTAATTGCAATATCGTGGCTATATATTCCAGCTACTCCCTTACCTCTTTCATGTACATCTAACATTATTTTTTCAGCTTCTATAAGCTTCTTATTAAACACATTCACTAATGCATTAATAACAAATTCCATTGTAGTATAATCATCATTATACATAACAACTTTATATAGCTTAGGCTTTTTTATCTTAACTAGATCTTTTTGTTTGGTCACAATATTTGTTTCCATAATATAATCGTCCATCCCTACTTATATTTTATTATCATATATATATTATTCTAAATAGATATATTTTAACACAATATTTTAATTGATACCAATATAAGATAATTCTTATATTGAATAAAATCTGCTTAACTAATTTTATTCAGTAACCTTAACTTAATGAATAAAATATATCTTAATCTTTTATTCTTTTATCTTGATTACGTGAACCTTATTATTTTTAATTCCTAAAATACTTTTTTTATTAATGACATAATCTTGTATTATATCTATAGCATTTCGAGAAATAATTTCTCCTTGGCAGACTAATGGAATTCCAGGTGGATATGGTATTATTGCTTCTTTTGCAATATAACCTTCGCATCTTTCAATTTCACACCACTCACCATTTAATTTAAAAATTTCATACGGTTCTAATTTTTTTTCTGGAATATCAAAAAAATATTTTGCTTCTATTTGTCCAATTATACTATTCATTTCTAAATTCGAAATAGCTTCATATATAATCTTAAAATCTTCTTCACTATTAAAAGGAGACAATATTAACACCACTCCTCTTGAAAAACTCATTTCAGCTTGTATCTTTTGATTTCTTAAATACTCGAGAAGTTTATGTCCACTATATCCTTGAGGAAGAATCAATATATACCTGCTTAAATCAATATCATATTCTTGTTTGGATTCAATTTTAACTTGATTTGTTATTATATGCTTATATTGTTTATTTAAATCATCCTTACATAATATATGTACGTTTTTAAGTTGATTTATTTTTACTTTCCATTTCTCTGCTATATCTATTAATCTTTCATAATCTTTTTTACCGTAATTATCTAAATAATATCTAGCATAATCTAATGATGCCATAATTAAATAAGAAGGTGATGTTGTCATAAAAGTTTTTAGATAGAATTCTAACCAACTATTTTCTTCATTTACTAAAAGATATGCACCTTGAGTCAATGCGGGCAAAGTTTTATGTGCACTCAAAATCACATAATCTCCTAAGCTTGCAATAGATTTAGGCAATCTTTTATTTATACCAAAATGAGCTCCATGAGCTCCATCTATGATAACTTTTAACCCTCTTGATTTCAAATCTATTATGATATCTTCAATTTCATATGTAATTCCAAAATAATTAGGATAAGTTAATATAATTCCTTTTGGATTTGAACTTTCGCCGAGTGTCTTATAAATGTTTTCTTTATTTGGAGGAAGAAATACACCATTTTGATAATCAATAATAGGCTCAATATATTTTACTTTTAATTTTCTTAAAATTAATCCATTATAAATTGACTTATGACAATTTCTTTCAACTAAAACTTCATCGCCCTCATCAAATGCAGAGAACATAGCTGCCAAATTTCCTAGCGAACTTCCATTCACAAGAAAATATGCTTTTTTAGCTTTATAAGTTTCAGCCAATAATTCTTGAGCTTCTTTTATAATCCCCTCAGGACAATGCAAATTATCTAATGGTTCAACCTCAGTTATATCTAAAAATCCTAGTCTATTAACAAACTTTTCTCCAATCTCATCACCTAAAAATCCAATTCCACCTTTATTTCCCGGCATAGAAAGAAGTAAATTCTTCTCATCATGATATTTAAGTAATTCTTGTAATAATGGTAACCTCAGGAATATTCCCCCTATCTAATTTAGCAGTAATATAAAACATTGCAGTATTTTCATTATCAACTACCTTAACCGTTGTCACCCTCCATTTATATTGTTATAATATTAAAATTATTCACTTTGCTACTTATTAATTATCTTAACATAATATAGATTAATAAATTATTTGTATTGATAGATTTTTCAATACTTTATTACCTACTTGAAATATAATTTCATTAGTTAAATAACCTAAGTCATTAGTTTCATCAACATATATTTTATAATCTCCAAACATTGTATCATAGGTAGCCAACTCTTTTGCTAAAACTATACTCTGCTCTTCTCTAAATAATCTCTTTAATTTAAAATTCTTGATTAATTGTTCTATTTGCTTGTTATCTATACGTTGCTCTAATAAATTTACCTTTTCTATGCATTCCTTAACTAAAGCTATTGACTTATTTACATTTTCTTTTGCTGTACTAAAGGTAATTTTATATAATTTTATATAATTTTCATGTGCAATTTCAGTAATCACATCATAAATAAGCCCATTTTTAGTTCTTAAAGTATCATAAAGAATTGAATTAACTCCTTCTCCAAAATATTGATTGAAAATTCTAAGAGCCTTCATTTCTTTCTTACTCAAGTTATCTATTGGACATACTATTTCAATTTTGCATGTCTTTATTCCATCTCTTTTATCATTAAATACCTCTATTTTAGGAATTTCATATTCAATCTTTTTGCAATTCAATTCATTTCTATGATTTTTTTTATCATATGATACATTCCATTTCCAAAAATATTCATAGACAATATCTTTTACCTTATCAAATCTTACTGACGAAATTACAACAATCGAAGTATTTTCTGGGAAATAATATTTATAATAAAATTCTCTTATGTCACTTAAAGTAATACTGTCTAAACTTTCCTTTGTTCCTATAATAGGATACTTTATTCTTCTATTATTAAAGCTGTTTAAAAATAGTTTATCTTCACAATATTGTTCTAATTCTTCATCCCATTCTTTAAGTTCCTCTTTTATTACATCAATTTCTTCTTTAAAGCCTTCATTACTAAAACTTGGATTAAGAACTATATCACTTAATAACTCTACACCTTTTTTCAAATCTTCACCAAGTAACGTACCATAATAAATTACATATGAATAATTAGTCATAGCATTATTGAATCCGAAAATATTGCTTAAATCTTCATTTACTTCTTTCTCTGTTCTTTTTTTCGTTCCTTTATAAACCATATGCTCAGTTGCATGAGCTATTCCGTACCTTTCAGTTTCAACTCCAGCACCAGCATCTATTGATATACAAATTGATGTAAGTTCAGATTCAGTATGCTTGTATATTAACTTTAAATTATTTTCTAAAATATATTCTCTCAATTACTATTCTCCTTGCACACTATAATTCATATAATAAGTCATTCTTAGCAAAAAACACCAAACTTTTTTTAGTCATCAATACATTTGAAAACTAAAGAATCACAAATAACATTTGCTTTACCATTCCTTTTTACTTATAATTTTATATTCTTATATTATAATCATACAAACGAACACTATAAATAAATGTAAAAATAGCTAATAACAACTAAAAATTATTTCTCTTGTTATTAGCTACTTATGTTTATTTAATTATCTTCACATTTCAATGCAATTGCACATTCAATTCTCTTCTTTTGCATTTTACACCCAATTTCATAAGGAATATTCATATCTCCATTGAAATTAAAATTATTTGCTTGGCATCCACCACTACAGTAGAATTTTGCCCAACAATCTTTACACTTAGGTTTATTGTATATATGAGATTTCTTGAATTTCTTAGCAAGTTCTGTATCGTAAGTATCATCATTAATACTTCCTAGTTTGAATTCTTCTTTTCCAACAAATTGATGACATGGATATACATCTCCTTGTGGAGTTATTGCTACATATTCAAAACCAGCTCCACAACCTGAAATTCTCTTATAAACGCATGGTCCACCTTGAAGATCTATATTAAAATGATAGAATTTAAATTCTTCATTTCCTTCTCTTTTTCTTCTTTTCATTTCTTCATACAATTTATCATAATTATCAAAAATCGTATCAATATCTTCTTCTCTAAGAGAAAGAGGATGTCCGTTTTCTAAAACAACAGGTTCTATTGATAATTCCCTAAAGCCTTCATTTACCATAGCCATTACATCTTCATAAAAATCTATGTTTCCTCTTGTGAAAGTTCCTCTAACATAATAAGTTTTTCCCTTAGTTCTTCTTTTAATCATCTCTTTTATGTTAGGTACAATATCATCATAAGAACCGCTCTTATCTGGCTTAATTCTAACATTATCATTAACTTCTTTTCTTCCATCTAATGATAAAATAATGTTTCCCATTTCCTTATCCATATAATCCATCATCTCTGGAGTTAAAAGAGTAGCATTAGTGGTCATAGTAAACCTAATTTTCTTTCCCCACTTTTCTTCATTATCTCTAGCATACTTAATTATTTCTTTTATAGTATCCATGATTAATGTTGGCTCTCCACCAAACAAATCAATTTCTATATTCTTTCTTGGACCACTTCTTTTAATAACATAGTCAATTGCCTTTTGAGCTGTTTCTAGGTTCATAACTCCGCCATGTCCATGATATTCACCTTCATCAGCAAAACAATATTTACATCTTAAATTGCACCCATGAATAACATTTAAACAAATAGCCTTTATGTAATCTCTATCATCCATAGAACTGTGAGCGATTTCTTCATATTGATCTTCTGAATAAAGAATACCTTCTTCTGCTAATTCTTGAATTTCATCATAAGCTTCTGAAAGTTCTTCTTTATCATATTTTCCTTTAAGTTCTTCTAATATTTCTTTCTTATTCTTTAATTTATCCTCACCTAATATATCATAGACTAGTTCATCCACTACATGAACTGCCCCAGTGTTTACATCTAAAACAAAATAGTTTTCACCTTGCTTAAATTTATGTATTAAAGACAATTTAAATTCCTCCTAAATATATACAAATATAAAGTAAGCAGTAACTATATAGTTACTGCTTGAAAAATTAGTTTTCGCACTCTAAGTTTGCAACTGTACAAGATGTCTTACAAGCTGATTGACATGAATTTGCACATTCCTTGCACCCTGGCTTACATAAGCTATTTTTGATATTTGGTTTATTAATAGTTTTTATATGTTTCATAAATGAAAACTCCTCCATTCAAAAAATATCTCTAGTAATTATAGCATTACACTATGGAATTTACAATGTTGAATTTAATCTATTTGAAGGTTTGTAGTATCAAAACTTTTATGCTATTTCCTGAGTTTGCTGTTTTTATTATTCTTGAAGAAATATAAGGCTGTAGCACTTGCTACAAATATTACAAATAGTCCCGCAATAATAAGCACTGCTTTAGCATTTCCATCTAAAGCTTCAAGTTTTTCATAAGCAGGCTTTTGAGTTTCTTTTTTCATTTTATATGTTTTAATGTCACCATATTTATCTATTATTGCACAATCTCCATTAAGCTTTGCAACCATAGTAGCTGAACTTAAATAACTTAATGAGTTCTTTAATATTTCACTATCTGGTGATGTTAATACAAGCATAGCCTTTTGATCATTGAATTTTGATATATCCAGTTGAAAATTAGAAATTGTAGAGCTAAAAGAATCTGTCAATACTAATTTTTCATTGGATAAAAACTTTGAATAATTTTCATCATACTTAAACCATAATTCATCATTTATAGTTGAAATTAATTTATTTGTCTTTGGCATTCCATAAATAATTATATTTTTCTTCTTATCACTATCACTTACCGCTGAACTTCTAACAACTTTAAAATCTCCATTATTATACGCAACATCTTTTCCTAAATATCCAACAACTTTTCCTAATGAGTTTATTTCATCAGAACTTAATGCATCAGGTACAATCATTGCAGTATCATTAAACATTTCATCTTTTACAAATGGTGCACTGTAAGTAGAAAAATAATAATCATTTATATCATTATTCCCTAAATATAAATATGAATCTCCTGTTACTAATGCCCATGGCATTTCTTCCTGTCTCTTTTCACAATAACTGTTTGTTAGCTCTAAGTCAAAAGCAATTTTTATATCTAAATAATTTGTATTACTAACATCATTAGGTAACTTTAATTCTACTTCATCTTGAGAACATTTTTCTTTTTCTAATTTTTTACTGCCTATTGGTGTATTATTAATATAAACTGTAACTAAAGATTTCTCAAAATCAAGATTTTCAGAATATCTCATGAAAAGTTTAATTTTATCACGTTGAGAAAAGATTCTATTCTTTGGAATACTATAACTTATAGTTGACTCTCTTCTAAAAGAGCCCTTTAATTGTATTTCACTAATTCCAATATCTTTAAATGCTACTTTTCCACTTACAATTTTAGGTACGGTTTCTTCTTTAAAATCACTCGTTACATTGAATGTATCACTATCTAATTGATATACCAACTCTTTATTTTGTAGTGTTTTAATTCCTTTTATTAAATTGTCATTATCATCACATAAAATCACCATGGTTTTATTATTTTTATTGGCTGAATAGGGTGAATTTAACACCTTTATAAGACAATCAGTATTTTTGCTGCTTTCCACACCAAATTCATTTTTTAAATTGTTATATCCACCAATAAAAATACCATTTGTGTTTTCATTTTTTGCAAAATCACTATATTTTACTATGGTTATTTTATTTTCATAAGTATCATTTAGCTTTTCTAAATATGAATTCAAAATAAATGCAGCACTCAACTCTGAATCACTGTAATCATCAGGAATTACAATTGATAAATCATTTAAATTTTGATTATTATCTTGATTTTTCAAGAATGGATATGGAAAATCAGATATTTTATTATTGGAAATAATATTATTAAATGTAGCTTTTATATTAGTGCTTTTTTTGATTACAAACCAATTGGCAAGATTAACATCATCTACACAAGAAAGTTCGGATGTTCTTAAATAAGTCTCTATTTTCAATTGATTAGAATGTACTTTTAAAAGCTCTTCTGGTATAGCAACCTTTATTTGTTGTTCTTCTGAATAACTTTTATAAAAAATTCCTTGAGAATAAAAAGGTGTTCCATTAACCGATAATTTTATATATGCTTTTTGATTTTCTTCAATCAATTGATTTATACAGAAATTAACTTGTGCTTCTACTTTAGTATTTTTCCACCATTCATCAACATTAAAATAAGTACTATAACTTGAAAATGCACCAGTAAATATTACATCATTACTAAGATTATAGCTCTTTGTATTTACATTTTGTTCTATATTGTCTCCTTTAGGAGCAGCATATATTCCTATGCCAATACTTAAAGAAAAAATTATTGCTAAAAATAAAATGTTAATAATATTTATAATTTTTTTCACTTTGCTCCCCCTATTAAAACCTTTCTGTTTTATACCATTTTACTTCTCGCTTAAAAACAACATCTCTTATATAATTATAAAATCCAGCTATGGAAACAATAGCCCACATTTTACTATAAGTAAAATAACTTAATAATATAACTAATACATTTTTAAAATTTAATTCTCCCTTTTCCATTGAAATTGCTACCATTACTGATAAAATAAAAACTAATAATGCCATAAACCATAAAATTACTTCGTATCCGCCAATATGTATTTGAACTATATTAGCCCCTCCAAGTATAAATATACAATCCGATAGTACACTTGCAGATAAAAAGAAAAAATAAACTAAGGTGTAATATAAAATATCAAATATTGTAACACCAGCTTTGGGATTAAATATATATTTTAAGTTTTTTATTACTACATATATATTACCTTTTACCCATCTATTTCTTTGCTTAAACCAGACCTTAACAGTTTGAGGTTCTTGTTCATAAGTTACAGCAAGAGGCATGAACTTTATTTTATATCCCATTCTATAAATTCTAAAGCTTACTTCTGTATCTTCTGTTATTGCCTTTGTATCCCATCCACCCATTTCATCCATTATTTCTCTTACTACAACGAAATTAGTGCCTGGAATAGTGCATAAACTAAATAAATTCCATCGTCCTGCTTGCGCCATCCATTGATAAGTCAAGGTTTCTATATTTATAAAATTAGTTAATAAACTTTTATCTTTATTTCTACATCGAAATTTTCCAATGACTGCTCCTAAGCTTTTATCCTTTATCAAAGTTTGTACTAAATATTTTAGTGCCTTTCTATCGGGAGTATTATCTGCATCATAAACAGCTAAAATTTCACCTTTACTTTTTTCAAGTCCAATATTTAAGGCATTGGATTTCCCCTTCCCTCCAATTATATTATCCGTATTTATTACTATTAAGTTTTTTTGTGCATATTTTTTTTGCATTTCTTGCAATATTTGTGCTGAATTATCACTAGAATTATCATTAACTATGATTACTTCATATTTATCTTTAGGATAATCTAATTCTAGTAAAGAAGTTACTGTCTTTCTTATAACCACAGCTTCATTATGAGCTGGAACTAATATGGATACAAAAGGATAATTTTTTAATTGTTCATCCATTTTCTCATTGTTTATTTTTGAATAATATATATATCCTGATATAACTAATATTACATTAATAAAAACTGTTATCCATATTACTATTAACGAATATATAACTAAATAATCTATAATACTCATATGATTTATTTAAAAAACCTTTTCCTTTCTATCTTTTTACTTAATACTAATATTATTAAAAATATTAGTGACGCCACTGCACTTACTATTTCTATAATTTTATTGGACAGTGTCAAATCCTTTTTAGATGGACTTTCTTTTTTACTATCTTCCTTAGCAAAAGCATTTTTATATTCTTCTTCACAAATAAATCTTTGTTGTGTCACATCTTTATTATTAAAAAAAATTCCTTTTGAATTGCTTTTTACTTCATTATTAAACTTCATATAAGAATTTAATTTATTATTTTCAGTAAAACTTATTTCTCTATTAAGAATTTCATCTACATTTTTCTTAAACTCATCAAATGTAAAATCACTTTTCACACATATTGCACTTTTATCATATATATTAGTGCTATTATTCTTAATGTAGTTATCTAAATTAATTTTTTGAATGATATTCTCATATGATTTAATAGTGTAATTACTCTTATCATTATTAATATTATCTTGGGAATTTAAAAACAAAGTATCTGTACATTCCCAAAGTTCTTTTAAATCCTCTCTGTAAAGTAAGGACTCTTTAACACTCATTCCTATTGGATAGACCCAATAATTAGTATAATTATCAAAAGATTTTTTAACTTTCTCAGTGATTACGTGCGCACTTATAGATTTTCCATTTGATCCTTTTTCATTTAATATAGGGAATTTTAACACTATTTTTCCTCCATTTGCTTGTGCATATCTTAAACATGCTGCAAATCTTCTCATTGCTTTTAAATCTTCATTTACAAATACTGGTGATGACTCTATAAAAAACTTAATTCCATTATCTTTTAAATAACTTATTTCATCTATTAGATTATTTAATTCATTAAAAGGCGTAACATCATCAAGATAAAAATAAATTTCACCTTTTACTTGTAAGTTTTCTTTATTGGTTTCTGCTTTACATTCAATATTTCTAGTAAAAAAGCTAGTAATTATAAAGCAAATTAAAATAACTATTATTTTATATATAAGGAATTTATTCTTGTATATCATATTCCAATTCCTTTTCTGCTAATTTAATAAATTCGAAAGGATTATTTACTGAATTATCAAAAGTATAAAAACCAATTTGAATATCTAATTTTATATTTTTATAAACAGATTCTTTTGAAAAGTCAAATTTATTCACATTTTCTTTAAATCTTTCTTTTATAATCTTAGCTCCATCTATATCAGTAATTGTTAAAAAACCAAATGTTTTATAGTCTATTATATATTTTATATCTTCTTCTCTTAATGATTTTTCAAAAACTTCACTGGATTGAATTAATAAAACCTTATATTGTTCTTTGCCTAAAATACTTCTAAGTTTGTCAGCAAATTTAATCCTCAGAATAAATAGTGTTACAGGCACCTTATGTCTTATACTCAATTTCATATATATTGGTAATTCAATTAAAAGAGCTCTTTCATTTCTTATATTTGTATCTTCATCAATCATAACTAATTTAGAATTTTCATTTATTAAACTTTCATTTTCTTTTTGTATCATAACAATATTTTTTGATACTAATGCCACTAAAAGCGCTGTAATAGGCAATAAAATAATCCAATAATACGTATTAAAATCTATCTTTACATTATTAACAAAATTACAATATAATTTATAACTCATATATACAAAATCAGCTGCCAATGTAACTACTAATGCTAATGTAATATTGGTATAATAACTTACAAGAGCAATTATCATAACAAGTTCAATCATTAGATAATTTTCAAAAGAATTATCTAATTCTAAAACTTTATTACTTAAGCATAAAGCGAAAAAATATGCTATAAGCAATGTCATTAATATATCGATTTTTTTTCTTGTATTAATTTGTTCCACTTTGGGTCCCCCTTAATTTATTAAAAGTGAATTTATTTTTTTGATTATGTCTAATTGTACGTTCCTGCAATTTTATACTTATAAGATATATTAAAATCAAATCAAAACTCATATTATACATAAATACATGTTTAGATAAATCTGCATCTCCTGCACCTATTACTGATATTACAATTTGAGATAATCCAATTAAAAATATATAAAAATATGCTTCTTCTTTAAGAATTATCTTATTATCTTTGCTTTTATATCCTTTTATATATCTACTTAGAGAAATATATATATATATTATTATTGTAATAAGTGAAAAAATTGAATTTCCAGTAAATACTTTTTGTTTTATAGTACTATATAATGCAAAAAAATAAGATTTTGCACCAAATTCTTTATTAGCACTCTTTTCGTAATTTCCCATAGCATTAGGTCGTATTGAATATGCATTATTAAAAGATATTTTTAATAATTTAAAAAACGCCCTTGGATGAGTAATATAATAAGATAAGATTTTCGTTGTAGTAAATTTTTTATAATAATTTTCTATAAGTTTGTTATCATATAAATTCACTAATGTTACATCATCATAGAATGTCGTTTCTTTTAATAATGAATACTGCTGATCTAAATTGAAATATTTTATAATTTCATCTGGATCATCCTCATATAATAAAATTCCTCTATTCATAGAATGATAACTATTGATATATTCAAAATCTCCAGTTATTGTTTTATAAAATAATATTGAACTTACAACAAATCCCACGAATAACAATAAACTTAACCCTTTAAATAACTTATCTTTTCTTTTAAACCCTATTCTTAATACTAAAATTGCAATTAAAATCCCGACTGGTGCAAGTTGCTGCTTTGCGCCAAAAAAGATAAAAGAAGAAATTCCAAACATTAAAATATTAAATATATTGAATTTGTTGACTTCTATCATATATAGTAAAATCCCCACACTTAATAAAAAGAAACTTATATTTATAGCTTCCCCATAAAAAGAATTGTAATAAGATAAATATGCAGTATCACAAAATATTAAACTCGTTATTAAAGTTATTATTATCTTATGTTTTTCCTTAATTATTTCATTGATTAATACTTTTACAATTAGATAAATGCCTATAGCTTCTGCAAGTAAAAACATCCACGACATAAATCTTATATCTAGAACATAATTTTTATTGAATATTTTATTTATACAAATTGCTCCTTTAATAAATATTCCTTGTGTAGATGTATATATTTTTTCATTCTCATTGTTATATTTATATATCCCATAATTTTTGTAAAAATACCCATTATATAAATCATTATCATTGGGATTTAATTCATATACCCCATTAGTACTTATTTCTCTATAAAAGTCTCCATTATCTGCCATTCCAATAACTGGTTCACAAAATAACGTAATAGAGCCTATTATAATAACTACTAAAAATGCTACTACAGGATAATCTATATTTCTTAATATTTCATCTTTTTTCTTTAAAATGTATTGCATTTTTGCTTTAATCACATCCATTTTATAAATTATTTTGAAAGCTACTTAAAATGCTTAAGCTTGCACAGACTACTTTTACATATAATGAGTAATTCATGTATTATGGAAATCACTTCCCTTTTATTTTAAACTTTACTCACTAAATTTATACTTTATTTTCATTATGTATCACAACTCTTACAAAATTTTGACAAGAAATAAAAAAAAGTAATCAATAGCATTAAAATTTTTTACCTTTTAAATGCTACTGACTACTTTATTAATATATAGTTTTTAATATTTTAATTTATGTTCTTATCGTATTTTACTATAGTAAAATAACTTTGCTTAAAAGTTCATTATTTCTCTTTATAAACTCATCCATTTCATTTGCATCTAATTCTTTATTAGCAATCTTAGCTAAATCTAAAATATGTTCACAAATGAATTTAACTTCATCTTTTTTAGCATCATCTTTAGAAACTTCTACAAGTTTTTTAATGATAGCATTTTTATTATTTACAACTAAAGTCTTTTCTTCATCAAACATACCTGGGAAGTTCATGCCTGATTTTGCATACATCTTACTCATTTCAGCCATTCTTCTTGATTCTTCTGAAACTAAAATTAGTGCTGAAGTATTTTCATTTTTTAATGCTTCAACTGATAATTTAGTAACTTTTTCTCCTAAAGCATTTTTAAATACATCTTCTATTTCTTTATTCAATGCCTTTTGAGTTTCATCATTTTCATCAGTTTTACTTCCTAATGTATCTGAAATATCAGAGTCAATTCTATTAAATTTAACTCCTTTTTCATGCATTTCTAAGAATGAAATAAAGTGATCATCTATTGTGCAATCAAATATTACAGCATCTAAATCATATTCTTTAAACATCTTAATATATTGCGATTGTTGTTTCTCATCATTAGAATAAAATACTTTATTTTCATGTTTTTCTTTATTAGCTTCAAGATAATCTTTTAATGTTATAAATTCACCTTTTAAATTCTTAAAGATTATTATTTCCTTAATCTTTTCATAGAATTTTTCATCTCTTAAGCAGCCATACTTAATGAATATTTGTATGTCTGGCCAAAATTTATTAAATTCTTCTCTACTATTTTTAAATAAATCTACTAATTTATCTGCAACTTTCTTAATTATATGATTAGAAATTTTTGAAACTTCCTTATCATTTTGAAGGAAACTTCTTGATACATTTAAAGGTAAATCTGGACAATCTATAGTTCCTTTTAATAATAATAAGAATTCTGGAATTACTTCTTTAATATTATCTGCAACGAAAACTTGATTATTATAAAGTTTTACTTGACCTTCTCTAAGTTCTACTTCATGAGTTAATTTAGGAAAATATAATATTCCTTTTAAGTTAAATGGATAATCCACATTTAAATGAATCCAAAATAATGGTTCATTAAAATCCATAAATACGTTTCTATAAAAATCTTTATACTCTTCATCTGTACAATCTTTTGGAGCTTTAACCCATAAAGGCTTTGTATCATTTAAAGGCTTTGGAGCTTCTGGCTCTACTAATTCTTGATATTCAGTTCCATCTTCTTTTTTCTTTGTTTCATATTTAGGTTCTTCTTTTGGCTTATTTTCATTTTCTAAATATATTTCTGTAGGTAAGAATGAACAATATTTCTTTATTATTTCTCTAACCTTATATTCTTCTAAAAATTCTGTACTCTCATCATTAATATATAATGTTACAGTTGTACCTCTTGTAGTTCTTTCTTCTGAAATACCCATTTCATATTCAGTACCACCTTCATCACAAATCCATTTTACTGGCTCTGCTCCATCTTTATGTGATAATGTATCTATTTGAACCTTATCAGAAACCATGAATGTTGAGTAAAAACCAAGTCCAAAGTGACCTATTATATCCTTACCTTCATCGCCCTTATCTTTATATTTTTCCACAAAATCTGTTGCCCCTGAAAAAGCAACTTGAGTAATGTACTTTTTAACCTCTTCTTCATTCATTCCAATACCATTATCTATGAATTTAAGAGTTTTCTTTTCTTTATTTACAGATACTATAACCTTATATTGTTCATCTTCATTTGCAGTAGCTTCTCCAAATGAAGCTAATCTTTGGAATTTACTAATTGCATCGCATGCATTACTTATAACTTCTCTTATAAATATGTCTTTATCAGAGTATAGCCACTTCTTAATAATAGGAAATATGTTCTCTGTATCAATTGAAATATTACCATTTTCTTTTATCATTTTATAACCACTCCTCTTATTTTTTTCTAGAAATATTTTAGACCAAATAGTATTAATTGTCAAATTGTTCTTATAATCTCACTTAGGCATATGAAAGAAAATAATAGACAAAAGATGCCAATCTGTTATTTTTTTGAACATCCCTTAGTAAACATGAAAACTAAAGTTCTTCTATAATTCGTACTACCCACTTGCATAAATTAACCGAAGCTTTTTTAGCTGTTTCTACAACTCGTTCATGAGAATGCTTCACTTTTTGTATTCCTGTAGCCATATTATTAATACATGCTATTCCTAGTACATCCATTCCCAAGTAATTAGCTACTATTGTTTCTGGTACTGTTGACATACCAACTGCATCAGCTCCATGCCTTCCTATCATTACAATTTCAGCAGCTGTTTCATAATATGGTCCCATAAAGCCTGCATAAACCCATTCACCATATTTAATCCCTAATTCATCTGCAATTTTTTTAGCTTTATTAATGAGCTCTATCTTATACGGCTCTGACATATCTGGAAATCTTGTTCCTAATCTTTCATCATTTACACCGATTAAAGGATTATCTCCAAATAAATTTATAAAATCATTAATAAGCATTAATTTTCCTGGTTCAAAACTTTTATTAATTCCACCGCAAGCATTGGTTACAATAATTTTTTCAATCCCTAACTGTTTCATTACATATATGGGATATGTAACCGCCTTCATTGTATATCCTTCATAATAATGGAATCTTCCTTGCATTATTAAAACTTCTACCCCATTAATTTTACCAAAGACTAATTTACCTTCATGACCTTTAACTGTTGAGATTGGAAAATTAGGAATATCTTCATAAGGTATATCTTCTACCTGCTCTACTGAATCAACTAAATCTCCTAATCCTGATCCGAGTATTACTGCAATTTTAGGATTTCTATTTACCTTGCCTTGTATATACTTCACTGATTCCATTATTTTATCATACATTTTATTTCCGTTACCAAAATTCTATAAAACTTTACAAAAAGAATATAAAAGTCTATAATTTTGTTTCTTTCCTACTTCATAGTGTCCAGTTTTGCCAAGGCTACTCCTGTTTGCTATAACACTCAATAGGCTTTGCTACTTAAAAAG
>NZ_JAJFUC010000058.1 GCF_021372645.1 Clostridium sp. | reverse complement strand
ATTTAGAATAAACTAGCATCTCGTGACGATGGCATAGAGGTAACACTCCTTCCCATTCCGAACAGGACAGTTAAGGTCTATAGCGCCGATGGTACTGCACGGGTGACTGTGTGGCAGAGTAGGACGTTGCGAGGTAAGTATAAAAGGGATGTCTCAAAATGATTGTAGAATCATTTTGAGACATCTTTTTTTGTATTTAGAATACCACTGGTTAGACCGGTGGTTCCGGAAAGCTTTTAGCTATGAGTAGAAAAAAACAATACCTCCGATGTGAAATAGTAGTAGGTTTGCCGACCACAACTAAAATACATAAGAGGTGTATCCGAAATGGATAATATATTTTATCCTAAATAATATTGAATTTGCTGAATATTTTAAATCTAAATTAAAAAGAGATGCTATAAAATCTGAAACACCGTTTGGTAAGCAAGCATAATTTGATTGGAAGGAAAAATTAAAGTTTTCTTTCAATGATGGGAGTGAGATGCTGGTGAATGTTGGCAGTCTAGTATTATCAGCATCTAGATTCAAAGTATGGACAATTTGTCCTTCAACAAGTCAAACTCATTTATTTGATTTTTTAGCTAACGCCTTCGAAACGTTAGGTGGTGTTCCTTCTGAAATACTAATTGATAATGCATCAACTATGATGGATAAAGCTCGAACCGAACGTTCTGACGGTAAAGTAAATCCTAAATTTCAACAATTAGCAAATGATTGCCCTTTCCCCAATAAAATAGACAGCTCAAACTCGTAATATCTAACTTATTCCCAGGATATCGTAATATTTCAAAATCTATGCTGCTTTTAATTCTTTCTTTGCATTGTTATAATATTGTTCTGGTGTTATATAACCGTTTGAAGCGTGTATCCTTTGTCTGTTATAAAATATCTCAACATATTCAAATACAGCAGCACGGGCTTCATCACGTGTTTTAAAGAAGCCATTCACATTTCATTTTACCACAAAACGATTCCATAGGAGCATTATCCCAACAGTTACCTTTGCGCGACATACTACAGATAAATCCATTATTGCCGCTACATAAAGCCATTCTTCATTAGTCCATACATATGTAATATCGCTAACCATTTTTTCATTAGGTTTTTCCACAGAAAAATCCCCATTAAGAATATTTTGGGCTACTGGAAGTTTATGATTTGAGTTAGTAGTAGCCTTAAATTTTTTCGTAACCTTTGATTTTATGCCATTTTTACTCATTATTCGCTCTATACGTTTATGATTCACTGGAGGATTCTTGCCATCATTTAATTTTTTTCTAATTTTTATAGAACCATAGACTTTTTTACTCTCATTGTGGATATTTTTAATTTTTTCCAATAGTATTTTATTTGCCTTAGATCTATTGCTCTCAGGCCTCTTATCCCATGCATAGTAACTGCTCCTAGATACTCCTAGAACACTGCACAGCTTCACTATTCGCTATTTTTTGCAATTAGCCTTGATAAACTCAAACCTTTTTATTTTTGGTTCTTGGAGAAGTAGGCTGCCGCTTTTTTTAATATTTCATTTTCTTCTTTAAGATCTCTGATTTGTTTTTCTAATTTTCTCAGTCTCTCATCTTCTGGTTTAAGATGTCCGCTACCTGGAAATAGAGTTTGAGGTGATTATTTATATTTTTGTACCCAGCCATGCATTGTTATTGGTCTTACGCCTAACTCTCTTGCCACCTTACTTAATGCTTCTCCTGTTTTCTCTAATCTCTTTGCTGCTTCTATTTTAAATTCCACACTATATTGCTTTTTCATACTAACTATCATCCTTCCTTCACTTCTAATATACCACGAGTTCCTCGTGTCTATCAAAGTAGGTAAAGGTCAGTGTGCCAAGTATATCTTGATAGTAATAATTTACAAAAAGAAGGGGTTCATATTCTAAGCTGCGATGAAAAAACAGGAATACAAGCAATAGAACATAATCATCCATCAAAACCAGGTGAAATTGAAAAGTGTGAGCAGGAATACAAACGAAATGGAACTACAACATTGATAGCATCAAGGGATATAAATACAGGAGAAATTATAGCTAATATGGTCAATCAGACAAGGAATGAAAAAGATTTTTTAAAACATATATCCTATGTAGTTTCTCTTACCCCTAATGATAAATATATATTTGTAATGGATCAATTAAATACACATAAGTCTGAAAGCCTTGTTAAATATGTTGCAAAGCAATGTGAAATTCAAGAAGATCTAGGCAAAAAAGGTCACTATGGAATACTAGAAAGTATGAAAACAAGGCAAGATTTTTTAGAAGATGAAAATCATCGTATAAGAATAGTGTATACTCCCAAACATGCGTCATGGCTGAATCAAATTGAAATTTGGTTCGGTATATTAAGCAGGACAAACGCATGAAATTTATAAAGCATTGATTTTGGCTAGTTCTAAGGGTTTGACAAATATATACCAAAAGCTGAAATAGCTTGAAAAATCAGTGTTAATTTTTTAACATGAGTTTGTCCTGGTATATTAAGTCGAAAAATATTAGGTAGACGTGCAAGTTTTAAATCAGTTCAGGAATTAGAAGGCAAGATATTAGATTTTATAACGTATTACAATGAAAATCTAGCAAAGCCATTCAATTGGAATTATGCAGGAAAAATTTTAAAGGCATAGTGTATTAACCATGCTCTTAAAGAAAATTATTTCAAGTCTTAATAAAAATTTTAAATAGGTTTTGCCAGTGTAAAATTTTTACACAAATATATATTATTAGGTGTGTACGGAATTAAGTCTTAGGATACTAGTATTTAAACCGTTTTTTTTTACTGTCTATTTTATAGGTATCATTTTATTAAGTGAATGCAAGTTTTATTAGAGGAGTCAATAAAATATTAAAATTAATGAGAAATTGAATAAAAACTAAAAAAATGCAGATAATAAAATGAAATACCTTAGAAAAATATATGTTTAGAAAATATTTACATTGACAATATAGGTATAGAAATGATAAAATAAATGTTTTGCTTGACTATAAAAGAAAATTGTGATATAATTTAGTTTGAAAGAGGGTGTTTATATGGAAAAGGTTAAAACTATTGCTTCCATTAAAAATGATATAGAGAAACATGTAGGCCAAAAAGTCACTCTAAAAGCTAATGGTGGAAGGAAAAAGATTTTAGTTAATGATGGTATCATTGAAAGTGTATACTCAAGTATTTTTGTTATCAGATTAAAAAATGACACCCAAAGAACTGTGACATATAGCTATTCAGATGTATTAACAAAGACTGTACAATTGGTATTTCCAACTATAATATAAACTTCGATTTAATCGAAGTTTTTTTGATGTTAGAAAATTATAATATATTTAATGATTGTTATGATGTAATTATTAAATGGATATTAAAAAAATTTAAATGAACTTATGTGAAGAATAGATTTTTAAGAAGTCTATAAGAACTTTATCAGTAATTGAATATTAATAATTGTAGTACAAAATATGATAAAAGAATTGAATTATCTACATATTTATAAATAATAAATAAAAAAAGAAAGATGGTGGGTTTCCATCTTTCAACTATGGTATAAAAGGGTATTGAGAATTTATGAGAGGTTATATGGTCAATAACCACTTACTATATTACGACAAAAAATAGTATATGTCAATAAAAAAAATGAAAAAAAATAAAAAATAAAGTTATTAGGCGAATTTAATAGAATTTTTGCTGAAAATTAATATTAAAATAGAAATATCCCTATCATAAAATTCCATATATAAGTATATAAATGAATAATAGGAATTTTATGGAGGTATGGAATATGGCAGATATTGATATTATAAAAGAAAATGTACAATTTGAACAATTACTTAGGGAAAATAATTCTAATACAATATTAAAAGAAGAATATTTAATCCCTGATACTCATCCTGATGTACAAGAAATATTAACTGTTGAAGCTAGACCAATGATAATTAATAAAGAACTAATTGGTGATAAAATAGTATTAGAAGGAAAAGTTGAATACACAGTAATATATTTAGCTAGGGAAGATGGTCTTGTTGTAAATTCAGTTAACTACAATCAAAACTTTACAAATAATATTGATTTAAATCAAGGAGAATATAAAGTTATTTGTGAGGCACAATGTAATGTTGAACATATTGAAGCTACTATAATGAATGAAAGGAAAATATCCATTCAGGGTATAATTACTGTAGATTGGGAGCTTTATAAGAGTAATGAGTTTGAATTTGTAAAAGACATTGAAGGAAACGATGAGGTAGAAGTCTTGAAGACAGCAGAAACCATAAATAAAATTAGTGCAAATGAAGATGTTGAACTAATAGGTAAATGTATGATTAGAGTTGGAATGGATAAACCGCAAATAAATAAAATATTGAAATGTTCATTACGACTACACAAAAAAGAGGTGAAAATTGCAGAAGATAAAATTTATCTTGGTTGTTACTGCAAGTTAAATATTTTATATAAGGGAGATGATTCTAAAGATATAATTCCTTTAGAAGATGATATTTATTTATCAAAAGAAGAAGAAGTTAAGGGCGTTACATCAGATATGCTCCCAACAGTTTGTTATGAAATATCAAACAATGATTTAATGTTAGAAGAAGATGATTTAGGAGAAGTAAGAATTATAAATGACGAATTTATAGTTAAAGCAAATGTTAAAGTATTTTCAAAAGAAAATATAGATACGATTAAAGATGCATATTCTACTAAATGCTTAATTGGGCTCAAAAAAGATGAGCATGAAGTTGGCATTCTTCATGGAACAAATAGTTCTGAATCAATTGTTAAGTATAATATCCAATTAAATGATAGGGACTTGAAACCTGAACATATTATATCTGCTAATGCAGCAATAATATTAACTGACAAGCATGTTATGAAAGATAGAGTTGCTATAGAGGGAATTATTAAAGCAGATGTGTTATATAAAACAAATGATGAAGAAAAGTATTTAGCAAATGTTAAAGCTGAAATACCATTTTCAGCTTTAATTGATATTTTTGGTGCTAATGAAGATATGAAATCTATAGTAAAAGGAAATTTAGAAAGTATAGATGCATCAATAGAAGGAAATAGTATAGCAATTAAAGCTACTATAATTTTATCAGGAAAGATTCTATATGAAATGAATAAAGAATTTGTTTCAGATATAGTTGAAGAAGAAGGCGATATGCCAGAAAAAAAAGCAAGCATAACTATTTATGTTGTAGGAGACGGGGATACTTTATGGGATTTAGCTAAAAAGTATAATACAACAGTTTATGATTTAATGAAAATAAATAAGGTTGAAGATTCAGAACATATTGAACAAGGACAAAAATTAATAATTCCAGGAAGAGCAATTTTTTAAGAAAGTTTAGAAAGTTTAAATTTAAGAAGATGCCTCAAAATAATTTGAAATTATTTTGAGGCATCTATTTTTTTATCTTTAATTACGCATTAATTTGCAATAGGCTTTATTAAAATAGAATATATACAATGAATTTCTATAAAATTCAATTGATAAGTTTCTTTATGGTAAATAATGAAAAATTGGTTTGCAATAATTTCTAAGTAAAACCATATTGCAAATGGTGGCATAAGTATTATGTGGGAATAAAAAGGTGAATAAATACATATGTATAGCTTGAAAAAATAATATATATATTAAGTTGAGATAATGAACTTATATTACAGTTAATGGCACAGAACTAACACTTAAGTATGCACTGTAAAATCTTTAACGCAACTTATATAAGAATGGAGAATCGATTTAAATTGGTTCTTTTTTTGTAGTAATTCTTTGAATAATTATCTAATTTCGTGGAAAGAATATTTAATGCATGATATGAGGTGAGAATATTTGAAAGATATTTTAAGTGGTAATTTAATAATAATTGGAGGAGCTGAAGACAAAGAAGGCAAAAAAGAAATTTTAAATAGAGTATGTAATTCAATTGATAAAAATGAAGATATATTATTAATTGCAACTATCGCGACTGAATATCCAAAAGAAGCAGCAACTAAGTACAAAAAAGTTTTTGGAGAACTTAAGGTCAAGAATATAAAAGTATTAGATATTAGCGAGCGAATTGATGCATTTGGAGAATCAAATGTAGAACTAATAAAAGAAGCATCACTAATATTTTTCACGGGTGGAGATCAATTAAGAATAACAAGTCTAATTGGTGGAACTCAAATTTATGATGCCTTAAAAGAAGCATGTCATAGAGGCACATTTATTGTGGGAACTTCTGCTGGAGCATCTGTCATGAGTGATACAATGATAGTTGAAGGTAAAGATGAAGATTCACCAAGAAAATGTACATTAAAAATGTCCCCAGGATTAGGATTAATTAAAGATGTTATAATTGATCAACATTTTGCTCAAAGAGGAAGGATTGGAAGATTATTAACAGGAATTGCACAAAATCCAGAAATTTTAGGAATAGGAATAGATGAAAATACTGGAATAGTAGTTAATAAATCTGGTGTAATAGAAGTCATAGGAGAAGGTGCGGTGTATTTTATCGATGGCAGCGCGATTACATATACTAATGTTTCAGAATTACGTTCAGATGAGATTTTAAGTATGCACAATGTAAAATTGCATATATTAACAGGTGGAAATAAATTTAATATTATAAAAAAGTTACCTTTTGAGGAGGAAAAATTTAGTCATGAAGATAATACAAAAGAGAATATATGAAGGACAAAATATTTATTCTCATAAAAAGTGCATAAGAATTGATGTTGATTTAGAAGGATATTCTGAGATACCTAGTAAAGAAATACCTAATTTTAATTTTAATCTTGTTAAGATGATACCTGAATTAAAAAAACATAGATGTGGAATTGATGAAGAAGGAGGCTTTGTTAAAAGACTGCAAGAAGGAACTTATTTAGCTCATATTTGTGAACATATAATTATAGCAATACAAAATAATTTTGGTATAGATATTTCATATGGAAAATCAAGGGAAGTTATGGGCGATAAATACTATATTATCGTTCAATATGAATATAAAAATACCGTAATTGAGGTAGCTAATGTAGCTATTGATTTAATAAATTCTTTAATTAAACAACTTCCTATAAATTTTAAGGGAAGAATAGATATAATAAAAAATGTGTTACAAAATGAACAAATGGGTTGTACTACAAAAGCAATTTGTGATGCAGCAAAAGAATATAATCTCCCAGTTATGCAACTTGGAGATAGCAATATATATCAAATAGGATATGGGAAAATGAGTAGAGTTATAGAAGCTTCTATAGGAAATAAAACTAGATGTGTAGGTGTTGATATTTCTTGCGATAAGCTTTTAACAAAACAGTTACTTCAAAATCAGAATATTCCTGTAGCAGAAGGAGATAAGGTATGTAACATAATTGGATTATTGCAGGAAGCGGAAAGAATAAGGTATCCAGTAGTTTTAAAGCCTCAATATGGAAATAAGGGGCAGGGTGTAATACTTAATATAAAAAATCAAAAACAATTAGTTGAATCGTATATTAATTTACGAAAAAATCAAAAGGATATTATTATTGAAAAGTATTATGAAGGAAAAGATTATCGAGTTTGTGTAGTAAATTATAAAGTAGTAGCAACATCTTTAAGAGTTGCACCTTTTATTGTTGGAAATGGAATAGATAATTTAAAAAAATTAATTGATATTATTAATGAGGATCCATTAAGGGGAGAGGATCATGAAAAGGCATTAACAAAAATAAAAATTGACTCAGAACTAACTTCATGTCTTTTAAAGGGAAAATTTAAATTGGATTATATACCCCAAAAGGGAGAAAGAATATTATTAAGAGAAAATGCAAATCTCTCAACTGGTGGAATGGCAATAGATTGTACGGAAGAAATTTGTGAAGAAAATATAGAGTGTTGTATAAATGCAGCTAAAACTTTAGGATTAGATATATGTGGAATAGATATTTGTACAGAAGATATAAGTATTCCTATTAAAGAAAGTAACGGCATTATTATGGAAATAAATGCAGCGCCTGGAATAAGAATGCATCATTATCCTTCCAAAGGTAAAAAGCGGAATGTGGGAAAAGCAATACTTGAAATGCTTTATGATGAAAAGCCTAAAAATATACCTGTAGTATCTATTACTGGAACGAATGGAAAAACTACTACGACAAGGTTAATAAGTCATGTACTAAAAAAAATGGGAAACAATGTAGGTATGACATGCACTGATGGTATATACTTAAATGATAAGTGTATACATAAAGGTGATGACTCAGGGTTTGATAGCGCAAAGACAATATTAATGAATAAAGATGTAGATGTGGCTGTATTAGAAACTGCTAGAGGAGGACTAATAAAAAAAGGTCTAGCATATGATTTTGCAGATGTAGCAATTATAACCAATATAACTAATGATCATTTAGGGTTAGATGGAATTAATTCTATTGAAGAGTTAAGTTTTACAAAGGCATTAGTTGGAGAAGCTGTAAGGGAAAATGGATTCGTAATTATAAATGCTGATGATAAATATAGTAAAACTATAATTAATAGATTTCAAGCTGAAAAGATTTATTTTTCAAAATCTAAAGAAAATCCATTAATACAAGAAAATATAGCTAATGGTAAAATAGCAATATTTATTGAGAACAATATCATATGTGTAATTAATAACAATAAAAAATATGAAATTATTTCAACTAAAGATTTACCTATATCATACGATGGGAAATTAGAATACAATATTGAAAATGCAATGGCAGCATGTGGAGGATTAATAGGATTAAGAGTTGATTATTGCATGATTTCAAAAGGTTTTATGGATTTTAAATTAAATAATGAATATAATAATGGAAGATTTAATATGTACAATTATTGTGATAGAAAAATTATTTTAGATTATGCCCATAATATTGAAGGGTATAAAGCAGTAATATCTTCATTGAAAAAAATAAAGGAAAAAAATAGTTTGATTGGAGTAATTGGCATACCTGGAGATAGAAAAAATGATGTGGGATATGCAATTGGCGAAATATGTGCTAATAATTTAGATAAAATAGTAATAAAGGAAGACAAAGACAGACGTGGTAGGAAGATTGGAGAAATTGCAGAATTATTAGAAAATGCTATATTAAAAACTAATAAAAATGCAAATGTAAAGGTATGCCTAGATGAGGTAGAAGCATTGAAATATGCTATAAATATAAGTAATAAAGATGATATAATTATAGTGTTTTATGAAAAATTGGATTTGCTTTTAGAATTTATAAAAGAAGAACCAATAAATCAAATGGGGGTTTTAAATACAAAATATAAAACAATATAGTAATAACATATAATTTTTGATAATATCAAATTAGTTATTAGTGAATTTAATAATATGTATAACATTGAAAACAACAGATATATTTTCGTAGAAACCTAACTTAATTAGACAAGAATTTTTAACTATGATAAAATATTGTTAAAATGCAAAGAAGGGATATATGAAAATGAAGATTAAGGCTTATGCAAAAATAAATATTGCCTTAGATGTTGTGGGAAAAAGAGAAGATGGATATCATTTATTAAGAATGATAATGCAGACTATAGATTTATATGACACAATTGAAATGGAGAAAACCAATTCTGGCATAAAGTTAAAATGCAATAAACACTATGTTCCTACAGATGAAAAAAATTTAGCATACAAAGCAGCAAAGTTATTTATGGAAAATTATTCCATTAATGATGGAGTTGATATTAATTTAATTAAAAATATACCTGTTTCTGCTGGATTGGCTGGTGGTAGTACTGATGCAGCTGGTGTTTTGAAACTTATGAACAAAATATTTAATATAAATGCAGATGATGAAGAACTAAAAGCCTTAGGATTAAAGTTAGGAGCAGATGTCCCATATTGCATCAATGGTGGGACTGCGTTGTGTGAAGGTGTTGGAGAAAAGATTACTCAATTAAAACAATTTAAAGATAAAATTTTAGTTTTAATAAAACCACCTTTTGGTGTATCAACTAAAGAGGTTTATAAGAATTTTGATTTATCAAAAGTGATTTTTCATCCAAGAATAGAGGAATTAATAAAAGGTATGGAAAATGATGATATTTACTTTGTAGCAAATAATATGAAGAATTTATTAGAAAATGTAACTTTAAAAAAACATAGGGTTATTACAAGTATTAAAGAAGAAGTTAAATTAAATGATGCTATTGGTACTATGATGAGCGGTAGTGGACCAACTGTTTTTGCTTTCTTTGATGATATGTTAAAAGCACAAATGTGTTATGATAATATGAAGAAAAAATATAAAGATGTATTTATAACACGAACAATTTAATTTTAAGCAAATGTATAAAAAGCCTCCAAGTGGTAATAACTTTAACTACAGGGGGGCTTGTTTATGAAAAAATGGTTAAAAGTAGAAAGAATGATTCTTGTAGTTTTGATATGTGTCAGTATAAATATATTTCAAGGATGTACAAGCATCCAAGAGAGTGTTAGTAAAAACCTTGGAGGCAATTTATGTGAATTAGAAAAAAATACTCAAGATGGGGATGAAATTAGAACTCTTAATTATGATGAGGCAAAAGATTTATTAATAAGATTTCATATTATTGCTAACAGTGATAGTGAAGAAGATCAAAATTTAAAGTTAAAGGTTAAAAATAAAGTTATAGATTATTTATATCCTTATTTAAATGATTCGAAGTCATTGGATGAATCTAGACAAATCTTAAAAGATAGAATGGAAGAAGTTAAAAAACTGGCAGAAGAAGTAATTAAGGATAATAATTACAAATATAGTATAAAAGTTGAATTATCTAGAGAAAACTTCCCAGAGAAATCTTATGGAAAAATAACTTTACCTCAAGGGAATTATGAGGCATTTAGAATAATAATAGGTTCAGGACAAGGGAAGAATTGGTGGTGTGTAATGTTTCCACCATTATGTTTTGTAGATGAAACTAAGGCAGAAGTAGAGTATGATAAAACAGAAAGTAGACTAAATTCAAAAAAGGACAGTTTGGATTTAAATTCTGATAAGGATAAATCAGAGGAATTAGATAAACAAAATAATAATAAAGAAGAGTCAGATAAAAAAAGCAATATCAAAGATCAATTAGACAAGCAAAAAAATAGTAAAGCAGAAAATAAAGATGATATACAAATAAAATTTAAAATAGTAGAAATATTTAAGGACTTATTTAATTAGGAGGATAAAGATGACAAGAGCATTAGCTATGATTTCAGGTGGATTAGATAGCATTTTAGCGGCTAAGTTAATTAAAGAACAAGGCATAGAGGTAATAGGAGTTTGTTTTAGATCTTATTTTTTCGATGAAAATAATGCAAAGAGAATGACAAAACAAATAGATATACCATTAGAGGTTATAGATTTTTCTAAAGAACATTTTGAAATGGTTAAAGATCCTAAACATGGATGGGGAAAAAATATGAATCCATGTATAGATTGTCATTCTATGATGATGAGATATTCAGGTGAATTAATTGAAAAATTTAATGCAGATTTCATTATTACAGGTGAAGTTTTAAATCAAAGACCTATGTCACAAAATAGAACTGCATTAGACGTAGTAAAAAAACAATCTGGATTTAGTGATAAGATTTTAAGACCATTATGTGCAAAAAATTTAAAAGAAACACAAATGGAGATTGATGGGCTAGTAGATAGAGAAAAGTTATTGAATATCTCAGGTAGAAATAGAAAGCCTCAAATGGCATTAGCTGAGAAGTGGGGTATAAAGGATTACCCATCTCCAGCAGGTGGATGTAAATTAACAGAACCTAATTATTCTATAAGATTAAAAGAAACTTTAGAACGAAAAGAAGATGTTACAGAAAAGGATATACACTTACTAAAGTACGGAAGACATTTTGTAAGTGAAAATAATACTAAGGTAATAGTATCGAGGACTGGAGAAGAAGGAGAAAAAATAAAACAATTATTAAATAATAAAGATATGATGTTTATAACATCTAAGTTTAATGGGGCAATGGTCATAATCCCAGAAGGAGATAGTCCTACAGATGACGATTTGATTTTTGCATGTAGACTAGCGGTTAGATATAGTAAAGGAAAAGATGAGGAATTAGTTCAGGTTAAATTTGGTCAAGTTTCAACTGAATTTAATATGACTAAAGATGTTAATGCTATGACTCAAGAAGAATTAGACAAATATATTATAAATTAAAATTTGGTTATTAAGTATGGTGTTGGAAAAATATTACACATAAAGGGGTTATTGGTGTTTATATGTATAAATTATAAGATTTGATGCAAGGTAAATATAGCGTATTATATTAAATAATAAAGATGGATGTGAATATAAAAATTGGAGGGGAATTATGAATAAAAAGGCGATTATCGCTGTTGATAGTGCTGTCTTAAATCAAGAAGAAGACATAATAAGTGTAGTAACACCAGGTGATTTTTATGAAATAGAAGATGGGTTTAAAGTAGAATATAATGAAACGAAAATTTCTGGAATGGAAGGAACAAAAACTACTATACTAATAAGAAAGAATTCTTTTGATTTAATAAGAGAAGGAACTACAGAAACTAAGATGGAGTTTGAAAATAATAAGAGGACAGTAGCTTTATATAAAACACCGTATGGAGTCATGGATGTTAAGATAGATACTAAAAAGCTTAATATTAATATCAATAAAGATGGCGGAATAATAAATACAATGTACATATTAGAAATAGGTGGCCAACATGCATTAAAAACCAATTTAACTATTGATATAAAGGTAAATTAAAACTGAGTTTATGAATTTAACAATTGCTTTTAGTTAAGGCATATAAAAGAAAATAACAAGTCCATGATGCGATATATATTTTGTTTCAGACGAAGAAGTATGTTTGCCCCATAGCGGGCTATTAGATGAACATGCTGATGACGTATGAAGCAAAATAGACTAGCATACTGACTTGTTATTTTTTTGAATATGCCTAAGATATATTCAAAACATAAGTATACTTTGGAATTTGATTATTTAAGTGTATTATAAAAGTAAAAATGGTTGTTTTAAAATTACTAAAAGTATTTTGAAATAGCCATTTTTTTATTTTGAAAAATCTATAATATTAAAAGTCAGGAAGATATACAGGGAAATAATAAGGAAGGATTCATTTGGAAAGAGATCTTTTGGTAGAATAAAAAAGTTTAAAGCTAAAATGATTAAATTTAAAATAGAAGGATATAATTTAAAAAGGAGGGATATATATGCAAAACAAATTAAAATATGTCAAAATATTAAATAATATATGCAATTATTATGGAATTAATGAAGATAAATTTATAGAATTATTAAGAAATAGAGACAATAAATATATATTACTACTAATTTTAAAAAATAATCATTGTTTAGAATTAGATGAAATTAAAGATATATTTAAGTTGAAGACAGTTAAGAGCATAAATAGTAGCTTGAGACTAGCAGAAGAGAAGCTATTAGTAAATAGATTTTTTAGAGAAAAGTATTTTGAATTAGAAGATAATATAGAAAAGAATGACATGACTAATTTATAAAAAAAGACTAGATAATTAGGGAAATATGTGATATTATAGTGCTTATGTTATTAAACAACGCAAATAACCCATAATATTATTTTATTGGGTAATAAACATTATATCATTAGTTGGTAAATAAGTCAATATTAAGATTGTAAAATTTTTTTTAACATAGGGAGGATAAATATGAGCACTAAATACGTTTTTGTTACAGGTGGAGTTGTTTCAGGTATAGGAAAAGGAATAACAGCAGCATCTCTTGGAAGATTATTAAAGAATAGAGGGGTAAATGTTTCTCTTCAAAAATTTGATCCATATTTAAATATAGATCCAGGAACAATGAGTCCTTATCAACATGGAGAAGTTTTTGTAACTGATGATGGAGCTGAAACTGATTTAGATTTAGGACATTATGAAAGATTCATAGATGAAAGCTTAACTCTAAATTCAAATGTTACAACTGGTAAAATATATAGTTCGGTTATAGAAAAAGA
This sequence comes from Clostridium sp., assembly GCF_021372645.1. Classification (GTDB taxonomy): domain Bacteria; phylum Bacillota; class Clostridia; order Clostridiales; family Clostridiaceae; genus Clostridium. Next base: position 30,172 of record NZ_JAJFUC010000058.1, on the reverse strand, counting down.
AAGAAGAGGAGAATACCTTGGAGGTACAGTTCAAGTAATTCCTCATATAACTAATGCAATAAAAGATAAAGTTTATCAAGTAGCAAACGAAAGAAATGTAGATATAGTAATAACTGAAATTGGTGGAACTGTTGGAGATATAGAATCTCAACCATTTTTAGAAGCAATTAGACAAATTAAGAGTGAAGTTGGAGCGGAAAATGTTTGCTACATTCATGTTACTTTAGTACCATACTTAGGAAAAGCAGGAGAATTAAAGACAAAGCCTACTCAACATTCTGTAAAAGAATTAAGAATGATTGGTATTCAACCAGACATAATAGTTTGTAGATCAGAAAAAGAATTATCAGATGATATAAAAGGTAAAATTGGTTTATTCTGCAACATGGACGGGAAATCAGTAATTCAAAATTTAGATGCAGAAAACTTATATGAAGTACCATTAATGTTACATAATGAAGGTTTAGATAACTTAGTTTGTGAAAAATTACATTTAGGATGTAGAGATATTGATAATTCTGAATGGATTTCAATGGTAGATAAGATAAAGAATCTTAAAAATAATGTTAAGATTGCTTTAGTTGGTAAATATGTTGAATTACATGACGCGTACATATCAGTAGTTGAAGCATTAAGTCATGGTGGATATGCTAATGATTCTAATGTAGAAATTGAGTGGGTTAATGCAGAAGACATCGAAGCAGGGGATGTAAATGCAATCCTTAATGGTGTAGATGGGGTATTAGTTCCAGGTGGATTTGGAGACAGAGGAATTGAAGGTAAAATAACTGCAATAAAATGGGCTAGAGAAAATAAGGTTCCTTTCTTGGGAATCTGCTTAGGAATGCAATGTTCTGTAATAGAATATGCAAGAAATGTGTTAGGATTTGAAGGGGCAAATAGCTCAGAAATAAATCCAGATACAAAATATCCTGTAATAGATCTTATGAATGACCAAAAGGATATAGAAAATCTTGGTGGAACGATGAGATTAGGGAAATATCCATGTAAATTAGATGAGGACAGTACCTCTTATAAAGTATATAATTCTGATCTTATAAGTGAAAGACATAGACATAGATATGAATTTAATAATGAATATAGAAAACAAATATCTGAAGCAGGAATGAGAATTGCAGGAACAAGTCCTGATGAAAGATTAGTTGAAATTGTTGAAGTTAATGATCATCCATGGTATGTAGCAGTTCAATTCCATCCAGAATTGAAATCAAGACCAAATAAGCCACATAAATTGTTTATAGGATTTATTGAAGCTGCATTAGAAGAAAGAAAATCAAAATAAATTTGTTTTATCATCGAATTTAATATATAATAAGCTTTGAATATAGCAATTCACATGAACTGGTAAATTGATTTAATCATTTACCAGTTCAAAATTATATGTAATTATAAAGAACAAAGTGTGATTCACAGGTATATGAATAAAATAGACTAACATACTGACTTGTTACTTTTTTGAATATACCAAATACTAATTTGTAGGTAAATTTCCAATTGAGTAAAAATCAGAAGCTAATAAATAGTATTACTAAAATATTCTAAAGTATAATCTCACATCTAATTCTCTTGCTATTAAATTTTCCGATATAAATATAAACAATAGGATATGTTTTAAATGAATGTTGATTTCTTAATGTTATATATATAAGTTCTAATTAAGAAAGTTCATAATTTAGTTGGTTGTCTTATCCAATCATTCTAATATAGAAATTAAATCTTAATGAACAAAACTTTTTAGAATATATATATATAAATAGTTTTAAAATTGTATTAGATTATAAAATACTATTATGCATTTATAATACAAATATTTATATATAAATTTCAACACTCTGTTAAAACAAAGCCAAATAATAAAATAAAAGAATTGATATTTATAGATTTGTAATCTATAAATTGGAGGTGCAAACTTGACAAAACAAGAATATGAAAACATGACTTTAACGAATTTAAAAGATATTGCTAAAAACTTAGATATTAAAAATATATCTAAATATAAAAAGAGTGAATTAATAGAAGAGATATTGAAGACTCCTGTTAATTTTGTGGAAAAAGATGGTGTGATATTAAAAGAAAATATAGCTCCTAAAATAGTAGAAAAAACTGAAAGAAAAGAATTGATACCAAATACAACAGTAAAAAGAGATATTAATGAAGTTTCAAGAGCAATTAATAATGAGACTACAAAAGTAAATAATAATATAGAAGGAAATACAGCAAATACTGATGCTGAAAACATAGAAAAAAAAGAACAATTGAAAGAAATGATAGATGAATCTAGCGTTGAAAAAGGAATTTTAGAAATTTTAGAAAATAATAGTTTCGGTTTTTTAAGATGTAAGAATTACTTAACTAGCAGCGAGGATATTTATGTTTCTCCATCTCAGATTAGAAGATTTAATTTGAGAACAGGAGATGAAGTTGAAGGTAAGGTAAGGCAAGCCAAAGAAACTGAAAAATTTAAAGCACTTTTATTTGTTCAAAGAGTTAATGGTGAACATCCGGAAAAAGCTATAGGCAGAAAATACTTTGAAACATTAACACCAATATATCCAAATGAAAGACTAAGATTAGAAACTTATAGTAATGATTTATCATCTAGATTAATGGATATAATTTGTCCGATAGGAAAAGGACAAAGAGGAATTATAGTAGCACCTCCTAAAGCAGGGAAAACTACTTTATTAAAAAAGGTTGCTCAAAATATAGCTAAGAATTATCCGGATATTAAATTAATAGTACTACTTATAGATGAAAGACCAGAAGAAGTTACGGATATGAAGAGGTCTATAAATGGGGATGTAGTTTATTCGACTTTTGATGAAGAACCACAAAATCACGCTAAGGTAGCTCAAATGGTTTTAGAAAGAGCTAAGAGAATGGTTGAGCAAGGAAAAGATGTTGTTATTCTTATGGATAGCATAACTAGATTATCAAGAGCGTATAACTTAACAATAAATCCTACAGGTAGAACATTATCTGGTGGACTTGATCCAGGTGCACTTATAATGCCTAAAAAGTTCTTTGGAGCAGCAAGAAATATTGAAGAAGGTGGAAGCTTAACAATACTTGCAACTGCACTTGTTGACACAGGTTCAAGAATGGACGATATGATATTTGAAGAATTTAAAGGAACAGGAAATATGGAAGTTCATTTAGATAGAAGATTACAAGAAAGAAGAATTTTCCCGGCTATAGATATATATAAATCAGGAACTAGAAAAGAAGATTTAATTTTATCTAAAGATGAACTCGAAGTAGCATTTTCAATAAGAAAAACAATGTACAAAGAGAAAAACGCAGATAATGTTACGGAAAATCTTATTAATATGTTAACTAAAACTCGTGATAATAAAGAATTTGTAAGTATTTTCCCTAAAAAATAGAATAAAAAAGATGACCATTAAGTTCAGTGGTCATCTTTTTTATTTTTTTGAGATTAAATTATTTGCTATATCAATAATTTTTGTTAAAGAGTAAGTTGAAGATAATAATTTAAGGTTAAGTTTCATTTTAGATAATTCATCTGGATTTTTTATTAAATAATTTACTGTTTCATTAATTTTACTTAATTCTTTAACGTGTATAGAATATCCTTCAGTGGTAAGAAAATCTATATTTTCATTTTCTTGACCAGGAATAGCAAAAGGAATAATCAAGGGAATATTTTTAACTATGGATTCTGTAACAGTTAAACCACCAGGCTTTGATATTATTACATCACAATAATCCATTAAATAAGAAATATCTTTAGTAAAACCTAATATATGAATCTTTTTATTTTTAAATAGATTCTCACTACAATATTTTGTTAACATATTTTTTAAATTATTATTTTTACCACAAACGACTGTAATTCTGAGCTTATTTGGATTCTTTAATAATTCTTTAAGAACTATAAATATAGTATTTAATCCAAGACTTCCACTCATGAGTAATAAATTAAAATATTCATTATCCTTTAAACCATCAGCAGATGTAACTTCAGTGTAAAATTTGCTATTTATAGGAATACCTAAGGGGTATATCTTACTAGGGTCAACATTTCTATCTATTAATGATTGCTTCGTGTAATTACTTCCGGTAATATAAGCATCAACATAAGAATCTACATATATATAATGAGCTTTAAAATCTGTAACTATTAAAATAAAAGGAATTTTTAATCCGCGTTTTTTTAAGTCTGAAATCACACTAATGCTAAGGGCGTGGGTGGCAACAATTACATCAGGTTTAATTTCATTTATTAACTTTGAAACTTTTTTCTTTGCAAGAAAAAAAGGAAACTTCAATAATTTATTAGTTAATTTTTTATCTGTTATATTGTAAATTAATCCATAAGTTTTTGGAAACTTTGAAGCTGAAATTTCATACCCAGTTACAAGTATATTATTAAGAAATTTACTATTTTTAGCTAGAAAATCAAGTTTTATGATTTCATAACCATCATTTTTAAAAGATTCAGCTACTGAAGCAGCAGCTTGATTATGTCCTTGACCTGTAGATGTTGTTAAGATTAAAACTTTTTTCATGAAAGTCACCCATTTCCACTGTAATATACTACATAGTTTATTATATCATTTAAATATAGATAACCAAGAATAAAATTTTAGTTATGTGATTATAAATTCAAAAATAATTGAAATTTTAATTACTTCAATGAATAAATAAAATATTAAATTTGTACATTTACCATACTCACAAATTTAAAGAAAAAGGGAAAGACAATGTCTTTCCCAAAATTTCTTACTTGTTATCAAGGTTGAATCTCTTGTTGAATTTATCAACTCTTCCACCAATATCAAGAATTTTTTGTTTACCAGTGAAGAATGGGTGGCATTTAGAGCATATTTCAACTTTTAGTTCTTCTTTAACAGAACCAGTAGTGAAAGTGTTTCCACATGCACACTTAACCACTGCGTCTGTGTGGTATTCAGGATGTATGCCTTCTCTCATTATTTTTCACCTCTTTCAATTATATAAACTTATGTTAATTATTCAATAACAACCATTAAATTATATCATAGTGGTTTTTTAGCGTCAATAATAAATTGTAGAATTTAAAGAGTAATCTGATTGTAGAATTTAATGGCTAAAATAAATGAAAACAAGTGGTTAAAATAGGGTCAATAATAAATTATAGAATTTAAATAATATAAAAATATCTTTTTATGCCGACTATTAAATGATATAATCGAATATGATACCTTAAAAGGAGAGTACTTTTGGAATGAGTAAATTATATTTTAGATACGGTGCTATGAATTCAGGTAAGTCAACTCACTTAATGCAAGTTGCTTACAATTATGAAGAACGTGGAATGAAAGTGATTATTGTAAAACCTAAGATTGACAATAAAGGTGGAGATACGCTTGTATCTAGGCTGGGGGTAAATAGGAAAGTAGATTTGTTAATTTCAGAATATGATAATATTTTTGAAATAATTGATAATTATTTGAAAGAAAATAAAAGAATAGATTGTATATTGGTGGATGAAGTTCAATTTATGAAAAGCACGCAAATAGATCAATTATTTGAAATTGCAGTTAAAATTAATATACCTATTATATGTTATGGACTTAGAACTGATTTTAAAAGAGATGGATTTGAGGGTAGTACAAGATTGCTATTATTAGCTCATAGTATAGAAGAAATGAAAACAATATGTGCATGTGGTAAAAAAGCTATATTTAACGGAAGAAAAATAAATGGTAAGTTTGTATTCGAAGGAGAGCAAATTGCAATTGACGAGCAAAATGATATAAAATATGAATCTTTATGTGGAGATTGTTATTACCAATATACAGAAAATAATATAAGAGAGTAAGTGATTGTATTAATGAAAAGATGTGATGTTGGAGGTCAAGCTGTTATAGAAGGTGTTATGATGCGGGGAAGTAAAAGTCTTGCAACAGCTGTTAGAACTCCAAAAGGAAATATAGAAATAGATTGTAAAGATAATAAACCTATAACAAAAAAATATCCGTTATTAAATATACCTTTTCTTAGGGGATTTTTTGTTTTAATTGATTCTATGAAAATTGGAATGGAATCATTAAATTATTCAGCTACATTTCTAGAAGAAGAAATAGAAGAACCTTCAAAATTTGAAATATGGTTAGATAATAAATTTGGTGATAGGGTTAATAACATATTCATGGGTGCAACAATGTTTATTTCTTTTATTTTTGCAATTGGTCTTTTTGTTGCATTGCCAACAGGAATAGCATCAGTTTTTAAACATACAGGGATTTCTAATGTTATGTTAAATTTAATTGAAGCAGCTATAAGGATAATAATTCTTATATTATATATGTTTTTAATAAGCAAAATGAAAGATATATATAGGGTTTTTCAATATCATGGTGCTGAACATAAAACAATATTTTGTTATGAGGCTATGGAAGAGTTAACTGTAGAAAATGTGAAGAAACAATCAAGATTACATCCAAGGTGTGGAACAAATTTTTTATTTTTAATAATGTTTGTTAGTATTGTAATTTTCTCGTTCACTGGCTGGGGTGGAATTGTAGAAAGATTAGCACTTAGAATAATATTTATACCAGTGGTCACAGGAATTAGTTATGAGCTTATAAAATGGCTTGGAAAAAATGATGGTATGTTAGCTAAGATAATAGCATATCCAGGGCTTAAGTTACAATTATTAACAACAAAAGAACCAGATGATTCACAAATTGAAGTTGCTATTGCATCTTTAAAAGCAGCAGAAGGAATTAAAGAAGATGATAAGAAAATTGAAGAACTAATAAATACAGGTACCGCTACTTTGAAGGAAAATGGAATTGATACAGCAAGATTAGATGCGGAGCTATTATTAGGAAGTGTAATTGAAAAAGATAGAGTATATTTAATTACCCATAAAGAAGAGGAAGTCGATTCAGATGATACTAAAAAATATTTTGACTTGATTGAAAAGCGAAGAAATAAAATGCCGGTTAAATATATTTTAAATAAGTGTGAGTTCATGGGGATTGATTTCTATGTTGAAGAAGGAGTTCTAATTCCTAGAGGCGATACAGAAATATTGGTTGATGAAGTGCTTAAAAATATTCAGGAAGATGAAGAAAAATATATATGTGATTTATGCTCTGGTTCTGGTGCTATTGGTATATCATTAGCTCAGTTTAGGCAAAATATAAAAGTGGATTTAATAGATAATTATCCTATTCCAGAAAAAGTTTCACTAATAAACATAAAAGAAAACAATTTGGAAAATAGAGTTTCATTTATAAAAAGTGACTTATTAGAAAAAGCTATAGAAAATAAAAAAAGCTATGACATAATAGTATCAAATCCTCCATATATAGAGGACGAAGAAATAGAAAATCTTATGGATGATGTTAAAAAATATGAGCCTCATACAGCTTTAAATGGTGGAATGGACGGATTAGATTTTTATAAAAAAATAATTAAGCAAAGCCAAGATGTATTAAAGAATAATGGAATATTGGCATTTGAAATAGGATATAATCAAGCAGACGAAGTAAAACTGCTAATGAAACAAAATAATTTCATTGATGTAAAGGTAGTTAAGGATTTTGCTAGTCTTGATAGAGTAATAATTGGATTTAAGGCAGGATTTTTGTAGATACTGAGATTTGATTAAGAGTTAGATGTTTAATTGATTTGGAATTAATTTCAATTACTTTTAATAGGTAAGTGTAGTTGGTTAAGTATTTAAAATGTGATATAATGTAGAAATGTGAAAAATGAAGTACGGAGTGATTAAATGTTATTAGATAGATTAGAATTTATAGAAAATAAGTATGATGAATTATCAGTTAAAATAAGTGATCCATCAATTATGCAAAATCAAAATGAATGGAGAAAACTTTGTAAGGAACATTCAGATTTAGAAATTATAGTGAATTGCTATAGAGAGTATAAGAAAGTAACTGAAGATTTAAAGGCTAATAAGGAAATGTTAAGTAGCGAAAGCGACAAAGAAATGAGAGAAATGTTAAGTGAAGAAATAACTGATCTTACAAATAGAGAAGCTGAATTGGAAAATCAAATACAAATTTTACTGTTACCAAAAGATCCTAATGATGATAAGAATGTATTTGTTGAAATAAGAGGAGGTGCAGGTGGTGAAGAAGCAGCACTATTTGCATACAACTTATTTAGAATGTATACAAGATATGCAGAAACTCAAAGATGGTCTACAGAAATTATGAGTTTAAATGAAACAGATCTTGGTGGATTTAAAGAAGTTGTATTCATGATTAAAGGTAATGGAGCTTATTCGAAATTAAAGTATGAAAGTGGAGTTCACAGAGTACAAAGAGTACCAGATACTGAATCAAGCGGAAGAATTCATACATCAACAACTACAGTTGCAGTACTTGCAGAAGTTGACGATGTTGAAATAGAAATTGCAGATAAGGATGTTAGAATAGATGTGTTTAGAGCTTCAGGAAATGGCGGACAATGCGTTAATACTACAGACTCTGCTGTTAGAATTACGCATTTACCTACAGGACTTGTAGTTTCATGTCAAGATGAAAAATCACAATTAAAAAATAAAGAAAAGGCTATGAAAGTTTTAAGATCAAGACTTTATGAAGCAGCAGAAAAAGAAAGAGCAGATGGAATAGCTGAGGATAGAAAAAGTCAAGTTGGAACTGGAGATAGAAGTGAAAGAATTAGAACATATAATTATCCACAAGGAAGAGTTACTGACCATAGAATAGGACTAACTTTATATAAGTTAGACACATTTTTAAGTGGGGATCTTGATGAAATGATAAATTCACTTATTACAGCAGATCAAGCTGAAAAAATGAAACTTATGGGAAATACACAAATGTAATAATAATTACTCAAGAAAGCCTTGCATTAAATATGTAGGGCTTTAGGCATATTCAAGAAAATAGTAAGTCAATATGCTAGTTTATTTTGTGGCATATTATGTTGGCATGCTCACCTAATAGATAACCATATTGCATTACTATTTCGCAAAATATACATGTAATCTTTCGCTCGATATTTTCTTCCATATGCATTAAAAGTGATTGGGGGATTGAATATGGATATATATATGGCTATAAAAAAAGAAAAATCACATTTTAAAATATTCTTAATTACTATGGGTGTTATTTTAATTATTCTTCCTATAGTATTAATAATAACTGGGTTAACCACAATATTTTATATAAGTTATGTGATTTTTATTGATTTCTTAATAGTAATAGCTATTATAACTAAAATGAATTCATATAGGGTAGAATATAGGTGCTCAAACAATAGATTAATGTTCAAAGCAGGTATTTTTGTTAAGGAACATTTGATTATTTGCGATAAAGTTGCCTTAGTACATACTAATAAATCAGAGTATGATTTAGAAATAGTTTTAATAACAAGTGTAATTTTTAAAAATAAAGGATTAAGACCAATAGATAAAAACTTTTTAAAGAGATATCCACAAATTATTGAGAAATATAATGATATTAAACAACAAAACCCTAAAAGAGATTATTATTTTCAAATAGTCAAAAGAGGGGGGCTAAAAAAATATTTATTGCTAGACTCAATATATAAAAATTGTGTTAAATCTATTTATACTGATGAAAGCATACAAAATATAAAGATATCAAGAGGACAGCTTATAGTTTAGTAAGGCATCTGAAAGAAAATAACTAGTTAAATATGCTAAGAAAGGAGGTAAAATGTTTGAAAACTAAGCTTAGTATAATTAAAAGTATCAAAGAAGATGAAGAAAAGATAAAAGAAGCAGCTGAATTCATTAAAAATGGTGGGACAGTAGCTTTTCCAACAGAAACAGTTTATGGACTAGGTGCTGATGCACTTAATGCAAAAGCAGTAGAGAAAATATTCAAAGCAAAAGGGAGACCTCAAGATAATCCATTAATTATTCATGTTTCATCAAAAAACATAGAAGCATATGTAAAAGAAATCCCTGAAGTGGCAAATAAGCTTATAGACAAGTTTTGGCCAGGGCCGCTTACAATAATTTTGAGAAAAAAGGATATAATACCAGATGTAACTAGTGCTAATTTGGATTCAATTGGAATTAGAATGCCTAATAATAAAATAGCAAGAAAACTCATTGAATTATCAAACACAACTATTGCAGCACCTTCTGCTAATATAAGTGGAAGACCTAGTCCTACAGATTTTCAAAGGTGTATGGAAGATTTAGATGGAAAGGTTGATTGCATTTTAGGAGGAGCACAAAGTGACATAGGAGTAGAATCCACAATAGTTGACTGTACTGTAGTTCCGCCAATAGTTTTACGCCCAGGTGGTATTACATTAGAGATGCTTAGAGAAGTGGATTCAAGAATTGGGATAGATAAAGCTATAATGGAAAAACCAAGAGAAAATCTAAAGCCTAAAGCTCCGGGAATGAAATATAAACATTATGCACCTAATGCCAAGGTCACAATAATTTCTGGAGAAAGAAAAAAAACTGTTGAAAAAGTAAGAGAAATAGTACATTATAATATAGAAAAAGGTAAAAAAGTATGTATCCTCACTGTTGAAGAAAATGTTAAGGAATATACAGAGGGGATAAGTATAGTTTTAGGAAGTATAGTAGATTTATCAACTGTTGCTAAAAGTTTATTTGAAGCTTTAAGAAAATGCGATGATTTAGGAGTTGATTTAATTTTAGCAGAAGGGTATGAAGAAGAGGGTGTAGGAGTGGCTATTATGAATAGATTAAATAAGGCTGCTGGGTTTGATATTATAGAGGTATAATAAAGAAAGGATGATTTAATTATGAAAATTGCAATTGGATGCGATCATGGTGGATTTGAATTGAAAAATGAAATTATTAAATTTTTAGAGGATGAAAAGCACGAAGTAAAAGATTTTGGTACATATTCAACTAGTTCTTGCGATTATCCTGATGTTGCGCTACCTGTGGCAGAAGCTGTTGTAGCAAAAGAATATGAGCTTGGAATATTAATTTGTGGTACTGGAATAGGAATTGGTATTGCAGCTAATAAGGTTCCGGGAATTAGAGCAGCGCTATGTTCAGACACTTTTAGTGCACATGCAACTAGAGAACATAATAATGCAAACATATTAACTATGGGGCAAAGAGTTGTTGGGGCAGGTCTTGCTTTAGATATAGTAAAAACTTTTATAACATCAAAATTTGAAGGCGATAGACATCAAAATAGAATAGATAAGATTTCAGAAATTGAAAAGAAGTATAGTAAATAAATCTTAATTATAAGGAATTATATAGAGCTATAAATATGAAAAGTGAAATTTGGAGGAATAAGAATGAGTAAAGTTATAGAAATAAGTCATCCACTAATATTACATAAGTTGGCATTTTTAAGAAATGAAGAAACGGGTTCAAAAGACTTTAGAAAATTAGTTGAAGAAGTTTCTATGTTAATGGCTTATGAAGTAACAAGAAATTTAAACATGGAAGAAGTGGAAGTAAAGACACCAGTAGCTGTAACAAAATGTAAGATGCTTGCAGGTAAAAAGATGGCAGTAGTTCCAATTTTAAGAGCAGGTCTTGGAATGGTTGATGGAGTACTTAATTTAATTCCTGCAGCTAAGGTTGGACATATAGGGTTATATAGAGATGAAAAAACACTTCAACCAGTAGAATACTTTTGTAAATTACCACAAGATATTGCAGAAAGAGACATAATAGTAGTTGATCCGATGCTTGCCACAGGTGGATCATCAATAGATGCATTAACTATGTTAAAAAACAGAGGTGCTAAAAGTTTAAAACTAATGTGTTTAGTGGGAGCACCAGAAGGAATAGAAGCTGTTCAAAAAGTTCATGATGATGTTGATATTTATCTAGCTGCGATAGATGAAAAATTAAATGAACATGGATACATAGTACCAGGTCTTGGTGATGCTGGAGATAGGTTATTTGGAACTAAGTAAAGTAATGCTTTAAGGAACATTCGGATAAATAAATATAAATATATATATATATTTATGTTTATCTGGATGAGGCATATCTTTGATTGGTGTTTTTGTTCATGTGCCTAGCCCAAAAATAAGTTGATTTGGGGGAATATGAAAATGAATAGACGTGATAAACAAAACTATTATTTAGATATTGCAGAAACAGTTTTAGAAAGAGGAACTTGTTTAAGGCGAAACTATGGTTCAATAATAGTTAAAAATGATGAAATAATTTCTACTGGATATACAGGAGCACCTCGAGGCAGGAAAAATTGTATAGATTTAAATAGTTGCATAAGAGAAAAACTTCAAGTTCCAAGAGGAACACATTATGAACTTTGTAGAAGTGTTCATAGTGAAGCCAATGCAATAATAAGTGCGTCAAGAAAAGACATGATTGGGGCTACATTATACTTAGTTGGAAAAGATGCAAAGACAAAAGAATATGTTAGAGATGCTAATTCTTGTTCAATGTGCAAGAGATTAATCATTAATTCAGGTATTTCTCATGTAATTATAAGAGATTCAAAGGATGAATATAGGGAAATGAGTGTGGATTCATGGATAGAAGAAGATGATTCTCTAAAAATTGTTAAGGATGCAGGCTATTAAATATTAATAGAAGTTGCTTATTATCCAATAGCATATGAAAGTTGTTTTATTTGTAGAATTTAAAATTTGTGTTAAGAATGTATTTAATGACGTGCATATAAATAAGGTGATAAAAATCTATAATAGCTTAGATTAGGAGGAAGTAAATTGAGTAAAAAGAAAATTATTACTATTTTTGGAACTAGACCAGAAGCTATAAAAATGGCACCTTTAATAAAGGAATTGGAAAAAAGAGAAGAAATTGAATCAAAAGTTTGTGTAACAGCTCAACATAGAGAAATGTTAGATCAAGTTTTAGAACTATTTGATATTAAGCCAGATTTTGATTTAAACATAATGGAAACAAAGCAAACCCTAACAGGTATTACAAATAAGGTTTTAGAGGGATTAGAAGAAGTATTTAAAGAGGAAAAACCAGATATGATATTGGTACATGGAGATACAACAACTACATTTGCTGGTTCATTAGCTGCATTTTATCAACAAATTAAAGTTGGTCATGTAGAAGCAGGTCTTAGAACTTTTAATAAGTATTTTCCTTTTCCAGAAGAAATGAATAGAAAATTAACAGGTAGTTTAGCGGACTTACACTTTGCACCAACTAAAGGTTCAAAAGAAAATTTGTTAAAAGAAGGTGTAAAAGAGAGTGAAATTTATATTACAGGAAATACTGTAATTGATGCCATGAAACATACTGTTGAAGAAGATTATATTTTTGAAAATGATGAATTAAACAATATAGATTTTAACAAAAAAGTAATAATGATTACTGCTCACAGAAGAGAAAATTGGGGCAAAGGAATTGAAAATATTTGCATTGCATTAAATAAGATAGTTGAAGAAAATAGTGATGTAGAATTAGTATATTTAGTTCATTTAAATCCTGTGGTTAAGGAAGTAGTATTTGAAAGACTTGATGGAAAAGATAGAATTCATTTATTATCTCCTTTAGATACTAAAGAAACTCATAACCTAATGAATAAATCATTTATGGTAATGACAGATTCAGGAGGTCTACAAGAGGAGGCACCTCATTTGGGAAAACCTGTATTAGTATTAAGAGATGTGACAGAAAGACCAGAAGCTGTTGAGGCTGGAACTGTAAAGTTAGTTGGAACTGATGTGAAACAGATTGTTAAGGAAGCAAATGAATTATTAAGAAATCCAGAGTCTTATTTTAAGATGAGCAAATCAATTAATCCATACGGTGATGGAATTGCATCTAAAAGAATAGCAGATGCAATACTAATGTATTTTAATTTGAGTTCAAGGGAAGTAGAAGAATTTAAAATATAGAGTTTGTTTAAAATTTAACAATTTTTACTTGCTAAAAGAAATCACAGGAGGTATAATTTTACTGTGTTAATAATTTAACACAATAATTTAATACAATAATTTATAAGATTTCAGGAGGCAGAATTATGAGAGATGTAGTTATTGTAAGTGCGGTAAGAACTGCACTAGGTAGTTTTGGAGGAGGATTAAAAGACGTACCAGCAGTAGATTTAGGAGCTTTAGTAATTAAAGAAGCAGTAAACAGAGCTGGAGTTAAACCAGAATTAGTTGAAGAAGTTATTATGGGTAATGTAATTCAAGCGGGACTAGGACAAAATACCGCTAGACAATCAACAATTAAATCAGGGTTATCACAAGAAGTTCCGGCTATGACAATAAACAAAGTTTGTGGATCAGGACTTAGAGCAGTTAGCTTAGCAGCTCAAATGATTAAAGCTGGGGATGCTGAAGTTGTTGTTGCAGGTGGTATGGAAAACATGTCAGCTGCTCCATATGCATTAAAGACTGCTAGATGGGGTCAAAGAATGGGCGATGGTAAAATGATTGACACTATGATAAATGATTCACTAATGGATGCATTTAACAACTATCATATGGGAGTTACAGCTGAAAACATTGCTAAAGAATGGGGATTAACTAGAGAAGAACAAGATGCTTTCGCAGCATCATCTCAACAAAAAGCTGAAGCAGCAATTAAATCAGGAAGATTTAAAGATGAAATAGTTCCAGTTGTTATTCCACAAAGAAAAGGAGAACCAAAAGTATTTGATATAGATGAATTCCCGAGATTTGGAACAACTGTAGAAGCTTTAGCTAAATTAAAGCCAGCATTTATTAAAGATGGTACTGTTACAGCAGGTAATGCATCAGGTATTAATGATGGAGCAGCAGCATTTGTAATTATGAGCGCAGGAAAAGCTGAAGAATTAGGAATCAAACCTTTAGCTAAAATCCTTTCTTATGGATCAAGAGGATTGGGCCCAGCTATTATGGGATATGGACCATTTTATGCAACTAAGAAAGCTTTAGAAAAAGCTAACTTAACAGTAGAAGATTTAGACTTAATTGAAGCTAATGAAGCTTTTGCAGCTCAAAGTTTAGCAGTTGCTAAAGATTTAAAATTTGATATGTCAAAAGTAAATGTAAATGGTGGAGCACTTGCTTTAGGTCACCCAGTTGGAGCATCAGGTGCAAGAATATTAGTAACTCTTCTTCATGAAATGGAAAAAAGAGATGCTAAAAGAGGATTAGCTACACTTTGCATAGGCGGGGGAATGGGAACAGCTCTTATAGTTGAAAGGGTTTAATAGAAGCTTATGTTTCTTTGAAAAGGGTTACTGTGATAATTTATCATAGTAACCTTTTATACTTAGTTGTAAATTTACTTACAACTAAGTATAAACTTTAGAAAAAAGGAAAATATAAAATAGAAATTTAGAAAATGATTTTCAATTAACATAATGAAAAATAAAAAATGTTCATGAAACATCATCAATCATATTCCGTAGGTATACTTTAAATTTTGCTTAGGAATCTGATAAAAACAAAAAATATGAAGGATTAAAAAAATAAATATCATTAAAGAGTTTTAAATACTTTGTAACGTAGTGTGAATAATGGCTTAATAAGAATATTATTTAATATTTATATGCTTATAAAAAAAAATATTGAATAAGAATTAAATTATATATTCACTAATGCAAAAAAAGATAATAATAAATGTATTATTGTAAAAATTAAAGAATGAACAATATCTCTGCAAATTAATAGTATTTTTAAAATATTGTGTAATATTTTGAGATGAAAATGTTAACATAGGAAAAATAAAATTGATTCATGTATCGAAATATTTAGAAAATTGAATAATTGCAATGAAAAATATTCATAAATAAAGGAAATTAAAGATATACATCATATTAGATAGATATTTTATAGTATATGGGAGATAAATTAACTTTAAACAGAAAAAAGGGCGAAATTTACCTTTAAATAGTATTTTATTAAAGATAAATATAAAGATATAATATCTGATATTGAGGGTAAGGGGGTTATGTATGAGTAAAGGGATGAATAAATTACTTCTACATATGGTACAATATGATTTAGTAAGTGGATTATTTATAACTTTAATTATAGGGATAATTTCTACTTTCATAAATGCAGGAAGCTATTTAGTAGGTATAAGTGTAGCAACAATAAATTTTTTCATTAGTGGATATGTTATTTCAAAATATCTAGGAAAAGGTAAAAAACAATGTTTGGTTATTGTTAGTAATTTTTTTAGGATGGGATTTATAATACTTACTATATTACCTTTCGTAAAAAATATGAATTTTATGATATTTTATATTATAGGATTTATTACACACTACATTATAATGCTTATAGTTTTTAGCATGAAAAATAGGAAAGGAAGTGTTTAGATTGGAGTCCATTTTGCCTATATTTTCTTTTGAATTTGGTAACTTTACATTAAATATTACAGCAAGCGTAATAATACAATGGATTGTTATTTTAATTTTAGGAATAGGTGCTTTTCTATTAACAAGAAATCTAAAGTTAAAACCTAATAAAACTCAAGCAGCTTTAGAAAAAATTTATCAATCGATAAGAGACCTCGCAGTCGATACTATGGGGGAAGAGAATGAATCATTTTTACCTTACATAGGAACACTAATGATTTATTTATTAGTCCTGAATTTTCTCGGATTAATAGGTATTAAACCACCAACACGAGATATAAGTGTAACAGTATCATTTGCAATAGTTACTTTCTTAGTTGTAAATCTAAATGCTATTAAGAAAAATGGAATTATTGGATTTGGAAAAGGGTTGGCACATCCATTTGTAGTAATGTTACCAATTAATATAATGGAGAGATTCATATTGCCATTAGCTTTGTCACTTCGACTTATGGGTAATATGGTGGCAGCTACAGTTGTAATAGAATTGGTATATCATGCACTAGGATCAATAGGAATGCTTGCTCAATTCGGCTTGCCAATTTTTGTACATGGATATTTTGACTTGTTTGATGGAACAATTCAAATGATCGTATTTGCCATGTTAACTATGATTAACATTAAAGTAACAGCAGAACATTAAAAATTTGGACAAAACCATTTATTATTATTTTTAGGAGGAATCATAATGAGTTTAGGAGTTCTAGCAGCTGGAATAGCTGTATTATCAGGAATTGGAGCAGGAATAGGTATTGGTATAGCAACAGGTAAGGCAGCAGAAGCTGTTGGTAGACAACCAGAAGCATCTGGAAAAATCATGACTTTCTTAATATTAGGAGCAGGACTTTCAGAAGCAACAGCAATTTATGGATTAGTAATTGCATTTATGGTAATGGGTAAATAATGAATTCGCATGAGTTAATATTATTGACTCCGAAGGGAGGATATAGGTAAAATATGGAAATGGAATATTCAACAACGATAATGACTTGGATTAACTTTGCTGTTTTAATTCTAATTATGAAATATTTTTTTTGGGATAAACTAAAAGGAATAATTGCAGAAAGACAAAAATATGTAGATGAAAAGTTAACTAAGGCAGATGAAGATTCTGAAAAGGCTAGAATGTATTTGCTTAAAAATGAAAGTATATTACAGTCTGCTAAAGAAGAAGGTAAAAAGATTACTGAAAGACAAAAACAAAAAGGCGATAAAGTTTATGAAGAAATCATTGACAATGCCAAGGCCGAAGCAAGTTCAATAAAAGAAAGAGCTATGTTAGAAATTGAAAGAGAAAAAGAAAAAGCTGAATATGAAATCAAAAAGCAAGCTGTAGATTTAGCATTAGAACTTTCAATTAAAGCTTTAGAACAAAAAATTGATGAAGATACGCATAGAAAACTTATAGGCGATTTTATTGCTAAGGTAGGTATATAATATGTATGAATATTTAGATAGACGATATGCTTTAGCTATTTATGAAGTTGCTGAAAAAAAGGGCAAAGTTGATGAATATTTAAGAGATTTAAGAGAAATATGTGATTTAATTGATAATAATCAAGATTTTCATGAAGTAATTAAACATCCACAAATTAATACAACAAAAAAGAAACAACTTTTTATTGATGTATTTAAAGGGAAAATCGATGAAGAATTACTTTCTTTCATGATTATATTAATTGAGAAGAACAGGATACTTTACTTAAAAGAAAAACTAGACCAGATGGAAAAGATAGATCTGGAAAGGAAAAATATAATAAAGGGTATAATTAAAACTGCTATACCACTTTTACCAGAAGAATTAGAAAAGTTAAAGGTTATCTTTGAAGAGAAGTATGATAAGACTATTATCTTTGATACAGAAATAGATAAAACCGTTTTGGGTGGAGTTTATGTAAGTGTTGGAAATGATGTTATCGATGATACTATTAAATCAAAGATAGAAGAAATGAAAGAATTAATGCTTAAGAAGGAATAGAGGTGAATCCATGAATATTAAACCAGAAGAAATAACTTCTATTATAAAAAAAGAAATAGAAAAATATGAAAAACAAATTCAAACAGTAGATTCTGGTACTATAATCCAAGTTGGAGATGGTGTTGCAAGAGTTTATGGATTAGATAATTGCATGGGTGGGGAATTGTTAGAGTTCCCTAATGATGTATATGGAATGGCTTTGAACCTTGAACAAGATAACGTTGGTTGTGTTCTTTTAGGAGATGAAAAAGGAATAAAAGAAGGCGATATAGTTAAAGGAACAGGTAAAATAGTTGAAGTTCCAGTTGGTGAAGGATTAATTGGTAGGGTCGTTAACGCATTAGGAATGCCTATAGATGGTAAAGGACCAATAATTACATCTGAAACTAGACCTATTGAAATTCATGCTCCTAGTATAATAGATAGAAGTTCAGTTAATGAACCATTACAAACAGGAATTAAAGCAATTGACTCGATGATTCCAATTGGTAGAGGTCAAAGAGAACTTATAATAGGAGATAGACAAACTGGTAAAACAGCAATAGGTACAGATACTATCATAAACCAAAAAGGTAAAGATGTTATCTGCATATATGTAGCTATCGGTCAAAAACAATCTACAGTTGCTCATATAGTGAATACTTTAACTGAAATGGGAGCTATGGATTATAGTATCATAGTAAGTTCTACAGCAGCAGAATCTGCACCATTACAATATCTTGCTCCATATGCTGGATGTAGTATAGGGGAATATTTCATGCATAAGGGAAAGGATGTATTAATTATATACGATGATCTTTCTAAACATGCAGTAGCGTACAGAGCAATGTCATTATTGCTTAAGAGGCCACCAGGTAGAGAAGCTTATCCAGGAGATGTTTTCTATATTCATTCAAGATTACTTGAAAGAGCAGCTAAATTATCTAAAGAATTAGGTGGTGGATCATTAACAGCGCTTCCTATTATAGAAACACAAGCTGGTGATGTAACAGCATATATACCAACTAATGTTATATCAATTACAGATGGTCAAATATTCTTAGAATCTGATTTATTCTATTCAGGACAAAGACCAGCCGTAAATGCAGGTATATCAGTATCAAGAGTTGGTGGTAATGCACAAATTAAAGCAATGAAACAAGTTAGTGGTACATTAAGACTAGAACTTGCACAATACAGAGAACTAGAAGCCTTTTCTCAATTTGGATCTGATTTAGATAATGATTCTAGTAGAAGACTTGAAAAAGGTAAGAGATTAGTTGAAGTATTAAAGCAAGATCAATATAGCCCAATGGAAGTTGGAAAGCAAATTGCAATATTATATGCTGCAGTTAATGATTTCTTATCAGACATTAAGGTTAGTGACATAAGAAGATTCGAAAAAGAATTCTTAGAATATATGGATACTCACTATAGAGAAATTGAAAAATCAATTATTACAGGAAAAACTTTAACAGATGAAATAAAATCTATGTTAGAGGAAGCAATAGTTGAGTTCAAAAAGGTATTTTTACAAGAAGCATAGCTTAAATTTAAGCTATGCCCTTCTTTAGGAGGTGGAAATCATGGGCGCAGCTGGACTTCTTGAAATTAAAAAAAGAATTAAGTCGGTAGAAAATACAAAAAAAATTACAAATGCCATGGGGCTTGTTGCCACTTCTAAGTTGAGAAAATCTAGAAAAGAATTATTAGTAAATAATAAATTTATTGAATCAACCGAACCAATCGTAAGAAATCTTGCAACAACTGCTTCAGAAGAGGGTGCCAATATTTATTTTGACGGAAATAAAAGTGAAAATAAATTATATATAGTAATGACATCAGATTCAGGATTATGTGGTGGATTCAATGGTAATGTAGTATCTTACTTAGAAACTTTAATTGGAAATAAAAAAAGTAGTGCAAAAATTATTGTAGTTGGAAGCAGAGGAATTGGTTATGTTAGAAGAGCTCAACTTGATACTGTAGGAGAATATGTTGATATTTCAGATTTACCAACAGTAAGAGAGGCAAAAGTTATATTTGACAAAGCTCTTCAAATGTATATCAATGGGGAAGTTTCAGAAGTAAACATTGTGTATTCTAATTTTGTATCACCAGTTAAACAAATAGTAAAAGTAGATAGAATTTTACCTATAGAGAAACTTGAAGGCAAAATAAATAAATGTGTTATTGAGCCAAATTTAGGAATGGTATTAGAAGATGCTCTTAATATTTATCTAAAGGGAAAGATCAGAGGTATTTTATTAAGTTCTAAATGTAGTGAGCAAAGTTCAAGAATGACAGCTATGGATGGAGCTACAAAAAATGCAAATGATTTATTGTCTAATCTAAAACTTAAATTTAATAGAATTAGACAAGGTGCTATTACACAAGAAATAAGTGAAATTGTTGGAGGAGCAGCAGCTCAAAAATAGTAAGGAGGTATCTTATGCCTGGAAAGATAGGAAAAGTAGTTCAAGTAATTGGACCGGTAATAGATATAAAGTTTGATTCAGATTCTCTTCCAGATTTATATAACGCAATTAGTATTAATATGGGAGATTATGAATTAGTTGCAGAAGTTGAGCAACATGTTGGAGATGATATAGTAAGAACAATTGCTATGTCAGCTACAGAAGGTTTAAAAAGAGGTATGGATGCTACTGATACTGGAAGTCCTATTACTGTTCCAGTAGGTGAAGAAGTATTAGGAAGATTATTTAATGTTTTAGGAGAGCCTATTGATAATTGCGGAGCAGTTAATATAAAGGAAAAATATCCAATTCACAGACCAGCTCCTAGCTTTAAAGATCAAACAGTTGAGCCAGAAATGTTTGAAACAGGAATTAAGGTTGTAGACTTACTTGCACCATATCAAAAAGGTGGTAAGATAGGTCTATTTGGGGGAGCTGGAGTTGGTAAAACAGTTTTAATCCAAGAATTAATAAATAATATAGCTAAGGAACATGGTGGGTTATCAGTATTTACTGGAGTTGGTGAAAGATCAAGAGAAGGTAATGATTTATATCATGAAATGATGGAGTCAGGAGTTATTAGTAAAACCGCATTGGTCTTTGGACAAATGAATGAACCACCAGGTGCTAGAATGAGAGTTGCATTAACTGGTTTAACTATGGCAGAATACTTTAGAGATAAAGGTCAAGATGTGTTATTATTCATAGATAACATATTTAGATATACTCAAGCAGGGTCAGAAGTTTCAGCGTTACTTGGAAGAACACCTTCAGCAGTTGGATACCAACCAACGCTAGCAACTGAAATGGGAGCACTACAAGAAAGAATTACATCAACAGTTAATGGTTCTATTACATCAGTTCAAGCTGTATATGTTCCTGCTGATGACTTAACAGACCCAGCACCAGCAACAACATTTTCACATCTAGATGCGACAACGGTTTTATCTAGAAGTATAGCTGAACTTGGTATATATCCTGCGGTAGATCCACTAGAATCTACATCAAGAATATTAGATCCAAGAATAGTTGGTGAAGAACACTATAAAGTAGCATCAGATGTTAAGCATGTTCTTGAAAAATATAAAGAATTGCAAGATATCATAGCTATCTTAGGTGTAGATGAATTAGGAGATGAAGATAAGGCAGTTGTAGCTAGAGCAAGAAGAATACAAAGATTTTTATCTCAATCATTTACAGTTGCTGAACAATTTACTGGAATGAAAGGTAAGTATGTTACAGTAAAAGAAACTATAAGGGGATTTAAAGAAATTCTTGAAGGTAAATATGATGATTTACCAGAATCAGCATTCTTATTTGCAGGATCTATAGACGATGTTATAGAAAAAGCAAAAAGTTTAGGATAAGGGGATGAGCAATAATGGCGAATACCTTTTTACTAATAATTACTACACCTAATCGTGAGGTTTATAATGGAGAAGTTGAAAAAGTATTTTTAAAAAATGCCGATGGAGACTTTGAAGTATTAGCAAATCATGAAAATATGATAACAAATACTGTACCTTGTATTGCGAAATTTAAAGATTCAAAAGGAATTGAAGATCAATTATTTATTTCAACATCAATTGTGCATATTAATAAAAATACAATGACAATATGCAGTGGTGCAGCTGAATTTGAAGAGAATATTGATGAAGAAAGAGCAGAAGAGGCAATGAAAAGGGCAAAGAAAAGACTCCAAGAAGCTGATAAGTATAATAAAGATAGAGCAGAATCAGCATTCCTTAGAGCTAAGCAAAGATTAATATTAAAAAAATCTAATAAATAAGTATAATTTAAAGTGTACCTCTTTATATAGAAAATCTATATAAAGAGGTACACTTTATTTTTTGGAGCTATTTTTATTCTACATGTTGACAATCTATCACAAAATTTTAATAAATTTATATTATATATATATACTTCGATATAAAGAGAATAAAAAATGAAAGGAATGGTCATAATTAAAAAAGATAAATTAGGGGGGATTACTATGAATATAAAAATCAGTATAGTAATTTTTATATTATTATCTTTTTTTAATATAGGAGCTATTTCTAATGAAGTAACTAATGGTAAAAATTCATTTAGTGTTTTAGAAACCAATATAACAAATATAAGTGAATTTCAAGAAAACGGCGTAAAGCTTCAATACAAAACAAGAGATAATATCGAAAAAGAAAGTAATAGGATAAAAGAATATTTAACTAATGATATAAATGATAGCTACAAAGAAATTAATAAAAATCAATTTGAAATCTTTAATAATGATTTTTATACTAATATAAAAATGTGGTGCGAAGATAAATATACTTATGTTGAAATCACATTAATAAATAAAAATTCTCAATATACAACAGCAAAATTAAAAAGAATAATTCAAAAATTAGAAAATCGAAAATCGGAAAATGCACAATACTTTTTTTATTATGAGGGTAGACAAAAAGAGATTGATAATAATTATTCCTTAGATAGATTAGCTAATGAAAATAATATACAAAAAACAAATTTATTAAACATTAATAATGGTTTTACAGGAACAGGATATTTAAGTAATGGGGATAAAATTAATTTTGCACTTATTAAGTATAATACTGGGGCACATATAATAATTAGCACACCAATAATATTTACAACATACTAAAGCATCTTCAAAAAGTTTCTAACATGCCTGTCTATTTTGTGTAATACTGTGTAAGTAAATTTTACTAATAGCTTGCTATGAACAAAATCCACTTCTTTGTCTAATACAAAATATACATCGTATTTTGGATAATTATTTTTCAGATGCCTAACAATTAAATATGGAGGATAATATGGAGAAAATAGTAGTTAAAGGTGTAAAAGAACTTACGGGTGAGGTTGATATAAGCTGCGCGAAAAATGCAATTTTACCTATAATTGCAGCAACTATATTGTGTCCGGAACCTATAGTCATAGATAATGCGCCTAGATTAGAAGATGTAGAGGTTATATGTAAGTTATTAAGTGAATTAAATTGTGATGTTGATATTTCAAATTTGAATAATAAATTGACGATAAATACAAAGAACATAGTAGAAATGGATGCTAATGCAGAGCTTATGCGAAAAATGAGAGCATCATTTTTAATTATGGGACCTATGCTTGCTCGATTTGGGTATTGTAAATTATCATTACCAGGTGGATGCAATATAGGTAGTAGACCAATAGATTTACATCTTAAAGGATTTAAGCTGCTTGGAGCTGATGTTATAATGGGTCATGGTTTTGTAGAAGTAAAAGCAAAAAGGATGATTGGAAGTAGAATATACTTAGATTTTCCTTCGGTTGGTGCAACAGAAAACATTATGATGGCATCAGTTTTTGCAGAAGGTACAACAATAATAGAAAATGCAGCAGAAGAACCAGAAATCTGGGATTTAGCACGATTTTTAAATAAAATGGGTGCTAAGATAAAAGGGGCAGGGCTTGGCAAAATAACAATAGATGGAGTAAAAAACTTAAAAGGAATAAATTATACTCCTATATATGACAGGATAGAGGCAGGAACATTTATGATAGCTGCAGCTATTACAAATAGTAAGATAAAAATTAATGGAGTAAATGAAGAACATTTAAGGCCTGTAATAGAGAAATTAAAGGAATGTGGAATTACTTTTAGTGATTATAAGAATGATTCTATAATAGTAGATGGAAGAGGTCCTAAGAAATCATTAGATATAAAGACACTTCCGTATCCAGGTTTTCCAACTGATATGCAAGCTCAAATGATGAGTTTATTGTCTATAGTTGAGGGCGTTAGTGTTATTACAGAAACAGTTTTTGAAAATAGATTTATGCATGTTGTTGAACTCAATAGAATGGGTGCTAATATAAAAATTGATGGTAGAACTGCTATAATTGAAGGCGTGCCAAAATTTACAGGATGTGAAGTTAAGGCAACGGATCTAAGAGCTGGAGCAGCAATGATACTAAGTGGATTAATAGCAGTAGGTCAAACTGAAATAAGTGATATTTATCATATTGATAGAGGATATGTTGATATTGAAAACAAATTTAGAAATTTAGGAGCAGAAATTTATAGAATAAATATATAAGTATAAATATTATAAAAGGAAACTGTCTTATTTTGGATAGCTTCTTTTTTATTATTTCTAATTCGAATTGTAACATATTATTTTTTATAGTTAACATAATTATCATAATAATAATACTAAAACATATACTTTATAGTGCATGTTTTAGGAGGGCGAATAATGAGGATAATTAATATCAAAACTACAAATATAAAAATTAATAGTAGCCTAAAAATGATTGCTATTATGACTTTAATTATTTTTACTATATTAATAATATTACCGTTGATTTTTTTAAGAGTAGGTAAAGAGGGCATTAATGTATTTAATTTGAATAATGAAAATATAGTTAAGAGTTCAGAAATAACATTTCCTATTAACGGCAAAGTTAAGCTTTATCATAAAGAAAAAGATATTGTGGAGGAGTTAGATTTAGAAGAATATATAATGGGAGTGGTAGCGAGTGAGGTTCCTGCAAGTTTTAATGAAGAAGCTTTAAAAGCTCAAGCAATAGCTGCAAGGACATTTTATATGAGTAAAAGGAATAATCCAGACAAAGATTCAAAAAATAAAGGTGCTGAAATTTGTGATACAACTAATTGTCAAGTATATATGAGTAAGGAAGAACGAATAGCTAAATGGAGTAGTAGTGAAGCAGAAAGTAACTGGAATAAAATACAAAAGGCAGTTTTAGATACAAAAGGACAAATTCTTACTTATGAAGATTCAGTGCTAGAATATCCACAATTTTTTGCGACGAGTTCAGGTAAAACTGAAGATGCAAAGGATGTATTTTCAATGAATGTACCATATTTGAAATCCGAAGAAAGTAAAGGTGAAGAAATTGCACCTAAATATAAAACAACTTTAGAAATTCCTATAAATGAATTCATAAATAAAATTAATACAAAATATACAACTGCGAATGTAAAAAAAGGTGATTTAGCGTCACTCATTAAAATAGAAAGTTATACTGAAGCTGGAAGTGTAAAAGAAATTAAAATAGGAAATGAGAGGATAAAAGGGACAGAATTTAGAGGATTATTTAATTTAAATTCAACAAATTTCAAATTTGATTTTGAAAAAGATATGATTAAAATAAATTGTACAGGATATGGGCATGGCGTTGGAATGAGTCAATGGGGAGCAAATGTTATGGCTAAAAGTGGATCGACATATGATGAGATTCTTAAACATTATTATAGTGGGGTTGAAATTCAAGAAATAAAATATACACCTTAGAAAAGGTGCGATAGCACAACCACAATTATTTCACCTTAGAAAAGGTGCGATGGCACAACCACGATCATTTCACCTTAGAAAAAAGCGCGAAGCATAACCAAGAACATTGCACCTTAAAAAAGTATGTATCTATGAAAAAGGCACGAAATGCAATCAAGAACTTTTAATATAAAGAAAACTTGTGATTTTCAACATTAATTGTCAATCGTTAATTAATAAGATACGCAAATAGAAGCAATATCTGTTTTTAGGTAACTAAAAATAGATATTGCTTCTATCTTTTTGTTTAGAGAATTTTAAAAAGGATATAATCTAAACTAACAATATTTAAATAGAAGTTATAAATTTTAGGTTATAAAAAATATGTAATAAAAAAATATATCTGTGTATTATTTTTCATAAAAAGGGAATTATAACAATAGGAGGTGTTCATATTGAACAAAAATTTAAAAGAAAAACTTAGAAATTTAGTTAGGAAGGAGGGATTTTATATCGCTTTATTCCTTTGTCTTTGCATGATAGTTACTGTTGGAACTATTTCTTATAAAATGATCAGTAATAAAAATGAAGTTAATAAGACAGAAGATATAAATAAAGACTTAACATTGAACTCTAGCAATGAGGAAAAAACGATCAATGAAATTCCAAATGCTGAGAGAGTAGAAAATGCTACGGCTACTGATAAAAACAATATTGATAAAACAAAGACAGGAAAGTCTACAACAGTATCCACAACTACTACAGTCAGCTTTTCCAATCCTATAGATGGTGTTGAAAGTAGAAAATATACTTATCCTGCACCAGTAAAGATGGAAGAAGGTATTTTTAGAACTATTAGAGGTGTAAATTTACAAGCGGAAATAGGAACTGAAATTAAGGCACCAGCAGAAGGAGTAGTAGAACTTGTAGAAAATTCAGGAGTTGAAGAGGGAGTAGTTGTAGAAATTAAACATACTAATGGATTAAAAACAAGATATGGAAATCTTGATGCAAATGTATTGGTAAAAAAAGGTGATAAGGTTAAAGCAAATCAAGTTATTGCTAAAGTTGGAGACACTGCGAAGGTATTCAGTAAAGAAGTATTTGGAGAATTTTTAAATTTACAAGTAATTGATGCTAAGGGTGAACAAGTTAACCCAGAAAAGTATTTTACATTAAAATCTAAGTAAAACATTATGAAAAATAAATATTAGTCATTCATTTTAGTTAAAATGAGTGACTAATAAAAAAATTTAAATAAAAAATTTCGTGATGTAAGAAATCAGTAAAAGATAAAGTCAAGGAAGTGGTATTTTGAAAGATTATATTGAGGAAAGAGTTTTAGATGTTGCAAGGTATATTATAGATTCAAAGTCTACAATAAGAAAAACAGCTAAAGTTTTTGGAGTTAGTAAAAGCACAATTCATAAAGATATGACAGAGAGACTTTTAAAAATTAATCCTGAAATTGCAGAAGAAACTCATTCAATTTTAGAACTAAATAAGGCAGAGAGACACATTCGAGGTGGAAAAGCTACTCAAATGAAATATAAAATCATTGAATCTTAATAAGATTAAGACTATAATATAGTATTGGTAGAATTATGTAAACATAGGTATTAATATGTATTATAGGAGTGAATAAGAGATGTGCTTTTGGAGAACCGGGACAGACCTTGCAATTGACCTAGGAACAGCAACTGTACTAGTTTATGTGAAAGGTAAAGGGATGATATTAAAAGAGCCTTCTGTTGTAGCTATAAATAAAAATAATAATAAATTGTTGGCTATAGGGGAAGAAGCAAGAAAAATGATAGGAAGAACCCCAGGAAATATAATTTCAGTAAGACCATTAAGAGATGGAGTTATTTCAGATTATGATATAACACAAAAGATGTTAAAAGAATTTATAAAGAAAGCATGTGGGAAGCGAAGCATTAGAGCACCTAAAGTGATTATTTGTGTACCATCTCAAGCTACAGAAGTTGAAAAAAGAGCTGTTATTGATGCAGCTATGAACTCAGGAGCTAAGATAGTTCATTTAATCGAGGAACCATTAGCAGCAGCTATTGGAGCCGGTTTGGATATTACTAAACCAAATGGATGTATGGTAGTAGACATTGGTGGTGGAACTTGTGATATTGCAGTTATTTCATTAGGTGGAGTAGTAGTGAGAGAATCAACAAAAATGGCTGGAGACAAATTTGATGATGCTATAATAAAATATGTACGAAATGAATATAAGTTAATGATAGGTGAAAAAACGGCTGAGGATTTAAAAATAAATATTGGTTCTGCATTTAAAAATTCGAGGAACCTAGCATGTATGATGAAGGGCAGAAATCTTGTAACAGGATTACCAGATGAAGTAGAAATTACAACAGAAGAAATAAGAAATGCAATAAAAGAACCTGTAGAAATTATAGTTGAAACAGTAAAGAGAGTATTAGAAAAAACACCACCTGAGTTAGCTTCAGATATAATAGAAAGAGGAATATTAATGACGGGTGGAGGAGGATTAATACATGGGTTAGATAAGCTTATAGAATTTAAGACAGGGGTAGCAACTATGGTTGCTGAGGATTCTGTTGAATGTGTTGTTAAGGGAACTGGCAAAATGCTTGATTATATAGATAAGTTGGACAGTAATACAAATTCACAACAAATAATTTTTATAGAATAATAAAATAAATAGCAGTCAAAGCATATTTTGACTGTTATTTATTTTTTTGAATGTGTTTTAAAGACTAAAGCATAGGAAATTCTCCACGATTTAAATTATAAGATTCAATAAATACTCGAGATATAATTTTAGCCATATTCATAATAAAAGAAAGCCTAATACTACGTGAAAAAAAGAATTCGGAGTTATCACTTGAATCGACGATACCTATAATTGATGCAACTCCAACCTCAGGAAGTTCTTTCCCAACTCCTTTACCAGGGTGTATTGCATAGTCTCTTATACGAATTTCTCCAATATCTTTAGCATCTCCCAAACAAGCATCAACACCAATTATAGATGCATTAGGATGATTAGAATATATTTCATCTAAACGTTCATCGATATTCAAAGCATGAATTGGAGATGATAAAGTCCCATAAACAGGTAAGGGAAAAAAGTTTTCTGTTAATATAGATCCAACTAGAGGGCCTAAGCAATCTCCAATGCATTTATCAGTGCCAATGCAAACTATTACAGTGTTTTTGGTAATATAATTTTTGATTTCTAGTGTTAGATTATAAGAGAATGTAGAATTAAGATTAATATCTGGTTTAATCAAGGATAGATACCTCCTTTATAAAATATATATATGAGGAATAGAAGAAAGATAGTATAAAAAAATAACTTGTGGAAATTATTACTAATAAAGAGGTGCTTATGAAAAAGAATGTAATAATAAAAAATAATTAAGATTATTATGTTAAACGAGAGTATTTTGTAGTAATTAAGAGTAATTAAGACCTAATGTGGATAAAATGAGTGATGTGAGAGTTGAAATAAAAGCTTTTTGCAGATATACTAATCATTGTTGATTGAGATAAAGCAATATTTTTAAACAACTAATTTTGGAGGAATTCCCGAGTGGCCAAAGGGGGCAGACTGTAAATCTGTTACGTTAGTTTCGATGGTTCGAATCCATCTTCCTCCACCATTTATCTGATGTCTAGCATTTCTAACCTCCCATCTTAGATGGTAGCTAAGAACTGCACAACACTAGATGAGATACCCCTTGAGGGTATAAGTTTAACTAAATTCAGCTGAAGTACAACTTCACTTGAAAAGTTTCACTTTATAATGGGCGCATAGCTCAGCTGGGAGAGCACCTGCCTTACAAGCAGGGGGTCACAGGTTCGAACCCTGTTGTGCCCACCATTATAAAAATTAATCTATATATGCTGGCATGGCTCAACGGTAGAGCAGCTGACTTGTAATCAGCAGGTTGTAGGTTCGATTCCTATTGCCAGCTCCATTTTAAATAAACAAAACTTAATATGGCTCCTTGGTCAAGCGGTTAAGACACCACCCTTTCACGGTGGTAACAGGGGTTCGATTCCCCTAGGAGTCACCATTTTATTCATCTTATGGGCGCATAGCTCAGCTGGGAGAGCACCTGCCTTACAAGCAGGGGGTCA
>NZ_JAJFUC010000046.1 GCF_021372645.1 Clostridium sp. | reverse complement strand
GAATTAAATTTATTGATGCATTCTTCCCAACTGGCATTATCTAATTTTCTAGACATATTAGTCCTCCCATTAATAATTATTTAATTTAACTTTATCAATGAGAGGACAGGCTATCTAGATACTTAATTTTTTACGCTTACAAATAATATATATGTAAAAGATTTTGATAATAAACATCAAGTAATAGAAGCGTATATAGCAATTTATAATAATGCGTGTATAAATAAAGATATTGATGGTAAATATCATATTTACATTGGAAAGAGTTATAAAGAATATAAATTAAAGTACTCTTTTGTAGATATATATTGTATGTTATTTAACATACAACATCCTCAAGAAGCAATTATACAATTAATTGAGTTATTAGATATTCATGTTTCAGACGCAGACCTATTAAAACAGATTTATAGAAATAATATTAAGAAGATAGAAAATATATCTAAGAATAAATATCCCAATTTGTATAAGTTAGTCAATAAATATATTTATGTTTTAAAAGAGATATTAACTATTGCTATTAGACAAAGCAATGCAAAAAGTATAAACAAGATAAAGTATTCACAGAATGATATTGCAGAAAGAGTTGGACGCCCCCAAAGTTCAATACTTTATTATATAAATGGATTTGCAGTGCTTGAATTTTATGAAAAAGAAGAAAAAGAAGAAACTAATGATGATAAATCTGTTAAGAATAAAACAACACAATATATTATTCCGGAATATACAGAAGAAACATTTGTTAAAGCAGAAAATCTATCTAAACAATTATTAGATAAAGGTATACGATTTTCTAAAATAGAAGCTAAAGCTATAATTGAATGTTTTGGAGAAAACATAGCTAAAAAGGTATTTAAAGATAAAGTTTTAAGAAAGAAGATTTGGAATGATGATAAAATTTATTGTTAGAAATATAAAAATAAAGGACAAGAAGAAAGGGTTTACCAAAATACACGCTCAAAAATATGAAGATGATGATATTATAGATATCATCATAATTTGTGAATATTATTATAATTTTACAATTGGAAATGAATATCTGGCAGAAGTTATAAAATACGACCAAGGTGATTCAATAGTTGAAAATGTAGTTAAATGTGGTGTAGATAAAATAGTATTAAAAGAAGCAAATGGACAGTTACAAAAGATAATGAATAAAGATGATATAGAATATTATTTAAATATTGATTCTATGCAAAGCATTATAGATGCAGTTAAGTTAAATAAGTATGATGATGAGAAAAAAGATTTTGCAATAGACACTCTTTTTCATTTTAAAAACAAGGACAAGCTCATAAATTTAAAGGATAAATATAAATTGAAAAATGAGATGATAGGGTTTTTTTTAAGTAAAGATTGTACTAAAGATATAGTTGACATATTAATTAATAAGCCTTATATGTTAGTAAGATTTGAAAATAACAATAGTAATATAAACAAAATAAAAAAAGACAATGATACAATAACATTAAGTAATATTTTAAGAAGCTTGTATAAAGATTGTAGTAGGGGGCATATATTTTCTTATCTTAGAGATGTAAAAAATGAATTTACTGATATAGATATAAATAAAATGTTATCTATTTTAGAGAACGATGGCTTAGTTAGTATTGAAGAAGATAGAGTATATCTTACAGAAAATTATTTATTAGAGGATTCTCTAATAAATAATTTGTTAAAAAGAAGAGAAATTAAAAATACAGAATTAACGTTAGAAGATAATGAAAAAGTTAAAGGAATTATTGATAACAGTGTTAAGGTGTTAGATTTAAAACAACAAGAAGCTATATTTACAGCTTTAACTAATAATATATCCACAATAAGTGGCGGAGCAGGTAGTGGCAAAACATTTACTATTTGTACATTGGTAGCATGTATAAAAGCTTTAAATAAGAATATATCAATAGCTTCTTTAGCAGGCAAAGCAGTAAATGTAATTAATTTAGAATTAAATAATTTGTATATATCAGCAACAACTATACACAGATTTTTAAATAAAAAAGAAGATGAGTTTTACGAAATTAATAAAATAAAAGATATTGATTATTTAATAATAGATGAGACATCAATTTTAGATTTAAAGTTATTTTCGGAGCTGTTTGAAAGTTTGGAGCTAAGTACTAAGATAATTTTGGTTGGAGATACACATCAACTTGAGCCTGTAGGAATGGGACAAGTATTTAAAGATATAAAAGAAAGCAATACGTTTAGCATTACAATACTTAATGGAAATCATAGGCAGAAGGATAAAAGTTTAATAGCTAAAAATGCAGAAAAGTTATTACAGTATGAAGTTAATTGTAAGTATGTACCTAATTTTGAATATAAAAAATATGAAAATGAAGAGTTCAAATTTGTTCCTTGTAAAAATACAGAAATATCAAATCAAATATTAAATGAAATAGAAATATTACAAAACAATGGATACAATTTAGATGATATAACTATACTTACTCCTGTAAAGCAAGGAGCAAATGGTGTAGCAGGCATAAATAAAAAGATAGCAGATAGATATTTTCCATATGAAAAAATAAATAAAAATCTTTCTATTAACAATAAAGTAATACAAACTAAAAATGATTATAACTTAGAGGTTTTCAATGGGGAAATAGGTAAAATTACTTATATTAGCGAAGAGTTTAATGATACTACTCTAATTGTAGATTATGGGTATAAGAAAGTTAAATATAAAAAAACTGTAAATTTAGATTTAGCATATGCTTTAACGATTCACAAGATGCAGGGAAGTTCAAATAAGGTTATAATTTTAGCCGTGGATGAGAAAAAAGAAGAATTATTTAATACTAATTTAATATATGTAGCAATTACAAGAGCAATTGAAAAAGTAATCATTATTGGAAATAAACAAACTTTTGATGAAGCAGTGATAAAAGTACCACCAAGAAGAAATAGCATGCTTTTGGAAAGATTAAAGGGTTAAAGTATAGATTAAAATAATAAATTTTTATGATTTCTAATTTAAAAAATTTTAAAATGGACTTGTTAGAATATTTACATAACAAGTCCATTTTTTATTTAAAGCTAATTAGTCTTTTAAATTAGATACTATTTCATGTAATGTGTTATTTATGTTATTTGTATTTTTTAGAAAATTATATTTTATGTTATATTTTTCTATTAGAGATTTAATTTTAAAATATAATGAATGTGTCATATTAATATTGATAAATAGAAAATCA
This sequence comes from Clostridium sp., assembly GCF_021372645.1. Classification (GTDB taxonomy): domain Bacteria; phylum Bacillota; class Clostridia; order Clostridiales; family Clostridiaceae; genus Clostridium. The sequence goes on along the minus strand of NZ_JAJFUC010000046.1, from coordinate 32,130 downwards.
CAATTATTTATAAATGATAAATTATTATTTTTTTGTTCTACACCTATAAATTGCCATTTGGGGAATAATTCTTTTAATTTTTTAGTCCAAGAAGTAGTCCCACCAATGATTACTATATTTTTATCTTTAATAGTAGATAAATCTAATTCTTCAGTTACTGCAATCTCGTCTTCAATAGTATTTTGTAAATTAAAGACAAATTCTCTTAGCTTTATAACTTCTGTCTTTAGTGCTTTAGTATCATTTATATTTTTCTTTAGAAGAGAGTTTTCCTTTTTTAATAGCTCAATTTCTTTCAATAAGCTTTGTTCTTTATCTGTTAATGTTTTTTCCTTAATTTCAAAATCCGCTTTTAATTTATCTACTTCATTTACAGAATTTTTCAATTTCTCCTGTAAATTATGAATTTCAATTATACTTTCTTCAGATACATATTTAGAATAATCAGCTCTTAAATTTTTATATTCTTTATTTAAAATAGCCATATATATTGCGGATATTATGTATGGGTTTAGGCTTTCTTCATCAGCATAATCATCAAAGTTTTTAGTAAGCTTATAGCTTAATAAGATTTCTGAGATTTCTCGTGACGTAAAGCTTATTTTCTTAGATATTCCAGTAGCATTTAGTTCTAAACATTTATATAATCCTTCCATTAATCCAATGTTTTTAGCTATCTTGCCAGACTTTTGAACTATGCTTGATGCATCAAGTTCGTTAGAATTAGGATTATTTTTTATATACATAGATATTTCTTTGTTAAGAATATCTGTAATCAAGTCATCAGCAATGTAATCTTTATTTTTTATGCCAAAATTATTTTTTAACTTAATAATGTCTTCCTTTTTATGTTCAATAATTTTATAAGAAAAGTTTATTTTCTTATAAAGAGCTAAAACATGAACATCATCTAACATAGCATCAAATTTATAATCAGCAATATTAAAAGGCTCTAAAAGACCTCTTATTGAATAAAAATAGAATGCAGATAAAGCATCAATAGAGCTTTCAGAATTAGTTGCATCAACAAATTTTATAATATCTAATATTTTTATAGAATCTAAATTCTTAGTATTATTATAAATTTTCCTATATGCTTTTTTATATAGATTTATTATATTAGTTGTATCATCTTGTTTTATTGAATCTTCTGATATACCTATCATTTTTTTTACATAAATTTCTGTTTTATAGCTCAAACCTTTATTTAAAATGGTGTTATATGAAGCGCTATCCCTATATGCTTGTAGATATAAGTGTTTATTTTTATTATATATTTCATCTATATCCTTATACATCATTTCTTTAGATGCAATAGATAGGCAAAAAACATTCTTCAATATTTCTGTAGATTCTTTAATACGTGATTCAATATCCATAAATTCATCCCCAACCCTTAATAATATATAATACAATAATAAGTTTTTTTGAATTAAAAATCAATATTTGTGCTAAAAATGTATAAATGTAAAATATATCATACAGCACTTGCGTGCAGATTAAAGGAAATAAATAAGAACTTAGTTTAAAAGATATGATATACATATAATTTACAATTATATATAGCTAATTGAAGTTTATGTATGTCACAAGTGCTATTAAACCAAATAGTAGCTATGAAATATAAATTATATAGATAAAGCTTTAGAGGGATAATAAATTAGTTTAAATTTTAATATTTAAATATAAGAATTTTTCATTTTAATAAAAATAGTAATTGAGTATTTTTATTAAAATGAAAAATTAAAACAACATATTTTAAAATACTAAAATGAAGTTGTAAAATTATTGTATTTTATTTTAAATTATACTTTCAGATAAAATTAATTAAAATTTTAAAATAAACTTAATTTCAGCATAGGAGTAAAGCTTTATATAAAGTTTATAAAATTAAAATAAAGTAGAGAATCTCTACTTCATTTTAATTTTCAGCTACTATTTCTAAATAATAGTCTGTTATTACAATTTTTAAACCTGAATTTGAGTCTAAAATCAAATAATCCTTTTTTAAACTCATAACAGAAAATTCAAGATTATAATTTTTAATGGAGTCGTTAATTAATTGAATATAATCTCCTAAAAAAACCTCATCTGTACAAGTTAATAGTTTTGAAAATGTTATAGAATTATCATGTAAAGATATTAAAATCTTTTCTTTAATTTTATCTAAATCAAAAGTTGATGTTATTGCTGATACTGGCATTTTAATAGCCTCCTTTGCTCTATAATATAAATTATAGATGCTATGGTAGAAAATTATAACTAAAAATATGCACTATCAAAAATATAGTATAACTATAAATATTTATACTATAAATTCATGAAAATAATGTAATCATTCCTAAATGCAACTATATTATAGGATATATAATATTGAATAAATGTAAAATAATAAGTTGTTATGTTAAAAATGTAAATAAAGATGTATAATATAAATGAAAAGGGGGGAATTATATATGTTAAAAGTTTATGATGGTTATTTTGATTTAAGTTGTTTTAAAATATGTTTTCCATTTGATGAAGATATATATGAAGAAGAGAAAGCTAAATTTGGAGAGGAATATGCTAATTTACATGAACTCGCATGGGAAGAAGGGATTTTTATAGACGTTATATATTATTTAGATTTTCCGAAGTGGGAAATAGAAGTATATATGATGAATAATCAGAATGATGAGGTAGTTAAAATTTGTGAACCTGAATTAAACGATATGGTTTACGAATTGGCGGATGATTTAGATAAAGAAGAAGTTGGAAAAAGGATTGTTGATAAATTAGAGGAAATCTCTGCAAGAGGAGAAATGATACAGTATTTACGCCAAGTAGTTGAAGGATAAATTTATTAATGTAAATAACTTGGAAATGTTAAAATAGTTTAATTAAAATGAAGGCTACTTTTTATACTTAAATTTTAGCTATAACAACAATTTTAATTTATAAACATAAATTAGTACAAGTTAATAATCTATTGAATATTGAAAAGTTCTAAAAACGTTCGTTTTTAGGACTTTTTTTGAATGGAGAAATATTTATAGAATAATAATAGTTTTTAGTGCCAAAACTATTACCAAAATCAAAGTTTTATAACTGTTGATGTTTAAGGTTTTTAGAACAAAAATAATAATGTATTAACCACAAAAGAGGAGGAATCATTTTTGATATTTGGATATGCACGTGTGAGCACTCATTTTCAAGATTTAGAAAAACAAATATTGCAACTTCAAGAAGCAGGATGCGAAAGAATTTTTCAAGAAAAAATTACAGGTACAAAATTAGAGAGACCTGCGCTTCAAAAATTATTAGACCAGTTAAGACCTGAAGACCAAATTACAGTATGCGATTTATCACGTATTAGTAGGTCAACTAAAGATTTGTTTAAATTAGTAGATATTATAGAGGGGAAAGGGGCAAACATAAAGTCTCTTAAAGAGAGCTGGATGGATACAACTACACCACAAAGTAAGCTGATGTTTACTATATTTAGTGGTATATCACAATTTGAAAGAGATATGATTAGTATGAGGACAAAAGAATCACTTACAGTTAGTAGAGCTCGAGGACGTATCGGTGGGCGACCATGTAAGGATACGAGAAAGATAGACATTGCTCTTAAAATGTATGAAAGTAAAAATCATAGTATTAGTGAAATAACTGAGGCTACAGGAGTAAGTAAAACTACATTATATAGATATATTAAATTGAATAAAGATAACAAATAACATTATTAATGTATTACAGTATAAATAAACTTGATTAGAGCATTTATACTGTATTTTTCATATATACATATATAGAATTATGTTTAAATGTGGAATATAATTTATATTGTAGTAAAAAATGATATAATTCAAACAAATACTAATGAGGTGGTGCAATTTGGCAATTAAAGATGAAAGTAAAATTTTAGATGCAATACGACAACAAAGATGGTATTTTTTAAAAAATAAGCCTAATATATTGTTTGATAAAGAAACTGGGTATTTATGGCCTAATTTAAAGAATTTTAAATATGTGATTGCAAAAGGAAAATTTTATACAAAAGAACAATGTAAATCCTTGGCCATTGAATTAAATTTAGATGGTTTCGGTGAATGGGAATTGCCGGAACCCAAAGATATAAGATTAATCACAGTTGATAAGGAATTTCCATTTTTTGAAGGAAGCAATTACAAAATTTTAGGCCATAATTCTGTATATATATACAGTAATTATATAATAGAATCTGCAATTAAGTTAGATTCTGATTATCCAATGCTGATTATATCAGATACAGCATATTTTATTCCAGTAAATAAAAATGTGAGTAGTGAAGAATATATAAAAGGTAAAAAAGCAACATACTTAAGTAAAGAAGAAAAATTAAATTTAACATTAGAACTATTTAAAAAATACGAATTTGAACCAATATTTGATAATGATGAAATAACTCAATTATATAAAAAAATATATTTAGATAATCAGAATAACAATGAAAATAGGAGAAATTTAAATTTGAAAGAACTTAACTATGTAGAGTTTATAAAATTATATGATATTGAAGAAATAAATACATCTATTATTAAATATTATGAAGGAATACAAAACTGGATATATGACCTTTTGAAGTATTTAGATGCATTTGAATTATCTAATAATGAATTAATAAGGGAGATTAATGAAATTTCTTTCACTGTATCAAAGGTTTCCAGTGATAAGTACAATCTTAGTGAACAGGAAACAGAATTATTTAATAATAGAATAAATTTGTTAAAAGAGAAGTTTAATATTTCTATAGGAGAATTGAAAAATAAATTAATAGTATTCAAAGTAGAAGCAGATAAAATAGAAGAGAAAATTGAAGAAATAAATGGTGACAACAATATTTTAAATGAATTAGGTAAATTAGAAAAAGAAGATAGGGCAAGTTTTAAGTTTATTACAGAAAACACATTTAATATATTAAAAAAAGCTTTATCTAAAGTAAAATATATTGAAGTTAATAGAGAATTTGTAATAAACATTATCAAAATCGAAAATATATGGAATGAAAATTATAAAACATTCAAGAGTAAATTGAAAGAAGATTTTAGCAAAGACTGTGAAGAAGATTCTATAGAAAAAGAATTAATAGACGATTGGTTTATCGAATGGAATAGAAGTAGATATATAATAGAAGAAAAATTATCACAATTAATCAAATTAGGTATAGATAGTAATGTAGAGCACGAAACAGTAGGTGCCTTAATAAATATATTACAAACTTATAAAGATGAAATTGATAAATTTTATATCAAAGAAAGAAAAGGTATATATCAAAAATTTGCATTTCAAGCAGGCGGAGATTTACAAGAAAAATTTGAAGTTGAAAGCTTATTATATAAAACAACAGCTAAATTAGAAGAAAAATTACAAGATATAATATTTGACAGTGAAGATTCTTATAGTAAGATTAATATTTTAAGATGGGCTGAGGAAATTATTAATATACAAGTTGATGAAGTGTTGGAGTTTATTGAAAATAAGGAATTAAGCAATATATCAAAAGATGTGTTAATTGAATTTTCTAAATTAAGAGAAAATAATTACACAGAGTATATTTCAGATATTAAATCATATGTAGAAGAAAGAGCTATTAGAGAAAAGCAATACAATTCATTAATGTTTAAGATGAGGAAAGAGTTAATGAGGTAATTTGATATGGAGATAATTAGAGGACCAGTAATTTTTGATGTTCCAGATGAAGAACAGGAAATATGGGTTAGAAAGAAACCAAGTAAAGGTGAACATATAAAAGTAGATAGAGGATTATACACACATCATGGAGTTTACATAAGTAATGATGAAGTAATACATTTTACTGGTAGCGAAGAAGATAGTGTTTTAGATTGGTCAAAGCCAGAAGTAATTAAAACGGATATAAGCTATTTTTTAAAAGATGGAGAGCTTGAAGTTAAAGAGTATACAGATGATGAATTACAAGATTTATATCCAGTAGAACATATTGTAGCTTATGCAAGAGCATGCTTAGGGGATAAAGGATATAATTTAGTGTTTAATAACTGTGAGCATTTTGCCAATGTATGTACATTAGGAAGATTTAGAAGTGGACAAGTTGAAAAAGTATTTAATTTAATTTTATGGAGGAATAAATTTATGGGATTATTTAGTTGGATAGGTGGATTGTTTAAAGGGAACAGTAGTGGAGGAAGTAGAAGTACAAGCAATACTAATACTACATATGAGCCAGATAAAGTGAGAATTGCAGAAATAGAATCAGAGACAAAAATTAGACTTGCAAATATGGAAAAAGAAAGAATTGATTTAATGACCAATGCACAAATAGATGTATTAGAAAAAGAATATTATTGCAAAGTCGCTCTTGAAGAAGCAAAAGCAAGAGGATTTAATAATATTGCAAATACAATTGTTGGGATGCAAGATAAATTAAATGAGGTTGCTGAAAAAAGAATGCAAATAATCGAAAAAGGCTCATTGCAAATAATAGGACAGGTAGAAAACTTTTATAAAGAATTAAATGACAAAATAACTAAAGACAATCAAGAATATAGTGAAATAAAACTTCCTAAGTTACTTGAAGTATTAGAACAATATGATGAAAGTTCACCGGCACATAAATTGTATTTTAAAAGAATAGAAGATGATATGAACTCACAACTTCAAAGTTTTAATAAACAAATAGAAGGATTGACAGATAGACAAAGTAAAATAATAGAAAGTTTCTTAAATTCTAAAGAAAAACTGATTGACCAAACAGCTCTAATTACAAATAATTTAATAGATAAAATGCTTTCAAATGATATAAACAATGCAGAATTAGAAGCTACAAATGATATTAGAAAATTAGGAGGCAGTTCTAATAAGAGGTTGTTAGGTGAAGGGAAATAAAAAAAATAGAGCTAAGGGATAAATTTAAACTTTAAAGCAGATTAATAAGTGAATTAAAGGGGAATAGGGATATGCAAAATGTTAAGGATTTATTGACTCAAAGAGATGAGATACTTTCAAAGATAAGAGAAATTGAAGAAAATTGCGAAGGAATTGATAATGAACATAATGCTAAAAAAATTACTGAACTTAATATGGGAAAATCCAATTTGATTAGTAAGAAAAACAATATTTCAGCAGAACTTAGTAAGATAGAACAACAGCTTAATAAAATTAATGAAGATATTAAAAACTTATCAGGTAAAGGCATTGATAGAATATTAGAAGCTATTAAAGAGCAAAGATGGTATTACTTTAAGAATAAGCCTAAGGTATTGATGGACAGAAATACTGGACTTATTTGGGCAAATCCAAACTATTTTAAAGTTATAAAAAATGAAAGTTCTTATAAAATTGATGAGGCTAAAGAAATAGTTGAAAATTTAATAATGGATGGTCATCAAAATTGGAAAATACCTAATGAATTTCAGTTTTGTACATTAATAGATGACATAACTTTTCCAGAATATACTGGAAACTCTAAACAAATATTTGGAAATAGTGGAGTTATATTAAATTACAATGAAAAAATAAATTATATCTGGACTGATAACGATTATCCTAAAACAACAGACCACGGGGTTTTATTCCCTACATCAGAAGAAATAACTTATCAAGAATATGAAAGTAACGTATCATCAGATAATAATGTGTATACAGAAGTAGAACGTCTGCAATTTACTTTAAACTTATTTGTAAATAACAATTTAGAACCTATATTTAATAATAATGAAATAACAGAACTGTATAAAAAGATTTATTTTGAAAAACCAGTATTAATGAAGAAACTTAATGAATTACAAGAACAAATAAATGATTTACAACAAGAAGTGTTATTATCATCAACTTTTGATTACAACATATTACTTGTAAAATATGATATTAAAGCAATTGATAATTCTATAATCAAATATTATGAAGCTGTTATTAATTGGACAGATGAACTTATGGATAAAATGAGATATTATGAAGGGCAAAAGAGTGATGTTATTAGGGATTGCAATATTATTGGATTAACGTTATCTAAAAAATATGATAATAATCCTAATTTAACAGATAAAGAAAATGAATTATTAAAGAGTAGACAAGTTTTCTTTAAAAAGCATTTTGAACTTGGAATGAATAGTGTAAGCTCCAAACTTTTAGCAATTAAAAAGCAATCTGAAAAAATAGAGGAAAGAATTGAAGAAATTAATAATGGAGATAATGCAATTGAAGAACTTGCAAAACTTGAAGATGAAAAAAGAGCAAGCTTTAGATTCATTGCAGAAAATACTTCTAATATAATAAAAAATGCTTTAATAAAGATTGAGTATTTTGAAAAGAATAGGGATTTTGCAACAAATGCAGTTAAGCTTTGGGATGAGTGGACAGAAGATTATAAAGTGTTTAAGACTACTAAAAAAGATGAACTTAAAAATATTTGTGAAGAGGATAGTATTGAAGAAAATATATGGCAAGGTTGGTATGCTGATTGGAATAAAAGTAGATTTATAATAGAAAAGCAATTTCTACCTTTAATTGAAAAAGGATTAAAAGGTAAAATTACTACGAATAAATTACAAGGATATAATGAGAACCAACAACAAACTGTTATTGGAAATCTTATAGGTTTATTAGAAGAATATAAAGAGAAATTTGCTGTTTTTTATTTAGAAGAAAGAAAGGGGATATATCAAAAGTTTGCTTTCCAAGCAGGAGGAGAAGTACAAGAAAAATTTGAAGCTGAAAGTGAATTGTATAAGATAACTACAAATTTTCAAAAACAATTACAAGAGGTTATATTTAGCCTTGATAATGTAGAAGATAGGCTTTTCTTATTAAACTGGGCAAATAATATTATAGATTTACAAATAGATGAGATTTTAGATTTTATAAAAGATAAGGACTTAGATAAAATATCGAAAGATGTTTTAAATCAATTCGCAGACTTAAAAAGAAAAAATTATGATGTTTATATTTCTGATGCGAAGGCATATGCTGAAGAGCTTGCAAGGAGAGAAAAGGAATATAATTCACTAATATTTAAGATGAGAAAAGATTTAATGAAATAATAAACTTCTATAAGTGGGAGTGTGGGAATAATGGGGATTTCTGAAAAATTATTTATGGCTAAGGCACAAAAAGTATTTTTAAATCCAAGTCCATTATATGACTATGATTCAATTGTAGAGGGCTGTATTGTCAAAGACAAGTTTGATGATGAATGGACAATGAGAGCTATAGATAGAAGTATTTGGAGAGGATTTCATAGAATAGATTGTAATGAAGATGGAGCTAAAAATATTTATGTTGGTTATTTAATAAAAAATAAAACAAAGATTATTGGTGCAATAAAGAAAATAAATAATTTAGATGAACTTAATAAGTTTTCCGATAATTTATGCTCTGAAGTTCAGGCGTTATTAAAAAAAACTATTAAGAATGACAAATTAGTCTATAATAGAATAAGAGTTCCTATAGATTTGTTTTTAGAACATGTTATATCTATGGCAAAAGAATTGAATTGTTGCAGAAAAAAATTGATACCTTTTTTATTTGTTCCATTGGATGAACATACAATTGAAAAGTGTTTTACTCCAATAGAACTAATGAAAGAAGATTCTAAATCTATAACAACAATAGCTGATATTGATTCAATTGATGAATATGATAGATTGCAAAAGATTTTATATAAAAAATCCATAGAAAGAACTAAAGAATATGGTGAAAAATATTATAGAATATATTCGGAGTTATTATGGCATGATAGGTATAAAAATTGTTCTGGAGGAAATTTGTTTGAAACAAACTTGTTATACAAATAAGGAATAAGAAAAATAAAAAATAATAAGAGTAGCCTAAGAAAAATAGAGAGTTAAGGAGTAATTTCCTTAGCTCTTAAATTATATATAAAAAATGTAATTTTAAAATAACGGTATGAAATGAATTATAGAAAAAACAGCGATTTAAAGTGAATATTAAATTAAATTTTAGTAATATTGATGCAAAAAATTATATTTATTGTTATAATTTGTATAGATTTTAATTTAGTTAATCATGGAATATTTTTATGAAGTTTAGAGAGGAGTTAAGCTTGATATGGGACAAGCATATATTGCAAGGAATTTAAGTGAGTACATAAGTGTAATAAAACAGATAACAAAGAAAATAAAAGAAGTAAATCCAAGATATGAAGTTTGGTTTAGAGGACAGGAAGATTGTAATTATGATTTATCACCAAGTGGATTAAGAAATATAAAACAAAAAAACAGAATCCAGTATATGAGAAAGGATGAAGATGTAGAAATACCTGACCTGAGTAGATTGTTACGAGATTTTAAAAGAAAAGCTATAAATAATTTAGATAATACGCCTTCAACTGAAATAGAATGGTTAATAATAGCACAGCATTATGGATTAGCAACAAAGCTTTTAGATTGGACAACAAATGCTTTAATTGGATTATATTTTTCACTACCAGTGAAAAAAACATTAGAAAAAATCAGTGCTAAGGATTTGATAGAAATAATTAAAGAAAATGATTTATCATTAGATGAACTTAAGAACATTAGTAATGAAGACTTATATGATTTGAAACATCATAGGCAATATGATATTGATGAGATAAACGAAGATAAACTAAGATATAGAGATAATGCCAGAAATGCGGCCGCAGTATATGTTATGAGTCCCAATATACTAAATAAAAATGCATTCCATGTTGATTCGCCTATATATGTTGGAGATGAAAAAGTAGCAAATGATATGGAGTATTTTATAAATGCTAATTCTGAGAATTACAATGTTATTTTAAAGACCATAAGTGATAATGCAATTAGTGATGTACCTATTTGTATAAATTGTAATGAAACAGATAAAAGAATAAGAAATCAATCAGGTTGTTTTACATTACATGGATATTATTGTGCCCCATTAGATTTTTATACAATGTTTGAATCTGATATACATAAAATTTATATACCATATAATAGCGTTGAAGTTATAAGAAATGAACTAAAAGAATGTGGAATCAATAAGTATTTTGTTTATCAAGACCTAAATAGTTTATCAGAAGAAATTAATGAAGATGAATTAAAAATATTTAATAATAAGTAATAAGATTTAGAACTTTAAATAAGAGGATATTATTATGGAATTGAAGAACTTCATGGAAATATAGATATTCTATTTTAGGAGGAAATTATATGGAAGATACAGGTTATACTAAACATTTATGCGCATTTATTGATATTTTAGGTTACAAAAATTTGGTGAATGATTCTGAAAAAAAAAATAATTCTATATCTATTATAAAAAAGTTAGAAGAAATTATTGGAAATGTAATAACAGAATATATTGAGCATTCAAGTCATGGTAATATGGGGCCATTTGACTACGAAATATTTTCAGATAGCATTATTATTACTACTCCAATAACATTAGATTATGGTGATTATAATCGGTCTCAACTTGAATTAGCTCCATATATTTGTTATCTTCATGATAAATTATTTCAATTAAGTTTAATATTATCTGGAATACAAATGCAATCATTGCATGCAGATATTATTTTTCGTGGCTCGATTTCAATAGGAAACCATTATCGAAGTTCGAAAATAATGTTTTCTAAAGCTTTAGTTAATGCTTATACATCTGAAAGCAAAAATGCCATCTATCCAAGAATAATAATCGATACAGTATATCAAGAAGATGCTTTGAATACAAAAGAAATACTTGAAAGTTTAGTTAATATGGGAATTCTTTTAAAAGATAATGATTACTATTTTGTAGACTTTATTGGAAGAATGTGTACATTTAATACATGGTCTCCTGAAATTACTGAAATAAATCTAATGGAACTTAAAGAATTAATTGAAGAAAATCTAAAACTTGCATCAAAAGATGATAGTCCTAAAAAGGTTTTACATAAATATATTTGGTTAGCTAAATATTTTAATTTCAGTGTAAAATATACAAACTTAAAAATAAATATAGATAATCCAACGGTTGTGAAAACAAATTTTCAAAAGGCTATACCACAACATCCCAGAATAACTATTTATGACGATGATGACAATATAGAAAAAGTAATTGATTTAACAAAATTAAAACCTAATGAGGAAATACGTATATAGATAAAGCAGAGTAAAAGTTAATGAGAGTGATGAAGTATGGGGAAATACATGAAAGTTATTATTAGTGTTGGACTTTTAAAAGTGTTTTTTAATTCAATGCTATTAATTTATGTAATTGAAAAATTTTGAGGAGATATATTTAAATGGCTAAAAAAATAGGAATTTCAAATGAAATGACAAAAATATTTGAGGAATATTTCAAAAAATATAAAGATATATTGGACATTATAGATTCTCAAAAAGACATTGACAATATGAGTAGAATTTCTCAGAAGGAAATAGCAAATACATTAGGAATTAGTCAAACGTTGGTCTCTAAATGCATAGTAAGATTAGAACGTTCAGATAAATGCATTGAAAAAATAAAAGCAGGAGTATATAAGGTTAACCATACAGATACTATAAAATACGGACCATTTAATAAGTTTTTGAAGTATATAACTTCTATTATGAAAGATAACAATATTATAAAGTTAAGAGATGATGAGCAAGCTGAGATTCTAAACATGACTTGTGATGAAATTAAAATGGTTAGAGGATATGCACAAATTTTATTAACTGATTCTAATAAATGATTAATTATTTGAAAGAGAATAAATTTAAGTGAATATTGTAATGAAACTTATAGTAAGTAAAAATAATAGTATTTTTATAAAATAATTTAGCTGTAGCAAAATCACGGCTTTTATTTTATATCTTAAATTAAAACTTAAGGATTTAGAAGAAACTCAAATTGTATAAATATACTTGTTAAAATACATATAATGGTTTCGAGTAATATTAAATTAAAATAATATATTTAATTTAATTCTATTTGGGGAGGAATAAATTGAAGATTAAATTGCCATTTGGAAAAAGAGGAGAAAAACTAATACATATAGAGGAAATTAAAAATATTGAGAATGGATTGAATTGTAATTGTGTATGTCCTTATTGTGGAAGCATTTTAGTTGCAAGATTAGGTGAACAAAATCAAAAGCACTTTTCCCACTACAAAGGAAGTGATTGCGGAAAAGGACTTGAAACGGCATTACACTTATTTGCAAAACAGGTGATTGTAGAAAATAAAAAAATAAGGGTACCATCATATAATTACTATGATTCTTATGAAGATAGATATGGAGAATTTGACGTAAAAGAAATTTCTCTTATGAAAGAGAATTTAATAGAGTTCGATAGGATACAGGTTGAAGAGTATGTAAATGATTTCAAACCAGATATTATTGCACATAAAGGCAAATACAAATTAGCTATAGAAATTGCAGTAACACATGAAGTAGACGAGGAAAAAAAGAAAAAAATTATTCATAGTGGCTTATCTACATTAGAAATAAGTTTAAATATTGATGATAGTAGCTTAATTTTAAATAAAAAAGAATTAATAGAAAAAGTAATAAATTCTGTTGATAATAAAAAATGGATATATAGTAAACTGGCAGAACAGAAAAAACTTGAAATAAAAGAAAGAAAAGAATTAAAAGAAAAACAATATAAAGAATACTTAGAAAAACAACAGGTGCTTAAAAATCGAAGAATAGAAAAATTGATGTTAAAGAAAGTAGAATTTGAAAAAATATATTATAATAAATTATTAAATAACCCAGAATGGATAGAGTTGAAGGGTAAGTACAATATAGATATTAGTAATATTCCTAAGTTGTTAACCAATTCAATAGATGGTGAAATGGCATTTGAAGAGCATAAATTTTTTTGGAAATTAATAATATGGGATAAATTTATTAATAATCGTTATAAAAAGATAATTGAGATTTGTAAGGTTGTAGCTTGGATTAGAAAATATTCTAATATGAATGTAAATAAAGATTTAAGTTATACATCTACATTAGTAAAAAAAGAATTTCCGGATATAACAGATGCAATTTATAATTTCTTTGAAGAATTAACATCCAATAATATTTTGAACTTACATGAAAAGGCTAAGAAAAGAGAGGAGTATGAGTATAAGGTTAATATTGATAAATTTGATATTGCAGTTAAATTATACTATTTTAATGAATTAAATAATGGTGTTTAAGAAGTTATATTGATATAGTACAAGCTAACATGATTAGTGTAGATAATTCTTTAAATTTAGTTGCGGCCGCAATATTGAGAGTAGGTTTAAGTGATGATGTTAAAATGTCATCAGAATCATGTATATTGGTAAAATAGAAATAAGCAAGTATGAAAACCCAGAAATGAAACAACTTTCCCGAATCATGAACTTATATTATCTAAAGGAAGAGTCTGTCCATTTTGAAAATCTTAAACTATATCAATAATAGGAAGTATTAAGACCCATGGTGCCACAGAGAGTTCAAATGCGTAGCTTGAAGGCTTGCAGATGAGAGGTTAAGGTTTTTTTTGCAAAAATGTTTATTTTAAAACTTATAACAATGGTGAGTATATAGCTTTATGAACACTAATATGCTATATTGAAAGCAGTTGGTATAAGTAGTATGATTTAAAACAGTCAAGAAAATAATATCTAAAATATTAAAGAGTGCATTCATTAGGAAGTAGTTACACATGTAACCCTATGCCCAAAGAAGCACTCAGTCTTTTGCTATATTAGTATATGAATATTTAATAAAAATATTCAATTAAATTTATATTATGCTATAATCATAATATAAAATAATAAATAAGTCAAATTTATTATTTGGTAAGATTAATTTAGTAGAGAGATGAGTTTAATTAATACGGGGTGAGTTGATTGAGTAAAGATAAAAATACTGCATATGAATATTTTATTTTAAGTATTCAAGAGCACTTTAAAGATGAACACTATAGATTGGAAAATAGGAAGGTAGATAGTTTAAGAAGGTTATTATCAGAATATATAAATTTAGAACAGGAAATAAAAAGCAATATAGTAGATAAAGATAAATTACAAAAAAGCAAAAAAGCATTAAATAATACTATAATATTTTACTTTGAAAAAACTTTATTCAAAAAGAACGAAAGTTTTAGTAATGATATAGTAAGTTTATTAAAATTAATGAAATCAGAAAATAAAAGTGATAAAGATAATCAAAATGAAAGTGAAAAAACTAACAGTTCAATAAAAAAGGAAGAATGTATCTATTATTCAATAAGTGCGTTAAATAAAAAAATAAGCAAGATTAATATTCTGAATTTTTGGATTGATATAATATTAGAAAAAGTTTCATCATTTGAAGAAGTTGATAAGGTGATGGATTGTTATATAAGTGAGTTACTATATGAAGGTTATTCTTTAAAATATCTGCAAGAATGGTGGATGGATTCATTTAAAGAGATATTAAATAAAAAGCAAGATTTAGTATTAGAAAGCGAAATAGAAAAATTTAAAGTACTATCAGATAAGACCACTTACGAATATGATGTAATTATAAAATTAAGCTTACCCCAAAAAATTAAAGATGAATTTCAACAAAATAACCATATTACTATTGGAGATATTACATATACATCATTAGATGAAGAAGAAAAAGAAACGATAAGTAAGGAAAATTATAAATTTTTTGAAAGCAATAAAGTGTGGTATTTGAAAATCAGAATTAATGCGTGCGATAAATATAAAGCAATAGAGCAAGTATTATATCCAATAGAAAATTACATCGAAATATATAAGGTATTAGATAATACTATGTCAAATACTTTGATTAATACATGTTTAATCAAAGTAATAAGAATAATTAATGAGGAAATAGGTATAACTGGTGGTGGATACAAAGAAATTTCACTTAATAATATAAAACAACATACTAAAGAATTTAGTGAAAGGGAAAAAGAAGATATCGAAGATTTTGTGAATTTAAGAGATGATTTTAGGCATAATAAGAAAAATATGAGCTGTATACATGATATGGAACAAGTAATAAATATACTACAAAAATCTACTGAATTTACAAGAGAAAATAGATTGTTAAATTATTGGAATTGTATGGAAAATTTACTTAGACCATATAAAGGAAATTCTATAATAGAAAAAGTTATTACTATTGTTCCTAAAGTAATATGTATATATATTGTCAAACAAAAGATGAATGTATTATGGGAACGATTATATCCTTTACTGGGCAAAAAAATAGATGACAAAGGTATTGGGGAGTGTAAATCAGAGGACAAGCCACATAAGTATTCAAAAAAGAAATTAGTTGAATATTTAGCTTGTGAAGAAACAAGTAATAATTTAAATGAAAAAACAAAATGTTATACTACGGTTAATAGAAGTGTTACTGACGTTCACAAACTATTAACAGAGCCATCCCAATTATTAAAATATATTGAGGATATAGAGCAATCAGTAATAAATAGTATAACATCTGTTTATAGAACAAGAAATAATTTAGTACATAATGGAGGAAGTTTGGAAATAAATATGCAATATCAAACAGATAGATTGCAACATTATTTAAGTTGTATATTAAGTACTTTAATTTACCATATTAAACGAAATCCAGAATTATCTGTAGGGGAAGTGTTATATTCTATAATACAGACCTATGATACATATAAAGAAGGTATAAAAAATTTAAGTGAAACTGTAAAAAAGATTGAGAAAAAATATAATAATAATACAGAAGAAGGAATAAAAGAGTTAATAAAAAATAGAGAAAAAGAAATATTAGAATTTGGGCTTGAAAATATTGCATTCATAAAGTATTTATATATATAATTTAATAGATATATTGCTATAATATATTTAGATAAAAGTGAAAAAAATTGTAAAGTCCTATAATATAATGGCTTATAATTAGGGACAGTAGATAGCTTTGCGTTAAAACAAAACTATCTACTGTCCCTATAAGTCTTTCTCGAGAGTTTAGTTTTTTATTATATTATCTGAAATATTTTAATAGAAATAATATTCATAAATTCTATTAGGTCTCTATAACTTATATTTGAAAATAAGTAATCTTCTATAAAAAATAAAAGTATTGATTTTAAAAGATGATAAGTATATACTAAATTTATAACCCTTATATAATAAGGATTATAAATTTAGCGTATTGGAGGCGGTATTATGAATTTTACTATAGAAAAAATAATAAATGAATTAAAAAATGAATTTCCCAAAGCATATAGAGCATTTGGTGGGTTTGTGGAAGCGGGACCCTTATGGAATATGTGTATAGATACAATAATGGATGCAGAGCTAATGAATCATATAATATTTTGCAATGATGTTTTGAAAATGCCACCTGTTAAGGTTTTTCTATTAGCCAATGAAAGTGATTTTGATATTACAGATTATGAAAGAAAGTTCTTGGGGGCTTTTTGGGGCTTCATATTCAAATTTGTTTTTAAGTACAATAATCAAAAAAGTACATCTATAAGCACTAAGGGCATAAAGTCTGCTACATACTTTTATGAGTGTGAATCAAAGATAAAAGTAGTTAATGAAGAATAGGATAATCTTTTTATAGCAGTTAAATTTAAAAAGAGGAAAATTGTAAAGTAAGTTTATAATCAACTAAGATATTTCAAAGTAAATATTTAAACTTAATTAAATTTCGCTATAAATCATGATTATTAAGAAATTGTATAATTAAATAATGAGGCAATTCAAAATGGTAATAGAAAGAAGTTAGTTTATATATTAGATTAATTTCTTTCTATGTATCTTTAAATAAGGTATACCCTAAGCGAATAACTCAATTATATTGAAAATAATCTGTTTAGAGTTAATTGGTGTATTTTTGAATAGGTGGCTATAGAACCCTTTGATTTCAAACAAATAACTTTGTATAATATGATTATAATTATTAAGAGGGGAGGCAGAAAATGGATATAGCCTACATAAGAATTTCAAGTCAAGACCAAAATGAAAATCGTCAAATTGTAATGATGAAGGAAAAGGGAATAGATAAATTATTTATAGATAAATGCAGTGGAAAAGATACGAATAGACCAGAACTAAAAAATATGTTGGAGTTTATTCGAGAAAATGATAATTTATATATAGAAAGTTTTTCTCGTCTTGCTCGAAGCACTAAAGATTTATTAGAATTAGTAGAATATATAACAGAAAATAAAAAAGCACATCTTATTTCATTAAAAGAAAATATAGATACAAGTACGGCCGCAGGTAGAATGATGTTGGGAATAATCGGAAGTATATATCAGTTTGAACGCGAATGCTTACTTGAAAGACAAAAAGAAGGCATTAAGTTGGCAGTTGAAGCAGGCAAATATAAAGGAAGAAAAAAGATTAATTATCCCGAGGGATGGCAAGAAATTTATCAAAAATATAAGATAAGAGAAATTACAGGTACAAAAGCAATAGAATTATTAAACTTAAAAAGAACTACATTTTATAAGCTAAAAAATGAATATGAAAATAAAGAGCGATTAGCTCAATAACATTACCTATAGAAATCATTAAAAAAAATTAAGATGATTTCCTATATGTAATGTTTTTTTTATACAACCATTTAAAATTCGTATTATATATAAAATAATTTTTAAAATATCACAAAGAAATCATTTATTGCTAATAATATATCAACAAGTAGGGAGGGATTATTTTTATATGGAAAAAGAGTATGAAAGTTTAGTTAAAATTCAGCAGTTTTCGTCTGAAGGTAAAGTTTCAAGAGTTTTAGGTAGAAAAACAGGAAGAATACATCATTTTTTAAGTGATTTAGAAACAAATGTATTCTATATTTTAGAGTTTGATAAAAATGTAGTTGATATAAAGGAACATTATCCATTAGAGAATGTTAGAGATTTAATAGCAGATAATGATATTAATTGGGAAAAGTTTAATGATAAAAAAACAGGTGAAGAGTATACAATAACAACTACATTTTTAGTTACATTATCTAATAATAAAGAAGTAGCTATTTCATGTAAGAATCAGAGCCAGCTCTATAAGAGTAGCACTCAGTTAAAATTAGAAATAGAAAGGCGATATTGGAATATAAAAGCAATAGATTGGTGCATTATTACTAATAAAGATATTTCAAATACAATATTAAAAAATATAAAATGGTTGCAATTAGGAGAATCTTTAACTGAAATTAATCCAGAATTATTAAAGATAATTAAAGATACAATTGGTATAAATACTGGCAGATTAAAAGATTATATAGAGCAAATTGGTAGAACTTATAATTATGAAGATAAATTAGTTTTATCTACTATGAAGACAATGATAATAAATGATTATTTGCTCATAAATTTGGATGAAGAAATATCATTTGAAACTAACATAGATAAGTTCGAAATTAATGAGGTAATGTTATGGAAATATTAATTAATACAGTGATGAAGAAGTTAGAAAGTAGTGTTATTGAAAGAGTTTTGTGGGCAGATAAAAATATAGTTATTCTTATTAATGTAGAAGATAATAGTTGGGTATATGAAGAAGAATATAAACTTGTTATTGATAGTATTAAAAACAAAAAAAGAGAGATTATTGATTATGCTGATAATACATTCTTTATAGAAGAGAATTCAATTAATAATGTAGAGAAAATAAAAAGAGACAGAGCTTATGAAGTTGTAATGGAGTTTTATAAGAAAATTAATGAACCTGATATCTTTGATATTAAATTAAGAAACCAACATATAAAATATGTAGTTAAGAAATTTAATATTAGTAGAAGTACAGCAGAATTATATTTAAAAAAGTATTGGAAAAGGGGAATGACTAAAAATTCTTTATTACCAGATTATTATTTATGTGGGGGAAGAGGAAAGGAAAAATTATCGAGTAGAACTAAAAGAGGTAAGCCATCAAAAAATAAAGGAAATGGATTAAATGTTGATGAAAAAATCAAGAAAATATTTAAAACATCAGTTAATAAATTTTATAATAATTATAGCCAAAATACATTAAAAACAGCTTATAATTTGATGCTAAAAGAGTATTTTTCGCAAAAAATTACTGATAATTATGGAAAACAAAGTTTAATTCTAAATGATGAAATACCAACCCTTAATCAATTTAGATATTGGTTTAATAAAGAAAGAAATATAAAAAAAGAAATTTCGAGTAGATATGGGGGAAGAATATTTCAACAAAAAAATAGAGCAATATTGGGAAGTGTAAGAGATGGAATAATAGGGTCTGGTTATCAGTATCAAATAGATGCAACAATTGGTGATATTTATTTAGTATCAGAATTTAATAAAAATTGGATAATAGGACGTCCAGTGATATACGCTGTGATTGATACATTTTCTTATTCTGTCATTGGAATAAATGTTACGTTAGAAGGACCATCTTGGGAAGGTGCTATGGGAGCTTTAATTAATGCATTTACTGAAAAAACTGAATTTTGTAAAGAGTATGGAATAGATATTAAAGATGAGGAATGGCCTATGAAATATATTCCTCATGAAATATTGGCTGATAGAGGTGAAATGGTTGGTTTTAATGCAGATAATCTTGTTAATTTAGGAATAAAAGTATCTAATACAGCTCCTTACAGGGCAGAATGGAAGTCATTAGTTGAGCAATATTTCAGATTGTTAAATATACATGTAAAACCTTTATCACCGGGGATAGTTAATCCTGATTTTAGACAGCGTGGTAGTAAAAGTTATATCTTAGATTCAACGCTTAATATTCGAGATTTGACAAAAATTATTATTAAATCAGTACTATATCATAATAACTGTAGATTATTAACTAATTTCAAAAAAGATATTGGTATGTTAGAAGATGATGTAAAACCAATTCCAAGAGAAATATGGAACTGGGGATTAAACAATATAACTGGTAATTTAAGATGCATTAATAAAGAAGAACTACGATTAGCTTTATTGCCAAGAAGTGAAGCAACTATAACTGAAAGGGGCATTAAGTTTAAAGGTATATATTATTCTTGTATAAAAGCTATTGAAGAACATTGGTTTGAAAATGCAAGAGCTAATGGAGTTTATAAGATAATAGTTTCTTATAATCCAAATGATTTAACTAATATATTTTATATTGATATTAAAAATAGAATTAATGAATTATGTTTTATATTAAACAAAGATAGTAGATATAGAGGAAAAAGTATTTTTGACATTGAGTATCTTAAAAACAAAGAAAAAGAAGAAATAGAGACTATGCAAAAGAGTGAAACTGAAAGGGAAATAAATTTATTTAATGATATTGAACAGATAGTAAAAGAAGCAGAGGAAAGGATGGATGGAATAGATTTTAAACCATCGAATATAGCTGGTATTAGGGAGAATAGAAGATTAGAGAAAGAATTAATAAGGGAATCAAAGAAGAAAGTTGATAATAATTTAAGTGATAATGAGACTAATGATAATTTTGAAATTGATGATAGCGACTTAGAGCTAATTAAATCAATTACAAGAAGAAGGTGATACAAATGACTAATAAAAAAACTGAAGCTGTTTATAGTGAACAAATAATTGAAGAATATAAAGGTAATCCGTTAATAGAATCATTACCAGACATATATAGTAACAAAGAAGTTGTTGAAAAGTTAGCAACATATCCATTCTTTAAAGATGAAGAACGATATCATGAAAAACATATAAGATTGCACATCATTCAAAGGATATTTGAATTTTTTCAACCTTTACCAAGACATATAGAGCTTGAGCAAACTATTGGAAGATTAATAAGACAAGGATATGTTAGTAGAAATCCTTTAGCAAAAGAATATGTTGAAGTTTTAAATGAAGGATATAATGAGATTAAGTATGGAATAAAAAATGATTACAGTTATAATGCTACAGCGAATTCGCTTACATTAGTTGGTGTAAGTGGAATGGGAAAAACTACTGTTATTAATAAAATTTTAACTTCGATTCCACAGGTTATATCACATTCAAGTTATAAAGTATATGATATGTGTTATACACAGATAGTTTGGATGGAATTAGATTGTCCATATGATGGTTCACTAAAGGCACTATGTTTAGATTTTTTTAGTAAAGTTGATGAGCTTGTTGGGAGTAATTATTTTAATAAGTATTATAATTCAAGGTTATCTGCAAATGCAATGCTACCAATTATTAAACAGATAGCATTAAATGTAAATATTGGAGTATTAGTAGTAGATGAAATTCAACATTTATCAACTGCAAGAAGTGGTGGTGCAGAAAAAATGCTTAACTTTTTTGTGACATTAATTAATACAGTATCAATCCCTGTAATATTAATAGGAACTCCTAAAGCACTACCACTATTTCAGACAGAATTTAGACAAGCACGTAGGAGTTGTGGTCAAGGAAATGTCTTTTGGGACAGGCTTAAAAATGATGAAGAATTCTTTATATTAGTGGAAGGATTATGGGAATATCAATGGATTCAAAAGCCTCAAGAGTTAACTAAAGAAATTGTTGACATATTATATGATGAAAGCCAAGGGATAATTGATATTGTAGTTAAATTATTTTTCATGGCACAGATTAGAGCTATAATATCTAATAAGGAAGAAATATCAATTAAATTAATCAAAAAAGTAGCTGATGAAAACTTAAAACTTCTAAAACCAATGTTAAATTCACTAAAATCAGGGGATATTAGAGAAATAGCAAACTATTCAGATATTATGCCAATAGATATTTCAAAGGTAATACAAACAGCGCAAACAAAGTTAGAATTTGATAATAAAGTGGAAGAATTAAAGAAAGCACGAGAAAGTATAAAGGAAAATAATCAAATTCATATGAAAGAACAGGTTAGTATTAAATTATTAGAATTAGGTTATAAAGAAAATGAATTTAATGGTTTTATTGAAGATATTTTATGTGTGAAAGAAAGTAATGTTAATAAATTAGTTAGGATAGCTATAGAAATTATTAATGGAAATAAGAATGATGGAATCAAGGAAACAAAAGTTAAAAATAAATTACTTAAGGAAGATGACATAAGGTTTTTAGGAAAGGTAGCGAAAGAGGGGAAATTTACAGTTTATGAACAATTAAAAGAAATAGGATATATTAAAAACTTAGGTAAATGGTTAAAAGAGGTGAGTAAGTAGTGGTTCATTTTTTTCCATTACCGTATCCAGATGAAACTTTATATAGTGTTATAGCAAGATATAAGGTATGGAGTGGTAATACTAATTCAAAAAATGTTTTAAGAGAATTGTATGGAAAAGAAACAATAGTAGCAAGTAAGCATCTACCATCTAATATAAAAGAATTGAGAGAGCATATACCTAATAAATATAAGTTAAATGAAGATGATTTGATTAATAAAACAACTTTATATAGATATTATTTAGCCTTTTCAAATAATGAAAGGGCTAATTTAGTATATGGCCAAATGATAGGAAATGGAGGTTCAAAAATATTTGCTACATTAGGATTAAGCAATAATTCTATTAATAATATCAATAGTCTTAAATATTGCAGAAAATGTTTTGAAGAAGATAAAGAAAAGCATGGAGAGGGATATTGGCGTAGAGAGCATCAATTAGCAGGTGTACTTATATGTGGTAAACATAAAATTTCATTATATGAAATTGATAATAAATATATTAGAAATAGACAAGAATTTATTAATATTAACCATAAGGATTTACCAGAAAAAGCATTAGTAGATAATATAAATGAAGAAATTATAAAAAAACAATCATCACTAATAATAAATTCTAACTTAATTCTAAATCATCATCATGAGTATAAAAGTATGAATTGTTTTAGAGAATATTATGTTAAAAGGCTTGTGGAAATAGGAATAGCAGATAATAAATTTAAAATAAATCAAGACACTCTACACAATAGATTTGTAGAATATTATGGAAAAAACTACCTCGAGTTAATAGGTGGTGATTATAAATTTGCTGATAGTAGAAGTTGGTTAACTAAAATAACAAGGAAACATAGAACTTTTTTTCATCCATTATATCACTTGTTAGTAATAGATTTTCTTAAGATAAATATTCAAGAATTATTCAATAGTAATGAATTTAATATTTATAGTAATGATAGAACATTAACTGAAAAAAGTGAGAAAGATAAAGATGTATATAGAAAAAGATGGAACTTATTAATGATAAATAACCCTAACAAATCAAAAACAGAACTAAGGCAGATTGACCATTCAACGTATACTTGGCTTTATAAATATGATAAGAAATGGTTAGAAGATAATTCACCAAGTAGAAAGAAAAATATTGGTATAAAGAATATTGACTGGAATGGAAGAGATGAAGAGATTTTAAAAAAAGCAAAAGTGGTTGTAGAGGAAATAATAAATTCCAAAGATAAGCCTGAAAGAATTACTATAAGTCTCATAGGTAGAAAAACCGGAAGTTTATATTTATTGCAAAGATATATTAGTAAAATGCCTAAATGTAATGAATACATACAAAAAAATGCGGAATCAGTTGAGGATTTTCAAAAAAGAAGAATAGAATGGGTAAAAGAAAATTGCTTTAATGATGAAATTATAAGTGAGTGGAAGGTGAGAGCAAAAGCAGGTATAAGAAATAATTTAAATTAATTGTATAATTGAAAAAAATCAATATATTTGAAATTTAAAATATACTGATTTTTCCATATGAATAAATCAGTATATTAGAATGCATTGCTTATCAATAGCATCATTTTGGTCATTAGAAACAGAACAATTAGCAGAATATTTTATTGATAGAATTCTAAAAGTTGATGTTGCAGAACATGTAGAACATGATAAATTAAAATTTTCATTATTTTTTACCATTAAATTTTCTATTAAACTTGTGTGATATTGACCACAGTTTTTACATTTCCAATCTATATGCATAAAGAAACCTCCTTACTTATTTGAAAAATATAAGTTTATTACATAATATATACAAAAAGTTGACATTTTAGAAGGAATATTCTTCTTTTTATTGAATTATTTATATAGATAAAAAGAGGAGTGGTGAAAATGAAATCTAATAAAGGTTCTGTTTGGAGCAAATGGGATTTACATATACATACACCTAAATCAATATGTAATAAGTATGGTGCTGATGATGAAGAAACATGGGAGAATTTTATAACTCATTTAGAAAATTTGCCTAAGGATGTAGACGTTATAGGGATAAATGATTATTATTTTATAGATGGTTTTGAAAAAGTAATGGACTATAAAATGAATCAAGGTCGATTAGGAAATATAAAAAAGATATTTCCAATATTAGAATTCAGAATAGATACGTTTGCTTCAGCGAGTGGAAGTAAGTTTCAAAGAATTAATTTACATATTCTATTTAATATAGAAGATACAAAATGGAAAAGTGAAATTAAAAAGATAAAGGAAGAATTTATAGAACAAATTCATCTATCACAATTAGAAATACATAAAACAAAAATTTTAAGTCGTAAAAATATTATTGAATGTGGTGGAGACATTAAAAAGGGATTTGAAGCTACAATTCCATCAAAAGAAGAAGTATTTGGCGTTATCGAGAGCAAAACTTGGAAAGATAAAGTATTTACACTTTTAGGATATAAAGAATGGAATAACCTTGAGAAAGGTACTCAACTTAGACAATTTAAAGAAGCGTTATATAACAAAGTTGATGCTTTCTTTACTGCATCCCCAGATGATAATTTCTCAAAGAAGCAAATGGTTCTTGATAATTTTGGAGAAAAAGTATTGATTCATTCTGATGATATACATAATTTTGAACAATTAGAGGCATCAAATTATAGATGTTTAACTTGGATAAAAGCAGATAAAACCTATGAAGGTTTAAAACAAATATTAATTGAAACAAAAGAAAGAATAAAAATACAGGAGACA
Organism: Clostridium sp.; assembly: GCF_021372645.1. Taxonomy (GTDB): domain Bacteria; phylum Bacillota; class Clostridia; order Clostridiales; family Clostridiaceae; genus Clostridium. The sequence continues at coordinate 6,342 of NZ_JAJFUC010000046.1, read as the reverse complement.
AATCCTTTTTATAATGAAAATAAGACAAATATAATAGATAGTATAAGCATATCAAATAGTAATGGATGGTTTGAAAATGGAAAACTTGAATTAAATAGTGGCTTAGTATCTATAATAGGTGAGAAAGGAGCGGGAAAAACTGCATTATTAGATTTACTTTCCATATCAAATGAAGAAGGTATATATGAAAAAGATAAAAAGAATCCATATTCGTTCTATAATAGAGCAAAGGAAGTAATAAAAGGAACTAATTTAGATATTCAATATTTGGGTGGGGCTAAAAAGTCACATACATTTAATGGAGAAGATGCTAAGAGTAGTACTGATAAACATGCTAAAGTAAGATATTTATCTTTAAAAGAGTTAGAAAGTTATTGCGATGAGAAAGATAAATTTCAAGAATTCATTAAAGATATAATTTTATCTACATATCCTGATGTTAGTGAATTTGATGAAAAAGCAAAGAGTGCTATTGAAATAATTAAAAGATTAGACAAAAAGATTTACGAATTAACTGAAATAACTAAAAAAATGGAAAAGATTAATAGTGCTATTGAAAATAAAAAAGTTGAGTTAAATAATTATTTAAATAATCAACCTAAGATAGTTACAAATTTTACAGATGAACAAGAAGAACAATATAAAAAATTAATTGGTTATGAACAAGAGCTAAAAACTAAAATGGATATAAATACGAAAGAACAAAATGAAATAAATGAGTTCGGTCAGTGGCTAAATAGTGAAATAAATACGTTAAAACAAAATTTTTACAACAACTTAAATATAAAGAGTAATACATATAAATATTTAAATAAAAATATGATAACAAATCTTGAAATTAAATTAGATGTGTTAAAATCAGATGGAATTAAAGAACGAATCAGCACATTAAAAAAAGAACAGATGGAATTACATAATCAATTAAGCGAGAATATAAGCAATATTAAACCGTTGGAAGAATTGAATAAAAATTTAGAAGAACAGCAGAATATCACTAAAAAGTGGTTTGAAGGTAAAAGTATAGTTGAAAAGGAACTTAAAAGTTTACAAACAGAAAAAATAAATTTGGATAATAATATAAAGCAAATTCAAGAATTAAGAATTCAATTGCAAAGTAAGTATTTAGAATTAATAAGAAATAAGATTCAACAAAAGCAAAGATATGAACAATTAAAGATGAAGTTAGAAAATGATAATAATATAAGTTTCAATGTAAAGATAGAGTTTAACACTGATAAATTCTTTTCAATTGAAGATTCAATAATTAGGCATGGAAAAGGTAATTCACAAGAAAAAATAAAAGAAATATTAACAGAAAAGTTAATTAATAAATTAGCAGAAATTGATAGTAAAAATGTAGAAGATGAACTACCAGATATTGATTTATTATTAAATTGGATTAATAACGATTCATTTATAAGTGAAGTGTTTGGGGAAAATAGAGATTATGAATCTTTGGTTAAAAGTGGATTTGATATAGCATCATTTTATGATTGGATTTTTGATGACTATTATGAAGTAAACTATTTTATTAATTTTAAGGGAAGGGCGTTAGAAACTTTATCGCCCGGTCAAAAAGGACTTGTATTAATGAAAATTTTCTTGAAACTTGATAATAGTACGAAACCGTTATTGATAGACCAACCAGAAGATAATTTAGATAATAAGTCTGTGTACTTAGACTTAGTTAATGATATCAGACAAATAAAAAAGAAAAGGCAAGTAATAATAGCAACACATAATCCTAATTTAGTTGTTAACACAGATAGTGAACAAGTTATAGTAGCAAAATTTGCAGATAACACTAAAAATGGAGAAGCAAAGATAAAATATTTTAGTGGTGGGCTTGAAAACATAGAAATTAGAAATGATGTATGTGATATTTTAGAAGGCGGAGATATAGCGTTTCTAAAAAGAGAGGAAAGGTATTGTTTGAATAAAAAAGCATAATTTTAATTCTGTAATAAATAGTTTATAACTATTTACTACTATGTTCATTGCTAAAAAAGTTTAGAAAAATAAACCTCTATCTATGACCTAATAAAGGTCATAGATAGGCTTTTTGCTGTCTTTCCAATGGCGAAAATGTTGAGAAATAATGTAGAACTAATTAAAAAACAATCATCATTGATAATAATATAAAACAGATAATAAAAATTAAGGATAAGATGGTATAATTTATAATGAGATGCGTGAATAATATACTATAAATGAAAATAAAACAAAAATTTCATGGGGGATAATATAATAATGGTTAATACAAAGATTAATAATAAGTGTACTTATGAGGAATACTTAAATTCTTTAGATGAGTGTAAATTTATAGCGAATGAAGAAGCAAAAAGGTTAGATACCCAATTTAATAATTTAGGCTCAATGTTAAAAGATAAAGAAAATGACTTAAATGAGTTTATAAATGAAATAGAGAGTATTGGTGTTTTAAAAGATGATAAACTTAAAGAAACATTGTTACAGTTAAATTCAGTAATAGATGAAAAAATAGGAGATGGTATAGGGTATATTAATAATACATTACAAAAGAAAAAAGAGAATCTTAGTAAATTTACAGTTGCATTATTTGGAAGAACAAAAGCAGGTAAAAGTACACTTAGAGAAACGCTAACTAATGGCGATGGTAATACAATAGGACAAGGTTCACAAAGAACAACAAGAGATATAAAAGAATATACTTGGAATAACTTAAGGATAATTGATACTCCGGGTATATCTGCATATGAAGGCGATGACGATGTTAAGTTAGCAGAGAGTATTATTAGTGAAGCGGATTTAATACTATTTTTAGTAGTAAGTGATAGCATACAAGAGTCAGAATTTGAAAAATTAGTAGAATTAAAATCATTAAATAAACCAATTGTAATTTTACTGAATGTAAAACAAGCCATAGATAAAGATATATATATGAGGAGATTTTTAAAAAATTATAATGAGGTAGTTAGTATAAAAGGACAAGAAGGGCATGTTAATAGAATAAAGGATTACTGTAAAAAATATTTAGGAACTGATAAAATTGATATTATTCCAATTCATGCAATGGCTGGATTTGAAAGCACACGGACAGAAGATGAAGAATTAAAAATGAAATTATATAATGCATCTCAAATTAACAAAGTTAAATATTTACTTAGAGATATAATTATAAATGAGGGCAGGCAAAAAAGAGTATTAACTTTTAGGGATGAATATATATTGTATTTAAATAGTTTAGAAAATGTTTTTTGGGATAGTTATAAAGAGATAAAACCGAGAATTAAATATATTAAAGAAAAACATAAAGACATTAAAGAATGGTTTCTTGATTTTGAAAAGAAAGGAAAAAAAACGATAGATGTAGAAGTAGGTAAAATATATAATGAGATGCTGTCAGAGGTAGATGATTTTATTGATAGATACGCAGGTGATAAAAGAATAGAAAGGTTATGGAATGACGGAGTAAAAGTTCATAATATAGAAGGTAAAGTTAATGAGATATATAAGGAATTATATGAAGAGGCAAATAGAAATTTAAATGAATTTTATAGACAATTTGAATTTGAAATAAGCAATTTAAATTTTGATAATGACTTAAATGGAGTTAAAAATTTAAAGAAGGGTGTTATAGGGAGAGTAGCAAGATGGGGGTCAGTAGTATTAGATGGAATATTTTTATTTAGTTTAACAAATTTCTGGAATCCAGCTGGATGGGTTGGTGGACTAATAGGTATAGGAGGAGCAATACTTACAGGTATATCATGGTTCTTTGGTACTGATAGTAAGAGATATGATAAGCAAAAGTCTCAAGCAAAAATGAATATGAAAAAAAGCATAAATAAAGGGGACTTAGAAACAAAAAAATTATTACAAAAACATTTTAAAAAGAATATTCTAAATCCTTTATATGAAAATATAAATAATGTTTTAGAAAAAAAGATAAAGACTTTAGAAGCATATTTAGATAATGTAAAAGTAATAGCATTAGAGATACGTAAAAATGTTGATACAGAAAATACCGAATTATACAGAGAGATATATAGGCAGACATTCTCACAAGAATTGAAATCAGATGTTATAAGAATTGCAAGAGAACAAGGAATAATGAGTAAGATATTAGTAAAAGAAGATATTTTCTTAAAATATAATAAATATAGAGAGATTCTCAGAAATATAATTGGAGAAAGAATAATCTATGTGGAATTTATTAATGATTCTAAAGAGTTATTAAAAAGAGCTTTGTATCCTGCAATTATTGATAATATAGATGTAGAATTTAATTCAAAAGATATAGTTATAAAAGCCAAAAAAGATGACATAAGGCACATTATAGGTAAGGGCGGTAGAAATATTAAATTAACTAATAGAATATTGGATGATTTTAATATTAACATTGAGGAGGTATAAAAATGGAAGGATTAATATTTTCAGAGATAAATAAGAAAATAGATAATGTAAAAGATAGACTTGAACATACTATAAACGATGTATATACAAATAAACATAGTTTTATAGAGGAATACATTAATGATTCTAATACATTAAATAAAAAAAATAAATTTAATGTAGCGTTTATTGGACAATACTCAGCGGGGAAATCATCAATTATATCTGCAATAACTGAAAATAGTAATATTAGAATAGGGCAAAACGTCACTACAGATAAAGCAAAGGAATACGAGTGGAACGATATTATATTAATAGACACCCCCGGAATACATACAGAGAATTCTGAGCATGATGAAATATCGTATAGGCATATGGATTTAGCAGATTTACTTGTATATGTTGTAACAACACAAGGATTTGATGATTTAATAGCAAAAGACTTTAGAAAAATTGCCTTTGAAAAGAATAAGTATTATAAAATGATGTTAGTTATAAATAAAACATCATTAGAATCTATAAATAATAAGCCTAATTGGGAAAATGATGTCAAAAAAGTTATACAACCATTAAAGTTAAGTGATTTTAGAGTAACGTTTATAGATGCTAAAGACTATTTAGAAGGATTAATAGAAACTAACGAAGAAGATAAAAAAGAATTAATAGAAATGAGTAATTTTCATGAAGTTATTAATAGTATTAATGAATTTGTATATGAGAGAGGAATACTTGGAAGATTATTATCTAAACTCAATGTTATAGAGACTCATTTTACAAAAGTATTAAATGATATAACAACAGAAGATTCAAATATAAAAATCCAAGAGTTACTTACAAGAAAAAAATTTTTAGTGAGCGAAAGCAAGCGACTAACAGAGCAGAAAATTAACACAGTTATTGATAATTCATACAATGAAATAATACAGCTATCAAATAGAATTATTGATAAAATTTCAAGTGATTTTAATGTAAATGAATTGGAGTATGAATTAGAAGAAGCAAAGATGAAGATTGATACATTATGTGAGAAATGTGTTAATGAAATAGAAGAAATATTAGATTATGAAATAGATAATTTAATTAAGAAGATAAATCAACTTGAGAATACAGCATTATATAAAGATATACTTAATGATTTCAATGCTGAAATTGATGTTAACGTTAATTTAAGCGAAAAGCAGGATTTAACAAAGATAAAAAAATCACCTGATGCATTAAAGAATATTAGTAAGTTTTTAGGTGTATCAGGAAATGGAATTAAAAGCTGGTGTACTAATTCTGATGCTGTTGAGAAGGGCATCAAGGCGTTAGCTGGAAGTGATGCTCATAAATTTGTTTTGAAAGTAGGAAGTTTTTTTGGAAAGAAATTCAAACCATACGAAGCAGTTAAAATAGCTGGAAAGATAGGAAAGGCAGGAGAAGTGTTATCAAAGGTAGGTAAGGGAGTCGGCGTAGTTGGAGCTTTAGTTGCGCCAGTTATAGCATTTTATGATGAATATGAAGAAGATAAATATGAAGACAATATAAAGAATGCAAGAATTCAAACAAGGGATAACTTTAGAACTTTAGCAAATGATATTAGAAAAAACTTTAATGAAGCAAAAAAAGATATAGTAAAAAATATATATGAAAAGGAATTAAATAATATAGAATATGAGTCAAATTCTTTAAGAAATAAAGATATAATAAAATCTAAGAATGCTCAAGAATTAATAGAAATTCAAGAAGAGATAAAAGAAATAGTTAATGAAATAAATAAAAATTCATAAGGTACAGATAGTTAATCCCTTATTTCTGTAACAAATAGTCTAAGACTATTTGTTACTATGTTCATTCCCAATAAACTTTCGAAATTTCAAAAATAGTTTGAAAAAATTATAATAAAGTTTCGAAAAAATAAAGCTCTATGTATGACTAAAAAACGGTCATATGTAGGGCTTTTTTGTTGTGTTCAGGAACCGAAGCGGA
>NZ_JAJFUC010000040.1 GCF_021372645.1 Clostridium sp. | reverse complement strand
CTCCCTTCGCCAAGTTAGCCAATCCGCAATAGTTCTAGTTACTCCTTCAATAGTGATTTCATGTTTTGCATTGGCTTCTTGAATAGCAGAACGAATATCAATTATGCGCTGTTGTAAATCTTTAATGCCTTGTAATTCTCTCTGAATAAGAACGGAAGAACCTCCATCCTTTTCATGGGGGTCACGCACGGCAGACTGTCTAAATAAGTATGACTTAATAAATTCCTGCTTTTTTTCTATACGTTTAGAAATTGTAGGAATCTCCGCTAATGCTTCTGTAATTGTTATAAGCTGTCTCGACATTTTATCCCTTTCTTTATAACTGTTTATTTTTGTATTGTAGTATATTTGTCAACTATTTATATTATACACAGCATGTGTGCATTTGTCAAGAGTCAATTTTTCTTCTCCATCTACCCACACAAATTGCATTATCGAGTGATATCTATTATCAGTGCCTTCAGATGTCGTTAGAATACCCCACCCCATAAACTCTTTTCTAGTAACGTCATTCCAAACAGGAAATATTTCCATGGCTTCCGAATTTTCTGGAAAATCAGTGTGTTCAACATAGATTATAATGTCTTTTGGACAATATTCGCTATCAATCTGAATAACATCAGTTATCCTTGCTGTATAAGGCAGTCCTAACAACTGCTCTAAACGATGAGTGGATAGTTTAAACTTGGCTTTACCCATTTTTCTTTCTCCGTAAATTTATAAAATTTAAATTTCTTGCTTTTCAATTGACACTGTGTTACTTAATACAAACTGCACTTTAGCGAAGTGCCTATATTATACACAACATTAGTATACATGTCAAGAGACTATTTATTCCTAAGAATATACTGATTGATACCAAGAAGGTTGACTTTCTCCCATAAATACATTTTCCATTTCTATTTTTATTCCATCTACTCGTAAATCGCAGTATGATAAATTCTTTTCGTCAATTATTACTCGCAAACTCATTTGAGCGTCCGATGTGGTTTGCTCTATTGAATATATCTCCCCCGTATGAATATTTCTGATTATGTAATAAATCTTTCTGCTGGATTCTTCGTTCCATGTATTTATAAAAGAAATTATTTTATTAATTATGTCTTGATGTTCAATAGGTTTTAACATGATGTAATCCTCCTTATTAAACATATAAAATTTATAAATTTTAGTTTTTTGTTTATTTTTATATTCTAACACCGTGTTAGTTATATTTTAGATTTATTTTTACATTTTTCTAATAAAAACGCCTAATTTAATTTTTATTTTATGATTTTGGGCATCCTGAACAAAACATTTGTATTTCCTCTCACATCTGCACGTGTTTGTGCGCCACAGGCAGTCGCAAAATTTTAAAGTTCAGCAATTACTAGATACTGTGATGAATTTGAATTAAATTAGTTTTTACTGCATTTTGTTCAGAATGCCCTTCTAAAGTCGCCTTTTAAGGATTTTGAAACCTGCACCACTTAAGGTCGCTCGCGACTATTAGCCAAACTAAAAACCAGTGAGTCATGTATCATTCTCTTTCTTGCCCAATATAAAAAAGGCGCATTATTTGGATGGTCTATAAGTTGAATTTTGGAATTTAATGCTCTTTGAAAATACTCCTCTAACGTAATTAATTCTTCGTTCCACTCGTAATTAAACCTAGCGTCTTTATGCCAGCCCTCAGGGCTTATAACTTTAATTCCAGGGAAAAATTCTTGAAATTCTTTGCTAGTTTTTAATACTTCTTTTTCATCATCCATATACACCTACCCAAAAGTTATTTTTCATAATCCATGAACGCTTCAAAATATCAACACCATCAAATTTATCAGCAAATTCTACTTTATCATTCAGCACAATAAACTCTGGCGCGTGTCCCGTTTTTCTGATATAATGCCTAATTACTAATTTTAACCTATCTTCCAGAGGTGTTTTGTCAGATAGGTATATCATATAACCTATTTTCAGTAACTTATCTCCTAAAATATTCAGTTTTCCTTATCTCTTTAAATCAGAGTATATCACATTTTTTACACTTGTCAAGAGGCAATTTTAGCTAATTTATAGTACTTAAGTACTATTTTTTCAGAGAAATTTACTCTTGACAAGTATAAAAAGTGTGGTATTATATTAATAACTTATCTCTTAATTAACAATAGTTAATATATAATATATTATTAATTAGTTAGTTATTGTTTAGTAATATTACTCCTCCGCTAAGGCTACGGAGTAATAATAATAAAAACATAAC
>NZ_JAJFUC010000019.1 GCF_021372645.1 Clostridium sp. | reverse complement strand
ACGTGTTACTCACCCGTCCGCCGCTAATCCGCTCCCGAAGGAGCTTCATCGCTCGACTTGCATGTGTTAAGCACGCCGCCAGCGTTCGTCCTGAGCCAGGATCAAACTCTCAATAAAAAGTTTAATCTTAGCTTACTCAATTAAAGAATTGCTGGTTTACTTAAATGTATTCATTATATTCTGTTCAATTTTCAAAGATCTTCGCTGTCTCTCGACCGCTTTATTATGATAACATCCTCAGCTGATATTGTCAACATTTAATTTTATAAATTTCTTAAATATCTTTCAGCTAATTCAATTCGTATTGTTGTTCACCTTTCGTGACAACGAATATTATAATATCATGTTTTTCATCACCAATTCATCAAATAACGTGAACATGGAGTTATTATTCTGAATTTCCTCTCATTTCCTCATAATTACTACATATAGCGCATAATGACACTCCCGGCAGTGTTAATCTGTGAAAATATGCAATCCACTAAAAATTCTCTAAAATAAATCTACTACACTTTACTCTTATACTAATTTATCTTACTATTAATATAATAGTGTTTATATATCTAATTTCAAAATAATATAATTAGAACCTTTCAGAACCTAACATATTAACGCTACTAAAAGACTAATAACCATACTTTATTTTCTATTAGTGAGTTTTATCATTTATATAATTTTAATTTAGGGAGATTTTAATAATGAATAAGAAAATATTACATATATTACTATCACTTACTATGATTTCTTTTGTCGGGTGTGGCAATACAGCTACTTCATCTACAGACTCTAAATCTAGTACGCCTTCCACACCATCAATACAAGTTCCCAATGCAACTGTAACCCCATCTGTTCCAATTACTTTAACTGATACTTCTTCATATTTTTGTCCATTTGTTTTTAATGGAACTAACTTAATCTTTCCTAATCCAGATGAAAATAATAGAATTTCAACAATTCCAGATCCTTTACCAACGGATATTCTTCGAAGCAAAGATGTTACTGATTTTGCAGATTACTCTTCCGATAACATCGTTTTAATTGATAAAACCATCTATTTTGCTAATAGTTCAATCAACAATACTTTATGTTCTTTTGATATTACTAATAAAACCTATACTAAATTAAATATTCATTCAATACATAATTTAATAACTGTTAATAATGTATTGTTTTATATGAATAAAAATGATCAAAATAAGATTTACAAATATGACACTATAACTTCACAAGCTATGTTAATATCAACTGATAGTGTAGCATCATTTATAGTCAATGGTGATTATATTATATATCAGAATTTAAGTGATAAAGCAAAACTATACTCGATTAAAACAGATGGTACTAGTAGGCAAAAGCTTACTGATTACACTGCTAATAGTTTCGTAGTATTTGATGGACAATTACTTTTCTTAAATTCTTCTGATAATAATAACCTATATTTCATAGATCCTTCTACCTTAGATTGTAAAAGGCTTTATATAATGAATGGATTTCAATTAAAAATCATAGATAAATCTTTATATTTTATTAATGGAGATGATTCCAATAACTTATATTCGTTATCAGTAGACCTTAAAAATTCAACCGTAACATACAAACCAGAAATATCCGAAGGAATAAATGAATATTATTTAACCTCTGCAGGTATTTTTTATAATCCAAGCATCAATGTGAACAATATTTACTTCAAGAAACTTCCCACTCAAAGTTAGAAAAATAAAAATGATGGTTGAAAATATTTTATTTTAAATTATTTTCAACCATCATTTTACTATATAAGCTTTAAATTAATACCATTTCATTCTCAAAGTTAACTTTTATCAATTGCTAAGAATAAAGTAAGTTAAATACGGATAAACTTTTTAAAATTATATAATAGTCCTTAGCATTATAACTTTTTTACTATATTTTTAAATTCATTTCCTCTTAGCATAAAATTCGGATACATATCAAATGAAGCACAAGCTGGTGACAATGTAATAATATCACCTGCCTTTGCAGCCTTCTTAGCTATCTTCACAGCCTCCTCTAATGATTCAGCCATTTGCATTTTAACCACAATCCCCTTTTCTTCTTCTAACTTATCAAACACTTTTTTTATTTTATCTTTTGTTGCACCTATAAGAATTAATTCTTTTATATATGGATGCCCTTCATAAGCTAATGGTTCGAAAGGTATATGTTTATCATATCCGCCTGCAATTACTATGACTTTTTCATCAAATGCTTTAAGACCAGCTAAAGTTCTTGTTGGACTTGAAGCTATTGAATCATTATAATATTTAACACCATCTATTTCTCTTACAAATTCACATCTATGTTCAACACCTGTGAAAGTTTCTGCAACTTTTTTCATAGTTTCTACCGAAACATCATCTTTAGTAGCTATAAATGAAGCAAGGTAATTTTCAACATTATGCATGCCTTTAATTACTATATTATCTTTTTTGCATACTTCCTTCTCTTCAACATAGAGTACACCGTCTTTATAATATGCGCCATCCATTATTTTTCTCTTAGAACTGAATTCTTTTACAATACCTTTTGCTTCTTTTATAAAATCATGAGTAATTTTATTTTCTCTATTTACTACCAAGAGTCCATTTGAACTTTGGTATAAAAAAATATTTTTCTTAGCATCTATATATTCTTGCATATCCTTATGCATATCTAAATGATTAGGAGCCAGATTCGTGCATATAACAACATCTATTTCTTCAGTCATAGTCATAAGTTGAAAACTAGATAATTCTAATACAACTTTATCATCTTCACTTATATCTTCTATTTGTGAAAATAATGGGGTTCCTATATTTCCTCCAACCCAAGTTTTATATCCTTGTTCTTCTAACAATTTGGAGATAATTGTTGTAGTTGTTGTTTTCCCATCACTACCTGTTATTCCATATATTTTCCCTTTAGTATATCTTACAAATTCCTCCATTTCAGAAGTAATATATGTGCCTTCCTTTTTAACCTTAACTAATGATTCACTATCAATTCTCATAGATGGTGTCTTAAATACCACATCAAAACCATTAAGATTGTCTAGATATCTTTCTCCAAGTTCTAATTTAACACCTTTATTATTAAAATCAGTTGTCACTTCACCGAGTTCTTCTTTAGTCTTCTTATCAAACGCTGTTACTATAGCACCTAAATCCAGTAAAAAATTAATTAATGGAATATTACTTACTCCAATTCCTACAACACCAACTTTTTTACCAACTATAAATCTTTTAAAATCTTTAAAGTCTTTTTTCATATTTATCCTCCATACCGAAATCATTTATATATCGTATAATTTATTATTAAAATCTATTCTTTAACATTTCAATTATAACATTTTAAAAAAAGTTATTCTATTCTTAGCAATTACATAAATGAGCATACTGCAAAAAAACTAACTCAAAAAAGAATTTTTTTGAGTTAGTTTCGTATCTTTTAGGTATTATTTTAAAATTCTAGACTTGATTGTATATAATTCTCTAATTCGTTTATTTTAATTCTTTCTTGTTCCATAGTATCTCTATTTCTAATAGTAACTGCACCATCTTCTAATGTATCAAAATCAATTGTTATACAATAAGGAGTTCCTATTTCATCTTGTCTTCTATATCTTTTTCCTATGCTTCCGGTTTCATCAAAATCGAGATTGAACTTCTTGCTTAAGTCTGCATAAATATCTAAAGCCTTTTCTGAAAGCTTTTTAGAAAGAGGTAATATAGCTGCTTTAAATGGAGCCAATGCAGGATGTAAGTGCATTACAGTTCTAACATCTCCACCATCTAATTCTTCTTCATCATATGCTTCAATTAAGAATGCTAAAGCAACTCTATCAGCACCTAATGATGGTTCTATAACATATGGCATATACTTTTCATTAGTTGTTTGATCTAAGTAACTTAAATCTTGACCTGAATGTTCTTGGTGCTTAGTCAAGTCATAGTCAGTTCTATCTGCTATACCCCAAAGTTCACCCCATCCAAATGGAAATAAGTATTCTATATCAGAAGTTGCATTTGAATAAAACGATAATTCGTCTTCACCGTGATCTCTCATTCTTAAGTTTTCTGGTTTCATGCTTAAGCTAAGTAAGAAATTCCAGCAATAATCTTTCCAATACTTATGCCATTCTAAGTCAGTTCCGGGCTTACAGAAGAATTCTAATTCCATTTGCTCAAATTCTCTTATTCTAAATATAAAGTTTCCAGGAGTAATTTCATTTCTAAAAGATTTACCTATTTGAGCTATCCCAAATGGTACTTTCTTTCTTGAAGTTCTTTGTACTGCCTTAAAGTTTATAAATATACCTTGTGCTGTTTCAGGCCTTAAATAAACTTCTGACTTAGCATCCTCAGTAACACCTTGAAATGTCTTATACATAAGATTAAACTTTCTTATATCTGTATAATTCATCTTTCCACATTTAGGACAAACTATATTATTATTTTTGATATATTCTTTTAACTGTTCATTAGTCCATCCATCAGCACTAGCTACTTCTGCGCCATTTTCTGTCATGTGATCTTCAACTATCTTATCAGCTCTAAATCTTGCTTTACATTCTTTACAATCCATTAACGGATCTGAAAATCCACCAACGTGTCCTGATGCAACCCAAACTTCTCTATTCATTAAAATTGCAGAATCTAATCCAACATTATAAGGACTTTCTTGAACAAACTTCTTCCACCATGCTTTTTTAACATTATTTTTAAATTCTACTCCTAAAGGACCATAATCCCATGAATTAGCTAATCCGCCATATATGTCTGAGCCAGGGAATACAAATCCTCTATTTTTGCAAAGTGCTACAATTTTATCCATTGTTTTTTCTACTGCCATTATTTATCCCTCCAAATATATTTTATTAAGTGCTACATATGAATGCTCTTATTTTCATAATTAATATCTATGAAAGCTATCTATGTTTTTATAAAAATTATTATATTTGTACTTTGTAAATAAAATAAAAAGGCTATAAGCGCAAAGGGACGAAATTATAATTCCGCGGTTCCACCCTTCTTGGCTTAAGCCCATCTTTCAATGTTACACTCAAAAGTTCCATTCATCAAAAATCAATAATAGCTCCCACCAAATACCATCTCTCTTAAATTGATTTATAAATTACTATTCTTTTTCAACATGTATATTCAATTCATAACTTAATTTTAACAAAATACCTTTATATGTCAAGATTAAAATTTTTCTTAAAAAAGTATAAAAAAAATGGCTCCGCGAAGAGGACTCGAACCTCCAACCTATCGGTTAACAGCCGAGTGCTCCACCATTGAGCTATCGCGGAACGTCATTACTTAATCTATTATATCAGATTTTTCAAATTGTGCAACCCTATTTTTTATTTTTTCTCTGATTTTTTATTTTCTTCTATCCAAATCCGAGCTCATGTTTTATCTAGACTTAAAACAAATAATATTTCAGTAGGAAATCTATGAATAAAGTATATCTTATAAGTAGAATCACCCGAGACCTAGAACTTCAATATTTTGGAGCAAAAGAAAGAATGTATGTATGTATTTATGGTTTACCTTAGCAGTTAATGAATACAAATCAATGACAAAAAAATATGTAACAAATTTTTTGATATTGTTGCGTTAGGCAGAAACGCTGAGACATTGTCTCACTACGTAACCAAATGTGATAAATTATCCATGGAAGGTAAAATTAATGCAAGTAACTATTTAAATAAAGATAGAGTGAAAAAGTATAAAATAGATATAATTCTAGAAGACTTTGACTTTATTGATAATAAACCAAATATAGTTTAATATAACAAAAAGGCGGAAAATACTTTCCACCTTTAACTATTTCATTGAATATTATTTATTATATAAAAATGATAAAAAAATGGCTCCGCGAAGAGGACTCGAACCTCCAACCTATCGGTTAACAGCCGAGTGCTCCACCATTGAGCTATCGCGGAACGTCATTACTTAATCTATTATATCAGCTTTTTGAAATTATGCAACACATTTTTTATATAAAACATAAAATAATATCAATTTTTAATTAAATTGGTTTTCTTTTAATTTTATTTTCAAAAAACTTCTTTGAATTATGTCCACTTTAAACCTGTAGATATAATATACAGATCTTCAATAATAAATATAAAATAAAAAAGCTATAGCAAATATATAATCTTTATATGCTACAACCTATAATCTCAGTTATATTAAAAAAGTATAAAAAAATGGCTCCGCGAAGAGGACTCGAACCTCCAGCCTATCGGTTAACAGCCGAGTGCTCCACCATTGAGCTATCGCGGAACGTCATTACTTAATCTATTATATCAGCTTCTTGAAATTATGCAACACATTTTTGCTATTTTTTTAATATATTTTTGCTATTTTTTTAATATCTATGTCTAAAAGAAATTTGTTCGCCTGAATTTTCCGTGCACTTTTAGCAATTTCAAACAAGTAAACATTTTCAACCATAAATTCTATTAATTCAAACTTCTATGTTCTAATTATCTAAACATCAAAAGGATTCATATATATTGTTTTACACAAACATATATGAATCCTCTTTATTACCATATTATTTAAATAATTAAATAATATTACACCTCAAGCTTTCAAAATATTATATACTCATAAAAGCTTATCTTATTTCTGTAGTCTCATTGTTGGGAATAATATAACATCTCTAATTGATGCTGAATTAGTTAAAAACATTATAAGTCTATCTATACCCATTCCCATTCCACCTGTTGGTGGCATACCTGTTTCGAGAGCACTCATGAATTGTTCATCTAGCATATATGCTTCATCATCACCAAGTTCTCTTTCATTAGCTTGTTGCTCAAATCTTTGTCTTTGAACTATTGGATCATTTAATTCTGAGTATGCATTACAAAGTTCTCTACCAAATACAAATCCTTCAAATCTTTCAGTGAATTCTGGATTCCCTCTCTTCTTCTTTGTAAGAGGTGAAATTTCAACTGGATAATCCATTACAAATGTAGGTTGAATCATATTTGCTTCACCAAACTCTTCATATAAAGCATTCAATACATCGCCCTTTGTTACTTTATCTAAAGGCTTTGCAAATTCTAAGTGCTTTTCTTTAGCTATAGTTTGAGCTTCTTCAGCAGATTTAATTTCATTAAAGTCTACTCCTGCATATTCCTTTACAGCATCAACCATAGTTATTCTTCTCCATGGTGGCATAAAGTCTATTTCAGTACCTTGATAATTAACCTTAGTAGTTCCATTTACCTTTCCACAAATATATGCAACCATATTTTCTGTGATTTCCATCATATCGTTATAATCAGAATATGATTCATATAATTCAATAGATGTAAATTCTGGATTATGTCTAACTGACATTCCTTCATTTCTGAAATTTCTTCCTACTTCATATACTTTTTCAAATCCAGCAACTATTAACCTCTTAAGATACAACTCTGGTGCAATTCTCAAATACATATCCATATCTAAAGTATTGTGATGAGTAGTAAATGGTTTAGCTGCAGCTCCACCTGCTATAGCTCCAAGTATTGGAGTTTCTACTTCTATAAAGCCCTTAGTATCTAAGAATTCTCTCATTACTGAAATAATTTTACTTCTCTTAATAAAAGTATCTTTTACTTCTGCATTTGTAATTATATCAATTTCCCTTTGTCTATATCTTAAATCAGGATCCTTTAGTCCATGCCATTTTTCCGGAAGCGGTTTTAAAGATTTACAAATTAATTCAAAAGTATTTACATTTACAGATACTTCACCTGTTTTTGTTGTAAACACTTCACCTGTTGCTGCAACCCAATCACCTATATCGAGTGTCTTGTACATCTTTAAATTTTCTTCACCAACTTTATCAATCTTTAAAAATAATTGTATCTTCCCATCTTTATCATGTATATCTGAGAATACAACCTTACCTTGGCCTCTTTTAGACATAAGTCTTCCTGCAACTGCTACTTCTTTCCCTTCTAATGCATCATAGTTTGCCTTAACCTCTTCTGATGTATGACTTCTATTCACTTTATAAACATCAAAAGGATCTTTTCCGATATTTTGTAGCTCTGCTAGTTTATCTCTTCTTAAACCTTCTTGTTCATTATATTGAGACTCTAACTCCTGCATACTCATTTCTTCTGTTGACATGTTGTACCTCCAATTAACTTCTACTTATTCCTAGTATTTCAAATTTGTTTACTCCATCTGGAATTATTACTTCTACTATGTCACCTACTTTTTTACCAACTAAAGCACTTCCAACTGGTGACTCATTTGATATTTTATAATTCATAGGATCTGCTTCTGCTGATCCCACTATTGAATATTCTACTTCTTCATCAAATTCATAATCTTTAACTTTAACCTTTGCTCCAACTGAAACAATATCATTTGGAATCTCTGATTCATCAACAACAGCTGCATTTTTCAACATATTTTCTAATTGAAGTATTCTTCCTTCTGTAAATGCTTGGTCATTCTTAGCTTCATCATATTCCGAATTTTCACTCAAATCCCCATATCCTAATGCAACTTTTATCTTTTCAGTTATTTCTTTTCTTTTTACTGTCTTTAAATATTCAAGTTCATTTTCTAATTTTTTAACACCTTCATAAGTCATTAAATATTGTTTTGCTTGGCTCATATATTTTACTCCCCTTTAAAACCTTCTATATTTATTTAATTAATAAGTATGTTTTGGCTTTTATTTTAAATTAATCATTACACAAATCAACTTAGATAAACCCTGTTATTATGTCACATCTTAAACAGGGTAATTTAAATTATTTTTTGTAAATAGTCTAAAATGAGCTTTTAACCTTGAAATCATTTAACTAATTATAAATCAGCATATTTCATCTGTCAATAAATCCTGCCTTAAACCAACTTCTGCCATTATGCTTCAATTTTCTAAATATTAATAATATGCTCCAAAGCATTAAATTAGTCTAACTATAATTTAATTATTCAAAATTTATTTTATAATTCTTCTTTATATCTTGTTAAAATCTCAATTACTTTTTTACTATCATCTAACATATTAATTTGGTTTCTAATATCTGTGCATCTTGGAAGTCCTTTAATATACCATGATGCATGTTTTCTCATCTCTCTAATCGCTTTGAATTCTCCATCATATTTAATTGCTAATTCATAATGCCTAAGGCACATTTCAACTTTTTCTATATTTGAAATTTCTTGAATAGGTTCACCTTTTAATGCACTAATCACTTGCTTAAATATCCATGGATTCCCTTGACTGCCTCTTGCAATCATTATTCCATCACAATTAGTGAGTTCTTTCATTTCCAGAGCATCTTTAGGTGAAAATACATCTCCATTACCTATTATAGGAACAGAAACACTATCTTTAACTTTCTTTATTATTTTCCAATCTGCAGTACCTTGATACATCTGTTTTCTTGTTCGTCCATGGATAGCAATTGCATCAACTCCTGCTTGTTCCATTGCCTTAGCAAATTCTACTGCATTAATATTGTCCTCATCAAATCCTTTTCTGAATTTAACAGTAACAGGCTTTTTAGAAACCCTTTTTATAGCCTTTACAATTTCATATGCAAGCTCAGGCTCTTTCATCAAAGCAGAACCTTCTCCATTTTTAACTATCTTAGGAGCTGGGCAACCCATGTTTATATCAATAATGCAAATATCATCTCTATTATTTAAATGCTCTTCACAGATATTTGCCATTATCTCTGGTTCTCTACCAAAAATCTGAGCAGCTACCGGTCTTTCTTCATCTGCTATTCTAAGTAGGGCTTGTGTATTCTCACTTCCATAATATAAAGCTTTAGCACTAACCATTTCAGTATAAACTAACCCACATCCCAATTCTTTGCATAATCCCCTAAAAGATATATCTGTCACACCTGCCATAGGTGCTAAAAATATATTATTCTCAAAGGTTAAATTTCCTATTTTCATTTAGAATGTACTCCTTATTTTTTTGTATACTATCCACAAACTTTTTTTAATTTTTAATTTTTGAAGTTTTCAATATCTTTATTTTTCTCGTATAATATTTTTAATCCTTCTAATGTTAAATCAGAATCAACCTTATCTATAATATCAGTTTCCTTAGCAATTAAATTAGCTAATCCACCTGTTGCTACTACAAAAGGTTCTTCCTTGCATTTAGAGTCTTTCATTTCTTGCTTCATCTTTTTTACTATATATTCAACTTGCCCAATATACCCAAATAAAATACCTGCTTGCATGCTTGATAATGTATTTTTGCAAATCATATTCTTAGGTACTTCTAATTCTACCCTA
Organism: Clostridium sp.; assembly: GCF_021372645.1. Classification (GTDB taxonomy): domain Bacteria; phylum Bacillota; class Clostridia; order Clostridiales; family Clostridiaceae; genus Clostridium. Next base: position 9,949 of record NZ_JAJFUC010000019.1, on the reverse strand, counting down.
GGAAGCTTCGCAGCTCTTTCAAACAAAGCATCTGCTGCAATTCTTATTCCTGGGCATATGCATCCTCCAAGGTAATCTCCATTGGCTCTTACTGCACAGAAAGTCGTAGCTGTACCAAAATCTATTACTATTACTGGTCTCTTATAGATTTCATACGCCGCAACAACATTTACTATCCTATCTGCTCCAACTTCTCTTGGATTATCATACTTAATATTTATTCCTGTTCTTATTCCTGGTCCAACTATTATAGGTTCATGATAAAAACATTTTTTCAACATATTCTCCAAAGAATGCATTATGTTGGGAACGACAGAAGAAACTATAACTCCAGTAATATCTTTAGTACTAATATTACTTCCGTTAAATAATTGCATGACTTGTATACCATACTCATCTGAGGTTTTATTTCCCTCACTTGAAATACGCCAACTAGCTATATATCGTTCTCCATTATGTACTCCCAAAACAATATTTGTATTACCTGCATCAACAAGTAAAATCATAGAAAGCACCACCTTAATATAATTAAATTAAAAGCAGCCCAAAGAGCTGCCTTAATCTTAGAAATTTACTTAAAATAACAATATAATTTTAACAATTTTAACTGATTTGTCAAGTGTTTAAATATGATTTTAAATTAATCCTTATGTTTATTTGTAATTCATATTTTTGTGAGCATATTTTATGTTCACAGACTTTAGAACAATCCTATTATTTCTCCGTCCTTTAATACATCCATCTTATTTGCAGCTGGAACCTTTGGAAGTCCTGGCATAGTCATTATATCTCCTGTTTGAACAACTATAAATCCTGCGCCATTAGATACTCTAACTTCTTTAACTGTAATATCAAATCCTTCTGGTCTAGCTAAAAGACTTGGGTTATCTGATAAAGAATATTGTGTCTTTGCCATACATATAGGTAACTTATCTAATTTAAATTTTTCTAATTCAGCAATTTGTTTTTTAGCTGCTGGAGTATAATTAACTTTGTCAGCCCCATAAATTTTCTTAGCTATAGTTAATACCTTTTCTTCAATAGTAGCCTTTTCATCATAGATTGGTGTAAAATCAGAATTATTATTATCTAAAATATCTAATACAGTATTCCCAAGTTCAACTCCGCCTTCTCCACCTTTAGCCCACACATCTGACAGTGCCACTTTAACTCCCATCTTATTGCAGAAATCCTTTATAAATTGCACTTCTTCATCACTGTCCGTAACAAATTTATTTATAGCAACAACAGGTGTGACATTAAATTTCTTAATATTTTCAATTTGCTTTTCTAAGTTAGCTATTCCCTTAGTTAAGGCTTCAACATTTGGGATATTTAAATCAGTTTTATTTATTCCCCCATGATGCTTTAATGCTCTTATTGTAGCAACAACAACAACACATTCAGGCTTTAAATTTCCATATCTACATTTAATATCGAAAAACTTTTCTGCTCCTAAATCAGCACCAAATCCCGCTTCTGTAACTACAAAATCTCCAAGCTTCAAAGCAAGCTTAGTTGCCATTATAGAATTACATCCATGAGCAATATTAGCAAACGGTCCTCCATGTATTAGTGCCGGAGTATTTTCTAAAGTTTGAACTAAATTAGGTTTAATTGCATCCTTCATTAGTAAAGCCATAGCGCCTTGAACTTCTAATTCTTTAACATAAACAGGATTTCCATCTAAATTATAAGCAACTACAATATTGCTCATTCTTTCTTTTAAATCTTCTAAATCACTTGCTAAACATAATATAGCCATTATTTCAGACGCAACAGTTATATTAAATCCATCTTCTCTAACGAATCCATTAACTTTTCCACCCATTCCAACAACAATATGTCTTAATGCTCTATCGTTCATATCCATGACTCTTTTAAAAACTATTCTTCTAGAATCAATTTTCAAAATATTCCCTTGGTGTATATGATTATCTATTGCTGCTGATAATAAGTTATTAGCAGATGTAATAGCATGCATATCACCAGTAAAGTGAAGATTAATATCTTCCATTGGAACTACTTGAGCATATCCACCACCTGCGGCTCCACCTTTAATTCCAAAAACAGGTCCTAAGGATGGCTCCCTTAATGCTATTACAGCTTTTTTGCCAAGTTTATTTAGCGCCTGACCCAATCCCACAGTAACTGTTGACTTTCCTTCACCAGCCGGAGTTGGATTTATAGCTGTTACTAAAATTAATTTCCCATTTTCATTATCTTTAACTTTATCATATACATCTAAAGATATCTTACATTTATATTTCCCATAGTATTCAATATCATCTTCACAAAGACCTAACTTTTGAGCCACATTCTTTATTGGCTCCATTTTTGCTTCTTGTGCAATTTGAATATCACTTTTCATTTAAATATTCCTCCTAAATTAACCAAAAATCAATATACTATATTTATAGTATATTATATCATTTCCGCTTATGTAATAAAAGTTCTTTCGAATAATTGTTTGAGTTAAGTAAAAGTTGGCAAATACTTCTCTTTATCCACTATTTTACATTATGTTCTATAGTATTCCTGTCTGTTACTTTAATATTAAGTATAGTTTATTTCTCCAGAGTCTTTTAGTCCACATAACTTTCTGATTATTTTCCTACCTTTCATTCTTTGAGCAAGTACATCAGTTCCAGGGTTCTTAATTGCCTATATTCCAAGCCATCCGGCAACATAGGCAAGTCTATATTTCTTTGCTTATATGGAGTCAAGCCATTTCTATTACTAATCAGATAGTTATATAAATCTTTAAGCTTTTAAGTACTTTTTCATCTTTACTATTCTCAACCATGAGTTGAACAATCATTTCCAAACCGTCTTCAACTTTTCCGTCTCTAAATAACTTTAATAATTTCTTTTGTGATTTTTTCTCACTAATCTTGCGAAAAATTGCTTGACTTATATAGTAGAAGGCTATCTCAAAATAAAATTATTTTGAGATAGCCTTCTTGCGATTAATTATGCACAAAAATATCTTCAAATTCTTGTGCATCAAGCTTTTCTTTTTCGATTAAAGCCTGAGCAACAGCGTGTAATTTATCTATGTTTTCTTTTAATAGTTTGTTTGCCTTACCATAAGCTTCATCTATGAATCTCTTGATTTCTTTATCTATTTTAGAACCAATTTCCTCACTAAATTCTCTTCCTTTACCTAAGTCTCTTCCAAGGAAAACTTCATCATGACCTGAAGTATTGTAAGATATAGTTCCAATTTCATCACTCATACCATAATCCATAACCATACTTCTAGCTATATGACTAGCTCTATCAATATCATTTTTAGCACCAGTACTTATATCTCCCATAATTAGCTTTTCAGCTACTCTTCCTCCTAAAAGTCCAATCATTTCATCTTCTAGCTTAGACTTAGATGTATAAGAAGTATCTTCTTTAGGAAGATGCATAGTATATCCTCCAGCTCTTCCTCTTGGGATTACACTTATTTCATGCACTGGATCACAATTAGGAAGTAATCTCATTACAACTGCATGACCTGCTTCATGATAAGCTGTTAGTTTCCTATCATGCTCAGTTATTACCCTACTCTTCTTTTCAGGACCTGCAATTACTTTAGTTATTGCTTCTTCCATTTCAGACATTGATATTTGTTTCTTATCTCTTCTAACTGCAAGTAAAGCAGCCTCATTTGCTAAATTTTCTAAATCTGCACCAGAAAATCCTGGAGTTCTCTTAGCAAGCACATCCAATTTTACATCACCTTGGAGAGGTTTCTTTTTTGTATGGACTTTAAGAATTTCTTCTCTACCCTTTACATCCGGTGTTCCAACAATTATTTGCCTATCGAATCTTCCTGGCCTTAATAATGCAGGATCTAATATGTCTGGTCTATTTGTAGCTGCGATCATGACGATACCTTCATTAACACCAAATCCATCCATTTCAACAAGAAGTTGATTTAATGTTTGTTCTCTTTCATCATGTCCGCCACCTAATCCAGCACCTCTTTGTCTTCCAACAGCATCAATTTCATCTATAAATATTATACAAGGTGAATTTTTCTTAGCTTCTTCAAATAAGCTTCTAACTCTAGATGCACCAACCCCAACAAACATTTCAACAAAATCTGAACCAGATATAATGAAGAATGGAACTCCAGCTTCTCCTGCTATTGCTTTTGCAAGTAAAGTTTTTCCTGTTCCAGGAGGTCCAACTAATAATACGCCTTTAGGTATTCTTGCACCCATTTGTAAATATCTTGCTGGTAGCTTTAAAAAATCAACTATTTCTTCAAGCTCGCCCTTCTCCTCATCTGCACCTGCTACATCATTAAATGTAACAGTTTGGCTTTCAGGTGTTACCATTTTTGCTTTACTTTTACCGAAATTCATAACACCTCTTCCGCTGCTTCCACTTTGAGACTGCTGCGTGAATAAAAACAGAAATATAAAAATAATTACTGCCATAAATATAACTGGAAGCAATGTTGCAATCCAAGTTGCATTATTAGATGGTTTCTCAAAGACTACCTGAACATTTGGCTTCGGTTGACTTTCTATTAGTGAACTAACAAGTTCCCTCGGAACAATAGCAACAAAAGCCTTATTATCAGTGGTCTTACCTTCTATTGTCATGCTATCTTCTTTAATTACGACACTTTCTATTTCATTTGCATTCCACTTTTGTATGAATGCACTATACGCTATATCACTAGAATTTTTCCCTGTTTGCCACATAGTAACTGCTGCTAAAACTAGCATAACTGAACATACAATCCATACAGCTGCACTTGAATATTTTTTCATTCAAAGCCCCCCTCTCTCATCATATTTAAAATTTTACCATAGGAATATTTTTATTACAATAAAATTGCACTTTCTATTTTTGATATACTTCTGGCTTTAGTACTCCTATAAATGGTAAGTTTCTATATTTTTCAGCATAGTCTATTCCATATCCAACTATAAATCCATCAGGAACTTCAAATCCAATGTATTTTACATCTAAATCAGCTGTCCTTCTTGCTTGTTTATTTAACAATGCAACTATTTCTATGCTATTAGCTTTTCTTGCCTTTAAATACTTAAGCAAATATGTTAAGGTAACTCCTGTATCAACAATATCTTCAACTACTAAAATGTCCTTACCTTCAATATTATTATCCAAATCCTTCAAAATCCTTACAACACCAGAAGTATCTGTAGAATTTCCATAACTTGATACCGCCATAAAATCTATTTCACAATGAATAGATATGTTCTTTATTAACTCCGCAGCAAATATTACTGATCCCTTTAATATTCCAACTACAACTAAATCCTTCCCTCTATAATCCTTACTTATTTCACTAGCAAGTTCTTTAATCCTTTTAGTTAAAACCTCTTCTGAAAATAATATTTCTTGTACATCTTGTTTCATATCAATATTCCTTTCTTTTAACAACTACTTTTAATATATTTTTGCTTTCGTTTGTAAGTTTATAATTTTCCGATGTCCTAATTCCAATAATCCATGCAACTTTTTCATCAAAACATAAAATAGGAATATTATCTCTTTCTTCTTTAGGTATTTTCATATCAATAAAAATATCTTTTAATTTTTTACTACCACTCATACCTAAAGGAATGAGTTTATCTCCATCATTTCTGTTTCTTATTGAAATATTATCATTTATTTTATCAAAATCAAAGTATTGCATTAGATTTCCTTCATTTAACCTTATATCATTACTTTGATAATTACCCATTACTGAAAATTCAATACTAAATTTATTAAATTCAATTGTATTTTTATTTATATTATCTTTACTTAAACTTATTTTTTCTTTTTTATTATTTATATCGTATTTTTTTATTTTATTTTTTATGTATATATCACCATAAATATTTTCAGCGTAAATTCCATTAGGCAAATCTATCAATTTTCCTGAATTCTTTTTTGCTAAATATGAAATTTTATATATATGCTTCATTTCAAAATCATAATTTGATTTTGAGTATCTAGTTACTGCATGTCTTAGCACCCTATTAACTATAGGTTCTTCTTCTTTAAATATTTCCTTTTTTATTATAAAATAATCATCATACTCTATACAATATTTATTATAAAAATTTAATGATAAATTTTCAAGAAATTCATTATCTTTTTGTAGTAACAATGACATTCTATTTAATGTTTGTATTATATCTTCATTAAAATTTTCTTTCATATATGGTAGCATATCTAGTCTTATTTTATTTCTATTATAAATCTTTTCAGAATTAGTCTTATCAATTCTAGGATTTAAGTTTTTTAATTCTATATATTTCTCAACTTCTTCTCTACTTAGACATAAAATAGGTCTTATTATCTTGTTATCTCTAGAAGCTTTAATGCCTCCAAGACCTTCAATACCTGTCCCTCTCATAAGTCTAAACAGAATTGTTTCTGCTTGATCATTTGCATTATGCGCAGTAGCAACCTTAGTAAATCCTTCTTTTTCTACAATTTCATCAAAGAAGTGATATCTAGCATCTCTACCTGCCATTTCTGAAGATAACTTACACTTCTTAGCATAATCATTTACATCTACACGTTTTACAAAACATTTTATTGCCATGTTATTACATATATTAATTACATATTCTTCATCTTTAAAAGCATCTTCGCCCCTTAGAAGATGATTTAAATGTGCAGCTGCTATATCTATATTTAGCTCTTCTCTTAATTCAAATAGAATATTCAAAAGGCATACAGAGTCTGGTCCTCCAGAAAGAGCAACTAAGATTTTGTCTCCAGATTCAATTAAATTATTATCTTTAATATAAGATAGTACTTTTTTACACAAAAATAAACACTCCTATTTATTCAGAATATAATACTGTACACTATATTTTACGTATATATGTTTTGAATGTAAATATTATTATTAAAAAAATTATTATTATGTTCTTCTTTTAAACATAAATTACCTATATCACTCTTACTCCCTATAAGCACTTGTTAAATTATTTAAATTCAAATTATAAATAGCTGTCTCAAATTTAATCTGCAAATTAAAATTTTGAAACAGCTTTTAATAATACTTAAATATCTAAATACACTCTCGAAACTACCACTGTCATATCATCCTTAATAATCCCATTACTCAATTTCTTTGCCTTTTCTAATATTTTTTCAGATAATTCTCTAGGATCTGCACTAATATTTTCCAAATACTCTTCTATCCAAGTAGGTTCTCCAGAATTTAATTTATCAATATCTAAAACACCATCACTTACATTAATTAAAACATCTCCAGGTTTCAATACTTTTTTTATAACTTCTACTTCCACTTCATCTACAAGTCCAAAAGGTAAATTTTTAGAATTAACAACTTCCACTTCACGGCCTCTCTTAATAAAGCTAGATGCTGCTCCTATTTTTACAAAGATTGTATCACCATTATATAAATCGACTTTATTTAAATCTAGAGTAGCATACTTTTCATCTTCTGCAAATCTCATACCCATTATAGAATTGACTGTATTTACAGTTATATCTTCATTAAATCCTGCCTCCATGAGTTTCTCTACCAAATCCACAGTTGCCTTACTTTCCTCTCCAGCTTCAGGTCCTGATCCCATCCCATCACTCAATATTGTCATATAACTTCCATTAGCAGTTCTTCCAAAGCTATAATTATCTCCAGTTTGATCTTCTCCACTTTTTGATTCTCTTGCTCCATATGACACCATATAGTACTTTGGTTTTTCTTCTATTGTAACAATACATTCATTTGTTTTAGGATTAATATTGCATCCATCATCTCCAATACATAATTTCATTCTTATTGAATTACTTAATAGAGACACTATCTTTTTTTCACAATAATTAGTGCCTTCGCAGTTATTCAAACTTATTCTAATTTTTATTCTACCATTTTTATCTATATAACAAAAAATATCATTATAATTAATTGAATTTTTATTTAATACACGTTTTACTACTCTCTCTAAATCAGTATCTATAGTAACCTCTCTTTTAAAATCATTTAGAAGATTATCTAATGTCCTTGATATATTAGATATATGAGCTGATAATATATTCTTCCCGTCTGTTAATCTCGCCTTTATTGCTTCATTTAAATTATAATTATCTACAATTCCTTCTGTATTCGTCAAAAGAGTAAAATTTTTAATACACTTCTTTTCTAGATCTGTTGGTATCGTTAAGTTTCCATCCTCATAGCTCTGTATTAACAGTTGAAAAGAATTAAAGGTTTGATTAAAATCCCTCTTCCAACACAAAGGCTTATTTTCACAACTTGAACAACTCCTATCTGCCAAATTTTCTACCAAAGCACTTCCTTTTGATTTAATCAATAAATTTTTATTATCATTAGCACTTCCTAAACATTTTGACACAGTAGTTAAGACACTTGTGAGTTCCTTTAGCTTGAACGTAAATTCATCCTTTATTGCATTTAATTGAACTTCCCCCAATGATGCCTTCTTCCTATATGGATTTATTTCAACTTCAATACTTTTATAAACAGGCTTTGGAATACATAAAAATAAAATTGAACTAGATAAAACCTCAATTCCTAGTTTTAATGTTATTGCATTAGAATATAGCGCTAATGCAAAATAAATTATTATACCTGAAAGTATCGAAAATATTTTTCCTGTATCTTTAAAAATTCCAACTATAAACCCTCCAACTCCAAAAAAGGCTACACTGTACATCATATCGTTAGATGCAACTCCGAGCATTATTCCCATTGAAACTCCAATCATAGCTCCATATGTTGCTCCGCCCACATAAGCGATTGCTAAAACCAATGTTAGTGCACATATATTTCTTATGGAATAATTACTGAAATTAATATTACCTATTCCCGCAACTAATAAACATAAAAATATTCCAATACTAACCACTTCCTCCGAAGAAAAAAAATAATTAGTATTAATCTCTTCCAAAGAATTTAATGCATATTTTATAACATAGTATATTGGTGCAACAATTAATGTTTGTATTAGGCATAAAGTTATATCTATTCCTAATTCATATTTATTAACTGCAAGGCCATAAATAAAGAAACTACATAAAATTATTGCAAAAGCTACTACTTGTTTTTTTCTTTTTTGGGTAGTTTCTATAAAGCTATAGTATATCGTTATTAAAATCACAGCTATTAAATATACATGTCCATCTGTCAATAAATTATTAATTGTTAAATATCCTATACAAATTCCAATTGCTGCGACTAAACTATTCTTTCTATTTTCTTTTGTAACAACAGCTATTAAATAAGCTATCCCAACTGGAGCTATTCCACTACTATCCGATTGATTTAATAGTAAATTTACTCGTCCAAGTAAAATTCCTACTAGTAGAATTATTCCTAATTTTGCTATAGATGTTTGCATCCACATTTTTCTTTTTACATTCGCCACTCCATTTATTTCTTTATACTTATTTACATCTAATCCATACTGCACAACAACTCACCTCTTTTCCAAATAATGTAATATAAGTATATCATCTTAATTTTACGATAAATGTCATAAGATGTTTCTCTTATAAAGTTTTCGTAGGACAACTTAATCTAAATTTTTCTAATATCTAATAATTTAATAGATTTTTCTCTTTATTCTAAATTTCATTTAAATCATCTCAAGTTCACATATAATCAATTTGTTAAGCTAATCCTTCCATTTTGCTTTAATTATTAATTTGTCGTTAATATTATTTTATTAGAAATTTATATACAATTATTTTTTTCATAAAATTATAAAATTTGAATAACAGCATACAATTCATGATAATATTACAATTTCCATTGCAAATTGAATTATTATATATAAAAAAAGAAGGGGCTGTCGCATTAGCGGATTAAAATCCGTTAGCGAGAGCTCCTTTTTTAGCACATATGAGATGTTTTTTATATATAATATTTCTTTAACTAAAAAATCTCTAGAAATTGGCGTACTTTAATAAGCCTTTAAAAAAAGAC
>NZ_JAJFUC010000091.1 GCF_021372645.1 Clostridium sp. | reverse complement strand
GTTTATTCTTAAACCCTGGCTTCATTTTGAAATAAGTGTACTTAATGGGGATTTAAAAGTTATTTTTGGAGTAATCCCCAATAATCATCTTCAAAATCATTTCCCATGACAATCACCTCTTTCAAATATTATTGTGTACAGTATTGAATTAAATATACTAGTATTACTACTGTTAAGTTATGGAACTATCAATTGATTTTGGATATAAAAAGAAGTACCTTAATTTAGATATTTCTTAGGTTGATACACAATTTAAGAATAGAGCTAACTCTCTAAAAGCGACGGCTTTGTCTTTATCATAATATAAATTTTAAATTTGTATATCTTGTATTGAATGTATATACAATAATACAATCCTATAAGACAATTTACATTATATGCCTTATAATGCCATATAACTACGCTAAAATACTATGTTTTATCTGTAAAGCAAAAAGCTATAAGGCAATAATTATATAAATACCTTATAAACGCCATAATTATCGAACGATTTAAGTCTAAAAAAATAAATTAAACATATATTGTGTTGCTTGTATATCTTGTATTAATTGTATATATAGGTATATAGAGTAAGTTGCCATACTAACATCACTTAAAAATATTAACTTTCCATGCCTAGATTCTTTATTTACATTTCCATAGCATGGAGTAATTGCTACATTCATTACTTTTTCTATCATTGCCCTCGTCATTTCTGTTTAAATTGTACCCAAAATATCAAAAAAATACACTAAAAACTTAGCGTATTTTTCTAAATTTAGTTATCTATATAACTATTTATTGAGTGGATTAGACTTTATAACAAATGAGTCACAAGTTCCTCACTAAGACCTCGAAGGTACAGAAATTACCAGGTAAAAGTTCTAATTAATACAAAATAAAAATAGCAGCTAAGATAAATTAATAAAATCTTATCTACTTCTTATTCCCATCCCAACAACTTCTTTTCTAATTCATCATAATCATAAGTTCTAGTCTCAAAATTATTGAAATTATTATTATTAATAGTATTAGTTGTCCAATTTTCCCTTATTGCCTGTATCATAGCACCAGTTAAATTTTTTACATTTTTAAATTTGCTTATTATAGAATACTTCTCTTTTATATTTTCAATATCTCCACAGGCAACATCAAAGATTTTACTTGCATCAATATCGCTTATATTCTCAATTATAGCTTGTACAAGTTTGATATTATTAATATTTATATCTTTCTTTGAATCTTCTTTAATCGTTGATATTTCATTTTGAACATTTTTCTTCTTTTTTATATTAAATTTAATACTTGTTACTTTTCTCCCTGTTTTTATCTCTTCTAATGTAAAATCAATATCAGTCTTTAGATTTACCTCTTTGACTGCTACATTAATAACCTTTTGCTTTAAATTTGCATACTTTGGATATTGAGTTTTATCAATATCTAATACAGCTCTTAAATTATCAATAGTAATTAATCTATTGCTTATTTTCTCATATTGTTTTAAGAGTTCGTATAATCTAAATGAATATGTACTCTTAAATTGCATTATATTTTTCAGTTGGTATTTTGTATACCAATCTAGGCTTAAATAAAATGGCTTTAACTCTCTATTTATCTTTAATTTTAGAATACCATTTTTATATTTGCATACATCTATCCAATGATATTTCTCAAACTCTCCAGTATTTACATCTTTTATTTTTATAATTCTTTGCATAATCAAATCTGTAATATTATCGATATCTCTGTAAAATCTGCTATCACTTGTATTTAATATTTTTATTAAATCTTTAGTTTTAAATTCATACTCTTTAAAATCATCATCATCTTTTTTTATCATACTTGCTAATAACCTAATTATCTTCTGCTCAATTACCGTTAATGTATAAGATGCTTCAATTAGTTTATTGCTTTGATATATCCAATTATTATTTATATTTTGTAAATCAGTAATCATTTATCTCACCCCATGAAATAAATATAACTTATTTAAATTTAGCTATCAATAGGCTTTAATATTTTAGCTCTACTTTCATAAACCATTGATACTACTGGCTTTATATACGCTGTATTACTTCACTATCAAAAGGTTATCTTTAATCAATTTTTACTATCAAATGGTTATACTTCACTATCAAAAAGTTATACTTAAATCAAGTTTTACTATCAAAAGGTTATCTTTCACTATCAAAAAGTTATACTTTGTACTCCCAACCATAGTAAAATCAAAGCTTTGAAGTATGCCTAAAACAATTAAAACAATTGTTATAAAACAATTAAAACAACAAGGAGTTGTTGTCATTTCTTAATCAAGTTTTACTATCAAACAGTTATACTTAAATTTTAAAATATCAAATGTAAGTTATCTTTACCACATATAAGTTATCTTTAATAAGTGAGTCACAAGTCTGAGGTTCATACATACAGGAGTTCTAAGAGTTAGCAACTTCAGTCACAAGTTCCCTCAGTATGGTGACTGTCACTATTTTACAAAAAATAAAACCAGGGTTTATTCTTAAACCCTGGCTTCATTTTGAAATAAGTGTACTTAATGGGGTAGCGCCAACATTTCCGACAAAACCCACGTTAAGACATAAAATGGATAAAAAGTTTACTTTTTACCCACTCTAAGCCATTTTATGGATTATTAATATTTAATGGTCTAAGTTCATCCGATTCAAGAATATTTTTGACATCAAAATTATATTCGCCAAGTAAATTGATATGTTCCCATCCTAATGGTGATATATGTTTAAGTAAACTTTCATCAACGGCATCATTCTGTTTTAAATGATCTATAGCCTTTTGTAAATAAGTTGTATTCCAAATGCTGATAGCGTTAATTAGAATATTAAGAGCACTTGCTCTTTGAAGCTGATCTTGTAACTCTCTTTCTCTAAATTCTCCACGTTTACCAAAGAATATAGCTCTAGCAAATCCATTCATAGCTTCTCCTTTATTAAGTCCTCTCTGAATACGCCTTCTAAGTGATTCATTAGTTATGTAATCTAATATGAAAATAGTTTTTTCAATTCTTCCCATTTCTCGTAATGCAGTGGCTAAAGCATTTTGCCTTGAATAGGAACCTATTTTACCCATTATAAGAGAGCCTGTTACATTTCCTTCTCTTATCGAGTGTGACATTCTTAACACATCGTCAAAGTTTTCCTCAATTGTTTTAATTTTTATCTGCCCGTTCAAAATGCTCTCAATTTTAGGATACTCACTAGCTTTTCCAGCACAATATAGTTTAATCTCCGATATATCCCTAATTCTAGGTGCGAATCGAAATCCTAGTAAATGACTTAATCCAAATACTTGATCAGTGTAACCAGCTGTATCTGTATAATGTTCCTCAATATTTAAATCTGTTTCGTGATAAAGAAGTCCATCAATTACATGCACTGCATCTCTAGCATTAGTATTTATTACTTTAGTATAGAACGTTGAGAATTGATCACTCACAAATCTATACATTGTGGTGCCTTTACCAGTACCATAATGAGGATTAGCATCAGCATGTAAAGAAGATACTCCAACCTGAACACGCATACCATCACTGGATGAAGTGCTTCCATCACCCCAAAAAGCTGATAAAAATAATTTATTATGATAATTAACAAGTGTAGATTGAGCTTTTTTCATAGCATCATCATATAATCTCCATTGTGCTGCATTAGCCATTTGCCTATAAGATATACCTGGAGTTGAATCAGCCATTTTTGACAACCCTATATTAGTTCCCATAGCCATAAGAGCTGCCATTAATATGGTTTTTTCTTCACCTTTAGCAATATGCCCACTTGAAGCATGAATAAAATTTCTATCAAAGTCTGTCCACTTTGATACTTCCAAAAGCAAATCAGGAAGTTTAATTCTAGGCATCATTTTATATAACTTTTGGCTTAAAAGAACAGCTTCTGGAGGAGTATCCTTTTCTAATTTATCAATATGTATCTTAGAATTTTCAATCGTTACACCGTCTAACTTATCAATATTTTTGGAGAACCACTTTAATCTACTGTTCAAAGATTCAATTCTTTCTTGTAGGTATTCGCTCACATCTAGATTTACTGCAAGCCTTGTACCTGTTTTTTTAACAGTGTTCCATTCATCATGTGGTATAAGATATTCTTCAAAGTCTTTGAAATTCTTGCTTCCTTCAACAGAAACATCTCCAGAACGTATTCTATTTTTAAGTTCACTAAGTGTTGCTATTTCATAATAGTGGCGGTTTAGTGAACCATCTTTTTCATATAAACATTTATTCCAACGATTGGATATAAAATCCGTTGGAGCATCTTCCGGAACTTTTCGATTTCCATTCTCATTCATATTATTTAATACATTTATAGCTTCAATTAATGGTTTTGAAGCATTATTAGTTGAATTAAACTTTAGATGCTTAACTAAAATAGGTGTATATCTACGAAGCTGACTATATCTACTGTCCAACAAATCAAGATAATCATAACTTACAGGTCTTGCTAATTTTTTTGCTTCATCAACAGACTCTACAAGCTTACTCCATGGCATTACAGATTCTAGTGTTTTAAATGGATCTAAATTCTCATCCCTTGCCTTTATCAAAGCAGCTCCAATGTCTATATATTCAACAATCTTTTCATTCAATGACTTACCATTCTGTTTCTGTAATTCCTCTTGTTTCTTACGTCCTTTAGATAATAAAATATTTATCTGTCTATCGTGTATTTCAATGGCTTTATCTATAAGGTTTTGGCTTAATTCATATAAATATAAAGCTAATATTGAATATCTCTTTTTTTCTTCAAATCTTCTTAATGAAAACGGCTCGTATTTAGATCCTAGCCTAGATAACTGACGAATTCTATTGGGATGCAACCCTGCAATATTTAACTCAAGCTGTAAACTTCTTATTAATTCTAGTCTTTCTATTACTTGTGCAAATGCTTTTGGTGATGAATGTCCTTGATCTTCTTTCAACCAGCCAAGTTTTGTCTTTGTCTCCTCAGTTTGAGCATTTATAAGCATATCTAATTTATACTTTTGCTCATTTGTAATACTATTATTTACAATTTCAATAAATTCTTCATCAGCCTTTGCTATTACTTCACTTACAACTTTTTCAATGGTAGTAATACCTGGTAGTATTACTTTTTGTCTTCTAATCTCATTTATTGATAATTTTATGAGATTTATAACATTATCATTTTCAATAGCATAAGGGAGTAATGTTTGTATTAAACATTGAGTATGTTGGTCAGTATAGTTTTTAAATCCATATAGTTCTCTAATCTCCTGTAGATGTTCCAGCCTTGTATTCTCCCTTTGAGCATATAACTCAAGTTCTTTTGGGCTAACTTTTATTTGCTCTGAAATGTAATCTAAAACACTTTCGGGAATATTATTTATGCTAATTAAAGACCAACCTGGATTACGTAGTAATGCTAATTGAACAGCAAATCCAAGACGATTATAATCTCTCCTATGTTTGTTAATAATATCAATATCATAGGTCGAAAAAGTATAGTATTTTGCAATTTCATATTCACTAATGTTCTGTGGTATTTGAGTAAATTCAAGTCTTTGATCTTCTGTAAGTAAAATTTCTGCTGTGGCCACTATATATCAACTCCTTAGTTTAATTACTAGAACTATTTATTATTATTAATATATCGATAAAGAGTAGTTTTGCTGACACCAGTTGCTTTCATAATTTCAGAAATGCTGTAGCTCTTGCTAGTATACATCTTAATTGCTAGCTTAATATCTTTATCATTTACCTTTGGACGTCCGCCTTTTTTCCCTCTTGCACGTGCTGCATTAAGCCCTTCTATTGTTCTTTGAGATATAAGATCTCTCTCGAACTGACTAATACCTGCAAAGATAGTAAACATCAGCTTTCCTTGTGCTGTTGTAGTATCAACCCAAGATTCCTTAAGTGATTTAATATTTGCACCTTTTCCTTCAATCTGTTCTACAATACTAAAAAGGTCTTTAACA
The DNA here is from genome assembly GCF_021372645.1 of Clostridium sp. GTDB lineage: Bacteria > Bacillota > Clostridia > Clostridiales > Clostridiaceae > Clostridium. The sequence goes on along the minus strand of NZ_JAJFUC010000091.1, from coordinate 4,168 downwards.
CTTCTACTTAATCTTGTAAGGTCTGATATTATTATTACATCACCAGTACGAATTTGATCTAACATCTTATTAAGTTCAGGACGCTCCTTTTTTATACCAGATACCTTTTCTTCATAGATTCTATCGCAACCTATCTGTTTCAGGATATCTATTTGCCTATCTAAGTTTTGTTCTTCAGTACTTACCCTAGCATAGCCTATTTTCACATTATCACCTCACTTAGATACTACCAAAAACGTTATGCTAGGGTCAATTTTGAAACTTTGTTTTTGGTAAGAGTTTTGGTTCTACAAATAAAGAAAATAGGAACTAAAAAAGTAACTAACTCTTTTAGTTCCTAAAACGACCGTTTATGGTACTTTTGCGAAAAATAAAAACAAGAGCTTAAACTCTTGTTGATGAACAATATAAGAATATTATGTACTTAATATTGCTTTCATATTTTGATTAACTTTAATAGTTAATTATTTAGAATTTTAAATATTTAGATATCTAATACTATTTCCATGATTTTTTATTATAAATTCTAAATCTTTCGGACAAATCCAAACAGTCGCTGTATTATCATTTGGATGAACTCCAATACGTTCAAATAATAAAATATCTTTATCAAAAACCACATCTACCCTACAATCAGTATCATTTAAAATTCCAAATGGAGTTACAGAGCCTTTGCTTAATTCCATATATTTTTTCAAGTCTTCTTCTGACGCAAAACTTAACGGTCTACAATTTAGTTCATTTCTAATTTCTTTCAAATTCACTTGCTTATTTTTTTGAAGAACTATTAAAAAATATCTTTTCTTTTTATCATCTCGAACAAATAAGTTTTTAACTACTTCATTATTACTGTCAATATTTAATTTATCCATTTCATCTATGGTATACACTGCTGGATGTTCAATAATATCATATTGAATATTCATACTTTCCATGGCATCAATTACTTTCTTACGAATATTATTCATTTGCTACTTTCCTCCTACTTATCAAATATATCTCTTATGGGTTTTCTTCGCAATAATTTACTATTCCGCAACACTTTATAAGTAAATTATACCATTATATAATATAGATTACTATTTCTTGAAGTGAATGAATTATAAGATACTTTTCCATTTTATGTCTTAGAGTGGGTTCTGTCGGAAATGTTGGCGGGACCCCATAATGAGAATTTATATCCAAAAGAAACTATTTTAAACAAATCAAGTTTAAGACTACTTAATATGGATTTTAAGGGTATCAACTTTACAGAAGGCAAATTATATATGGCATATGTAGAATCCGAAGCTATGACCATGGAAAAAGATAATGTGGATATAATAAAAACAAACTCTTATAAGTATTTTAAAACTGTGCTGAAAAATAAACTCATAGAGTTAGAGAAAAGCTATGATAAAAAAAATGAAGATATAGAAAATAGTAATTTTAATTTAAAAGAAGAATTGGAGAAATTGAACATATAGCAATTCCTTCACAAAACGCTCCTGAAGTTTTTGTATGTTCAATTGAAACAATCTTTTCTTACTATTCAATGCGAAATTCTATCTTCTTTGAACAACTTCAGTCACAAGTTCCCTCAGTATGCTGACTGTCACCATTTAAGAATATCATGAACTAATAACTATATTTCCTCAGCTAATTTGATAATTTTATACGAGATAAAATTATAATTGTAATTATAATACACGCTGTTCCTAGCCATTGTGCTATTCCAAGCTCCTCATGTAACCATAATACAGATAATAAAGCCGCTGACAAAGGTTCAGCTGATGATAATACACTTGACTCTGTTGGTTTTATATATTTTAAACTTTCTAGAAAACAAGTAAAAGCAATTAGAGTTCCAAATAATACTACAAATATAATAGCTAATATTGAAGTAATAGACCATTTACCAGTGCAATTCCATGGCTGCTGAATGAAGCTGAATGCTATTCCTCCTAGTAGCATTCCCCATCCCACTACTAGTACAGAACCCCATTTTGTAAGAAGTGAACGAGGTTGTACAGTATAAAAGGCTGCTGCAAATGCTGAAGCAATTCCCCAAAATAATGCTAACTTAGAAATAGATATACTATGAATATTACCTTTCGTGATGATAAAAAATGTGCCTAACATCGCCAATCCAATAGCAATAATTTCTTGCAAATCGGGAATTTTTTTAGTACGAATGCCTAAATAACAAGTAATTATTATTGGTGATGAATATTGAAGTATTGTTGCTGTTGCTGCATTTCCATATTTAATAGCCGCAAAATATGTATACTGCACACCTAACATACCTAAAATACTAAAAAATATAAGACTCAAAACATCATGTTTAGTTCTCCAGACCTTCCATATATTTTGTTCACCTTTCATAAAAACATATAATAATAAGATTACCCCTGATACTAATAGACGTATTACAACAAGCCACTCTGGACTAAATCCCTTTTCCTGAAATAAGTATTGAGCAACAGTACCTGATATTCCCCATAACATGGCTCCTATGATTACGAGTATTATTCCTTTTATTCGTGGCTGAAAGTTCACTATATTTTCACTCCTTCTTTTGTAATTATTCTGAATAAATTTTTGTATACTAATTTACTAATATAATATTGTAGCTAATTGCAATTATATTGATTTATTCAAATAAATATGTAATAATTTTATTATTATTTTAGACATTAAACAATTAATATATTATCAAAAACTAAAACTATATTAGCGAGATGATAAGAATGCAAGCAACAAGAATAGAAGTAAATGATAATCTGCAGGAGACAATAAAACATGGTTCCTATGATTTTCCACTGGCAATTTATACTGACAAATTTAATCTGTTTGAAGAAGGGTATATAAGATGGCATTGGCATAAAGAATTGCAATTTTCGTATTCACTTTATGATAAAGTAGTTTTTTTTATTGAAGATGAAAAAATTATTTTATCCCCAGGTGAAGGAATTATGGTCAATTCAAACGTACTTCATCAAATTAAGCCATATAACAATAGTAATTGTATAATGTTTTCTATTGATTTCGATTCAACTTTAATTGGAGGTACTGAACAGTCGCTTATTGAAAAGAAATACTTAAATCCAATTATTAGAAGTAGTAAGTTTAAATTTATCTCTTTAAAACCTAATGTTCCGTGGCAAAAAAGCATATTAGTTTATCTAAAAGAAATTTTCACTTTATCACATGAAAAGTCGTATGGATATGAATTAGAAATCAGAAATTACTTAAGCATTGTTTGGTTAAACTTAATTAGAGAAATTAAGGAAGAAATTAAAAACACTATGCCTGCAATATCAAATGATAATGAACGTATAAAACTAGCAATGCAATATATACAAAAACATTATACAGATAATATTCATCTAAATAATATTGCAATGGCAGCAAATATCAGCAAAAGCGAATGCTGCCGAAGTTTTAAAAGGATTTTAAAAGTGACCCCTTTTGAATATTTATTGGAATATAGAGTTTCAAAAGCAGCAGAACTACTTTTGAAAAGTAAGGATTCTATTTCTAACATTGCTCTTGATGTAGGTTTTAATGGTATAAGTTACTTTGGAAAAGTATTTAAAAAATATATGAATTGTTCACCTTCTGAATATAGAAATAAATATTGGCAATGTAGGTAAAACAAATATAAAATATGTACTATATATAGCTCACAATAATTTACAATTCCGTAACAACTTATAAGTGAATTATACCATTATGTACTGTAAATTGCTATTTATTGGCATGGGTTTTGTCGAAAATATTGAGAATCCCTTTATTGTAAAAAATGTATAAACTGGAGAGCCTGTCCAACTTGAGAAACATTAAAAAGTGTACACGCCATGAACCTTATAGCTTGTACACTTTCAGAATAACAACAGAAGTTAATATTATTTATTCATTACCTAATAATCAAAAGTATGCTTTACCAAATATTCATATCAGTATGGTGACTGTCACCATTTTACAAAAAATAAAACCAGGGTTTATTCTTAAACCCTGGCTTCATTTTGAAATAAGTGTACTTAATGGGGATTTAAAAGTTATTTTTGGAGTAATCCCCAATAATCATCTTCAAAATCGTTTCCCATGACAATCACCTCTTTCAGGTATTATTGTGTGCAGTATTAAATTAAATATACTAGTATTACTACTGTTAAGTTATTCCATA
>NZ_JAJFUC010000049.1 GCF_021372645.1 Clostridium sp. | reverse complement strand
CTTTGGGAAGGCATTTCAAGGCGTTACCCTATCATTCTACCTATCATAATAATAGTTCTAATTTCTGAATTTAATCAGCTAATTAGGCTAGTTTTGTAATAAACCTTCGCTTATCTTTGTCTAGCAACAAGTCACACTATAACAATACTTACCGTCAAAACTTATCCGTGGGTTAGTATACTTAGCATTCATAGGTATTTGTTCTGCTGTTTTTATCCAACCTACTTTTTCAATTAAAACCATATTGAATTCCATATTGAATTTTACTTTTAGTTTTATATTATCGTTATAAAATGATAGTTTAGACTTTCTTCTGCTTTTAAATCTTGGCTTATCTGCTAATGCTTTAGAGAACTTCTTCTAAGCTTCACAAGCGTCTTTTATAGCCTGTTTCGCTACATTATTAGATACTTAATTAAGCGATTTATACTCTTCTGTTTTCTTTAAGATAATTAATTCTTTTCTTAAATCACCATAGGATATAAACTTTCCCCCATTTTTGTAATTTTCTTCTTGACTTGCAAGTGTCCAATTATATATAACTCTTGCAGTACCAACTGATTGCCATAATTTTTGTTCCTGCTCTATGCTTGGAATAATCCTAATTTTCTTCGCCAGTATCACTTGTTTATTATTTATTTTTCGAATATATTTTTTTTATTTTCACATAATAACAATTATGATATCTAACCTAAGAATATTATAATTACTGGAGGTAATTAGGTAAATGAAGAAGTGCGTTGTTATATTTTCTGTTGTTTTATTTATATCATTTAACATTCTAATAGTATCTTCAATAGCTCAACCCAAATCTTATAAACAAGGAATTTATACAGATAAACAATTAAATTTAGACCCAAATACTGTTCATACCATACAAAACACTTCTACTAATGAATACGCTTTCTTGATAATTTTCGATTCTAATCAAATTGTTCAACAAATAATACAAATAGAACCTAAATCACAAAACTATAATTTAGAGACTTTACTACCTGGATATGTAATAGTTATAATTGGTAAGGCCGACATCATTATATCTTAAAATACACTATTTACTAATTTATTTATTGTTTGATGAAATGAAAGGTTGGTACATATATATGAAAAAATTTATTTTTGCATTTTTATTTTTCTCTTGTTTATCATTTAATATTAACATCATACCTTCCATAGCCTCAACTCAAGCTGTTAAGCAAGGTATTTATACAATAACTGATTTAAATTTATCTCCAAATACTAAGTATATTGTTCAAAACAATTCTTTTAATGAACGTATTTATCTGATTGTTTTTGACTCTAAACCAAATGTTATTCAGGCTATACGCTTGAGACCACAATCTAAAACATATAATTTGAAACCCCTTCAATCTGACTATACGATAGTAGTAGTTGGAGATGGTGAATTAACCATTTATTAAAAAGTACTTGAATAATATTAATTTAGTTTTCTCTTAAAAGGCACTTTTATAGTGCCTTTTTAATAACTCTATTACTTTTAAAGTAATACATAATTTCTACATTTGACGTACTAATCATAATGACACATCAAAATTAAAGTTGATATGAACATATGTTAAGTTTATACTTGTGTCATTAGTTTCTAATCATATTCTTTTTATCTATTCCATTCTCTACAAGAATAGCATACAACGTACCATCTGCTTTCATTTCATCAATTATTTTATTTAATGTATTTAATAAGGTAGTATCTTTTTTTTTGACTGCTATTCCTGTAGGTACATGTAGTTCAGGAGTGTAATCTGTTAATGTCTTTAAAAAGAGTTTTTCGTTTTTTAAAGTATAGTTTACAATTGCATAATCAGATACACCGGCATCAACTTTCCCATTATTTATAGCATTCAACAATTCAAGGGTATTATTAAAACTTAATACATCTTTTATTAAGTTATTTTTCTTCCAATCTTGTACTAAATCTACAAATTTCGTGCCTTTTTCAGTTCCAACTACTGCATTTTTCAAATCACTCTTAAAATTAATTTTTGAAGCTTTTGGAACAATTACAACTTCTGATCCTATATATAATGGTTGAGTGAATGATACTATAGCTTCACGATCAGGAGTTATAAATATCCCATTGGCTGCCAGATCTATACTGTCATCAGTATTTAGTTTATCTAATAGATCTGAAAATGGTATTTCCTTTCTTTCAACTTTATTAATTCCAAGTCGCTTTGCAATTTCAGTTATGATATCAGCATCAACTCCATCCAGCTGATTTGTTTTAGGATTTATATATACAAAAGGTGGATCATTTGCTGAAGCAAAAGTTAATACTCCTTTTTCCTTTATTGTTTGTAATCTATTCTTCTCCAGTGAAGCATTTGTTGTTATAATTTTACTACTGCCTGTATTGCATCCAATCAGTATTCCAATAAGACCTAAAATAGCAATTAAAGTTAATATTTTTTTCATAAGTAAATATCTCCTTAAAACCCCAATTATCTTTTATAGTTATTGTTTGAAATTAAAATATAAATTATTCGCGTTTTAAAAATTTCAAATCTTAAAGCAATTTCAGTCACAAGTTCCCTCAGTATGGTGACCGTCACCATTTTAATAATACTTTATGTTCTTGTTCTGCAAACGGTCCAGTTAAATTAATTGCAGTTGTAGTCTTTCCTACTCTACCTTTAACATTAATTATATATATAATATTACACATTTATATTTCACCTCATTATTTAATATTATTAATAATATTACTATGTAGTATTTTAATAATATATCAATATAACATTTTAAACTAAAATATTGTAGTTATATATTAATATTAAATATTTATATCACTAACTCTTTGCTAGCTTCCAAATAGCTATTGCTACTTATCTTCTTATTCGCTTTGAAATTAAGATTAATTCTCTTTCAAAGGCTATAATTGATTTAAGCCATGTTGTAGATAAGAATATTAATTCTAAAAGTGATGATAAGATTGCTTGATAAGTTAGAAAATAAAAAAATCCTAATGGCCATAAATAAATGTTTATAGCTGTAGGGATTCTTTTGAGGTATAATAACCATTCATGTAAAAATGGGCCACTTCCCATTTTATGTCTTAGCGTAGGTTTTATCGGAAATGTTGGCGACACCACCAATACACAAAAATAAAACCAGGGCTTATTCTTAAACCCTGGCTTCATTTTGAAATAAGTGTACTTAATGGGGATTTAAAAGTTATTTTCGGAGTAATCCCCAATAATCATCTTCAAAATCGTTTCCCATGACAATCACCTCTTTCAGATATTATTGTGTGCAGTATTAAATTAAATATACCAGTATCACCACTGTTAAGTTATTCCATAAACAAAACTTACTTCTACAAAATCATATTAAAATAAAATTCCATATTTATAGTATGGTGACAGTCACCATTTTATATTGTTACATCACTTATCCCATCCAAGTAATCTTCTCTCTAAATCATAATAATCATATTCTCTTGGCTCAAAATTATTAAATCTTAGCTTTTTAGAATTATCTAATTCAATTTCTGAAGACTTATTATTTAAATTTTCAAGTATTCCTGTTAGATACTTAACTGGAGCTGTTATCTTTCCGTGTCTTGACTTATTACACATTATAGAAACCCCATTATAAAGCAACTCTTTACCATACTTTAGTTCAAGTCTATGTATAGTTGACGCTGCTATACTAATTTTTAATATTTTTAGTGATTCGTGAATATTATCTACTGATTCTTCTACTTTTGTTAATAATGTTTCATCACTGCTATTTTTACTTAAATCTAAAGCCAATTCATCAATTGAAATTTGATCTTTAATAACCTTATTTTTATTGAAATCATATATTCTAGGCTCCAGGTCTTCCACAATAAAAGTCAGACTCTTTACAGATCTTCCATTCTTATTTTCTTTATATGAAACTTTCATATTCAGCTTTTGATTTATTTCCTTTAAAGCTGGCTCTACAACTTTAATTTTAAAATTAAAATATCTATCATAGGACATGCCTTCCTCAATCATAAGCCACTCTTTAA
>NZ_JAJFUC010000047.1 GCF_021372645.1 Clostridium sp. | reverse complement strand
GACAACAACAAAAAATTGAAAGAGAACTAAAACCAAAATCTAAAACAAGATGTTTTAATTCTGGAAGACCTAAAAAAGCTACCAAGAACCCCGACCAAAGCGTTCAAAGTAGCATAGCTAAAAATTCAACTCCATTATATCACATGGAGGGAGGAATGCAAGTTGTTAGTTAGATGTAATGCAAAGACTTGTACACATAATAAAAGTGATATGTGCAAAGCAGATACAATTGAAATGAAAGATTTCAGCTGGTATTCAGAGGAAAATAAAGAAGAAGTAGACGAAATGAAATGTTCATCTTATGAATACGATAAAAATTATTCAAGCAAATAGGGGGTAAAAGAATTGAAAATTAAATTTATTAAATTAATACTTAAAACTTCAAAAGAATTAAAGAATTAACAATAAATTTTGAAACTTTAACAACTATCCAAGGTGAAAATGGAACAGGAAAATCAACCATATTTGATGCTTTTATGTGGACCTTATTCGGAAAGGATTCACATGGAAGAAGTTAAATCTATTCCAGCGAGGATAGATGAATGTAATAACAATATAAAAATAATTGATGTTGCAGCACTTAAAATTAGAAAAAGAATTATACAAGGATCTATAAACTCTTTGGATGAACAAATTGCAGATAGCAGTAAAGCTAGTGAAGAAAAACTTAAATTGCAAGATGAATTATTCAAACTTAAAAATGAACTTAGTGAGAAAAGGAATAAAGCACATTCAGAATCAGTTAAACCATTATTTGAAGTACAAGAGAAGATTAATGAAGTTAGAAGTAAAGTTCAAGAAGTAGCTTTCAATATTCAAAGTTTAGGAAATAAACGAGATAGAGTTAGTGATGATATTGAAATCATTAAGAATGACATACAAAAGAAATCAGCTCAAAAAGTAGCTTTACTTAATGAATTTCATGTTGAGAATGATAAAGTCTTTGAATTTGATGAAACACAATCTAGTTGTCCTCATTGCTGTAGAGAATATGATTCAGATAAGGTTGAAGAAATTAAAACTAATGTAGAAGAAAAATTTAATATTTCTACATGCAGAAGTAATTAAGGTTGAAGGTGAAGAGGGGTTACAAACTCAAATTGATGGAATACAGGCTCAGATAGACCAATTTATATCTAATGATAATACAGAACTTAAAACCAAGAAGAAAGCCTTACAAGATGAATTAGAAGAGATAAACATCACTTTAGGTAAGAAGGATGTTAATGAAGATTTAAAAAGGAGAATGGAAGAACTTAATGAAGAGGAAAAGCAATTACAAATTAAAATTGCTGAATTAGAAGGTCAACAATATCTTAGTGAAGAGTTTATAAGAACAAAGGTTGAACTATTAGAAGATAGTATCAATAAGAAATTCAAAGGTGCAGTAACATTTAAGCTATTTGAAAATCAAGGAAATGGTGGATTGAGAGAAACATGTGAAGCTCTTGTAAATGGAGTTCCATTTGGTGATGCAAATACTGCAAGTAATTAAGAATCTTAAATACTTTATGTGAACACTATGGGGTTAGTGCTCCAGTGTTTATAGACAATGCAGAATCAGTAAATCAAATAGGTAATACAGATAGTCAGTTAATAATGGAGCAGCTAAACAAATGGAAATGGGAGATGAACCATTTTAATGATTAGAGTTATAGCTACAGGAAGTACAGGAAACAGCTACTTCCTAGAAACTGAAAAAGAAATATTGATACTGGAATGTGGAATACATGAAAAGAAAATAATTCAAGCATTAAATTATAAAATTGATAAAGTTGTAGGATGTTTGATAACTCACTCACATAAGGATCATTGTAAATCAATTGTGCCTATGAGGGGAAAAGGAATAGATATTTATTTATCTCAAGGCACAAAGGAAGAAATAGGGATAGATGATTACAGAGTTAATATTTTAAGACATGGAGAATCACAAAGTATAGGTAAATTTACAATAGTTCCATTTAATACTCAACATGATGTGAATGAACCATTAGGATTTTTAATATATCACAAAGAATTAGGAAAAGTATTGTTTGCTACAGATACTTATTATTTAAAAAACACATTCATGGATATAGATCATATATTAATCGAATGTAATTATTCAGAAGATGTGTTACCAACATTACCACCGTGGAGAGCTAGAACTATTAAAAGTCATATGTCATTGGAAACTTTAAAAGATACTTTGAAGTTTTGGAATTTAAGAAAAACAAAAGATATAACATTGATTCATATATCGCACGATAATGGTAATCCTAGCCGATTTCAGAAAGAGATTGAAGAATTAACTGGTATAAAAACTTATGTAGCAGTACCAGGATTAGAAATAAAATAAGCCCCTTTTATCAGGGGCTGACAATGAAAAAATAAGTGGATTTAATTATGAACCTATTTTATTATATGCAAAATTTTAAGAAATTATTCAACTAAGGAAGTGAAAATTATGGCAGAACCAAAAAAATACTATTGGTTAAAACTTAAAGAAGATTTTTTTAATGATGATACCATTCAATGGATTGAGGATCAAGAAAATAGAAAAGAATATTGCTTATTTTATCTGAAATTGTGTTTGAAGTCATTAAGAACTGATGGAATATTAATTAGAAATGTAGGAAATATGTTAATTCCATATGATATTAAAAAACTTTCAGAGATAACTAATACAGAAAAAGATACTGTTAGGGTAGCAATGGAACTTTTCAAAGGAATAGGGTTAGTACAAGTATTAGAAAGTGGTGGATTATATCTTTCTCAACTTGAAAATATGGTTGGAGCTGAGACAAAATGGGCAGAGAAGAAAAGGAAGCAAAGGCATGTACCTAAAAGCGAGGACAATGTCCTTCCAGAGTCCCAAAATTGTCCGAGAGAGAAAGAGAAAGTATAGACAGAAGATTTTTTTACAGTAAATCAAAAGATAAGGTTGCTAAATTTATAGAAGGAAAAACAACGGTATTTTATATAGATGATTATACACAAGAAAAAATACATCTTAGAAGTGTTTGGAAAGATAGAGGTTTTAGTCATGGAGGTGCATTATGGGGATTAGTTCATGATTTTAAAGAATGGATAATAACAGGCAAACATTCAAATGGTAGAAATGGTTACAGTGGATTATATTGCCCCCATTGGGGCTATACAGATGAAGGTATGAAAAAGATACAAACAAAAGGAAAAGAAATAGGATTTTTAAAAATTTAATTTTATACGAAATATGTAGATTAAAGTGAAGAAATAAAAATGAATATAGAAGTATTAAGTGGAACCGTAGTTACTGGTGCAAGTGATGATTTAATTGAAATAAGTGGGGAGTTAGAAAAAGAATTTAATGCGTATGATTGCTCAGATGAGACAATAGCATTTAGCGATGGAACTTTATTAAGAGTAGATTATGACAAAAATGGAATATGGAGATTTAAACCTATCTACAAGGGCAATTTATTTGAAAAAATTGTTGATAGTTCAGTTCCAGATGATACAAATGATGAAGTTTACTTTAAAGATGGGTTGAAATGGTGTGTTTTTTCTGATGAAATGCAAGTTGAAGTTAATAGAAATAGAAAATAAAACTGCGTGATGTGTAGATTTTACGAATTAAAAATTATTAATATTGCACCTAAATCTATATACGTTTATGGAAATAGATTAAAGACAATTGCGAGGTATTAGAATCCTAAAGGGTTGCTCGGAGTATTGAAAGTCCTTACGCTATATAAAGACTTTCAAATTCTAAGAAAAGGTTAACTCACCTTTACCAATGATTGTAATCTTGTAGTTAGATTTAATAGGTAGTAGAATATGCTTTTGTGAATTAGGTTCTAAACGAGCAGCTTGTTGTATCCTTTCTTTATCGTCAAAGATAATAATAAAAGATTCATAACTAGGAGAAACATTTTGAATAGTATACTTAACATTTTCCATTATATTTATATCCTTTGCGTAGTAAAATCCTTCTGAAACTTTTTTTGGCTGTGCTACTGTCGTTGTTATATTCATACTAAATGATAGAAATAAAAAAATAGAAAATATAGTAATAAACTTTTTCATTAGATTAACCACCTTTCTTTCTGTATTTTACGTAATATCCATAATAATATTCATGCATGTTAATTAGAAGAATAGTGGTTTGTTAGCAGAAAAAATTCTATGAGATAATTAAAAAATTTAATTCGCAATACTAATTATATAAGCATCACAATAAATTGCAATTGTGGTGCTTTTTAATATACAATAAAAGAAAAAACCGAACGGAAGTTCTTATGATGAGCTGTATTATTAGAGATAAAGATAAGGAAAATGAATGTTTCTGTAATAAATTAAAAGAATGTAATATAATGTAACAATAAAGATAATAGAGAATCTGATGAAAAATGTAATGTAGAAATTGGTGGATATTGTACATGCAGAACATGTGGGCATGCAATAAGATTATAGAAGGAGATATTGCACTAAAATTGCACTAAAAATGTATAGAAAGTTGCACTTTAAATATGAAATAATATAAAGTGTAAAGAATCCAAGGAAAACATATTACCCATTATGTAAATTGGACAAGGTTATTAAAATGTAAACTCTCATAAATTCTCAATACCTCTTTTATACCAAAATGCACTTATAGAAATATAGGTGTTTTTTTGGCTGTATAATAATTTTATTAAATTTATATTTTCATGTCAGAAAATTAGACTTAATAACGAATATTATAGTGAGTGTATAAAAACCAATTAACTCTATTCCTAATATGAGGTTAATTACCACTCCTAAAAACATATTATACCTATATATAAAATACCCTGTAAAGTTGAAGCCCTAAGTTTATACTTGGGAGATGTGTAGACGATACGGGGTATTTTTAATATGCTTATTAATAAATATTTTGGGACATAATAATCTAGAGGTGAATGTTATGTCAGAAATAGAAGACTTACTAAAAGATATCGAAAAGCTAAGAACACAAATGGAAGAATTAATTGATGAAAATAATGGGAACTTAATAGATCCTGAGGTTGTAGCTGCAAGTCAAATATTAAATGCAGCACTGAATCAATATAATAAATTTATAGCAGATAAACTGAAGAACTCATAGTAGAGTTCTGTTTTAATGAAATAAAACAGAAAGGAGATTTACACATGAGCTAAAGAAATAAATTAAAACTAAATATAAAGTTTAACAAAGGCATAGTTGAGTGTGCTAAGTCTCCAATTGAATGTAAATGCTGCAAAGAAGATTGTGAAAAGATGGAATTATTTTATTATCCATTTAATGATAGAGATATAGAGGAATGTTTTAAGAATAGTAAAAAGAAAAGATAATAATAAGTATAATATTTGGATGGAATATAATTAAATATGGTGTATAATGGAAGTGTAAAATTTAAAATCAAAGGAGTTGAATGATATATTTTATCTATATTCAATATCAATAAGATTAAGTTGCATATCTTTGATATTACTTTTAATTAGAGTATTTGTAAATAAGAATAATATAAACTTTAAGAGTAATAAATATAATTGGAAACTATGTATAAGTTTAATAATTATAAGTATCCTGCCAATTATAAACATATTTTTTACGATTTCAAGTATGTATATTTCAACATTAATGAAAAATGAAAATTTTATAAAACTTGTGAATGAGTAACCTTAGATTTTTCTAAGGTTATTTTTATTATGTTTATAAATAATATGAGAAAAATAAATAAAAGATAGCAATGTAAATATCTAACCTACCGGAGGTGGTGACAATGAGAGATGGTTAAAGAGAAATATGAACTTGCAGAAGAAGACTATCTAAAAGGAATGAAGTATAAAGAGATAGCAGAGAAATATGAAGTATCCATTAATACTGTTAAGTCATGGAAGACTAGATATAGTTGGTCTAAAGATAAAAAAGGTGCGCACACAAAAAGTAAAAAAGTATGCACACAAAATGATGAAAAAATAAGCGTACTTATAGTGGAATGTAAAATGATAAAATCAGTTTTAAAATTAATAATTGAGGTACTTGGCAAGAGACTAATAAAAGCAGGATTAGAAGAAACATTATTAAAACATCAAAACTATATTACTGCAGCAAAGGAAGTTTCGAATATAGTTGAAGAAAACTTTAGGATCAGAGAAACTATTCAAGAAAAAATTTCTAGTAAGGCAGACGAATTTGATAAATTACTACTTGCTAAATTTCCAGAACTTACTTCAAATGATGTTGCAGAGTTACGCCAAGCAGTTGCAGGAGAAATAAATCAAGGTAAGGATGTAGTGTTAAGTCAAGTTGATGCTCTTAAGCAATTACAAGATTCTAATACTAGTCTACAAGTAGAAAATGCAAGTCTTAAGGATCAATTAAGCAAAGTACAAGCAGCAGTACAAGCTTAATTTTTAGAGTAGCCATTAAGGTTACTCTTCCATATTATGTAGTATAAAAATAAGAAAGAAGGCGTATTATTATGTCACAATGGAAATGGTGCGCAACTAATGATAAAAGATAATAATAAATGGTACCACTTGGATGAAGTTACCGGAGTAATGAATACTGGATGGTTTCAAGATAAAGATAAAAGATGGTATTATCTCGATGAAACTAGCGGAGATATGAAAACAGGATGGATTCAATTAAAGGGCGTGTGGTATTATCTAGAGCCTGACAGTAATGGCTATATGGGTTCATGTTATATAAATTGTACTGTAAATATTGATGGTAAGAAATATACTTTTGATAAAGATGGCCATATGCTGGAAACAAGTTTAGTATCAGATAAGCTTATTGATTTTATTAAATCTTGGGAAGGTTTTTCAGCTACACCATACCTAGATGAAGTTGGAGTATTAACATTAGGTTATGGAATGACAGGGGAAGAAATACAAGGCATTTCAGAGGTCACAGAAGAACAGGCAACATCTATGTTAAAAGATTGGGTTAATAATAAGTATGCTCTGGTAATAAAATCTGCATTAGATGGAAAAGGAATCTCATTAACTCAAAATGAATTTGATGCTTTAGTATCAATTCAAGCCTCTTACCTTACATGTAATGCTCAAATGGATAGGACAGATTTTTAGGGCAGCATGGGGAAGTAAATTTTCTGTGCTGCCCTTTTATTTTTCGTTTAAATTTGAATTATAAATATGATATAATGCATATTGGGTAAATTGCACAATACTAGCCAATACATATATGAAGGGGATGAGAGTTAATCCTATACCTTTAATTTTTTTCTTAAAAATAGATTTATTGACAAAAGATACAAATAATATACTATTATTAATAGGGTGATGTTATGGGGAAATTTTTAATTAAAATAAATAAGAAATTATATTATGAAATATTTATTGCTATATTGTCATTGATAGCTTGTACAATAATTTTAATTCAATTAACATTAGATCTATCAAATAACATTACATATATACTAGATATTTTAGATAAAATTATATGGATTATTTTTATAATAGATTATATGGTAAGGTTATTTTTAAGTGAAAACAAACTTAGATTTATAAAGAATAATAAAATAGATCTTATTTCTATAATTCCATTTAATACTATGTTCCAATCCTTAAGAATATTTAAATTTGCTAGAGTATTAAAATTAGCAAAGCTATCTAAATTAGTACGATTTGCAGTTTTAATATATAAATTAAAAAATAGAGCAGATAAGTTTTTAAAGACTAATAATTTTCAATATATATTAATAATAACAATAGTAACAGTTTTTATTGGAGCATTTGGAATTTCTATTACAGAAGATAAAACTTTTGCTGATTCACTGTGGTGTAGCTTTGTAACAACTACCACTGTAGGATATGGAGATATAAGCCTAGTAACAAATATCGGTAGAATAATAGCTGCATTGTTAATGTTAGTTGGCATAGGCTTTGTAGGAATGTTAACTGGTACTATAGCTACTTATTTTTTATCTTATAAGAAAAAAGATAAATCATATAAAAGTGAAGTTATAGAAACAATTCAGGAAAAGTTAAATGATTTTCAATCACTTAGTAAAGAAGATTTAGAAGATATGCATAAAATATTACTTAGTTTGAAAGATCAAGGCTAAATTACTATTCTGATATACTAAATAATAAAAGCTAGGATTAAATAAAATGTACCATTAATTTTTTAACTAAAAATAGACATGAATAAAATAATGAATTTGAGAGAATAATGGGTGGCAATTATATAAGATTCCACCCATTTACCACCAGTGTGTACAATTTAAAATATATTAGAATATAGTATTATAGTTTAATATATTTTTAGTATTCTTTTAAAGCACCTTAAATAGCTTCTATGTATATATAAAAATATTTTAATAAAATCTGATATATTACTTAATAACATTATATAATAAATATTAATTATTTTTTATTGGGAGTTATTTCAGAAATGATATTAGATATCATTAATAACAAAGATGGCAAAATAGTAAGGGTTTATAAAGATGAAATAAAAGAAAAATTAAATTCAGCCGTTGATAAGAATATTTTAAATACAAATTCTATAAATTAAGAGGCTTTTAGAAAAATTAGCAGAATAGCTAATTACGTTTTTTCATAAAAATTAAATCCTTATTTATAAATTAATTAAAATTAGTTAATAGACAGTAGCCAGGAGCAATCCACTACTGCTTTTCATTTGTCGAAAAATAATAAAGAAATATTATCAAACAATATGGAATATTTTGAATAAATATGTTATTATATAGACATACAAAAGATATCAAAAACCCCAAGACTCATAATTCTCTCTCTTAAAATTATATAAAAATACAGTCATTAATTGGCTGTATTTTTTTGTCTAAAAATCAGTTGCGAAAAAGTAAAAGTTATTATGTAAATTTCCAAATACAATCACATATACATAATGAAATAGAATTTATGAGGTGTTTTATATGGAAATAAAATTAGATGAAATTGAAATGTTAACAATATTACATGGTCTAGTAGCTTTGTATGACCAATCTATGGAATATAAAGATGTAACATATGATAATAAACAAGATTTTTTGCTTGATATTAATAAAACAAGAATGTTACACAATAAGTTATTAATTCAAGCACAGAATGAAGGATGTATAGATAAAGAAGTGAGTTTAATTTAGTGTTGAGCAGTAGTTAGAAGCAATCCAACTACTGCTTTTTGTAATAATTAATTTAAAATAGAGATCAGCGCAGTAATAGTATTAGTAAATTATTATAGTTTATTCAAAAATAACATGGAAAAATATACAATCATTGTAAAATAATAATGCTTTAAATTCTAATAATTATAACTATAATATAATATTAAGGCGGTGGTTTTATGAGTGATATAAAAATAAAAGCATTAATAGAAACAATAAAAGACCTTCCAGAAGATAAGCAAGAAACTATATTATATTTAGCAGAGATATTTAAAGGTGAAGAAGATACTATTAATGAGTATGTAATGAATGAATTGAATAGATAGAAAAAAGATGCAGTCATTAATTTGGCTACATCTTTTTTATGTTAAATAATATTATGATATATAGGAAACTCATGCATTTAATATATTTGACAAATAATTCATATAATATACAACTAAATAAAAATAGAGATAGCAGGGGGGGACTTAATTGCTATCTCTATTTAAATTGGTGAATTATATTTTCTTTAAAATTATTGACAGAATATATGAAAAATATGCAACTAAGGTGCATGGGAGTTAATAAAATTCTATATCTTTATTTTCCTTTAAATAGATTAATTTAATCAAATTTTACAAGAGTACCAAATGATATACAATAATATTGTAATTGTAAAATAGGAGGAATTAATATGTATTGTAGAGGATATGGATAAAAATGATAAAACGATAAGGCTATAATTTGTGTTAAATGTGGTGTACAAAATGGTAAAGGTAGAAGATATTGCCCTGAGTGTGGAAGTTCAGTTCCTAATCCTAAATCAGAAGTATGTTTAAGTTGTGGGGTATGATTAAAAAGAGTGCATAAAATATCTATGCAAGCCACTACAAATTCTAAGCAGAAAATAGTAGCGGCGTTACTTGCTTTCTTTTTTGGATATCTAGGCATTCATAGATTTTATCTTGGATATATAGGTATAGGCATTGCTCAATTGCTATGTACTGTTTTATGTTTTTTCACACTCGGAATTTCGCTTATAGTTGTTGGAATTTGGGCGTTTGTAGAATTCGTATTAATTTTATGCGGAAATATAAAAGATTCAAATGGACAACAATTGATATAAGAAATATTAAAAAACTAGGATTAAATTTCCTAGCTTTTATTAATTATGCATAATAAAAATATTCCATATAAAAATAAATAATGATATAATAATTTTATGTTTTCCGCAAAGATGGGTTGCGGTGGTTGTACGTTTTCCGCCTTGGGCTATTAGAAATAGTAGTCTAAGGGGGTGGTATTAGATTGTGATAATTGGAGTGTTAATATTATCAATATTAGTATTGCTAGTGATATTAGTTAATAGAACTTTAAGAAGTAATTCGAAAAATTGTGAATTTAATCTAGAAGTTGGCATAAGAGGTTTTAAAATAAATTTTAAGACAGAAGAAAAGAACGCCCCATCTGACAAATAAGCGTTCCTTTTTGGTAGCTTCAAAATTTTTTACATTTTAAAATAATTCTTATCTAGTTTATACATATTTATTATATGATCTAAAATATCTTGTGGTGGTTTTCTAACTCCATTTTCCCAATTTGCAACAGTCGTAAGAGCTCTGTTGAGTTTTTCTCCAAATTGATTTTGTGAAAGTCCTAAGCTTGACCTAATTTTTTTGATTTTTTCACCTAATGTATTTTCCAGTAATATATTAGATATTGATGATGTAATGCAGAAGCTATGCGACTCAAATAATATAATATAGCTTGTCCTTTCGAATATACTGCACATGCTAAGCTAATGACTACTTATTATCCATTGCACAAATTAAGGAAAATAAAAGGACTAGAAAATGCAAAATATGTTGATCCATATGCAGGTAGTAAAGGAAATTCAATTAGATATTTATCAGTTGCACCAAGGACTAATGATTTAAAAGTTACAGGAGTAGACAACTTGTTCTGTGCTGGTGAAAAAAGTGGATTATTTGTTGGTCATACTGAAGCGATTTGTACTGGAACTTTAGCTGGACATAACGCTGTAAGATTAGTTATGGGAATATCACTTTTAATACTTCCTTCATCTATTGCCATTGGTGATTTGATAACTTATGCAAATGAAAAGGCTGGAACTAGAGAAGGAAGGAAAGATAGGTATACTTTTGCTGGGTCGGGATATTTTAAAAGGATGAAAGAACTTAATCTTTATACCACTGATATAAATGAAATTAGAGAAAGGGTTAAAAAAGTTAATCTAGATAATATTTTTAGTCAAAAATTATGTTAGAATAAAAATTTTCTTAATACAAGGCTACCTAAAATTAGGTAGCTTTTAACTAACTAATAATAATTAATTTACTATACCATTCGCATTTATGATGGCTGAATATGGATCAGCATTTAAAGAAGAGAAAGGCGGTATATATTCATCATGGATGGTAAATATTACTTATGTTGTCATGAATAATTTAGGATATTCTATTGGAGAGTCAATAGGATTAAGAAATTGTGTAGCTATACAACTTGGTAATTGGATTGCTAGATTTGTTGAATTATCTATGTTTTTAGCATTAACAGGAGCATTTTTCACTTTATCATATGCATCACTTAAACAATTAATAGAAGGAACCCTAGCAAAATTTTGGCCAGGGAAAATGGCGAATATTGATAAAAACGATATGCGAATAAATGCAATGACTGTTCAAACAATTATAGTAGCAGTGATGGTTTTATTTATTTCAATGGGTGGAAGTAGTGCAAAAGTATTTTTTTGAAATTATTAGTAGACATGACAAATATTGCAATGACTTTGCCATACTTATTCTTAGCGATTGCATATATTTCATTTAAAAAAAGAAATTATATAGAAAAACCATTCTTAATGTTAAAAAATAAAACTTTTGCGATAATTATAGGATATGTAGTAGCTGCATTAGTTGGGTTTGCAAATATATTTACAATTATAGAACCTACTCTTAATGGAAAGTACACATCTACAATGGCTATGATTGCAAGACCTAAATAAAAATATTTTGTCTAATTGTAAATAAAAACAGTATGTGAATTGTCGATACTTTTCACATGCAGTTTCTATATTTATTTTCAAATATTAAAGAACAAAAAATGTAAAACTTGAATAAGATATAATAACAAAAGAATAGGAGATGATAAACATGTCTAAACATTCTAGTAATTGTTGCTGCAGATGCAATTCTTGCTGTAATAATGATTGTTGTTGCAATAATAATAGTTGTTGCAATAATAATAGTTGCTGCAATGGAGGCTTCGGTGGCTTTGGCAGTGGCTTTGGTGGCTGCGGTGGATTTGGTAGTGGCGCTTGGCTTTGGATTTTATTTATTATATTTCTTGGCGGTGGAAGAGGCTGCGGAGGATTTTTCTAGTAATTTGATTAATCTTAAGGACGATAACTGAAAAGTAGCCTTAGTGTTAGATGATAGAAACGCTAGTTTTAGCGTTTCTATTATTTGTTTATATGAAATTATAAGGTGATTCTTCTCTTCCAGTGAAGTTTTCCTAAGATGAATACGACTTTATTAAGGCTTGATTTTCAATAAAAAACAAATTTTTGGGGCTTATATTCAGAAAAGTTGTATTATGTAGCTGAAAAAGATATAATTTAAGATATCAAACGACGAAAATGAAGTAAGTAGAGATATTAAAATTATGGAGTGATTAAAATTATGGAAGAAAGATTGCAAAAATATATGGCAAGTTGTGGAGTGGCTTCAAGAAGAAAGTGTGAAGAAATAATACTTTCAGGAAAAGTTAAAGTTAATGGAGTTTTAGTTAATGAAGTTGGAATCAAAGTTGATCCATTAAAAGATATAGTGGAATATGAAGGGAAAATAATAAGTAAGGAAGAAAATAAAGTATATATAATGCTTAACAAACCAGAAGGTTACATAAGTTCTGTAAAGGATGAAAAAGGTAGGGATACTATTTTAGATATAGTAAAGGTAAAAGAAAGAATATATCCAATTGGGAGATTGGATTATGATAGTTCAGGATTATTATTACTAACAAATGATGGAGAAATATATAATAAAATAATTCATCCAAGAGTAGAGATTGTAAAAAAATATATAGCAGTAGTTAATGGTGAAATAACTGATAAAGATATTAAAAAGTTTGAAATAGGTATAGATATTGGGGGATATATAACTGCTCCAGCAGAAGTTAAAATCATAAGTTATGATAAAGGTATATCAACTATAGAGATTGGGATTCATGAAGGAAAGAATAGACAAATAAGAAAAATGTGCGCAGAATTAAATCATGAAGTATTATCATTAAAGAGAATATCTATTGGAGGAATAAAGCTTGGATATTTGAAAAGAGGAGAATATAGGGATTTAAGCGAAGATGAAATAAATTATATAAATAGCTTATAAGAACTAGATTCTAATAAGATTTAAAAATATAATTAAATTATACTGAAGGCGAATAAAAAAAATATTGCAAATTTTTAAAATTTACTTTGAAAAATCAGTTATTTATTGTACATTTGGAAATAAGATGATAAAATTAAGTTGATATTATTCAATTTGATGGCAGAAAGGCAAAATATGGATGAAATAAATAATGAAAATAGCAAAGATTTAATGAGATTAATTCAAGGTAAATTTATAAGGTTAAGTAAAGGTCAAAAATTAATAGCTGAATACATATTAAAATATTATGACAAAGCTGCATTTATGACAGCAGCTAAGCTTGGAGTATCTGTAGGAGTATCCGAATCAACAGTTGTGAGATTTGCAACTGAGCTTGGATTTTCAGGATATCCCAAATTGCAAAAATCTTTGCAAGAACTTATAAAGAATAAACTTACTACAGTTCAAAGGTTAGAACTTAGAAATGATTATTTTTCTGATGGAGATGCTTTAAAGGGTGTACTAAAAGCGGATATGGAAAATATTAGAGCTACTTTAGAAAAAATAAATCAAAATACTTTTGAAGATGTTGTGAAAAATATATTTGAAGCACAAAGAATATATATAATAGGACTTAGAAGTTCAACAGCTCTTGCAGAATTTTTAGGATTTTATCTAAATATAATACTGCAAAATGTAAAGACTGTAAGTTATGGTATTTCAGATGTTTTTGAACAAATGATAAATGTAGGTGAAGGTGATTTAGTTATTGGAATTGGATTCCCAAGATATGCAGCTAAGACAATTGATGCTTTGACATTCGCTCAAGATAGAAATGCAAAAGTAGTTGCGCTTACAGATAGTTTATTATCACCTTTAGCATCTAAAGCAGATTATACATTAATAGCACAAAGTAATATGGCTTCATTTGTAGACTCGTTAGTTGCGCCATTATCAGTAATAAATGCATTAATTATTGCTGTTGGAATGAGAGAAAAAGAAAATATATCTGATGTATTTGGAAACTTAGAAAAAATATGGCAAACATATAATGTATATTCAATTAACAATAGAAATGTAGCAGATGATTAAGGCGTTTAGAAGAAATAAAAAGTTAAAGATACACTAAACCTTATATAAAGACAAGAAATATGAAAAATGAGCTGTTCTCAGAATAATTTTGAGAGCAGCTTATTTTCCATAAAAATTATAGGAATTTGTAATATGACGAGGAGATGATGAATGTGAATATTAATATACCTCAAGATGTTAAGTTTATAATAAATACTTTAATTAATAATGGGTATGAGGCTTATATAGTTGGAGGATGTGTTAGGGATAGTATTTTACAAAAGCATCCTAAAGATTGGGATATAAGTGCGACTTGTTGCTAATTGAAAAGATTAGCCTTATTAGCTGATTAAATTCAGAAATTAAGAACTGTTATTACGAGAAATCAAATGATAGAGTAACGTCTTGAAGGGTTTCCATTAATACTCCGATTAGCGTTTCAATGAGTAAACATTGAAGGGTTAAAAGCTCGGTGAAGGCGACTGAGAACCACCGTAAGGTATAGCTTAGTTATACTACGAAATGCGAACTAGAGGTAGTCGAGTGGTGATAGGTCGGATGTCTATAAAACATCTATGGTTAGGATGCTACTAAAGTAGCTGACGAAGTTGGGAATGTACGGGTTTAAACCCAGAGTATTTAGAAATGAATGCAACACATAAGTGTGGTAAGTGTGGATTAGTAAGATTTTATGTTATGAAAATCCATATAATGTTATAGGCATTATCAAGCTTACAGGCTCAGACTAACGACCTACGGATATATGTAAAGATAGTGATAACGGAACAAGGAAAGCTTAGAATATGGAGATTTTACTATCTATGAAATATTGATAAGGAAAAGATTGTTTCTATAACTTATCTTAATCTAAGTGAGAGTGGTGGCACAAAGCTAAGATAATTATTGTAACGATAATTTAGCTATAGCCACTAGACAATTGATATTTGACAATTAAATAAATGAATGAATCCAAGGTTTGAGTAAGACTAAGAGATATGAAACTTAATTTGTAGTTATACAAAGGAGGAAGTAATAGACTTGGAGGAAAGCTTAAAACTAGAGAAAAGACAGACGCTAAGAAATAATGAATATTACACAATACAAAGCATATTTGACAATCTGTACAATCAATCTAGTAGCAATAAGAAATTTACTAAATTAATGCAGTATATAAGTTCTAAAAATAATATCTTACTAGCATATAGAAAGATTAAGAAAAATAAGGGGTCAACAACTGTTGGAACTGATAGTCTTGATATAAGTTACTTTAAGGATATAAATACAGGGGAATTTGTAGTACATATTCAAAATAAACTAATCTGAGAAAGAATTATACAGAGTTTTTAGGGTTTAAACTTATCATTGGACTTTAAGCAAATAAATTTCTTAGTAACAAAAACCTTGGAAATACGATTAAAGAATAGGATATCAGAAGCTAATCCATTGTACAAAAATAGATACCATTGAGAAATATCTAGGGTTATTGTCACTTGATGACAAGGGATTAAACGTGTCAATTCTTTAAGAAAGTTAGTAGAAAATTCAGTTATTTAATTTAAAAAGACAATCAATTGTTGGAACGCCGTATGAGTTCGAAAGACTCACGTACGGTGTGAAGCAGGGGAAAAGATAGAGATTACATCAAAGTCTTACCTATTGTTATCAACTAAAGCTAATCCAGAAGAAGTGATGAAATTATTTGATAAAGTTGCCTTGACTGGGCTTAAGCATGGAACCGTTACAGTTATGATAAATAAGGAAGGATACGAAGTTACCACTTATAGAACTGATGGTGAATATGAGGATAATAGGCATCCTAAAGAGGTTAAGTTTGTAAGCTCTTTAAAAGAAGATTTAGCAAGAAGAGATTTTACAATTAATGCTATGGCATATAATGAAAAAGATGGTTTAGTAGATTATTTTGGTGGAATGCAAGATTTAAATAATAGAATAATAAAAACTGTAGGTGAGCCTAAAAAAAGGTTTAATGAAGATGCTTTAAGAATGCTTAGAGCAATTAGATTTTCAGCACAATTGGATTTTAAAATCGATGAAAAGGTATTATTCACAATAAAAGAACTTAAGGATAAGATAAAAAATATATCTAGAGAAAGAATAAGAGAAGAATTTAATAAAACATTAATTAGTAATCCTAGAAAAATAGAAACTTTAAAAGAATGTGGAATTTTAGAATATATTATACCTGGTATAAATGAACTTTATGATTTTAACCAAAACAATCCTTATCATATTTATGATTTATATGAGCATACACTTGTAGCAACAGAATCTATAGAGTCAAGTCTTCACTTAAGGTTAACTATGCTCTTACATGATTTAGGAAAGACAAAAACAAAGACAACAGATGAAAATGGAATTTCTCATTATTATGCTCATCCTAAGGAATCGGTAACAATGGCAGAAAACATACTTAAAGATCTGAAATATGATAATAACATGATAAATAAAGTTTTAACTTTGATAAAATATCATGATTGTACATTAAAAAGTAAGCTATCAGTAAAGAAAATGCTAAACAAAATTGGGGAAGAATTTTTAAGAGATTTAATAAAAATTCAACAGGCAGATGTACTAGCTCAAAATCATGAGTATGCTAATGAGAGATTGTTAAACTTAATTAGCGTTGAAAGTAAATTAGATATGATATTAGCTCAAAATGAATGTTTCAGTTTAAAAGATTTAAAGATAAATGGTGAAGATTTAATAAAATTAGAATTTGATAAAGGAAAAATAATAGGAGAGACTTTAAAATATCTCTTAAAGTTAGTTATGCAAAATCCAAAGCTAAATGAAAGAGAAGAACTTATAAATATAGCTAAAGAAATAAAAGTTAGCAAATAATGAAGTATTAAATATGTATACAGTCATAGGTAAAAAAGCATTTGATAATTTAAGAATACATTAATATATTAATATATTAAATATTATGAAATCATTAGTTTTCTCAAATTCACAAGAAGCATCAAATTTTACCAAAGCAAATATTAATAAAGGTGTTGTCTTATTTTCAAATGTAGAAATAATATTAGAATTATCAAATCTGGTTTCTTCAAATGTTACACTTTGTTCTACCGCCGGAGAATACAGTACAGATGGATATAAAAATGGAATTATTTCAGGTTTTGAATATTAATTGTCAGATGCATATGCATATAATTTCTTTGTTTATCTGCACGTATGAGCGCAGTAAATGTTGAATATAATACCTAGTATAATTTTAATTTAGAATTGAATATCTATATTATGTCTTGAAAATATATAATATATTATATATTATATATTTTAGAGTGATATTACAATAAAAAACAGTGAAAAGAAATAATTATCTTATAATAGTATTAATGTTGTAGTTATATTGATGGTAAATCATGGAGAGTGACATTGGTTAGCAGAAAAGAGATTAGAAAAGATTGAAAGTTTTAATAAGGGGAGAGAAAAATAATGAATGATGTTATTAATTATGTGGAAGTATGGGTACAAGAGTATATGGATATTTTATTAGAAAAAGTAGATGGATGTAAATGTGAAAAATGCAAAAGAGATATTTTTGCACTTGCACTTAATAATTTAAAGCCGCATTATGTAGCCACACCTTTAGGCGAGATAATGGCTAAATTAGAGAGTACTAAGCAACAAGTTGAGACAGATATAATAGTAGAAGTTACAAAAGCAATTAATAAAATTAATAGTAATCCTAACCACGATAGATAAAAGTTAAAATATTGTAGAATATTTCAAAGAAATTGCAGAATTTGAGAAAATTATAATAACTATAAATAAAGATAATTATTTTAAAAATAATTATCTTATATACTAAGTACTTTTACCAACTTCCACTAGAACCTCCACCACCAGAAGATCCACCACCAAAACCGCCAAAGCCACCACCAGAAGATCCACCTCTAGGCCCACGTTCTCTAAATAAACTGTTTATAAAGATAAGTTGTAAAAGAGTTAAAGAAATTCTTCCTCTGTTAAATATTAAATCTAGTAACATCAAACCTATAAAAATGCCACCAAAAATTTTAACATTAGTATTAGAAATAGTATTATTCTCAGTCATGGATATGTTTAAAGATTTATCTAAAGTAACATTATATTCTTTGGCGGCATAATCACACAATGCACTATAAGAGTTAAGTAATCCCTCACCATATTTGCCTTGTATAAGACTAGGCTTTGCAATTGATTCCATAACTCTGTTACTTAATGCATCAGGAATAGCGCCTTCAAGTCCGCGACCAACTTCTACTCTCCAAGCTCTGTCATTTACAGCTAAAAGTATTAATAAACCATTATCCTTATTCTTTTGACCAATACCCCAAGTTCTGAAGAGATTAATAGCGTAGTCTTCAATAGGAATATTATTAGTTGAGTCTATTATAACTACAACGGCTTGTGCACCTGTTTTATCTTCTAATTCTTTTCCTATAGAAAGTATGTTATCTCGTTCTGTCTCATTAATTACATTAGCATAGTCATTTAAATATTTATAACTTGTTGGAGAAGGAATTTTAATATCAGCACTTACAGGATAAGATAAAAGCGAAATTACTAAAAGAAGAAAACATATAAATAAGTTAAAAAATCTGTTTTTAGTAATTATTTTCACTTGGCGAAATCCACGGATGGAACTTCTTTTGCACCCTCACTTGCTTTATAAAGCGGTTTTTCTGCAAAACCAAATAATGAGGATATTATATTGCTAGGAAATCTTCTTCTTTTAGTATTATAATTATTTACAGCAGTATTATAATCTTGTCTAGCAACTGCAATTCTATTTTCTGTTCCCTCCAATTGAATTGATAAATCTCTAAAATTTTGATTTGATTTTAAATCAGGATAATTCTCAACAATAGCTAATAATCTTGAAAGAGAACCAGAAAGCTCAGTATCTGCATTAGCTTTATCTGATACATTGGTAGCACCAGCTAATTTACTTCTCGCATTAGCTATATCTGTGAAGATAGTTTTTTCTTGAGTAGCATATCCTTTAACAGTACTAACTAAATTAGGAATTAAATCAGATCTTCTTTGTAATTGAGTATCAATATTTGATGATGCTGAATTAACATTTTGTTCAAGAGAAACTAAGCTATTGTAGCCACCTACAGGAATAGCTAAGATTATTAAAATCCCAACTATGACTAATATTATTTTCATACTTTTATTCATAAACTCAATCTTCCTTTCTATACTATGTTTAGTATATGCAGAAATCTTTAAATTTATATATAATATATATATGACTTATGAAATTTCAAAGGCTTTAAGTAAGAAAAAGGTTAATAGAATTTCTATGAATGAGGTTTTGAAATCTCGATTAGAATAAAGATAAAGATAAAATTAGAAATAAATTTAAAATAAAAGAGAGGGTGTAGTTCAAATTTTATAAAAGCTAGTGACCTGAATATTGCAATATCAATAACCTAAATTTAATTTTTGAACTACGCCAAAAAATGACCATTATTCTGCTTGAATAGATATTATTAATTTTTTATTTAATGATTTTAATTCCAGTTTTTGCTGGAATAGTATCATAGATGTATTTAGAATCCTCTAAAGAAAGTCTAACACATCCATGAGATACTGCTTCACCTAATCTACCATCTATAACTTCTCCAATATCATTATAAGGGACACTATGAAATAGATAGTTCCCGCTTATTTGTGTAAAATATTTTACACATGTTTCATTTATCCTTAGTTCTTTACCTTTTAATCCACTATAAAAATTCCCTTCTATAGTTGGGCTATCAGGTGATCCTATATTACAAGTGAATACTTTTATATTTACCCAAGAATCATACTCCTTGTGATAAATATACACTTGTCTTTGTGATTTACTTACAGCTACGAAGTAATCTGTATCTGAATTTATTTCTTTTGAATTTAATTCGGATATTATCATTTCATTTACGGTCTGTACCTTGGTTGCTTTCGTTCCATTTTCAGTGTTTGAATTTGTAGTATTTAATTTAGAGTTGACATCAATACTCAATAATTTCGCTATTGTCTGTTTACCTACAATACCATCTTGTTTTAAGGCATTTTTAGCTTGATATTTAATTATGGCATTATAAGTTTCTGCCCCATATAATCCGTCCTCCTGAATATTACAACCTTCCAGAGAATTCAACAATCGTTGTATACTCCTTACAACGTCACCTTTCGAACCTATAGAAATTACTTTTTCGCTTTTCTGTAATGTAGATATTGTAGATGTATTCTTATTAGAATCATTTGTATTATTTATAGTTGCGGCATGAGCGTTTGTTTGCATACTGCAACTTATTATAATTTCTGCAACAGCTACACTTAAAATTGTTTTTTTCATTTAATTATTTCCTTTTCTCTTCTGTTATTTTTTTAATTTTTATCCTCTTTTAAATTATGAAACTTTATATATTTACAATATATAAGCAGGATGTACCCTTATATAATTCGTAAATATATTTAAAAATCTGACAAAATAAATAATAAATTAATATAATTTTTTTAATTTATAAAAAAAGAGTTAAAATTATTAGAAAAGTGACGGCAAATCCAATTTAATACTGAATTTGCTGTCACTTTGCTTACTGTTATAAGCAGATTTATTGGACTTATACAAAGTATAATCGCAATATATTATTGTATATTGAATACCACAGGTTAGACTTGTAGTTCTAAAAAGCTTTTAGCTATGAGTAGAAAAAACAAAACCTCCATTGTAAAATAGAAGTAGGTTTGCCGACCACAACTATAATACAAGGAAGTTGTATTGCTTGGAGACAGAGGTTTTAAATTTTATTCATTTCCATTGTAATTATAATACAATATGCTCATTCTACAGAAAATAAGTATACTTAATACAAATAACTGTCCGTAAGTCAGC
The DNA here is from genome assembly GCF_021372645.1 of Clostridium sp. GTDB lineage: Bacteria > Bacillota > Clostridia > Clostridiales > Clostridiaceae > Clostridium. The sequence goes on along the minus strand of NZ_JAJFUC010000047.1, from coordinate 75,134 downwards.
CCTTTATATAGTATGGTTGAAATGAAAAAAGGTAAATTAACTGGAAATATTGAGTCTTACAAGGTAGATAATAAGTTATTGCCTGTATTATATGTATCTAAAAAGATAGCTGAAAAAGCAAAGGAAATTAAAGATAGTTCGTTTAAAAATGATTACTATGTTGCAGGAATTTCTAAAAATCAGCTAAACGCTATGATTAAAGGCTTTAAGAGAAAATTTCTTATAGTAATGAGTTTTGAAGGTAAAAAGGCAATTTCTATTTCGTTGAAACCCATGAAAATCTAAAATTTGGATTGTCATGGGTTATTTTAATGTATAAAGATATAGTTTTTTTGAAGACGTTACCTAAAGGCAGTCAAATGAAATATACGTGATAAGGCTTCAGCATAAAAAAAGTTCTATAAAAAAAACAATAAAACATGAGGCCAAAGAAATTTTAAACAAGCTAGTCCCTTTATAAGCAAGTACTGTTGCTATGATAAGAGCAGATAATGCAGACCATATACTTGCAGTTGCATTAAGAATTGATGGAAAAGTCATCGCTGCTAAAGTAACATAAGGCACATAGTATAAAAAAGAACGAATGGTAGTATTCTTAATTTCTTCTTGTATTAATGTAATTGGAATTAATCTGATTAAATAAGTTACACTTGCCATTATTAGAATATATATGTATATATTATTACTCATTAGTATCCTCCTTTATGGGAAACAGAACTGCTGCAATTCCAGAAATTAAAACTGTCAGAATAATAATTCGGAAACCTGATGATATTTGATTAAGTAAAGTCGTCTTTGTAAACAGCAGACTTAAAACCATAGAAAGCATAATCACACCAGCTATGACTTTATTTTCTTTTGTAGGTGGAATTATTACTGCAATGAACATACTATAAAGAGCTACACTTAATGCGCTTAGAACTCTTGATGGAAGAATATTACCAGATACCACACCTAAGAAAGTTCCAAGTGCCCAGCCCGGCACAGCTACAGTCATTAGTCCATATGTATAAAATGGATTTAGTTTTCCTTCTGAACATACTGAAATTCCAAATATCTCATCTGTAATTCCTATTGCAATTAAAAACCTATGTATCAATGAAGTATTCTTACTTAATTTTTGGGACAGAGAACATGACATTAAACAATATCTCAGATTAATAATTAGTTGAGTAACTGCCATCTCCAGAAGACTAGCAGATGCTTTAATCAATTCTAGGGATGCAAATTGTCCTGCTGATGTAATATTAGTTACAGACATGATAACAGCCTGAAAAGCAGTGAGACCAGTATTTTGGGCTGAAATACCAAAAGTAAATGAAACTGCAATGTATCCAAGAGCAATGGGTATGCCATCCTGAAGACCTTTTTTCCAAAAACTCATGTTACTTAACGGGTATATTTTTTTATCGAAACCTTTTATAAACTGACTGCTTTGCAAACAGTCGATTTTATTGTCCATTCTAATTCTTCCTTCCGTTTTCTTAAAGTAATACTATTTTACAACCTTCATTGACATTAGTAAAATGAATATTTATAATGATAATATTAATTTTACTAATGTCAATGAGGTAAGGAAATGAAACGTTATAATGCTTTTATGAAAATAATTGAGACAAGCAGTTTTACTAAAGCTGCTAAAGAACTTGGATATACACAATCAGCAATTAGTCAGATGATACACTCACTAGAAGAAGAACTCTCCACAACACTTATTATGCGTTCAAGAAAAGGGATTACTCTAACTCCTGATGGTGAAGAAATTTTGCCATATATAAAAAATATATATTATGCTAACAGAGAGCTGATAGAAAAACATAGAGAAATGCAAGGACTACAGAGTGGAATTATTCGAATAGGAACCTTTTCGAGTGTTTCTTCTAATTGGCTTCCTCAGTTGATAAAAGACTTCAAAGAAATGTATCCTTCTGTTCAATTTGAACTTAAGCAAGGTGATTATACAAGTATTTCCATATGGGTAAAGGAAGGCGGTGTTGACTTTGGATTTGTAAATCCTGATGCGGTATCGGGTCTTACTACTGTCCCTTTAAAAAGAGATGAAATGCTGGCAGTACTGCCTATAGATCACCCTTTGTCTAGTTATAACAAAGTAACTTTAGAAGAATTATCCTATGAGCCTTTTATTTTATTAGATGAAGGTCAGTTAAGTAGTCCACTAGAGATTTTTAAAAAAAATAATTTATACCCTAATGTTCAATATCAAGTTCATGATGATTATACAATAATGTCTATGATTGAAAAAGGGTTAGGAATTGCCATTTTACCCAAATTAATCTTACACAGATTACACTACAGCATTGTGACAAAAGAAGTATCACCCCAAATTTTTCGTACAATTGCATTAGCATATAAAGACAAAAACATATTACCAATTGCAAGTAGGTATTTCATAGATTTTATTATTGAGCAGTATGGCAATGATTTATAAAATAGCTATTTCAGATAAATATATTTATTTTAAAAATATTTATACAATCTTAACAACTATATCTCTAAGGTAAAATTTTTTTACTAATTTTCTCTTCTATAATATAATGACGTAATGAAGAGAGTAAATCATTAAATTAATTGTGTTAAATTTTTGGCTGTCCAGAATTATAAAGAATGCTTAAATTGTGAAAAATGTATAAGCGTATGTCCATTTAAAGCCATGGATATAGAAAAGGAAGGTGTAGCAATCTATTTAGGCGGAAAGTTTGGTAGGAAATATAGAGTAGGCAATCGTCTTGATAACCTTTTTACAGTAGAAGAAGCAGAAGGAATTACTTGATTAATTTATACAGGCTCTTTTAGATATTTTAGTAAAATATAATTATTCCTTAAAGTATTTAGATAAATTTTTTATGTTTATAACTATTATTTTTTTTCCTTCAAATTTTATTAATCCGTTTTTTTCTAACTTTCTAAGGCAACGCGAAATGGTTTCTCTTGCACTTCCTATCATGTCTGCTAAATATGAGATACTTATATTTAAATCAATAAGAGTTCCATCTTCTAATTCAATACCATAATCTTTAGATAATTTCCAAAGTTTAGCAGCTACTCTTTTATCAACTTTTATGGGTACTGTATTTTTTAGCTGTCTATAAAGTCTTCTAATTTTTTTACTCATATGATTTATAATTTTTTCAGTTAACTGAAAATCTGTGCTCATAATATTTAACAAGTCAGTCTTGTTAAATGCCAAAATAATGCTATCATCAAAAGCTTCACAGGATACAGACGTGGGTAAATTATCAAATATTACTTCATTTATTATTTCACCTTCATTTAATATAAAAAAAATCTTTTTGTGTCCATCCGCTAAGGTTCTAAATAAAGATACTTTACCTTCTAATACTATATAAACTGAATTAACAATGTCTTTTTCAAAAAATAATAAACGTCCTTTATCTAATTTGAATTTTGTTGCTTTACATCTCAAATTTTCTAGTGTAGTAGTATTTAAATTATTGAAAATTGATAGATTAGCAATATCAGTTAAACTTACTATATTCATTAATAAATTTCTCCATATCTTCTTTGTATTTTGAAATTTTATTATAACATAAAGTAAATCAAAGATTAATTATGTTATAAATATTTTTTGGAAATCTATAATTGATTAAATAATATAGTAACATATGTTACATTATATTTATATGGTAATTGTTATCATGTAAATATAAATGTATTTTATGTATATAAATTGAATAAATACCAAGTGATATAAAATATAAGTTTTAAGAAGATTTCAGAAGTACTTTAATGATGAGAGAAGAATTACACAAGGAGAATAAATGAATATATTTAGAACTAGAAAATCCAATGGTTTAACGGATAGATTATATTCAGCGGGGAACAATCTTAGAGATATTACAGAAGATACAGTTAACACCCTATAGTGAGAACTCAAGATAGTAATAAATGTTACTAATATATTATATGGAGTAGCGCCAATATTGCGGGAAATGTTGGCGCTATCTCTATATAGAAAAATTTGATGGATTCTGTTTTTTTATAAATTCATGTAGTTTCCTATAGAAAATTGAGATCATACATAGTATAATAGCTCCTATTCCTAGTGGAAAAAAAATAAAATACCATTTAGCGTTAGTTAGCATAATTAAAATCGTAGTTGCTCCTGCAGGAGGGTGCAAAGTATCTGTTACTAACATGGAAAATACGGTTAAGCTTAATGCAATAGATAAACTTAATGAAGTAACTCCCATTAAGTTTGCAATAATTACACCAATAGATCCACTAAGCACATGCCCTAATAAAATATTTTTTGGACTAGAAAATGGACTTTGTGGTAGTGTGAAAATTATTACACAACTGGCTGCTATAGGTGGAATCAATAATGTTACTTTAGAATAATATCCCAATTTAGTTATTATAAAAACACATGTAAAAACACATAGTCCTATTAATAATGATTTCTTAGCCTTATTTAGTAAAAAAAAATTGTGTTGATGATGAATTAAAGCCATAATATAAGAAAAAATTTTTTTCATTTTTACCTCCTTAGTATATTTAATAATATTTAAACTAGAATAGCATAATATAATAAAAACTACTGTGAGCATTATCACAGTAGTTTTTATTATATATAAGTTCTAATTAAGAAAATTAATTGTTTATAAACTTGTAATTCATATTCAAATAATAGATAGTTTATTCGCTAAGATGTATAAACCTAAAAAATATGGAACAGTTCATACTCTTGTAGGTATGGAGCCAACGGGTCATTACTGGAAGAACATCGCCTACTATTTGAAAAATAGAGGCATAAGATTATGTTTAGTAAATCCTTATCATGTTAATAAAACAAAAGAATTAGAAGACAATAGTCCAACTAAAAATGATAAAAAGGATTCTAAAGTAATAGCAAGGTTTATATATCAAGGTCAATATTTTACATGTATGTTTGATGATGAATTATATACAGCAATAGAATCTATAACAGAAAAGGAAACATGGGAAGATATGAAGAAAAGGTGTGATGAAATAGGATATTGTCTATTTACACCTAAAGTATAATTTTTAGACAATAAATTAAAAATAGGTATGAATAAAAAAATAAATTGTAACATGAGTTACAGATTAAAAATAAATTAGGTAATATACTATGACATATAGAATAAACAGTTTTAAAGCTGATTTCAATAATACAATAAATTCATAAGTTAAACAAAATTAACTTCTATGGAATCTTATATTATTTAGTAAACAGAGAGGAGAGAAATTATGGAAAGATATGAAGAACAGAGAAAATTTCTAAAGTCTAACTTTGATGAGTTTAAAAATATAAAAACTGATAAAATGAAAGGAATACCTCAGCCAGATAGTGTTAAACCATATAGCTCATTTTGTGATATTATTGATCTTCCAAAGGTAAGTGGAGACGTTGTAAAAAAACAAAATATCTATGAGTGTATAAGTGAAAGAAGAAGCACAAGGTTTTATTCTAATGAGGCAATGAGTCTTGAGGAACTATCATATTTATTATGGGCGACTCAGGGGATTACTGGTACCAATAAGGCTGGGCTTACGTTTAGAACAGTTCCTTGTAGTGGTGCAACACATTCTTTTGAAACATATCTGTTCATTTTGAACGTGGTATCAATAAAAAAAGGGATATATACATATGATCCATTAAATCATAAACTTCTATTAATGTTTGAAATAGAAGGAATAGATAAAAAAATAGATGAGATTACTCTGGAACAGCCTTTTGTACCTAATTTTGCTAAGAAAGCTTCAGTTATATTTGCATGGAGTACGATTCCATATCGTTCTGAGTGGAAGTTTGATATTACAGCTCATAAAAAAATTCTAATAGATATTGGACACGTATGCCAAAATCTTTATTTAGCTAGTGAATCTGTTGGAGCTGGAACTTGTGCTATAGGCATATATGACCAGAAAATGATAGATACACTTTTAGAACTAGACGGGGATAAAGAATTTGTAGTATACCTTGCTGCAGTTGGAAAAAAGTTAGACAAATGATTTTAACTTACAAGCTATAAGTGAACCAGATGATGATTTAAAAGCTTGTTTGCAACAAGGAGTATAACTGTAAATAAAAAAAATATTGTAACATATGTTACAGATTGAAAATAAATTAAGTAATATACTATGACATAGAGAGTAACCATTAAAAATAATAACTTATTACTTCAGGCAGAAACAATTGAAGAGGCTGCTAAGGTTCATGGAATAAACTTAGAAAAATTATTAGAAGCATTAAATAAATAATGTAAGTAAGTGTATATAAGTTGCAATAATAATTAAAAGGAATATAAGGAGATAAGGTATGAGCGCATTTTTAGGACCAATTCATTTTTGGCTATATAATAAAATACAAATTCAACAAGATATAGTAGAAGAAATTTTAAGATTAAGCGAAGACTTACAACCAGGGTTAAGAGAGGAATTAGATACGAAATATGGTGTATCTGAGACAAAATCTTTAGAAAAGGTTATAGATGAAGGAAATATTCATGGATGGTTACAGAATCAAATAGCCATAATAGAATGCAAATTAGCTTATAGTGTAACATTACTTAAAGAAAAGAATCCAGATATAATTACAAAAATTGAATCAATTTTTAAGAAAAAAGGTAAAGAAAAATCAGAATCTATTAATACAGATAATGCAGCAGAGGCATACAAAGTAATCAATGACAGCTTGTTAGATGGAATGCCTTGTGATCATGCAAATACAGTAATTGAAGAAAGTGAAGAAAAAGTAGTATGGAGGAGAAGTATCTGTGTACATAAAAACTATTGGGAAGAAGTAGGTGGAGATATAAATATCTATTATTCCCTTAGAGAAGAATTTATAAAGGGTATGCTTATAGGAACAGTTTTGGAGTACGAAAAGGTTGATGAAGTTACTAATATGATAAGAAGGTGATGATGAAATGAATAGTATTGAATTAATGATAGAAGAACATAAAAATATCATCAGGATGCTTAAGGTTATGAGAAAGGCATGCAATAGAATTTTAGAAAGTGGAGAAATCTGTTATGAAGACTTTGATAAAATGATTGACTTTGTTCGTAATTATGCAGATGCTCATCATCATGGAAAAGAGGAGAAGTTCCTTTTTAAAGAAATGGTGGTTAATTTGGGCAAAATCGGAACAAACGTAGTTACACATGGAATGCTTGTAGAACACGACTGGGGTAGATTATTTATCAGCGAATTAAGAGAAGCTCTTAAACGCATGAAGTCCGGAGAAGAAGAAAGCATGTTGGATGTTATTGCTAATGCAATTGGTTATACTAATCACATGGTAAGACATATCAGCAAAGAAGATTCAATAGTATATACCTTTGCTGCGAAAGAGCTTGCACCAGAAGTATTAGATAGTATAAATAGACAAACACAATCCTTTGAAGAAGAAGCAGATAAAAATGGTATTCAGGTTCATTATATTGAAATTCTAGAAGAATTAGAAGCAAAGTATTTTAATTAGTGGCTGATATTATATGTGATATGAAAGCAATATTGTTTTTTATTGAAATCTTAAAAAGTTAAGAGCAGCTTTAGACTTTTAGTTTAGAGTTGCTTTTTATTTAGAAGAGGTAAAAAGGTATTTTATTATGATTATATGATAAAATAGACTTATTAAATGACATTAAATTATAAATTATTATGTATTAACTTGTGCAATAAAAATATCTCTATTGGGAGGGAAAAAATGAGTAATATAATGCAAGTTTTAAATCCAAATAGTCCGATACTTTATTTATTAATTGCTTGGTCAATTGTCTGGAAAGGTATAGCCCTTTGGCATTCTGCCCGTAATAAACAATTAGTATGGTTTATTACGCTCTTAATAGTAAATACAGTTGGAATTCTTGAAATAGTTTATCTTATTTTCTTTAAAAAAGAACAGAATGATACAGTGTAATTTTAAAGAAATTCTCTTTATTAACTAATATTATTATAGGCAGGAATTAATTCCTGCCTATAATAATAGATTCAGCAAAACACTCACAACAGGTCCATATATTATCAGCTATTGAGTTCTGTATAACGTGTAACTATTTTCACTTTTAATGTTTCTGTCATTTGAATTATAAATATATTTACTAGTAGCCTGCCTTATATTTCTATCATAAGAAGAAGGGTCTGACTCTGATGAATGGATGTCCGTTAATTTATTTGTATCATAATCTCCTGGAGTTGAATTATAGTGTGTGTTTTCTCATATGAAATTAAAATTATAGTAAAACTTAATAAAAAGAAAATCTAATAAAAACAAATTTAAAAGAGTGAGTGATAATATGAATAAAAATATTAAAAGAATCGTAGGAACTTTATTAATTACAGTTGTATTAGGGCTTCTTGTTGCTTGCGACAATAGTAAAGGTTCAATTATACCCTGAGTATACAGGTACTGGTTTATTGACAATTTTAAAGAAGGACTTAATTACTGATCCCAAAGAGGTTTATAATACAGTTAAATCAGAGTATGAAGAAGAATGAGACTACATAAATTAGCTTTCTATTATCAATAGAACTAGATATGTTGTGACTATAACTGTTAGTTTTAGAGTAAAAAAGATGTATAATATGATGTGAGAATTATACTTTAAACGAAAGAAAGGGATAACAAATATGAACTTATACAGCAAGTACTTTAAAAAATATAAAATTCCGTTTGGGGTAGCTGTTTCTTGCGTTGCATTTGAGGCAATTTGCGATTTGCTTGGTCCTACACTTATGTCAAATATCATTAATACAGGAATTGAACAAGGGTCACTTTCTAAGGTTTATTATTGGGGGATGCTTATGCTTATAGTCACTGCTATTGGAGCCTGCTTTGCAGTTACTCGAAATATTTTGGCAAGTAAAGTATCCCAACGTATGGGAGCAAATTTGCGATATGATTTGTTTGAAAAAATTTTATATTTTTCTGAAGCAAGTGCTGATAAAATTGAAAGTGGTTCACTTATTACACGTATGACAAACGATACAGCACAAATCACACAGTTTGTAAATGGAATTATGCGAATTTTTCTAAAAGCGCCTATTACATGTGTTGGAAGTATCGTACTTGCAACTTTGCTTAATTTTAAGCTAAGTCTTATTATTTACAGTGTAGTAGTAGTTGTTGTTATTCTTATTATAGTTAGCATGAAGTTAAGCTATCCTCGTTTTTATAAATTACAAAATGCTATGGATAAGGTAAATTCAGTTGTGCAGGAGTATCTTATAGGAGTGCGCTTGGTTAAGGCCTTTGGAACATATGGCAAGGAAACGCATAAGTTTGAAAATGCAAATAAGAATTTAATGGAAAAGTATATATCATCTCAAATGGTTATTACCTTAGTGTCACCACTTATGACACTTGCCGTTGGAATTGGTACAGTAATTGTAATTTTCACTGGGAGCAGGTTGTTTTCTTTAAATCTTGCAAACACAGGTGATATTACAGCATTTACAATTTATATGGCACAAATTCTTACATCTTTAATTATGATAACAAATGTATTTAATACCTTTGTGAGAACAAAGGCTTCTACCACACGTATTAAAGAAGTATTTGATTATGATGGAGATTTTACTCAAAGTGGTGAAATAAAAGAATTAAATGGTGACATTGAGTTTAAAAACGTCACATTTTCATACCCTAATGGCAGTGGTGTGCCTGCCTTAAAAGATCTATCATTTTCTATTAAAAATGGACAAAGTTTAGCAATAATTGGACCAACAGGAAGCGGTAAATCTACAATTGCTTGGTTACTTTTGCGATTTTATGATGTAAACAGTGGAAAAATTTTGGTTAACGGCTGTGATATTAAAGCACTAAATATTGATTCAGTGCGCAATAATATTGCTATTGTACCACAAAAACCAATGCTTTTTTCAGGCTCTATTGCTGAAAATATTAGATGGGGTAACAAGGAGGCCACAAATGAAATGTTACATCAGGCTGCAAATAAGGCACAAGCGGGTTTTGCTCTGAAGATGAAAAATGGCTATGAAAGTTTTTTAGGAAGCGCTGGAGTTAATGTTTCAGGTGGGCAAAAGCAACGCATTTCAATAGCTCGCGGAATACTTAAAAATTCTTCAGTACTTATACTAGATGATGCAACCAGCGCACTAGACGCAGTAACTGAAGCTAAAGTGCTAGAAAATCTAAAGTCTAAAACAAGAAACCAAACCATAATTACTATTACTCAACGCTGTGGGACAGCCATGTTTGCGGATAAAATTTTAGTAATCAGCAATGGGATAAAAGTTGGATATGGTACACATAATGAGCTTATGCAGAATTGCAAAATATATCAAGATATTTATAAAACACAAATAGAAAGCAGCAAGGAGGCGTAAAATACATGGCACAACAATTTTCTAGAGCAGAAGCAAAAGTACCATCTATTGGTGGGAGAATGGGAGGTCACGGTGGAAACCGTTTTGCACCAACTGCAAAACCTAAAAATACAAAAGGTACACTAATGCGTATCATAAAAATATATATGCGCTTTGCTAAAACAATCTTTGCAGCTATGATACTTACAGCTTTTTCGTCAGTTATTTCTGTTGCAATTCCTTACTTTATAGGAAAAACCTTTGATACCTTTAAAATTACAACTAGAACAGTTGACACAAAAACGATTATGTGGCTTTTAATGATAATTGTGGCCTTATATGTAGCCAATTGGCTCATTTCATGTCTCAATGGAGTTATTATGCTTAAAGTTTCACAAAAGCTTGTCCTTGTCATACGTACAGAATTTTTTGAAAAGATGCAAAAAATTCCATTGAAGTTCTATGATACAAGCTCTCACGGTGATATAATGAGCAGAATTACAAATGATGTAGACAATATTAGCTCTACTATTGCACAAACAACTACACAATTAATATCAAGTGTTTTAACACTAGTGGGTTCTTTTGTAGTTATGATAATACTAAATGTACCCCTTACACTAGTTGTTTTATTATGTATTCCTCTTGTGATGCTTTTAACACGTGTAATTGCATCAAAAAGTCGTGCTTATTTTTCGGCACAGCAGAAAAGTCTTGGTTCACTCAATGGAGTAATTGAGGAAAATATACTGGGATTAAAAATGGTAAAAGCCTTTGGTAAGCAACAGGATATTCTAAAACAGTTTGAAGAAATTAATGAAAAACTGTATGAAAGCAGTAATAAGGCACAAATATGGTCTGGATATATGATGCCACTTATGAATGTTATCAACAATTTAATTTTCGCAATTGTTGCCATTGTAGGTGGTGTATTGTCAGTAAGATACGGCCTGAACGTTGGAACTGTGGTTAGTTTTATGAGTTATTCAAAACAATTTTCGCAACCACTTAATTCCGTTGCAGGTATGTTCAATACCATTCAATCAGCACTTGCCGGAGCAGAACGTGTTTTTGAAATTTTGGATAATGAAGAGGAATGCGCTGATATTCAAAATGCTATTGATATAGAGCATCCAAATGGTGATGTTACTTTTGAAAATGTGTGTTTTTCATATGATAAGTCTACTCCTATATTAAATAATATAAACTTTAGCGTCAAAGCAGGAGAATCAGTTGCTTTAGTAGGTGAAACCGGTGCAGGGAAAACTACTATTGTCAATCTTCTCACTCGCTTTTATGATGTTGACAGTGGCAGAATTTTAATTGATAATGAACCAATCACAAATTTAAAACGAAATAGCCTTAAAAAATGCTTTTCAGTAGTGCTACAAGACACCTGTCTTTTTACTGGTACAATTATGGATAATATTCGTTACTCACAAAAGGATGCAACTGATGAACAGGTAATAAACGCTGCTAAAATAGCTCATGCTCACGATTTTATTGATAAATTACCAAAAGGGTATCATACAATGATGTCTGGAGCTACAGATAATTTAAGTCAGGGGCAACGGCAACTCGTATCCATTGCTAGAGCAGTATTATGTGATAGTCCTATTTTAATTTTAGATGAAGCAACCAGTAGTGTTGATACAAAAACTGAAAAAGACATTCAGCATGCATTGCTAAGTTTAATGAAGAATCGCACAAGTTTTTTGATAGCACATCGTTTGTCTACCATTATAGATGCTGATTACATTATGGTAATTGGTGATGGAAGAATATTAGAAAGGGGAAATCATAAAAGTCTTATGGATAAAAAGGGACAATATTATAAAATGGTGATTAGCCAAATGGGAAAATTGCCATCTTGATTCCATGCTATAGAGTTATTGGGAATGAAATAAATTTATATATCACATTTAACATAGCAAAAAAATTAAGCTAGAATTTTATGTATATAATGCAAAAGTTGTAGTCCACATATAGCAAAGATTGTTAAAAAAATTTTTTTTTACATATATTGCATTATATTGTTAGTATCTATATACTTAAATTAAAATATTATAAATTCAGTTATAAATTTTTAAATTAAATATTTCTAAAAATATAGAGAATTGTTAAAATTTGAAGGGAGAGTTATGATGAAATTCTTTAAAAAAGCACCATGTGATGAAGCAGTTTGTATAATTAAAAATGTTGAAGATAGGATTAGTGGTAAAGTAGTTGAAAATTTTAAGGTAGATTATCCTATTCATAAAACTTTGGTTAAACACTTTGATAGACTTTTAGAGAATGAAAAGAAAATGTCTATAAGTTCAAAAAAATGTTAAGTAGCACTTCTTCTTTAAGTGACTTTGATGTTAAAACAACATATTCAGCTAATAAATTAATTGATTTTGCAAAAGATATGTCAATGGTAAGTGAATCTAATCTTGCCATAGTAGAAGAAATTACTGCAAGTATGAATCAAGTAAATAATTCAATAGTTTATACTTCTAATACAATGAATCAGCTATCTAAATCTTCACATGCTTTAGTTCAAAAAAATGATGAAAGCATACTGCAATTAAATGAAGTTAAGGCCTTAAAAGAAAATGTTATAACAGATGTAAGTACAATGAATGAACAAATAAATCAACTAGTTAATATGGCTAATAAAGTAAATAAAATAGTAAATGGAGTTGAAGAGATAGCAGAGCAAACAAATTTATTAGCACTAAATGCTTCTATTGAAGCTGCACGTGCAGGAGAAGCGGGGAAAGGTTTTGCAGTTGTAGCTGATGAAATTAGAAAATTAGCAGATAGCACTAAAACAAGATTAGATGACATGAGAGTTTTTATGAATAATATACATAAGGCAGCCACAGATGGTAAAGAAAGTATTGATAATACAATAAACTCTACTAATAACATGAATTCAAAATTGGATACGATACAAGATACCATTGAAGAAAATGTATTACTTCTTAAGGATACAATTAAAGATGTTGATCAAATATCAGAATCTATGGGAGACATAAAAGAAGCAACAAAACAAATAAATTTAGCTATGGATTCATCAACTAAAGATGCAGAAAAGTTAAACTACATGACACAGGAAATTCATGCTGATGCCACTCAAAGTGCAGAAAATGCAAAACAAATATCAAAAATTGATAACGAGCTTAGTGAAATTATAAAAGATATGATATCATCTTTAAATGGTGGAATAAATGCAATAACAAATGAGGAATTGTTAAATAACTTATTAAAAGCTAAAGAAGCTCATAATAATTGGATGATAAATTTAAAACGAATTTTAGATGAAATGAAAACTTATCCTATTCAAACAAATTCAAAAAAATGTGCTTTTGGACATTTTTATCATTCTATGAATATAACTCATCCTGATATAGTTAAAGAATGGACAGCCATTGATAAAGTACATAATGAATTGCATAGCATGGGAACAAAGATGGTTAATTCAGTTAATATAAATAATCAAGCACAAGCACAAAACTTATATTTACAAGCTGAAAAACTATCAAAAGAGATTTTTGCTCATATAGATAATACTATTAAAGCTATTGAAAAAAATTCTAATATGGGAGTGGAAGTATTAAGAGTTATTTAATATTTTGAAGAAAGACTTGTGAAATAAATTCTGGTGGAGTCTAACTTATGTGGCAAAAGCAATATATAAGGACGTTATTTTTTATAAGTTTATAAAATAATAAAATATAAATGATCTATATAAGTTGCGTTAAAGATTTTACAGTGCATACTTAAGTGTTAGCTCTGTGCCATTAACTGTAATATAAGTTCATTATCGCAACTGATCTATATTAAGATTTTATTCTTAATATAGATCATTTATATATATGTAAAAATACATTTAGAATGACTTTACAATAATTTGAATTTTTATTAAAAATTCAAAATAAATTTGATATGAAGAGAAAAAATCTGTTGAAAATTACGAGAATTTAAAATAAATACTAATTGTTATGATACAAGTAATATTATTTTAGGGGTGAAATATGAGTAAGTTTGGGACAAAAATATTAAAAATGATGTTAACGATTTTATTTGCTATGGCTATAATCTTAGTTTCAGTGAATTTCATTATGTTCGATAAATTTGAAAAGGAACTTAAAGAAACAGCTACGCAATGTGTTTCAGAGTTAAACAGCTGTATTGATGGAAACAAACTTGAAAAGGTTATAAAAGATAAATCAGAAGATAGTGTAGAATATCAAGATATATTGAGTTCAATGAGTTCAGCTAAATCAAAAAGTGTTGCAAGGAATTTTTATACACTTTTAAAGGTACAGGATACTCAAGCTAAATTTTTAGTTGACGTTTCAGTAGAACCATCAGAATTTCTAGAAGATTATACTATGGATAGCAAGATGGAAGAAGCTTTTAAAGGTAAAGTTACGGTAACCGATAAATCAGAAACAGATGAGTATGGTACTTTTATTTCTGCTTATGCACCAATTAAAAATTCTGAAGGAAAGATTATAGCTATTACAGGTGTAGATATAGACACAAGTATGTTTGAAAGTGTTAGAACTACTTTATTAAAAACAATAATTTTTACAGTTGTTATTTTAAGTATTTTAGCTTTCATTATGGTTTATGTATACTCTAAGAAAATAAGTAAAAATATTATGAAAATACAAAATGTTTTAGGTAAAATAGGTGATGGAGATTTAACGGATAATATAAACATAAAAACAAACGATGAAATCGAGGATATAGTATTATCAATCAATAAGGTTCAGAATTCTTTAAAAGACTTGATAAGCAGTGTAGCAATTGTATACAAAGATATAGATAATGTTATTGAAACAATAAATAATAAAGTGGAATATCTAAATGATGATGTAGAAGAAGTTTCAGCTACCACAGAAGAACTCTCAGCAAGTATAGAAGAAACAGCAGCATCAGCAGAAGAAATGTCAGCAACTTCGAAAGAAATCGAAGTAATAGTTAATTCTATGGCGAAAAAATCACAATGTGTTGAAGAAAAAGCAACTTATATAAGTGAAAAAGCTAAAAATATAATGGGGACTTCAGAAAATAATCAAAAGGAAACTGAGAAAATGTTTAAAGAGACAGAGCTTAGATTGAAACATTCCATTGAAAAAGCTAAAGCTGTAGAGCAAATAAATGTTTTATCAGATTCTATACTTCAAATAACCTCGCAAACTAACTTACTTGCACTTAATGCAGCTATAGAAGCTGCAAGGGCTGGTGAAGCTGGTAGAGGATTTAGTGTAGTAGCAGAAGAAATAAGAAAATTAGCAGAACAATCTAGCGATACTATAAATAAAATACAAAGCACAACAGAAATTATATTATCTTCTGTTGAAGATTTGACTGATAATTCCAACAATATGCTTAGTTTTATAGAAAATAGAGTATTAAAAGATTATAAAACTTTAGTTGAGATAAGCCACCAATATAATAATGATGCTTTATATTATAAAGATTTTTCATTAGATTTAAGTACAACTTCGGAAGAACTTTTATTATCTGTAGAAAATATACTAAGAACTATAGATGGGGTAGCAAGTGCAGCTACTGAAGGAGCAGATGGAACTTCAGTTATAGCCAATAGAGTTTTAGGCGTAAATAATAAATCTAATGATGTATTAAATGAGGCATTAAAGGCTAAAACAAATTCGAAAAAATTAAAAGAACAGATATCTAATTTTAAAGTATAAAGCATCTATTTCTATATAAATGGAGAATATTCAGTTTATTTGAAAATAGTCATAAATGAGTCATATTAAGATTTTTTCTTAATATGACTCATTTCTATTTTTTATATAAAAAATAGAATAAATCTTCACTTTTACTTACTCAATATGTATTAAAGATTTATTGTTCAGAGTCATGTCTATATGATAGAATATAGTAAAATATTGAAAAACAGGTGATAATAATGATATATTCTTTAAATAATGATACTTTAACTGAAGACTCTATTGATAATATAAGTTTAAATACTGATAAGTCATTTGTTAGTGCTATTAAATTTGAACAATTGGAATTGGTGGCTGGCAAGCTTAATATAAATGAAAAGATATCTTATGAATGTATAAATGGAAGATCATCTAAATTTGAGAGTTATGAGGGATTTGATTACATATGTCTAAAAATTCCTGAAATTAATGATGTATTAAAGCCATCAAAGAAAGTATGTATAATTTTTTCTAAAAATCTTCTTGTATTTATATGTGATAACAATTCTACTATAGATGACATAATTTCTAAAACTAAAGCTAGCGAAATTAAATTTACAAACCTTAGTAAAATGCTTTATATATTCTTTGATAGACTTACGTCAGAAGATACATACTTCATCGAAAGTATTGAACAAGAAATTACAAAGCTTGAAGAAGGATTAATAACTTCAAAAGAGGATAATTATTTAAATAAAATAATTATCCTTAGAAAAAAATTGTTAAAGCTAAAACGTTACTATGAACGACTTTTAAATATTGCAGAATCTATTGAAGAAAATGATAATGAACTTATAGAGAAAAAGACAATTAAATATTTTAGAATGTTTACTAATCGTATTAATAGATTATATCAAGGCGTAAATAATTTAAGAGATTATGTTACACAAGTTAGAGAAGCATATCAAGCTCAAGTAGATATAAATCAGAATACTTTAATGAAGCTGTTTACAGTTGTTACAACAATATTTTTGCCACTTACTCTAATAGTAGGATGGTATGGAATGAATTTTAATATGCCAGAATATAGTTGGAGTTATAGTTATCCCATTGTTATATTAATAAGTATTAGTATAGTTGTTATTTGTGTGCTTTGGTTTAAGAAAAACAAATGGTTTTAGCATATAGATACCCAAAGTAAAAAGCTATACGTATAATCATAAGCCTTATGATTTTATAATTACTAATACTATTAATTATGTTATTATAGTAATAAAAAATATATCTAAGGGTGTGTGTATATGGGTATTAAAATTCTTATAGCAGAGGATGAACCAGTTTTTAGAGATCTTGTGTGTGATATAGTGAAAAATGAAGGTTATATTCCAGTTGAAGCAAGTGATGGAAAAGAAGCAATTGATATTTTCTTTGGATCAAATGATATTGATCTTATAATATTGGATGTAATGATGCCTAAATATGATGGGTGGGAAGTCCTTAATGAAATTAGGGAACATTCAGATGTGCCTATAATAATGTTAACAGCACTAGCAAACGAAAAAAATGAGATTTTTGGACTTGAGAAAGGAGCAGATGAGTATATTGCCAAACCGTTTAGTTATAAAATATTTGTTGCTCGTCTCAATACCATTGTAAGAAAATTAAAGAAAGCAAGATTTGATGAAATAATTGCAGGACAAATAAAAATAAACCAAACAACACATAAAGTAAGAGTAGATGATTTAGAAGTTGAATTAAACCATAAAGAATATAGTCTTCTTATTTATTTTGTGAAAAATAGTGATAGAGTATTAACACGAGAACAAATATTATACAAAGTATGGGGATATGACTTTGATGGAGATATACGAACTATAGATACACATATAAAAACTTTAAGGGCTAAACTTTTAAAATGTAGTGAGTATATAAAGACAGTTCGGGGTAGTGGCTATATGTTTGAGGTGAAAAAATTATGAATACAATTAAGACAAAGCTATTTTTAATATTTTCAATATTTATGGTTTCCTTAGTAGCATTGGGTATATTTATAAATTCAATATTTCTAGAATCATATTATATTTATAAAAACAAAGGTATACTTATATCGACAAGTGAAAAAATTAGCAGTGAGTATATTAGGAATAAAGAAAATAGCTATGAGTACATAAGCACCATAGAGAATATTGAAAATATAAGAACAACCATTGTTGATCAAAATTTCAACATCGAATACAATTCTATTAGCCCACAAAAGGATGCTAATGGTAAACGTTTATCCAAAGAAATTAAACAAATTATTTTAGATAATGAAAAGAAACTTTCAAAGAAATTTTTATATTATACTGAAGAAAAAAACAATGATCAAACAAACAAATTAGTTTTTGTATTAAAGATGAGTAATGGAGAATACATTATTCTAAAAAAACCTTTTAAGAGTATTGACCAAAGTGTTTCAATAGCAAATCAATTCTATCTAATTGCAGGCTTCATTGTGATTTTAATTGGTGGCATAATAATACTTATCTTTTCAAAGAAAATAACAAAACCTATTATAGAAATGAGTAATGTTGCAGAGAATATATCAAACCTTGAATTTGATAAACTTGTACATATTGAGTCACAAGATGAAATTGGAAAATTAGGGCAAAGCATTAATAGAATTTCTGAAAAATTAAGTTCTAGTATTAATGAGCTTAAGCAGGATGTAGAACGTCGAAAACAACTTGTTAGTAATATGTCCCATGAATTAAAAACTCCAATAGGAATAATTAAGGGATATGCTGAAGGTCTAAAATATGGTGTGGTAGATGATAAGGAAAAAATGGCGAAGTATTGTTCAGTACTAGTGGAAGAATGTGATAGAATGGACAACTTAGTACGTGAACTTTTAAATCATTCTAAGATGGAAGCAGGAATGATTGAAATGAATACAACCAATTTTGATAGTGGTGAATTTATATCTAAAATAGCAGAACGATTTAAGCCTACATTTATTGACAAAGGTATTACTTTTGATTTTAAGTGCGTAAGTAATTATGTAATATCTGCTGATCGTGATATGTTAGAGAAAGCTGTAAACAATTTTATTACGAATGCTATTGATCATGTAGAGGGAAGAAATTTTATTCAATTGACTGCTGAAAAAAATGAAAATGGAATAGAAATAAGTGTTTTTAATACAGGAAATCATATACTAATGGAAGATATTGAAAAAATTTGGGATTTATATTATAAAGTAGATAAATCAAGGTCTAGGAAATATGGAGGGCATGGGGTAGGACTGGCAATTGTAAAATTAATAGCGCAACTTCATGGAGGTATTGCTAAAGTAGAAAATATAGATGACGGTGTAAGGTTTTCTGTTGAAATACCTATTTTAGGTGATAAACTAGGCAAATAAACAATTTATATAGTTTTGTCAAAAAACTTAAAAAACTGAAGTAGTTGGAATTAAATATAGTAAATAATACCTAAAAGTATAATTTTAATTAATTTATTTCACATAAATTTCACAAAAGAACGTTATTATGTACTTGTAACTAGTTATTACTAAGTTGCAAGTACATTTTTATTAATTTACATTCAAAAAAATATATAATAAAAGGAGAGATAATTATGAAAAAGAATAAACTATTAGGAATTGCTATTACAGCTATGATTTCAATGTCAAGTATTGTGCCAGCATTAGCTACTGATATTACTGCACATGATTCAACAACTAATATGGCAAACGTTGAAACACAACAAGTTAGTGAAGCAGACAAACTTGCAAAACTTACTCAAAAGGCAGCAAAACTTGGAGTAGATATTACAGGTCTTTCAAAGGAAGATGCAAAGGGTAGAATTCAAAGCGCAAGAGCTGCAAAGCTTGGCGTAGATATTACAGGATTATCAAAGGAAGAGGCAAAAGCTAAAATACAAGCAGCCCTTGAAGATAAAAAGCTAGATACAGATGAAAAAGTTTCGGCAAAAGCAGCAGTACTTGGAATTGATATAACAGGATTATCTACTGAAGAATCAAAATCTAAAATACATGAAGCTATTGAAGCTAAAAATCTTGAAAGACTTACTAAAAAGGCAACAGAACTTGGGGTAGATATTACAGGCCTATCAAATGAAGATGCAAGAATTAAAATTCAAACAGCAAAAGCAGCAAAACTTGGAGTTGATATTACAGGATTAACAAAGGAAGATGCAAGAGCAAAAATAAAAGCAGCTCGTGAAGCAAAAAAACAAGTAGTAACTGAAAAACTTTCAGAAAAAGCTACAAAATTAGGAGTAGATATTACAGGTGCTACTAACAAGGAAGCAAAAGAAAAAATTAAGGAAGCTCGTGAAGCAAAAAAAGCAGTGAAGGCTGCTACTATAGCACAATAAATAAAACTTATTATACGATTTTAATCAAACCTATATTCAGAAATAGATATTACTATTAAGAATAGAAAAAGTAGATTTTTGATAGATAAAGAGATATTTTCACCAATGAAAATATCTCTTTTGTAAATGTTATATTTTAAATTTATTTTGTTGTTCGATCATGTTTTTAGTAATATCATTTAAAGTAATTGATGTAAATTTCAATAATTCAGATGCTGGGAGACAGATTTTAAATAATTGAGCTATAGAATAAAAAATGAAGCTGCAATTATGAAATATACAGCAAGTAGTTGCACACCTTCTAACCAATTAGACTCACCATCATTGGAGACTCTGTTAGCTATTAATACTGCTACTATAAGAGCTATTAATTCAAAGGTATTAAATATAATACTCATAGGAGTAAAGATTAAGCTTATGAATATTAGTATTGGAGCTACAAATAGTATTATTTGTAGACTAGAGCCTATAGCAATCTCTAAAGCTACATCCATCTTATTCTTCATTGCCATAACAATACCTGTACTATGTTCAGCTGCATTTCCTATTATAGGAATTATTATTATACCAACAAAAAACTCACTAAGACCTAAGCTTTTTGTTATGGATTCTATGCCATTTACTAAGAATTCACTTTCAATAGCTATTAATGCAGTAGCAACAACTAATATTGATATTGATTTTTTTAAGGACCACTTAGCAGTAGCCTCACCTTCTTCTTCAGAATTAACTACATAGATATCTTTATGTGTGAAGAATGAAAAAATTAAGCTTAATATGTATATTGTGATCATTATTATTGCAACAACTATACTTAGCCCTTCATATCTTGTATTTAAAAGAGAAGGATCTACGGTATGTGTAAATAATGCAGGTACACATAAACCAACAACTGCAAATAATAACATACTTGAGGAAACTTCAACAACTTTTTTATTAAAAGTTTGAGTTTTGTACTTTAATCCTCCAGCAAGCATACTAGCACCAAGTACTAATAATACATTTCCTATTACAGCACCAGCTATTGAAGATTTAACAACTTCAAAAAGACCTTCTTTAAGAGCAAAAAATGATATTATAAGTTCTGTGGCATTTCCAAAAGTACCATTTAAAAATCCACCTATTTTAGGACCTGAATAAAATGAAATTTCTTCTGTTCCTTCCCCCATAAGTCCTGCTAAAGGAATTATAGAGAATGCTGCGAGTATAAACATTATTGATGGGGATGCATGTATGAATTCTGCGATGAAGCTTATAGGTACAAATATAAGCAAATACTTTAATATCTTCATAAAAATAATGACCTCCTAAATTAATTTTAATAAGCTTAACTACTTATGAAATATAAACTTGTTATAAATAGGAAAAAAAGCTCATCATATACTATTATAAAACATTATTGGATATAACACCAACTATAAATAGTATTTTTATTTAGTATATCCAATTATACAAGATAAAATTTATTTAGACGAATTAAAAAAAAATAAGTTGGTAAAATATTGAATTTCAGGAATATATGAATTTAATAAATGCAAAAGATTACGAAAAAAT
Organism: Clostridium sp.; assembly: GCF_021372645.1. GTDB lineage: Bacteria > Bacillota > Clostridia > Clostridiales > Clostridiaceae > Clostridium. The sequence continues at coordinate 53,189 of NZ_JAJFUC010000047.1, read as the reverse complement.
GTATGAACTAACTAATGGTGAGACTAAGCAAAAACTTTCTAAAGAAGACTTTGTTGCAAGAAATAAAAGAATATATGAAGGTATTCAAGCTAGTAATATTAAGATTGAAGTTAAAAAGGTTGAAAATAATAGCAATGTAGCAACAATAGATTACGATGCAACTATGAATACATTATGTGGAGAATTAGAATTTTCAAATACTATAACTATGACAAGAGAAATAGGTAAAGACTATACTGTAAAGTGGAACTAAAATAAGAAAGTCAAAATCAGGATATGAAGCAGATGTAACCATCTACGAATGCGAAAGCTGCAATGATTGTGAGTATAAATCAAAATGTACGAAAGCTAAAGATAATAGAAAAATGTAGGTATATAAAACATTTATTGAAAAAAGACAAAAATCTTTAGATAATATAACAACACCAGAAGGAATTCTATTACGAATGAACAGGTCAATTCAAGTTAAAGGTGCTTTTGGAGTTTTAAAAGAGGATTATGGATTTCGAAGATTTTTAACCAAAGGGAAAAATAATGTGAAGATTGAATTTTTGTCATGTTCAAAAATAATTATTAACTCAAAATGGACTCATTTTTATCATAGATTTTTACTCTGTTTATTTAAAAATACATAAAAAGAGGATGTTGCTCAAAATGATTTGAAAAATCATTTTGCAATCCCCCCTTATAATTTCTAAAGACATAAAAACTGATACTATTTAAAGGCTTTAGCTTTAAACTACAGGAGTAAAAAATCTATTTGGAATTTATCATAGTTTTATATTAATTAACAGTAAAAAGTAAAAATAATACAAAAAAATATATATAAGAAGGAAAGTAGAACATATATGTAGAATAATATAAAAAGGGGAAAGACTTAAAAATTGTACAGCTAATGTAAACGTATAAGTAATTTTGGATAAGTGTATAGTAACTAAAACTTCTTTAAATAATATTATTTACAGAAGTTTTATAAATTGAGAAAATATTATAGCTAAAATGCTTAATTCTTATCAAGGAGATGTTGGAGTGTTTATATATATATTAAATCTTTTACACGATGGTTTAAAGAAGAAAAATAATATTTATGAATATTCAGCTTTTGAAATTATAAATGATACTATGTATATTTCAGAACTAGCGTGCATTAAAAGGAGTTTCAATTATAAAAATATTAATGATAAGATTATGGATATTTTTAGAGTTTTAAATAAATATAATTTAACAGATAAAGATAGCATAGAGATTTTAAATATGCTTATAAGAAATAAAAATAATTCATGGCTCTTAGAATACCATTATAAAAATGAATATAATAGTAAAAAAGTAGAATTAGAGTCAGCTTTAAGACTAATTATAAATAATACATTTGATAAAACTAAAATGATAGATAAATACATATAAATAAATTAGAGATTTTCGCTTATGATATTTAATTGTGAAGAAAGAAATACGAGTGATAAATATTAAAAAAAGAGCATCTATACATAGATACTCCTCTTTTATAAATGAAATTAAGCTTGGTTTATTGAACCAAATAATTGCATTTTTTCTTTAACACAAACTTTAATAGCTTCAAATCCAGGATTTAATAATTTTCTTGGGTCAAATCCTTTTCCTTCTAAGTCTTTTCCAGCTTCAATATATTTTCTAGTAGCCTCTTGGAATACTAATTGACATTCAGTGTTAACGTTGATCTTAGCAACTCCTAAAGATATAGCTTTCTTTATCATATCTTCTGGAATTCCAGTACCACCATGTAATACTAATGGCATAGAAGTTCCAACTGCTTCTTCGATTTTAGCTAATGCATCAAAATCTAATCCAGCCCAGTTAGAAGGATATTTTCCATGGATGTTTCCGATTCCAGCAGCTAACATAGTAACTCCTAAATCAGCGATTTGCTTACATTCATTTGCATCAGCAACTTCGCCTTTTCCTATAACTCCATCTTCTTCTCCACCAATTGAACCAACTTCCGCTTCTAAAGAAAGTCCTTTTGCATTAGTTATAGCAACTAATTCTTTAGTTTTTTCTATATTTTCAGCTATTGGATAGTGAGATCCATCAAACATGATTGATGAAAATCCAGCTTCTATGCAAGCTTTAGCTGCTTCATAACTACCGTGATCTAAGTGTAATGCAACTGGTACAGTGATATTTAATTCTTCGATCATTGCTTTAACCATTGCAGATACAGTTTTGTATCCAGTCATATATTTTCCAGCACCTTCAGATACACCTAAAATAACTGGTGAATTGTTTTCTTGTGCAGTTAATAATATTGCTTTTGTCCATTCTAAGTTATTAATGTTGAATTGGCCAACTGCATATTTTCCTTCTCTAGCTTTGTTTAACATTTCTTTAGATGATACTAACATGTTACGACCTCCGTATAATTTATATTTATTATAATAACTATAATATCTTAAGAAAACTGATTATTAAACTTTACATATCAAGTTTTCTTTTCCTAATTTATTATACTCTAAAATTTAATGTATGAAAACAAAAAAAGAAAATTCTACATTTACAATATTAAGTAGAGTTTATAATAGAACTTTTCTAAAATATAAATAAATATTCAAATGGTAAAGTTTTCATAAAATATATTGACATGCTAATACATTCATGATAAAATAAAATTTTGAAAAAAGTAAATAATATGTTATACTAAATATAATAAGACAAAATAGACTAGCTAATAATAGTCAAGCAAAAAAATAAAAAATATTTTTTATAAAAAAGTGCATAAGAAACAAACCATTTAAAAACACGAATGGTTACAAAATTTGGATGATAAATTAAGCAGCCTTATTTAAAGTTTTATTTTCTAAAAACATTTGTTTATGTATTTTAGGATCTCTTTACTCAAACGGTGTTTTATCTCGGAGAACCGCAAAAATATAATTTATGCTTTTGTGTATTATAGCTACTTTAGCCTTTTTTCCTTTAAGATTTGTTTGATAATAGTCCAATAAAACGCTATTTATAGGAATTACGTTACGACTGCTTCTTATAGAAGCAAGTGCGACAGCATATAAAAATGAGTAAGGTTAAGCACGTAAAAACCCCCATTAGGGCTTAAATGACTCAGTATACAAGGATTAACGCAGCACCTGCTCTAAAATGCAGAACGAAGGAATAATAGAGGCACTACTAAGTGGTGTACTCAGGGAGATATGGTAGGATCAGCATTAGAGCTTTCGAGGTGAATACCTTCAAATTATTGAAAAATTAAAGATATATTGGGGACATCTAGAGTGCTTCATCAAAATAATTCTATTTATTCAACATAACACCATATATCTATTGAGTTACTTTAAGATATAAATTTAAAAATCTAAGAAAACAAGAGAAAATTAAAGAAAATATTAAATTATTGAGGTAGGAGGTAATTATTTGTTTAATATAGGAGATAAAATTGTCTATCCAAGCCAAGGGATAGGTGTAATTGATATTATAGAAGAAAAAGATTTTAAAGGTGAAAAAGAAAAATATTATACAATTCAATTATTTAATAATACTATGAAATTAACATTGCCACTTAGCAGAATAGAACCATCAAATATGAGATTAGTAAGCGATTCTAAAACTTTAGACAATAGTTTAAATGGTATTAAGAAATTTTTAGATGAGACAGATGAATTTTCTAAAATTAATTTTAAAGAAAGAAAAGCCATTAATGAAGTAAAAATAAAGTCAGGAACTTTAGATGCTTATCTTGAAGTTATATGTAATCTTACTCAACTTAAAAAGGAACATAATTTAAATTCAAGTGAAAAACAAATGCTAAGTAGTACAAAAAAAATTGTAATAGAAGAAATATCTCAATCAAAAAACTTATCTAATGATGAAGCTACTAGTTTATTGGATGTTTCTATGTTATTTTAAAATTAAGTCATATGTCACAAATCAAAAAGACTTGTTGTTTTGTTGAAACATGTTATACATAAAGAATATAAGTCAAAAAAGGTTTTTTTATAGATATGTAAACTTCTCCTTTTGAAAATTATGTTAATTAATGAACCTACAACATGTGTTGCTTGTAGAAGAATTAAAAAAGAACAAAATAACAGAAGATAATTTTGTTCTTTTTTGAAGAGTTATAAGATTTTCTTATGACTTTTTTTAATTTGTAAAAAAGTATTAAAAAATTAAATTGCTGGGACAGTAGATAGTTTTGTTTTTATATAAAACTATCTACTGTCCCGTACTTTCTTTATTTTATGGCAGCTTTATTATATTTTTTGAATATTTATAGCCATAGGACCCTTTTCACCATTTTCAATATCAAAGGTCACGCTTTCATCTTCATGTAAATCTTTCTCAGAACCTTTTTCTTTGACTTGTGAATGATGTACGAAAACATCATCTCCTTTATTGCAAGATATAAATCCATATCCTCTTTCTGCATCAAACCATTTAACTACACCAGTTATTTTAGCCATACAAAATCTCTCCTTATGCATTAATTATCATGCATAGTATTTGTTAAAAGAATTAAATTTAAACATTAATAATGAAATATTTATAAAAAGAAGAGATTAACCTAAAATAAATATAAGAAAGAATAAAAACTAGCATATAACATATATAGAATTCTAAATTTTAATTTATATAATAATTATTATGTAAACTAAACTTTATTAAAACTAGATTAGTACGGAAATAAATCTCAATAAAGTTTAAAATTCAAAATTCACAAAAATCAGAAGTAACTATCAAAAGTAAAATTATAATTATGTGATAAAATCACAGACAATAATAATTATATTAACTAAACTTATATATAAGTTGCAGTAAAGAGTTTATAGTAGCATTAACTTTTTAAGATTGAAGTTGCTATCTACAATATAATTTCATTATCACAACTTATATACATAATTAGAACATTTTTTTTGTTTATTAACCTATAAAAATTAGTTATAGAATTACCTTATTAAATAAAACAAATTTAACAATATAAAGAAAGATAGGATAGTTTACTTTTTGAACTATCCTATCTTTTCTTAAGTATAATTTTATTTAATTATTTTTTCATACTTTCTTATGATTTAATTAGTTATTCTTGCTTTTGCCTTTATTTTGTGAGCTTGAATTATTATTGCTTTTTGAATTTGATGAATTACTCTTTTCTGAATTTGAAGAATTATTATTTTCTTGTGAATTTACATTGTTACCATTATTTTGTTTTTGAGTTGTTGTAGTTGTAGTCTTTTTTTCTTCATTGCCATTACTCTTTTCTTCTTGTTTACTATTTAAATTACTGTCTTCTTCTTTTTTAGCATTATCTTTATTATTAGAACAATTACTATTTCTTTCTCGTTCTATAACTGTAGCTTCTTCTGAATCAACTGATGTTTTAGATAAAGTTCCCTCTTGAGTACTTTCTCCAGTAACTACATCCGCATTTGTATCCGTATTTATTTCAGTATTTGTGCTATTATCTATAGTAACCTCATCACTCTTACTATTTTTTCTTAATTCTTTAGTTTTCTTTTGAATGTCCTTTACAGAACTAGATTTATAATCTTCTACATTTATTGTTGGATCTATTGCTTGAAGCTTTTGTATAAGATTTAACTTACCAGGTGTTATTCCAAGTTTTCTTGCTTCATCTCTTCTTGCAAGAGCTACTTTTTCAGTTTCAACTTCAGCCTCTACATCATTGTTATTTAATGTTTCATCAGCTACATTTTTTAAAGATTCTTCTAATTCAGTTGCAACTTTTTCCTTGTCTGTAGACGTAGTAATTTCGATTGCAGATGAACCATCCGCATGAATATATCCATCAGAAATTGCATCTGAAATTACAGTACTAACAGCATTATCAATATCATAGTTTATTAAATTAGTACCTTCTAATACCTTTTCACCATCATCATTATAGGCTTCAACTGATACTACTTTATCAAAAGCATTTACACCTAATTCAACACTTGGATTAATATCTAAACTCACGTATGCGACTGGTGTCTTAGCATATGCATATGTTCCTCCACCTAAACTTAAAATTGCACCAACCGATAGAGCTAAAGCTATTCTTTTTTTCATAAAAATTCCCCCTAAAAGATTATTTATTTTATTTATAATTATATTATTTTCATTATAATAGCCTGTCTTCTTCTTTATAGATCTTTCAATACGTTTTCTAGTAGAAGAATCTAATGATAAGTTAATATCTTTATCTAATAGTAATTTAGTGTCTCTAATATTCAAATTATCTAATACTTCAAATAATTTATCTTCCACTTATATAATCCCTCCTAGCACTTTTTTTAGTTTTTGCATACATCTGGATACTTTTTTATCAATAGTATTAACCTTCAAACCAATATTCTTAGAAATATCTTTTGAACTTTGATACAAATAATACTTTCTTATAATTATTTCACTATCAGGTTCCCCTAAAGACTTTATAGCATCTATTAACACTGAATTACTCTCTTTTAATAATATTGAATCAGCTACATCATCTACTATACTATATAAATCTTGTGATACATCATCTATATGGATGTGATTATTATTCTTATTTTTTCTATACATATCTATGGCTTTTCTTTTTGCTATAATTGCTAAAAATGCTTTAATTGATCCCTTTTCCAGATCAATTCTATTTTTGTAATGAAATACTTCAAAAAAGACATCACTTACACATTCTTCTATATCTTCTTTTGAATACATACCGGAAATTTTATTAAATATTATTGTATAAATAAGTGCCATGTAGTTATCCATCATCATTTTTAGACCTACTTCGGGCTTATTATTCAATAACTTAAGTAATTCAATATCAGAAATCAAAGTGCACCTTCTTTCTATCAAATTTGATTTATATAATATATTTCGTAATACAATTAGTAAATCTGACAAAAAGTTAATAAAAAACATAATATTTATTATTATCTTAATTATTTACGTAGAAACTATCCTTATGTCAATAGTTCTACGTAAATGTGCTTGCAGGACTTTTGTTGTATTAATTATTCTTATTTTTCTCTTTATTGCTATTATTATTTTGTGAATTTAAATTATTACTATTATTTTGTTTTTCGGATGTATTTGTAGTATCTTTTTCTTTATTATTTGCACTATTATTTTCTTCTTTTTTACTATTAGCATTATTATTAGAAGAATTATCAGTATTCTCATAAGTAATTACATCAACACTTGTATTAGTGTTTGTACTATCATCTGCAGTGACTTCATTACTCTTATAATCTTTTCTTAATTCTTTAGTTTTCTTTTGTATGTCCTTTACAGAACTAGATTTATAATCATCTATATTTATAGTTGGATCTAATTCTTGAAGCTTTTGTATAAGATTTAACTTACCAGGTGTTATTCCAAGTTTTCTTGCTTCATCTCTTCTTGCAAGAGCAACTTTTTCGGTTTTAACTTCAGCATCAAAATTACTGTTATTTAATGTTTCATCAGCAACTTCTTTTAAAGATTCATCTAATTTGGTTGCAACCTTTTCTTTATTTGTAGATGTAGTAATTTCAATTGCAGATGAACCATCCTCATTTATATATCCTTCAGAAATGGCATTTGAAATTACAATACTAACTGCATAATCAATCTCAGAGTTTAATAAATTAGTACCTTCTAATATTTTTTCACCATCTTCATTATACGCTTCAACTGATACTACTTTTTCAAAAACATTTACACCTAATTCAACGCTTGGATTAATATCCATACTAACATACGCCACTGGAGCTTTAGCATATGCATATCCGCCTCCACTTGAAATTAACATTACCCCAACTGCTAATGCTAACGCTATCTTTTTTTTTATGAAAATTCCTCCTAAAGTATCACTTATCTTTTCTATAACAATATTTCTCTTTTCATAATAACCTGTCTTTTTCTTTATGGACTTTTCAATACGTTTCCTAGTAAAATAATCCACTGATAAATTAATATCTTTATCTAATAATAAAGTAGTGTTCTTAATATTTAAACCATCTAAATTTTCCAACAATTTGTTTTCCACTTCTAAAAATCCCTCCTAATAATTTTTGGGCTTCTGCATGCATCTAGATGCCTTTTTATCAATAGTATTAACTTTCAAACCAAGATTCTCAGAAAAATCCTTAAAACTCTGATATGAATGGTATATTCTTTAAAACTTCCAAAAAAATGCCTTAATTTGATTTATATAATGCATTTCGTAATGTCACCTTAAAATCTGACAAAACAAATAGCAAATTACATTATTTATTTAATTCAACTAATTATGAAAATAATTTTTATTTATAATTTATGTGTTTTATTATAATAAAAAAGAGCTTGTTAGTTTTAATACTAACTAGCTCTTTTCAATCTCAATTTTAACCATTCATGTTTTAAAATGGTTTATTAGTTATGCATAGATACTAACTCTCAACCCAGTATTCTTAGAAATATCTTTTAATCTTTGATTTAAATAGTACTTTCTTATAATTATTTCACTATCAGGTTCACCCAAAGACTTTATATCACCTATTAATTGTGAATTGCTCTCTTTTAATAAGATCGAGCGTACTACATCATCTGATATAGTATTTAAATGAACTGATACATCATCTATATAAATTTCATTATTATTCTTATTTTTTCTATACATATCTATAACTTTTCTTTTTGCTATAATTTCCAACAATACTTTAATAAAACTTTTTTGCGTATTAATTCTATTTTTGTAATGAAATACTTCAAGAAAGACATCACTTACACATTCTTCTATATCTTCTTTTGAATACATACCAGAAAGTTTATTAAATATTATTGTATAAATAAGTGCCATGTAGTTATCCATCATCATTTTTAGACCTACTTCGGGCTTATTATTCAATAACTTAAGTAATTCAATATCAGAAATCAAAGTGCACCTTCTTTCTATCAAATTTTATTCATATAATATATTTCGTAATACAGTTAGTAAATCTGACAAAAAGTTAATAAAAAATATAATATTTATTATTAGTATAATTATTCATAAATACTTATCTCTCTTTTCACCCTCATCTATGCACGTATATCACATATAACATTTAGATTGAATTATTGTTACAAAATTCAATCTAAATGTTTATACATAAAATTAGTGGTTTATATTAAATATAAACCACTGATTTTATAATTTAATTAATCATTTTTGTTTTTTTCTTTATTGCTACTATTATTTTGTGATTTTGAATTATTATTCTTTTCTGGATTTGAATTGTTACTATTATTATTTTGTGAATTTAGATTATTACTATTATTTTGTTTTGAAGGTATAGTTATAGTATCTTTTTCTTTATCATTTGAACTATTACTTTCTTCTTTTATACTATTTGAATTGCTATGTTCTTCTTTTTTACTGTTACCATTATTATTAGAAGAAGTATTAATATTTTCATCAGCAGTTACATCAGTACTTGTATCTGTAGTGTTTGTATTCTCCTCTGTAGTAACTGCATTACTCTTATTATCTTTTCTCAATTCTTTAGCTTTCTTTTGTATATCTTTTACAGAACTATCTTTGTAATCTTCAACAGTTATTGTTGGATCTAATTCTTGAAGCTTTTGTATAAGATTTAACTTCCCAGGTGTTATTCCAAGTTTTCTTGCTTCATCCCTTCTTGCAAGAGCTACTTTTTCAGTTTCAACTTCTGCATCCACATTATTGTTATCTAATGTCTTATCAGCAACTTCTTTTAAAGATTCATTCAATTCAGTTGCCACATTTTCCTTATCTGTAGATGTAGTAATTTCAACTGCAACTGCAGATGTAGTTGTAGCATCTTGAGTTATATATCCATCAGAAATTGCATTTGAAATTACAGTACTAACAGCATCATCAACATCACTGTTCACTAAATTAGTTCCTTCCAATACTTTTTTGCCATCTTCATTATAGGCTTCAGTGGAAACTACCTCATCAAAAGCATTTACCCCTAATTCAACACTTGGATTAATATCCACACTAACATATGCGACTGGAGTAGTTTTGGCATGTGCATATACTCCTCCACCTAAACTTAAAACTACACCAACTGATAATGCTAAAGCTATTTTTCTTTTCATAAAAATTTCTCCTAAAATATCATTTATTTTTTCTATACGAATATTGCTTTTCTCATAATGACCTATCTTTTTCTTTATGGATTTTTCAATACGTTTCCTAGTCAGATAATCTATTGATAAATTAATATCTTCATCTAATAATAAAGTTGTGTTTTTAATATTTAAATTATCTAATTCTTCAAACAATTTGTTTTCCACTTCTAAAATTCCTCCTTATACTTTTTAACTTCTGCATGTCTAGATGCTTTTTTATCAATAGTATTAACTTTCAAAACTACGCTTCTTAGAAAAATCTTTTTGAACTTTATATAATATATTTCGTAATGTCATTCAAAAATCTGACAAAACAAATAAAAACTTATATTATTTTTTTAATTAAATTAAATATGCAGCTATTTTATCATCTATGACTCGTGCGTTTTACTACAATAAAAAAGAACTTGTTAGTTTTTTATGGATTTCCTAAAGAACTTTATCAAATTAAATTATGAAGCAAAAGGTTGCGCTCTAATTGCATCTGAAATTGAAAATAAACTCAAAAAGCAAGGGATTGAAGTGAAAAAAGACTTAACTAGAGGTTTGGATCATGGAGCTTGGACTCTTCTAAAACATCTTTATCCAGATGCTGATATACCTATTATACAAATTTCTATAAATTCTCATTTACCTATTGAAAATCAAGTTAATATTGGTAATGCTATTAAAGATCTTGGTGAAGAAGATATTTTAGTAATTGGTAGTGGAAATACTGTTCATAATTTAAGATTAGTTAACTGGGAACAAACATCTGTAGATTCCTGGGCACAGGAATTTAATGATTGGTTAATTGATAAAATAAAAAATAAAGACTTCAATTCTCTTTTTAACTATAGAGATTTAGCTCCTCATTCTAATTTAGCAGTTCCAACTGCAGACCATTTTGTTCCATTGTTTATAGCTCTAGGTAGCAGTAAAAGCTCAAATCCTGAAATTCTGTTTAGAAGTTATGAATTGGGAAATTTAAGTTACCTTTGTTTTAAATTCTAGAATAATATTTTAGCTTATATTAAATTGTAGATATTCAACGTGAAAACTGCACTTTGAATATCTATAATTTTAGACTTTCATCTTAGGTTAAATATTTCTTGATTTTTACTTTTTACTAGCATAACATGTTAACTAAATAAATTTACATATTGTTTATATTTGATTTATATCAAATTTATAAGATTGATTTATGATTAAGTTAAATCTTAACACTTTTATGTTTTAATTAATTTATATACAAAATTTATTATTATGAGGAGAGATTAATTATGAAAGTAAAAACTCATGTTAAATTAGGCGAATTATCCTTAATCAAAAATATAAATTCTATTCCAAAAGGATTTTCTAAGTTTATGTTTAATTTTGGTCTTGTAATGGTTGATCAAAGTTGGCTTGTTAAAACTCATCCTCATTATATGCAAAAATCTCTTGTATATATTAATAAAAAAATAGAAGAGCTTCTATCCATTAAGAAATTTAATGCTTATTATTCAATGCAACTAGGAATAATTGTACATTATCTTTGTGATTTTTGTTGTAATTCTCATATATCTGGCTCAATTGGTAATATTTCATATCATTTGAAATATGAACGTGAATTGCAAAAATATTTATTTAGCAATTTTCATATTTTTAAAAATCGAATTCACAATAAATCAAATAATTCGAACTTAACTTTTCATAACATATCTTCTATAAAAACTTTAATTGATAATACATTAAGTAACTATATTAAAGGGGACTCATCTTACTTTTGGGATATTAAACATTGTGTGCAAATTAGTTCTTTTGTTTGCTCTACCATTTTTAATTTCAATATTAATTCGTCAAATAATATTGATTACCCTAAAAAGCAATTGAAATTATCTAATTTAGGCATATGAAAGAAAATAGCAAGTCAGTAGGTAGATTTATTTTGCATCAGACAAAATAGACACGTATACTGGCTTGTTATTATTTTAAGTATCTCTTAATACATGAAAACTTATTATTTTTAAAAATATGAACATAAAAATACTTCATCAGCATTTATACTAATGAAGTACTTTAAATTAAATTTAGAAATTATATGATTTTCTATAAAGTGAACAATTATATTTTGAATCTATAACCTGCCCCCCATACAGTTTCTATAAATTTAGGATTACTACTATCCTCTTCAATCTTTTCTCGTATTCTATTAATGTGCACTGTGACAGTAGCAACATCTCCAAAACAATCTAACCCCCAGATTCTATCTAAAAGAGTTGCCTTTGAAAATACAATATTAGGATTAGTCGCTAAAAATAATAACAGTTCAAATTCTTTGTTTGCAAATTTAACTTCTTTTTCATCAACATATACTCTCCATGCCTGTGTTAATATTTTTAATCTCCCAAAATTTATAACACCAAGTTCTGTATCCTCTTTTTTTTCTACTGTTGTTAATCTATCGTAACGTGAGAGATGTGCATTTACTCTAGCTACGAGTTCACTAGGATCAAAAGGTTTAACAATATAGTCATCTGCTCCAAGTCCAAGTCCTCTAATCTTATCTATAGACTCTTTTTTTGCTGTAACCATTATTATAGGTATCTCTTTACTATTTCTTATTTCTCTACAAATCTGAAATCCATCTTTACTAGGAAGCATTAAATCTAAAAGTATTAAATCAAATTCCTTATTTAATGCAAGCTCTAATCCTTTATCTCCAGTCATTGCTATCTCTGTTTCAAATCCGTTTATTTCAAGATAATCTCTTTCTAATTCTGCAATAAGTTCATCATCTTCTATAATCAATATTTTCCTCATTTTTCTCCCCCATTATGCCTTTATCAAACTAATTGAACATACATATATATATTAAATATTTTCTTCGTGCACTTCATCTTGACTACTAATTGGTAACGTTATAGTAATGACAAGTCCATCCATGTTTTCAGCAGTAATTTTCCCCCCATGTGCCTTAACTATATGTTCAGAAATAGAAAGTCCAAGTCCACTACCCTCACTTGGATTAGTTCTTGCCACATCTCCTCTATAAAAACTAACAAATAAACGTGAAAGATTCTCTTCTAAAACTCCTGGTCCATCGTCTTTAATCCTTAAAACAATATTATTTTCTTGTTTATTTACTGTAATATTTACATTTCCGTAATCACTAGTTTTATATTTTGCACTATTTTCAAGTATGTTCATCAAAACTCTATTTATTTCTTCAGAGTCAATATTAATCAAAATATTATTATTACAATTATTCTCATAAAATAAATTAATACCTTTTCTCTCAAATTCATCTGTAGCACTTTTAAAGAAACTTCTTAAAAATTCATTGCAATATACTTTTTCAAAACGGAAAGGAAATTTTCCTGTATCTAGCTTAGAGAACAAAAATAATTTATCAACTAGCATATCCATATCACAAGCTTTATTATATATAATATCATGATATCTTTCACATTTTTCAGGAGTATTTGCAACACCATCTTTTAATCCTTTAATATATCCCTTAATTGTTGTAAGTGGAGTACGTAAATCATGAGATATTCCTACTACTAAATCTTTTCTATCTTCTTCATATTTTAATTGCATTTGAACAGATTCTTGCAATCTAATTCTCATTTTATCAAAATCAGCACAAACCTTTGCAAATTCATCCTTTCCTTGATAATTCATTTTAAAATCAAGGTTACCTTCTTCGATTTGCCCTGCACCATAACTTAATAAATCTAAAGGTTCAATTAAACTTTTAGCTACACGTGATGATAATATACCATTTGTTAATATAATAATAAGTAATGCTATTACAAATACAATTCCCATATAGCTTACAAAAAAAGTTTTAACTTCAGCTTTCATATGCTCTCTACTCATTAAATTATTTGATTTAACTGCAATAATATTAATATGTTTATCATCTTTTATGAAACTATTTTTGATTAAACAAACAGAGTTAACTTCAAGTACTATTGAATCTGATGAAGAAAGCACATCACTTTGCACCTTAGAAATAGAATTTTTATCTTCATCAGTTAAATTTGAAAAGATTGTTTCTTCATCTCTGGTAATTATTAAATTATATCCTACTTCTTTAAGAACTTCTTCAATTTTTTTATCTTCTTCATCTTCTTCATTATAATTTTTTAAATTTTTGCTATAGGAATTTAAAACTTTATGTACATAATAAGTTCCATTATTATCATCTAAAACTTTTATCTTTTTCCCATATATCTCTGTAAAACCCTCAAGCACGCCTCCAGCAATTGCTACTATTAGTATTGCTGGAACTACTAACATGAGAATATTAGAAATAGTAAGACGCTTTTTTATCATCATAATAAGATATCCTCCTAATTTATCACATAACTAAGAGGTCCCTCCTAGTTATATTAATATTCCTTCTTTTCAAATAATTCATATGCTCCTGAAAAAAATATTAAAGAATATCCCATGAGCAGTCCTACAATTATTAATATTGATTTTATTGGCATTTGAGCTCCAATAAAAAGTTTATACCAACTTGTATATGAAATAAATATTATTGATGATATTGAAGGAAAAATTATTCCAATTAACATAATTATAATATAAATTAACACTGAAAGCATTACTGAAGAAGAGCTACTTTTTGATAATTGTGATATTAGTATCGAGAGGAAAATTATTGGTATTATAGGTAATATTGATACGACGTATGCAATAAAAATCTCGGGAATATTTATTACTTGTGTTCTTCCAAAGAATATTCCCATAACTAAACCTATTATAAATGTGATTATTAAAATGCTTGTCACATAAATCAAAATAGATATCATCTTTGAAATAAGAATTTCATTTCTACTTATGGGTCTTGTTATTACAGCTTTAATTGTTCCATTTTCTTGTTCTGCTGCAAATAAATCCGCAACTGCCATAAAAATAACTAACGGAATCAGAACAGTAGTCAATATTGATAATAAATTTAATGGAAGATTAGATAATGAAACATTAATTAAACCGCCTGTAAAATTACTTATTAAGCCTAGATCCATACATAATATTCCAATACAAATTAATAAAATTTTGTACTTACTTCTTTTAAATAGTTTTGTGCTTTCATTAATTATTCCGATTCTTATTGTATTCATACCTCTTCCCCCTTTCTTCCAACGTATTTAAGAAAATATTTTTCTAAAGTTTCACATTCATCCAGTGCATTTTTCATACATGTTACATTTAATAATTTCCCTTCCTTTATAATGCCAACTTTATTACACATAAGTTCTATCTCATGAGAAATATGACTTGAAACAAGAAATGTTATTCCAAGCTTTGCTTGTTTCATTATAATTTCTCTAATATCTACAGTTCCTTCTATATCTAAGCCATTAGTAGGTTCATCTAAAATCACTAACTTAGGTTTAGATATTAAAGCTAGAGCAAGCCCTAAGCGTTGCTTCATTCCAAGTGAAAAGTCTTTGACCTTTTCATTCGCATATTTTATTAATCCTGTTTGTGTAAGCATATCATCTATTCTTGGCACTTTAATTTCTGAATAATAATTTGCTGCAAGTTTTAGATTTTCTCTAGCTGTAAGATAATCATAAATTGCTGGTGCCTCAATAAGACATCCAATTTCTTCAAATGCCTTTGAACTTTCTTCTAAAGAATCACTTCCCAATATTTGAACACTTCCTTTGTCTGCATATGACAAACCAGTGATAATTTTCATAGTAGTAGTTTTTCCAGAACCATTTGGACCAAGTAAACCAAAAATATCTCCTTTTTCCATTTCAAAAGATATATCTATAATTCCACGACCATTTTTGTATGTCTTTGTTAACTCATTTACTTTAAGTACAGGTACCATACTAATTTCTCCTTTTTTCAAAAAACTGTCTCAAAGCTTATAAATCAAAAATCTAAATTCTACAATTTTAATAGTTCTTCTTTTCAAATTTAACTTTGAGACAGCCTTTGTATTTAGCTACATCTTGAATATCTTTAATATATATCTAAAATACATATTAATTTTGCTATTAATTTCTATATTCTGCTTATTATTTTAAGTGTTGTTTACTATTCATCATGTCTTGCATAGTTTGAACTTGCTTGCCTGTTGTATCAATTGAATCTGCTTTTGTTGAATTTACGCCACTAATTGTAGTATCTGCAGATACTTCAAATTCATGTGAAACACCACTTTCATCTTCGCCAGTAATTACAATTTTAAAAGCATTATCAGTCAATGTACTTCCATTTACTTTGGCAGTTATACTCAAAGATTTAATATCCACATTTTTTAAATTGGGTATACTTTTTAATGCGTCTTTTAATCCATCTTTTCCAGCTTCACCTTTATTATTATCTTTTTTATTATTTTGCTCTTCAGCAGCTGCTGAAATAGCTAATTTTGCAAGTTCAGGAATTTGTGCACCTTCAAGATTTACACTAATTGTATCTCCATCTACAACAAATTGATTTTTAACATCTCCAACTAAAGTGTCTAAAACCATTTCTCCTAGTTTTGCTCTACTTGATGAAGCATCAAATTTTTTCTCCATTCTCACATTCTTCTCTTTACCATTATTGTCTCTAGAATAATAATTTTCTCCATCTTTTACAATAGATTTACCATCTATTCTACTTGTTTCAGTTTCTTTTGTAACATCCCCAATTTTTATATTTGTAATTGAAGAATTATTAGTACCTTCAAGCTTTTCTACACTAGTTCCTGAGATGCTAGTATTTCCATTATCCTTTACATCAAAGGATGTTGAGAATGTGGCATTATCCGTAACTACTATATTTTTTGCTGCACTTTTATATGTTTCATATCCGGAAGCTCCACTTGCTGATGCCACTACAGTAACTGATAATAACATACATCCAGTTAATGCTGTAACCATTATTGTTTTAATTTTTTTACTTTTCATAGTTTACATCTCCTTTTATTTTTTAGCTATTAACCTAACCTATCTATTAACAACTTAATTTAAGTATAAAAGTCATGTGTAATTTTTTTATAAATGATATATAAATAATATATAA
The DNA here is from genome assembly GCF_021372645.1 of Clostridium sp. Taxonomy (GTDB): domain Bacteria; phylum Bacillota; class Clostridia; order Clostridiales; family Clostridiaceae; genus Clostridium. The sequence continues at coordinate 36,092 of NZ_JAJFUC010000047.1, read as the reverse complement.
ACAGTCCATCTATATCGAGGAATTACATAGTATAAATTTTTAATTAAAACATAATCTAAAAATAAATATTATCATTAAAATAATGATATGGAGGATTAAAATGAAATTATTAAAAAAGATAATACTTATTATAATTACACTTATCATAACTCCTATCCTAATAGGTAGTACTGAGAATAATTTATATATTAGTTCAAATGCTGATACTCGAAAGCAAGTTGACGTAGGAGTATTAGTATCTAATATTGATGATCCATACATAGCTCTAGTTAAACAAGGTTTAGAAAATATTCAAAGAAAGAATGAAAATACAGTTAAATTCACTTTTTTTGATGCAAAAAACAATCAATCTATACAAGATGAGACTTTAGACACTTTACTGCGAAATAATATTGATCTTTTATTAGTAAATTTAGTTGATACGAACACAAATGTAGTAGAAAGCTTTATTGATAAAGTCAAACAAAAAAATATACCATTACTTCTCTTTAATTCTGAACCAATCTCAAGTATAACAAATAAAATGAAAGATTATAAAAAATTTGCTATTATAACAACCTATCCTAAAGAAGCTGGCACTCTGCAAGGAAAACTTGTTGCCGATGAATGGAATAAAAATAAATCAAGTATAGATAAAAATAGTGATAACATAATGCAGTATATAATGTTACAAGGTAAACTTGATAATATAGGAGCAATTGATAGAACAATGTCTTCTATTTCAACAATTGAAAATGCAGGAATAAAAACTCAAAAACTTGCATTACAGGTTGCTAACTGGAGCCAAGAATTAGCTAAAAATGCTATTGAATCGTTATTTCTCACATATAATAACAGAATAGAAGTAATAATTTCAAATAATGATGCAATGGCAATAGGAGCTATTGAAGCATTACAAAAGTATGGTTATAACAAAGGAGATGCAGCAAAAAACATTCCTGTTTTTGGAATTGACGGAATACAAGCTGCTCAAGATTTAATAAGAAAAAATTTTATGACAGGTACTGTTGTTGAAGATCCTAACGACACAGCTGTAGCACTTTATACGGTAGGTATGAATTTAGTTAATAATAAACCTCCTCTAGAAGATACATCTTATAAATTTGATGAAACAAGATTTATAATTAGAATTCCATATCATAGAACATTTTCGGCAAAACAGTAATCTTCTTTATTATTCTCATTATTTTAGGCAAAAAAGTTAGGAAACAGGATTACCTCCTATTTCCTAACTTTTATACACTTTTTATATCTTCAATTTAAAATATAACACTAAGTATTTTTAACTTAACCTAATCAAGTTTGTATTATTCCATCCCAATAAACTCGACCTTCTCCACATTCTTAATGCTAAGCAAGCCATCGGTTAATGTTTTTATATCCCCATCCACAGTTGAAAGATCTATTGTTATACTTAAGTTAGCATATCCATTTAGAGGTATACCTTGATTTATAGTCAAAATATCTCCGCCTTTTTCTGCTATATAATTACTTATATTAGATAAAACACCCTTTTCATTTTTTAAAATTATATTATAAGTAACTTTTCTTCCTTCAGATGTTTCTGAAAAATCAAATACAAAATCTTTATACTTATAATATACACTTCTGCTTATACCTGCTATTTTTACTGCTTCTGTTATTTCTTTTACTTTTCCATCTTTTAATAGTTTCTTTGTAAAAAGAACTTTTTCATAAACATCAGGTAAAACCCGTTTATCTATAACTAAGTAATCTCCACTCATTAATTTGTACCTTCTATAATGGTTGCCCCCGCATCATCAATAGATAACTCTAATATATCCCATTCCAATCCTTTTATTCTTAAAAATTTCTTAAGCTCATTGCTAAAGCGCTCATCTTCTTCGTTAATAATCGCCATTATTGTTGGACCTGCTCCACTTAAGTAGCACCCTAATGCTCCTAATTCATAGCTCTTATTATACACCTCTTCAAAACCAGGAATTAACTTACTTCTGTAGTTTTGGTGAAAGGCATCTTTGCATGCATATTTTATTAATTCATATTTACCACTTGAAAAACAAGCTACCATAAGAGCTGCTCTTGAAACATTATAAACCCCTTCTTTTAAGCTTATCTCTTTTGGAATTACACTTCTTGCTTTTTTTGTAGATAATCTAAAATTAGGAATTATTGAAACAAACTTAATTCCTTTTTTTACATCTACTTTATCATAGAAAGTCTTGCTTTCATCAACTATTGCAACAACCATACCCCCAAGTAGTGCTGGTGCAACATTATCTGGATGACCTTCAATTTCTACAGCCATCTCTAATAATTCATTTTCTGAAAACTTCTTGCCTAAGATTTCGTTAGCTCCTACTAGTCCCCCAACTATACACGTAGAGCTACTTCCAAGACCCCTAGATACTGGTACATCTTGTTTAAGTTCGCTTATTTCCAATCCTTTTATTTTATAGCCCGCTTTATCAAAACAATATTTCATTGCTTCATAAATTATATTTTTTTCATTACAGAATTCTTCTGGCATTCCCTTAAATTTTAAACCATTTTCTAATTCTCTAAATTCAAAATCATTATATAAATTTAATGCTATTCCTAATGAATCAAATCCAGGTCCCATATTTGCTGATGTAGCTGGTACTCTAACTTTAATCATACGCTATTTCCTCTATGAGTTTAAGTAAGAAAGTAGAGCATCTCTCATTTCTGACTTATCCCAAACTTCATCATGTAATATTTTAGCTGTTTCTAAAGTGCTTAAGCTATTTGGTATTTTACTACTTGTTTCAGTTGATAACTTTTCTAACACTTTAAAATCATTTATTTTTTCTACATCAATATTAAGTGCATTACAAATACTTCTTGGGAATTTAAATGGACTTGCTGTTGAAAGTATTAAAGCTGGTTTATCATCTTTAGTTTCTTCTACATATTTGTTTTTAACTACATATGCTACAGCTGTATGAGTATCCATTAAATAATTATCTTTTTCATAAACTTCTTTTATAGCTGCATATACTTCTTCAGTATTTGCAAAGTTTCCATAGAATTCTTTTATGAAGCTTTTTACCTTTTCATTTACTTCGTAAACACCTTTAGTGTTTAAATCTTTCATTAATTGACTAACAATTTCAGCATCTCTTCCACTTGCTTCAAATAATAATCTTTCAAGATTTGATGAAACAAGAATATCCATAGATGGTGATTCTGTTAAAACAAGTTCTCTCTTCTTATCATATACCCCTGTTTCAAAGAAGTCTGTTAAAACTTTGTTTTCATTTGATGCACAAATAAATTTATCTATTGGTAGTCCCATTTGTTTAGCATAATAGCCCGCTAAAATGTTTCCAAAGTTACCAGTTGGAACTACTACATTTATAGCATCATCTTTTTTTATTATCCCTTGATTTACTAAATTAAAATATCCATAAAAATAATACACTATTTGAGGTACAAGTCTTCCAATGTTAATTGAGTTTGCAGATGATAAAATAAATCCCTTTTGAGCTAGCCCTGCTCTGAAATCATCATCCCCAAAGATTTCTTTTACTCCAGTTTGAGCGTCATCAAAATTTCCTTTTATTCCAACGACTTTAACATTGTTTCCTTCTTGACTTGACATTTGTCTTTCTTGAATAGCACTAACTCCATTTTTAGGATAGTAAACTACAACTTTAAAGCCTTCAACATTTGCAAAACCTTCAAGTGCAGCTTTTCCAGTATCTCCTGATGTTGCAGTAAGAATTGTTATATCTTCCTTAACATCACAAATTTTCTTAGCTCTTTTCATAACTTGTGGTAAAAATAGCAATGCTGCATCTTTAAATGCACAAGTTGGCCCATGATATAATTCTAAAAAATTATTTTTAACTTCTACACTAAATCTATCATTATATGCATCATTAATTGCCCCCATTAATTCTGCATCATCAATGTCTGTAAAATATTCATTGATAACCTTAAATGCTAAATCTTCGTATTTAATTTTTGTATTATTTTTTAATTCATCATATACCTTAGGAAATTCATCTGGAACATATAGCCCACCATCTTTTGAAATTCCATTAATTATTGCTCTAGCAGACGCTATATCTCTTTCTAAGCCCCTAGTACTTCTAAACTTCATTTAATCTCACCTCAAAATTGTATTAAATATGAATATATATGCTCTTTTATTGACAATTTTTATTATATATAAACATATTTCACCTGTAATCTATATTATCATGTATACTATAGATATACAAGTGTTTTTCTGTAAAATACATAATAATTATTTTATGAAATTATTTACATATAAATATTTAAAGGCATTATTTGTATCGCACATTTATTTATTCTTAAATCTGGACATTCTGGCACTAAAATATCATTTTTCTTTAAACACTCCAAAAGAGGTTTACACTGATCAAAAAAATTTTCATAAAATTTCTCTTGACCTGTTTTTCTAAGCAAACTTATGGAATCATCTTCCTCACTACAAGTTTTTATTACCTTACCGACAACCTTGCAATGACAATTAATGTTATCAAACATATTGCATCTATTGTTCATGAAATTATCTTTATTTACAGTTAAAATTGCTGTACCACTTCCACTTTTCATTATTAAATCTTGTGTATTATTATAAGTTAAAATACTTTTTATATACGTTAACATTTTTAAAAACATCGAAAAATTAATTTTCCCCGTGCAGTCTTTAGTTAAAGTATCTAAATATTCAGTTTCAAATATAGTTATTAAATTTATTAATGCATCAATATATGACAAAACACCCTTGTTAGTAATTGTTCCTTCAATTTCAATTAAATCCCCTTGATATATATTATCATTTTCAATATCTGTTTCATTTTTATGTTGTAATTGTTTATTTTCATTAAGATAGTTAATCAAGTTTCCATTTAATACAAAGGTAGTATAGGTAGTTTTAACTTGTTTTTCTTCTCTTATACATTGTCTGGCATCTATCTCATTATCTATATGATGGTGCAGATTATTATTATTATCTTCTAATTTATTCTTATCTTTAAAACCTTCTCTCTCACTTTTTATAATGCGTCTTTCATTAGAACTTTCAATTTTATCTCCTTGGTGAAATCCTGCTGATAAAGTTCTATCAAAAGATTGACTTTGGGTTATTGTTTCAATAAATCCTGTTAATACCAATGAAGATAAATTTCTAATTAAATTTTCATCTAAATAAATAAGTACATCAAAAGGATTACTCATGATTCCTCCTTCCAAAAAGATTAATAAATAATATATATTATTTATATTCATATAAATAATATATATTATTTATGCTTTTATTTTTGATTTATATAAATGAAAATCTATTATCTTCTAGAAAATTACAAAATTCTTAATTTACGGATTTTGTTAATTTCATATGTTATAATCTATAATGTAAATTTTTAAGAAAGGAGATAAGCCTAATTTATTCCAACTTATATCTACTTTGATTTATGGTTAGGCGCATACTTTATGAAGAAATTTTTCAAAATGCTTTTTTCAGTTTTATTTATTACAATTATTATTTTAACTATAGTATTTTACAAAAGAATAATGTTATGTTATGGAATTGCTGACAAGTATATTTTTTTAAAGAAGAATATATGGACAACGCAAGAATTTGATATAAAAAAATCATCAAGCTCTATGAGTTATAAAGATGTTGTTTATAAAAATACTAATGGAGTTTCTTTAACCCTTGATATTTATGGTTCAATAAAGCAAGTATACAAATCTTCACCTGTACTTTTATATGTTCATGGTGGAAGCTTTGCTTATGGTGATAAAAGTATTCCTGATACTTTAAGTCCAATACTTGATACATTTAGAGAACAAGGCTATACAATTATAAGTACTTCTTATGAACTTATGAAAGATACGGAAAACTTTAACAAGCAAGTTTCAGATGTTAAAGATACTATCAGGTGGATATATAAGAATAAATCTATTTATAATCTTGATACAAATGAGATAGGAGTTATTGGTGTTTCATCTGGAGCTCATCTTTCCCTTATAGCAGCCTATAGTAACAAATGTGATTTTATAGATGATACTGAATTAAGTAACTATTCATCAAAAGTTAAATACCTAATTGATTTTGCAGGTCCAACTGATTTAAGTCTTTTAAATACTAGAGAATTAAACTATGATTTATCAAAGATTTTTTCATCAATTGCAAATAAAGAGAATATAATTGAAAAATATAATCCTATAGATTATGTTAATTCCACAGTTCCACGCACCTTGATAATTCATAGTAATTCAGATGCTGTAGTTCCTTATGAAAGTTCAGAAAGGCTTTATGATAAGTGCATACAATCAAATGCTAAAGTTAAATTAATTACTTTAAATGGCACTGCTCATGATTTAGCAAGTATTTCAAATGATGATATTATTTCAATCTCTGAAGGACTATTAAAATTTGTAATACTAAATTCTCCTTTATAGATGAATATATTCACTCATTGTACATGTTGTGCATTAAAAATTCTCTATAATTTCCACACATAACTAAAGGTCATGAATTTGTTACAGTTACGTCAAATCTTCAGTAACTGTAACAAATTCATGGCCCTTATTTTGGTGAGTTATATTATTAGTATTCATAGCTGTTTATATTTTCACATAATACTATTTGTATTTTCTTATCTTCAATTACTTTTTTATATGAGCATAAAAATTCATTTAACTCATTATCATTTAAATCTATGTTTTTCTTACTTATTAATATTACATCTTCATTTTCTAACAATATTTTAAGATCATTTTTTTCATTTTTTATAAAATATTCAGACATTGCTTTAGTAGCTATTCTACTTTTGTATTTTTCTTGAAAGCCAATAGTCTTTTTCATTGTTTCATAATTTAATCCTAAGTTGTTCATATTAAATCCTGGAATTTTAAACTGTTCCTCCATTGTAGATGAATCAAATCCATATCTCTCTAAGAATTTTTTCTGTATATTAAGTAATTTGTCTTGTGATATATTGTTTTCTTGCATATAAGACATTATATTTTTAGAAAAATCAGACATATTCATTTTACCTTCAGCAAGTTTATAATACATCGAATATATGTAATCTTCGAACTTATCTATGTCTTTATCCTTTGCTTTATTTTTCAATTCATTAAAATCTATAATTTTATCAGACATATTTAATCCTCTCCTTTATACTATTATATAGTAATATATATATATCTGTTATAAATTTTTCATTAAATTTTTATAACAAAATAAAATCGAATCATCTTAATTTTGATTAATATAATTTATTCTTTCATTTTTGGAAAATATACATCCACAATAATCTTGTCTATATAGGTTATATTCATTAGAAAGCTCTATGGAGCGCTTATATCCTTCTTTCTTTTTAAAATCTGAATATAAATATTTTATGTTATATTCCTGTGATAACTTTTCACCAATTTCATTTAATTTTTGTGCATTTTTATAAGGACTTATAGATAAAGTAGTTGTGAAGTAATCATAGGCTTCTTCCTTAGCAATAATTGCAGCTCCTTTAAGTCTTAACTCATAGCACTTAAAGCACCTTGCACCACCTTCATTTTCTTCTTCTAATCCCTTTGATATATTATAAAAGTTTTCTGTATCATATCTTCCTTCAATGAATCTTATTTCATGCTTCACTTTAAGAGCTGAAATAAGACCTTTTTGTTCTGCTACCCTTCTTGAGTATTCCTCCATAGGATATATATTGGGATTATAAAAGAAAAGATCTATTTTAAAGTATTGTGATAAATATTCTAATACATAACTGCTACAGGGTGCACAGCAACTATGCAATAATAATGTTGGTATTTTTTTATCTTTTACTAAAGTTTCTATTAACGAATCTAATTCTTTTTGATAATTAATTTTATTCATATTTAGGTCATCCTTTTATAGGTTTTATTATTTCTTAAATTATAATGTATTATTTAAGATAAGAGAAATAAATTTTCATCTGCTGCAAATTCTTCAAAGGCTCTCAAAAAAGTATTAATATGGCTATCTTCATGCTTTACACTTAAAAATACAGCTTCAAATTGTGATGGAGCTATATTTATGCCACTCTTTATCATATGCTCGAAGTATCTATTAAATCTATCTACGTTGCATGTCTTAACATCATCATAAGTCCTAACTTCTTTTAAATCAGTAAAGAATATTGTCATCATTCCTCCAACTCTATTTATTACCATTGGAAGATTATATTTTTTTGATATATCTAATATTCCTTCTTGTAGCTTAGTTCCTATGTTTTCAATATGATCATAATAGGCTAAATTATTTTTTAATTTAGTCAATGTTGCAAGTCCTGCTGCCATTACAATTGGATTTCCTGACATAGTCCCTGCTTGATAAACTCCACCTAGAGGTGATAAGTTCTCCATTATTTCTTTACTTCCACCATATGCTCCACATGGAAGCCCACCGCCCATGATTTTAGCATAAGTAACTAAATCTGGTTTAACATTAAATAAAGATTGCGCACCTTTAAATGCTACTCTAAATCCATTCATTACTTCATCAAATATCAATAATGCACCATATGTATCACAAAGTTCTCTTAGAGTTTTCATAAAATCATATTCAGCTTTTATTACTCCCATATTCCCAGCTATAGGTTCAATAATAACTCCAGCAATTTCATTTCCATATTTCTCAAAAATCTCTCTTATTTGATTTTCATTATTATATATACCTATTAAAGTATTTTCTATACTTTCATTTGGAACTCCAAGTGAGCCTGGAATTCCACCTGTCATTACGCCAGAACCAGCCTCTATTAGAAATCCATCAAAATGTCCATGATAACATCCTGCAAATTTAACTATTCTTTTTCTCTTAGTATATCCTCTTGCAAGCTTTACTGCACTCATGGTAGCTTCAGTCCCAGAGTTAACCATTCTAATCATTTCAATATTATCTAAATTATTACACATAAACTTAGCCAAATCTAATTCTAATTTTGTTGGTGCCCCAAAGGCTAGTGCTTTTGAACTTGTTTCTTGCACAGTTTTTACAACATCTTCATCACAATGTCCAAGAATTAATGGTCCCCAAGCTAATACAAAATCTATATATTCATTATCATCTTCATCTTTAATTATGACACCTTTTCCTGATTTTATAACAGGAGGATTTAAATTAACTCCTTTAAATGCTCTAACTGGACTATTAACTCCACCAGGCATATACTTTTCAGATTCTTTAAATATTTCAAGGCTTTTCATTACAATTCCTCCCCCACTCGCATTTTACAAGTAAATCCCAAAATTCTAAAATTTTAAGATTCTGAACTTCCTAATTTCTAATATTCTTAAGAAGTTATGTTCTTATATTCTAAAGCGCTTATCTTTTTAGAACTTTTGCTGCCTCTAAAGCATGATACGTAATAATAATATCTGCGCCTGCTCTTTTAATAGAAGTTAATGTTTCCATCATTACTTTTTCTTCATCTATTAATCCAAGCTTTCCTGCAGCTTTAACCATTGCATATTCTCCACTTACATTATAAGCTGCAAGAGGCATATTAAAGTTTTCTTTGCAATCTCTAATAATATCTAAATAAGCAAGGGCAGGTTTCACCATAACAATATCTGCGCCTTCTTCTATATCCATTTGTGTTTCTCGAAGAGCTTCTATTCTGTTTGCTGGATCCATCTGATAAGTTTTTCTATCCCCAAATTGAGGCATAGAACCTGCTGCTTCTCTAAATGGTCCATAAAATGCCGAACAATATTTTGCAGAATAACTCATTATGCTAATATTTTTAAATCCGTTCTCATCTAAGGAATTTCTTATGTAGGAAATTCTTCCATCCATCATGTCTGAAGGTGCAATTATATCTGCACCAGCCTTTGCATGAGATACAGAAATTTTACATAGATATTCAAGAGTTTCATCATTATCTACATCACAGCCATGAATTATTCCACAATGACCATGGGAAGTATATTCACACATGCAAACATCTGTAATAACAAGTAAATCTTTATCTATTTTTTTTATTTCTCTTATAGCTTGCTGAACAATTCCATTGTCATTATATGCCTCTGAACCACATTCATCCTTCTGTTCTGGTACTCCAAAAAGCAATATTCCTGCAATATCTGCTTCTTGAACTTCCTTAATCACCTCATATAATCTATCAATAGAAAAATGATAATTCCCATCTAATGAAGAAATTTCTTTTTTTATATTTTCCCCCTCTACAACAAAAATAGGATAAATAAAATCCTTTGAACTTAAAGTTGTTTCTCTAACCATATCACGAATGGCAGAATTAGCTCTAAGTCTTCTACCTCTTTTAATCATCTCTTAAGTCTCCTTTTTATTATCTATACTTAATTATTACTTTTTATTTCTAAACCTATTTCTTGTATTATAATAAAGTTTTTATTTCATTCAAAAATCCATCTTCTGAATGTTCTTTGCACACACTTGCTTTTATCCCTAATTCTTCTAATGATTCATTTGTTTTTGGTCCTATCGCTATAACTTTTTTCTTTTTAATTTCCTCTACACCTAACATGTCTACCATATTTCTAACTGTTGATGGACTTGTGAAAAATACTATATCAACTTCATCAAAAGCTCTTTTATTTGCTACACTTCCACAAACTGTATCATATATAAATACTTTATCTACATGTACACCAGTCTTTAAAAGTTCTTCGTATATATATGCTCTGCTTTTTTCTGAGCATGGCAAAAGTAGTTTTTCATTTTCTTTTAAATGAGTTTTTAATATACTTATTAAACCTTCTCCAACAAATTCTTTTGCTTTTGCAAAACATGCAATGCTCCTTTGCTTTAAGGCTTTTGCTGTTGCATCGCCAATAGCAGAAATTTTTGCTTTTATTCTTCTTATATCATAGTCTTTTTCAATTAGATAATCAAAAAATGTTTCTACACTATTTACTGAAGTAAATACCATATGATCATAATCTTCTAATTTATTTATATAATTTTCTAAATTATTTGAACTACTTTTTATTTCTATGGAATTAAAACTTGTAACCTCTGCACCTAATTGTACTAATTTATTTTTTAAATTCTCTGACTGTTTTTTAGATCTTGTAATACATATATTCTTTCCAAACAAAGGTTTATTTTCAAACCAACTTAAATTTTCATTTAAGTTTACAACTTCTCCAACCACAATTATACATGGTGATTGTAGCTTTGCATCCTTTACTTTTTGTGAAATATTATCTAAGGTTCCTATTACTTTTTTTTGTTTAGCTGAAGTTCCCCTCATTACAACTCCACATGGTGTAGATAAGTCTTTTCCATTAGCTCCAAGCTGTCTAACGATATTATCTAAATTGCTTAAACCCATCATAAAAACTAATGTTCCTTCTTCCATAGCTAAAGCTTTAAAATTTACATTCAAATCTTGTGCAGATTTACCTGTTATAACATGAAAACTTTGAGCTATGCCCCTATGAGTTATTGGAATTCCTGCATAATTTAAAACTGCAATAGGAGATGTTACTCCGGGAATTACTTCAAAAGGAATATTTTCATTAGCTACAGCCAATACTTCTTCTCCGCCTCTTCCAAAAACATAAGGATCTCCGCCTTTAATTCTTCCAACTATATGACCTTCTTTTGCAAGACTAACTATAAGTTCATTAATTTCATCTTGAGTCTTAGAATGAGCTCCAGGCTCTTTACCACAATAATAAATTTCACAATTTTCATTCAAATAATTTAGTACATTATTTGAAACTAATCTATCATATAATACTGCTGTACATTCTTTTAGAACTCTAACAGCCTTTAATGTCAATAATTCTTCATCACCAGGACCTGTTCCTATTATATATACTTTACTCATATTATACTTCTCCTAATTTTAATAATTTAATATTTTTTCAGCTAATCTTCTTCCAAGCTCAATATTTTCATATTTACTTCCTAAAATATCTTTCTTAACTATTCTTCCGCAAACATCATATATTCCAATCATATATAAATCATTTCCTTGAATTTCTGAATATGCTCCAATGAGACTATGGCAATCACCATTTAATTTTTTCATAAAACTTCTTTCAGCTTCTACTGTTAATTTTGCATTTGAATCTTCTAATTTTTTAAAATACTCTTTAGCTTCACTACTTTTTAAACACTCAATGCCAAGTGCCCCTTGAGCAACTGCTGGCAAGAATTCTTTTGGATTAAAATATTCAGTTATTAAATTTTCTTCATTTAACCTTTTTAACCCTGCAGCTGCTAATATAATCCCATCTAAATTCTGTTGCTTCATTTTTTCCAATCTAGTTTGAACATTTCCTCTAATTGAAACTATCTCTAAATCATCCCTAAGTAATTTAAGCTCACATGCGCGTCTTATACTACTTGTTCCAATTATTGCTCCTTTTCTAAGTTCTTTAAATGGTATTTTATCCTTTGAAACAAAAACATCTCTTATATCTTCTCTTTCAGTTATAGCAGCAATTTCAAATTCATCATTTAACTCATAAGGAACATCCTTCATACTATGAACTGCACCATCTGCCTTTTTATCTAAAAGTGCAATTTCTATATCTTTAACAAATAGTCCTTTTCCACCAATTTTAGCTAAAGAGACCTCTAAATTTCTATCCCCTTCTGTGACTATAAGTAACTTTTCACTATCTATATTAAATTTATCTTTTAAACTTTTAATTATTATTTCTGTTTGTGTTTGAGCTAATTTACTCTTTCTTGTTGCTATGACTAAATTATTCATTAACTAATGTTACCTCCACACTTTTCTATTTAAAATATATTTACTACTTATGCTCTAAAAATATCTATTATATTAATTTATTTAAGTAAATAATCTACAATTTCTTTTGAAAAATTAATTCTTAATGCACTTTCACTTTTATTTTCATCAAAAAACTTCTTAAAATCATCAGTTACAATAAATTTAAGTATTTCATTCTTATATCTTGGAAATTCTTTTGCCCTAGTTCTTATTTTCCCTATAAATCCAATAAAATTATCATATTCTTCTAAAATATTTTTTACTTTATTAGAAACTAAAACTGCACCTTTAGGATTGCCATACTTAGTATTTAATGCAAAAGATATGTTTTCTGTATTTCTTTGAATTGGAATCACTCCCATTCCATCTATGAAATTAGATGAATCTATGTATATTTTATAATTTTCATCACAATATTTTTTAACTTTATCTTTTAAAATATCATCATCTAATGCAATAATTATAAGGTGCTTATCGCTTAAAAATTCATAACTAAATTCTTCATTTATCAGTTTGAGTCTTTCCATTGAAGTTTTTGAAAGTTCAATTATTTCTTCACTAAAAGTATGTGATAATACTTCAACATAGCATTTATTATTTACAAAATGCTTAGTTTTTATTGAACCAGCTTTCCCTCCACCAATTATTCCAACTCTAAGTTTACTAGATATTAATGAAATATAAGAATAGTCTATTCCTTCATTACAAATATCTTTTCTATTATCTTCATACATTCTTCACCACATCCTTTTAAAGTTTCTTCTTTAATAACTTCAATGGCTCTATTTATGTAAAAATCCGATGTACTTTCAATCAATTTATTAGCCAAAATAATATCTTTTTCACTATTACTTTTATGTGAAAAAGTTTGAATTCTTTTTTCAGAAATTTCAATTCCTAAAGCTTTTAAGCTTTTAATTGTAGGCGCAATACTTCTAAGTTTAAGCCACTCTTCATATTCTTTTAGATACTTAGTCATAATGTATTTGTTTTCTTCCATCTTTTCTTCTCGTAATTTTTTATTCTTATCATTTATGTAACTTATAGTATCAATATTATATACTTCCGTTCTATCTAATAAAGCAACTTCTTTTTCCACATCTCTTGGTACAGATAAATCATATATTATAAGTTTATTTCCCTTTTCATTAATATCCTTTTTTTTAACAACTGCATGAGGTGCTGAGGTGCAACCTATAAGGCATTCAACTTCATCTATGTACTTATTCTTTTCTTCGAAACCAATTACCTTAACTCTTTTATCATATATTTCATCTTTAATTTTATTATTTCTTACAACTAAATAAACAAACTTAGCTCCGTGAGAAAGCAAATATTTCATAGTAAGCTGTCCAACTTCTCCGTATCCAAAGATCATAAATTTAGTACATCCATGGCTAACAGCTTCATTTACTACTATGGAAGCAGATGATACTGGGATTTCAAACAACTTAGATTCTTTTCTAAATCTCTTTCCACAAGTTATGGCTTCTTGAAATAATCTATGTAATTCTAAAGAAATTGCTTTTATATTTAAAGCTTCTCCATAAGCATCTTTAACCTGCCCTAAAATTTGATCCTCTCCCAATATTTTGGAATGAAATCCACAGCAAACTTCAAATAAATGCCTATAAACATCTTGGCACGTAGTTATAAAAATATATTGTTTATACTCATAATCCCAGTTAAAAATATCAAAAATCTTTTTTAATAATTCTTCCTCATTAAAAGAAGCATTAAAATAAATTTCTGTTCTATTACAAGTAGCTAAAAGAACTACTTCCTTCATTTCCTTAAGTAATTCTTGCATATATTCTTTATGTCTTTTAGGTTTTATTACAAATTCCTCTCTAATTTCTAGTGGAATATTTTTCCGAATACCTATTAAACCTATCATCCATTGTCACCTCACACACTTTATTAAATTTGAATATGGTAAAATTCTTAACTATATATTCTGTAGAATATTCTTATATAATGTAGGTTAAGAATTTATTCGCAAACACAATTATAAATTTTTTCTCCTAATAATATTTTACTATATATTATTATCACATAAAAAGCTTTTAATTTAAAACTAATTATTCAATCAATACAATTAAACATACTGTTTCAAAATTACTTATTTAAATTGGCTTGCTGAAAATTGTTACATTTACTACTTATTTTCTTATATAACTATCTTATCTAATATCCCTTTCGAAAATAACTAAACTTGCAAAATCATATTTTTCCTATACGAAATATAAAAATAAGTTTATTGATATATTTTAATAAATTTATCAAATATATTCAAATACTTTTTAATATATATTTGTATAACAAGTGTTTAGTTACATACAAAAATTATATTTATTTAATCCTTTTTGCTTTTACAATATTAATCAACTTTGCTATAATTAAGAAATATATTTTACCGTATATACTACATGTAGTAATTAAAAATTTGCAAAAGGAGGAAATTATTTTGAATAAACAAATATTAAAAAATAAGATTGAAGCTTCTAATAGAAGTATAAAATGTGATTTAGTAATTAAAAATGTAACTATAATTGATGTTTTTAATAAAGATAGATTTGTAAATAGCATTGGTATTAAAGATGGTTATATTGTAGGAATTGGCGATTACGACGGTGAGGAAATTATAGATGGTACTAATAAATACATTTGTCCTGGTCTTATTGACTCTCATTGTCATATTGAATCCAGCTTAGTCACACCTACTGAGTACTCTAAAGTTGCCTTATTAAATGGAATTACATCCGTTATTGCAGATCCCCATGAAATATCAAACGTAATGGGAATTGATGGCATAAACTTTATGCTTGATTTATCAAAGAAAATTCCTTTTGATATATACTTTATGCTTCCATCTTGTGTCCCAGGCACTAGTTTTGAAAGTTCTGGTGCAACTTTACTTGCTAAAGACTTAAAGAATTTTTATAAAAATGATAACGTTCTAGGCTTAGCTGAAGTTATGGATTATCCTGCAGTATCAAATTGTGAAGAAAATATGATTGATAAGATTTATGATGCTATCACTAATAATAAAGTTATTGATGGACATGGAGCGGGTCTCACACCTATGATGACAAATACCTATAGAAGTGCTAATATCTTGACTGATCATGAATGTAATAATGCAAGAGAAGCTCTTGAAAAAGTTAGACGCGGTATGTACATTTTAATTAGAGAAGGTAGCGTTGCTAAAAACTTGAAAGAATTATTACCAGCAGTTAATGAAAGCAATAGCAATAGATTTTGTTTTTGTACTGATGATAAACATATAGATGATATTGCAAATAATGGCTCCATTAATAGTTCTATTACTTATGCAATAAAAGCTGGTTTTAAGCCTGAAACAGCTATTCAAATGGCAACTATTAATACATCTAATATATACAAGTTAAATAACAAGGGTGCAATTGCTCCTGGATATATTGCTGACTTTGTTTTATTAGATAATTTGGAGGAATTTAAAATATCTAAGGTTTATAAAGAAGGACTACTTGTTGTAAATAATGGTAAACTTATTAATTATAATGATGGCTCAGCAAAAGAATGTCATATAAAACATGCATGTAATAATTCTATTCATCTTCCAATATTAACTGAAGATAGTTTTAAGATTAATATCTCAAATGGATATTCAAAAAAATTAAATATAATTGAAATAATTCCAAACAAGTTAGAAAGCATTCACTTAAAACTCAGCATTTCTCATATTGATTCAATGAAAGATAATAAACATGATTTTTTTAAATGCTCACCAAAAGATGACTTAATAAAAATTTCTGTCATAGAAAGACATAATGCTTCTGGGAATATAGGTCTTGGAATATTAAAAGGCTTAGGAATTAAAGAAGGTGCAATCGGAACTACAATTGCTCATGATTCACACAATTTAATACTTGCTGGAACAAATGATAAAGACATGTTATTTGCAGCTAAAGAACTAGAAAAAATGCATGGTGGAATAATAGTTGTTAAAGATGAAACTGTTCTTGCATGTATTAGACTTGAAATCGGTGGCCTTATGACTAATAGAAAATATACTGAGATTGAATCTGATTTAGAAAATCTTCATTCTGCTATTAAGGTAATAGCTCCGAGTATTGAATTTAATCCCTTTCTAACACTATCATTTCTATCATTACCTGTAATACCAGATTTGAAAATTACAGATAAGGGTTTATTCGATGTTGTTAACTTTAAGTTTATAAACATTTGTGAATAAGTGATATGAAATAAAATAACAAGTCAAATATGCGATGTATATTTAACTTGTTATTTTTTTGAATATCTCTAAATATGGATACCCAAGGTCAAAATTTCATCTTGGTATCATACTATTACAGTGCTTCATATTTGACTTTAGTAATAACTATCGAAATTTCTTTGATCAAATCAACTTTTATACCTACTCTACTTATTCTTGGACTTTCAATTATCTTTACAGTTGGTCTTAATGGAAACCCTGGTGTTGTTTCTTCAACTATAGCAACCTCTTCAGTACTAATTTCTACAATAGTTCCTTTTGGAAATGGAATTACTATTTTGCAAAAAGCATTAACAATATTATAATCAAACATTGTTCCTGCATGTGACATTAAATATTCTAAAACATCACTTGGAAACATTGCTCTTTTTTCTGGCAAATCTGTTGATAAATTATCATACGCATCGGCAATACTTACAATATGACTTAAATCAAGAATATTATCTACATTTAATTCATCTGGATATCCTTTTCCATCTGGTCTTTCATGATGTTGAAGAACTATTAATTTGCTCAAACTATTTATATTGTACGTACTTGACAAATATTTATATCCAAGCCTTGGATGCTGTTTCATTATTTCTTGTTCTTCCTCATTTAGTTTATTCTGTTTATATAAAACTTCTTTTGGGAGTAATGATTTCCCAATATCATGAATTAAAGCTCCTATACAAAGAGCCTCTAATTTCTTCTTTGGCAATTTAAATGCGATACCTATTGTAAGAGATATTACTGCAACATTTACTGAATGAGAATACAAATAGTTATCCATACTTCTTATATCCACTAGCGCAAGCATTACGTCTTTATGATTTAATATATCATTTATCAAATCTACTGCCATTTTGCCTATATTATAAAAATAACTTTGCTCTTGCCATGTATAATCGCTTTCCTTCTCCCTTACTTGATTTGTAGTATTAAGTCTTCCTATATTGGAAAAGGATTCTTTTATAGTTATAATTGCCTTTTGCCTCAATTCTGGTTTAATAATATCTTCAATTTCTTCAGTACTATATTTATCTACTATATATATTGATAAAATATTTATTTGTTTTATTTTTGCAATTGTATTTTCTCTTAAAACCACTCCAGCTCTTAGCAAAATTCTACCATCAATATTATATAGTGATTTGCCAAGTACTGTATTAGGTCTTACATATTCAATTGGAACCAATCTCATAGCTTATCCTCCTAAAGTTGCCAATATTCCCATTCTAATCCCAAATACCAATCATATATACATAATATTCCTTTAAAATACTTATTGTTTATTTCTAAATGCATGGGTTTAAAATCTTTGCATACATATCTATATTCGTATTCTTTACATTTATCTATATAGTTGCTGGATATTTTCAAAGATTCAAGGATGATATATTTATCTGTAATTTGATTTAAGCTATAAACTCTACCATTAACATTCAAAAATTTATTTCTTGATACATAATCCTATATTTTCAATAGCCATTTCTCTTAAAACAATCTTATCCTTCAATAAAACTCTACCTTCAAAATCATATAGAGCTTTACCTAATACAGTATTATGCCTTACACTTTCAATTGGAATTAATCTCATACCTACTCCTCCCAATTATTTTAAACAGACTAATTTAAAATAAATTTTTCTATTACGTTTGCTATTCCATCTTCATCATTTGATGTGGTAATGAAATTAGCTGTCTCTTTAACTTCTGGAATTGCATTTCCCATAGCAACTCCAAGTCCAGCATACTTAATCATTGAAAAGTCATTGCCAGCATCTCCACAAGCAATTATTTCTTCCCTTTTGATTCCAAGATATTCACCAAGCTTTTTTAATCCAAGACCCTTGTCTACTTCTTTATGAGTAAATTCTAAAAAGAATGGTGAACTTTTAAATACACTATACATTTCATAAATTTCACTAGGTAGTTTCTCTATAGCTGGATCTAGTATTTCTTGTGGATCTATCATCATAACCTTTATAATATCTTCCTCATCATCAACTTCATTAAAATCCTTTATAGTAATATCAATTCCATTCATTGTTGCTTCATATTCTGTATATTGACTAGTCTTAGGTGCTATTAATCCATCTTTTGCAGAAAAAGCATGAATATTAATATTAAGTTCTTTACTTATTTTATATATGTATTTTAAATCTGATCCTTTCAGAGAAACCTTTGACACAATTTCTCCAGTCTTAGTATTTTGAACTAATCCTCCATTAAAGCTAAGTACGTAATCTTCACCTTTTAATAAATCTAGTTCCTCTAAATATCTATTTAATCCAATCAAAGGTCTTCCTGAAGCCAACACTATTTTAACACCGTTTGCTTCTGCTGCTTTTATAGCTGCTTCAGTCTTCTCTGAGACTTTTTTATCTGTAGTAAGTAATGTTCCATCCATATCTAATGCAATTAATTTGTACATGCTTCTCCCCCATTTATATAAAAATATTATTCCTATATATTTCAACTAAATATCTAACCATTAACTTATATATTTTCATTCTTTTTAATTATAACATAAAATATTTATTTTTAATTTTAACTTGTTGCCATAGAAATTTATTTAAAATCTGCTGGATTAATGATTTTATAAATATAATACCTCTAATTTTGTAACTAAAAGTAGTTTTTCTTCATATTATGAATTATATCTAGAAACTTATGAGGTAATATTTATGCTTGAATCCCTATTATTAGTATCATCTTTATGTATAGATTCCTTTGTTGCAAGTATTGCTTATGGTACTTCTAAAATTCGCATCCCACCTTTATCTGTAATAATACTAAATTTAGTATGTACTCTTACCCTTGCTTGCTCTTTATTTATTGGATCTATATTTAAAAGCTTTCTTCCTGGTAATCTTCCTACAACTTTAGGATTTTTACTTTTAATGGCCATTGGAATATATCGATTATTTGAATATATTTTTAAGGCATATATATCAAAATGCTCTAAATCTAAAAGTCCACTGACCTTCAAAATTTTTGATTTTCAATTTGTTTTGCAGGTTTATGCAGATGAAATTAAAGCTGACTTTGATAACTCTAAATGTTTAAATGTTAAAGAATCATTTTATTTAGCTCTAGCATTATCATTAGATAGTCTTGCAGTTGGATTTGGCTCTAGTTTATGTAGTATTAATTATATGGAAGTTTTAATACTATGCTTTGTTATAGGAATTCTTTCAGTATCCCTTGGCGTATTTCTTGGAAGGAAGTTTGCTCAAAAATTACCTTTTGAATTAACTTGGCTCTCAGGGGTACTACTTATATTATTAGCGATACTTAGAGTTTTAAAATAAATTGATTTATGTAAGTTTTTATTATTCTGCCATCCTGACGTATGTTACTTAGAATATTAATGTAAACAATAAAATCAATAATTTCTTTATAATTCAGATAAAGAAATTATTGATTTTATTGTATTAATTTTAAATACCATATCTTTTTGCTTGTTTATCCAGTTCATCCAGATTCTCTTCTAGAAATTTATGAAAAGTATTTATGTTTACTTTAAATGCAAATTCTTCTGATGTTAAAGATTCCATATATCTCATAATTAAAGAAGTTATATCTTCATCTTCTACACAATAAACCTCTTTAAGAATATCTATAATAGTTCCTCCTTTAAATTTTCTAAATTTATACTCTGCTTCTTTCTTTATAGCAGACAATTTATGTCCTCCAAATAATTCCACTTGTTCTTTTAATGAAGCATATCCATATCCTAGCATATTCATATATTCATCTATAACTGCCTCTTTAGTATTTTTAATGTTTTTTCTAGACATTATATCTTTCAATATTTCATATGCTCTATCTTCTGGTATTAAAAATGCTTCTTTTAATATATCTGTATTTCTAAAAAATTTCTTATCCTTAACATTATATTTTGCACGTTTTTCTATATACTTAAATAATTCTTGATTATCCACTGCCATAATAAATTGCCTCCTTAGTTATATACGGTCTTATTATAATTTAACAAATCTATCAAATTGTTTATCTAATTCTTCTAAATCTGATTGCAAAAATTTATGAAATGTTTCCTTATCTAATCTAAATACGAATGATGGAGAATTTAGAAACTTTAAATATTTTTCTGTTATATCAATAATATCATCATCTAAAATTTTATAAACTTCTCTAAGTACATCAAAAAATGTTCCTCCTTTATATATTTTAGATCTTTTTTCTGCAGTATTCACTATACTTGATATTTTATCTCCACCAAATACATCCACTTGTTCTTGTATTGAAATATATCCTTTTTTTAACATGTCAATGTATTCATTTATAATATCATTTTTAGAATTACCTATATTTTTTCTTGACATTATATTCTTCAAAACCTCATATGACTTCTCTTCAGATAACCAAAAAGCATGCTCCAATACATCTGTCATTCTAAAAAAACTTTGACCCTTAATATTTTCTCTTGCACGATCTTCTATATATTTCAATAGTCTATCTTCTGTTTCTGTTATCATGCCGTCAACCCCTAATCAAATTTCTATTATATCTCTTAACTTATTCATATCTATATTTTCTTTAAAAAACTTTGCCAACTTATCGTATTCATTATTTTTATACTCATTTATTTTTCCTATAATTGCTTCTTCTGATATTATTATATCGTTACTTTCTTTAAGTGATTTTATAAATAAGTTTATAAAATCCTCTGAATCAAATATACCATGAAGATAAGTTCCTGCCACCATTTTTTCTTTATCACACACTCCTACAACATTTCCCTCTAAGTCCTTAATAAATGGAATTGCTTTTTTCCCCACTTTACTTATTCCATTATGAATTTCATAACCACTTATTATATTTCCTTCTATGGATTTTACTAATTTAAGATCACATAAAATCTCGCCTTTGGTTTGCCTTGTAATTTTAGTTTCATTAAATCTTGTTTTTATATCAAGAAAACCAAATCCCTCTTCTTGAGAGATATTCCCTTCTACACCTAGTTTGTCAAGAACTAAAGTCCCAAGTATTTGATACCCACCGCATATTCCGAATATGGATGTTCCATTTTCTTTTAGTTCTTTTATTTTATCAAATAATTTATTCTCTTTCATATTTCTCAAATCATCAATTGTATTCTTTGTCCCAGGAATTATTATTAAATTCGGATTTTTTAATTCACTAGGCTTTGCAACATATCTAACTGTCACGCCTTCTATTCTTTCTAAAACATTGAAATCAGTAAAGTTTGACATATGTAAAAGCCTAATAACAGCGATATCTAAAGTTCCCTCTTCCTCTTTATTCTTAATTCTTTCAGTTACACTATCCTCATCTTCAATATCAAATTTTTCATAAGGCATGACTCCAAGAACAGGAATATTTATTATATCTTCTAATTGCTTTATAGCAGGTTTAAATAATTCTACATTACCTCTAAACTTATTTATTATTACACCTTTTACCCTGTTTCTCTCTTCTTCTGATAATAATGAAATTGTTCCAACAATTGATGCAAAAACTCCTCCTCTATCAATATCTGAAACTAGAATTACAGGTGCATTGGCCATTTCTGCCATAGCCATATTAGAAATATCACTATCTTTTAAGTTAATTTCAGCACAACTCCCTGAACCCTCTAGGACAATAATATCATGTTGTTTACTTAACTTATCATAAGCCTTATTTACTTTTATTTTTAGTTCCTTATTAAGTTCTTTATATTTATACGGCTCGATGTTACAATAAACTTTACCTTCTACTATTACTTGTGTATAATCACCACTAGGCTTTAATAAAACTGGATTCATTAAAGCCTCTGGCTCTATTTTGCAAGCTTCAGCTTGAACTACTTGCGCTCGTCCCATCTCTAACCCATCTTTTGTAACATAAGAATTCAATGAAATATTTAAAGCCTTAAAAGGAGCCACATCTAAGCCCTGATTTTTTAAGTATCTGCATAGGGCTGTTACTAGAGTACTTTTCCCAACAGAAGATGCTGTACCTAAAAATATTATACTTTTCTTATTCATTTATATCCCCCTTTCAATTGCCAATATTAAAATTTCAATGATCAATATCAAATATAAAATTATCTCTACTGAATTATTAATTGAATTTATGACTTATCAATTGTTAAGTATCCAAATTCTCCTATTATTTCTTTGTTAACTTTATTGAATTTGATCCCGTGCTTAAATATTGGACCATCAAACACTAATGTATGATATTCCCCATTTTCACCACTTGGATCACATCCTAGTTTTTTCACTTCATTAACAACTTCTTTATTTAATTCTTTTCCAAGAAATTCTTCTCCTAATTTTTTTAAATTCACTTTTTTAATTACAGCCTTAAATCCATAATTTATAAATTCATTAGTCAAGCTTTCTCTATCTTCTTGCCACAAAGGAAACTTTCCTTTCATTCCTGCTACATTACATCTATCTAAGCACCATTTTTTATGAGCTTCTATATCTATATCTCCAAATACACAAATTTCTGCTCCCTTATCTTTTGCACTTTTTAATGTTCTTTCAAATTCTTCTTCATAAACTTTCTCGTCACTACAGTCGACTTCAATTAGTGGAATTTCTAATTCCTTTGAAACTTCTTGTAAAATATTTTTCGGTATTCTATGGAAACATGAATCCTTTTGATTGTCAAATGTAACTAATAACCCAATTACTTTATAACCACCTTTTATCATTCTATATAAAGATAAAGTACTATCCTTACCTCCACTGAATGAAATCACAACTTTTTCTTTATTCATGTTATCTCACCTCATCATTACTCTTTTATTTAGACAGCTTCGAAAAAAATACCAATCCAGTATACTAGTCTATTTTGTCTTAAGATAAAATAAACATCATATCCTTTACTTGTTATTTTCTTTCAAATGCCTTGATTTGAAATTCTGCTGATAGTTCTTCACTTGATTTTTAAAATACTTACTCTTGTCTTATATTTATATTACTATTCATTTTTATATACTTCAAATATATTTCTTATATTCTTTATTAATATAGAATTTTCTTCATGTGTTCTTACTGCAATCCTGTAATAATTATTATCTAATCCTTCATAATTACTGCAACTTCTTATTAAGATGTTATTCTTTAAGAGTTCACTTTTTAAATTTACTTTAATAAGAGTTTTTAAGAAAATAAAATTTACACTTGGTTCATAGACTTTTAATCCTTTTATTTCTTTTATTTCACTATATAAACGATTTTTCTCAGCTTCTATGAAGCTTATAGATTTCCTTATATAATTATCGTCTTTAATTCCAATTTTGGTAGCTATTTCTGCTAAAATATTTATATTCCATGCTGGAGATATCTTTTCTATCTTTTCTTTTAAATCTATATTACCGCATATTCCATATCCAATTCTTATACCTGGAAGTGCAAAAAATTTAGTTAATGATTTTATTATAATTAAATTTTCATATTCATTTATGTAAGAAATCATTGATAAGTTTCCTTTTATAAAATCTAAAAAGGATTCATCTATTATCACCATAACATTATTCTTCTTTGCCCTAATTAAAATCTTTACTAATAAATCTTTTGTAGTTGCAACTCCAGTTGGATTATTAGGATTACATATAAACATTAAATCTAACTCACTATTTATATAATCTAAAATATCCTCTTGTATATAAAAGTTATTTTCTTCTTTTAATTTATAATAAATAATATTACCATTTATAGCTTTTGTTGCTTCTTCATATTCTGAAAAAGTTGGTGCTAAAATAAGTGTATTCTTTGGATTAATTCCTCTGACTACATTAAATAAGACATCTGCTGCTCCATTTCCTAATATTAAATTATTTTTATTGATATTTTCAAATTCTCCTATTGCACATTTAAGTTCAAAATAAGTTATATCTGGATATTTCTCAATTTCATCTAAACCTTCTATAATTGCCTTTTTTACACTACTTGGCATTCCTAATGGATTTATATTGGCTGAAAAGTCAAGTATTTTATCATATTCCATTTTATTGTCTCTGCTTATTTCTTTTGCATTTCCACCATGACCAAAACTCGCCATAACTTTCCTCCCTTGTCCATTGTACAATCAATTTATGTTCAAATTACACACATCAAATAAAATAGTAACTTAAGTTATCGTGTTAGTTAAATTGTGCTACCATTTTAATTGTAAATTTTAACTAGCTAAATAACATTACTATTAAGCTTTTAATTACTAAAGCAAGCACAAATCCTATAAAAGAAGATAAATAAAGAACTTTAGCTGTTTTATAAACATCTTTAATCTGAATTTCATTAAGGTTATCACCTATGGCAGGCTTTTCTACAAGTTTTCCAAAATAGTAGTTTGCTCCTCCAAGTTGTAATCCGAGTGCTCCAGCTATAGCCGCTTCTGGATGAGCACTATTGGGGCTTGTATGATTATATCTATCTCTTTTGTATATCTTAAAACTGTTTTTATAATCATATCTTAATATTGCAGCGCATATTACTATTAATATTCCTGTTATCCTGGCTGGAATATAATTAAAGATATCATCTAATTTAGCTGGAAAATATCCAAAATCTATATATTTATTATTCTTATACCCAAACATTGAATCTAATGTATTAACAGCTTTATATGCAAAAGCTAAAGGTGCACCAAAAATTCCTGCATAAAATAAAGGTGCTATAATCCCATCTGCCATATTTTCGGCTATAGTTTCAACAACTGCTTTTATTATTCCTTCTTTATTTAAATTTGCGGTATCACGCCCTACAATAAACGATAGTTGTTTTCTTGCACCCTCTATATTATCGTTTATCAAGAACTTAATTACTTTATAGCCTTCAACCACCAAACCTTTTGATGCTATACAAAAATATATTAAAATTCCTTCTAAAATAATACCAAAATAAATATTCAATTCCTTAGTTATATTAACAATTTCAAAGGTAATCATAAATGTTAGCATAACTGTAAGCATCCAAACCATAAGTCCTGCGAATTTTAAATATTTTTTTAAGATGCTTCTAAATATTATTTCAAATTTTCTTGCAACATATCCAATTCCCCTAACAGGGTGAAATGGGTTATTTGGGTCTCCAATTATTATATCTAAAATGAAGCCTATTGTTAACTCAATCATATAAGCCTCCTTTTTCAATTACTTTATCTATTTTAAACTTTCCATTTTTAGATGCAGTTATAGTTAATTCATATCCTTCTCCATTTTTAGGTTGCCACTCATAAAATTTCTTTTTATCATCATATAACATTTCTAATAACATACCTATACTTCCACCATGGGTTACTCCAAAAGCTGTTTTTATATTTTCTTTTATAAGATATTCTATAAGTTCTGTAAAGCCTTCTTTAATTCTTTTTCTAAATTCTGCTCTACTTTCTCCGTTTGGGCATTTTATATTGCCTTCTTTATCACCTATCCAACTTATGTATTCTTTTAATAATTTTATATCTTCATATGATTTTAATTCAAAATCCCCAAAATCATATTCAAAAAACTTTGCTAAAATATTATATTTATTTCCCGGGCAAAGAATTTCTAATGTTTGATTTGCTCTTTTTGCTCCACTGGTAAAATAAAAATCACACTTTGGATATTTATTCTTTTTTGCGTTTTCTTTTAATTCTTGAGTTCCAGTTTCAGCTAACTCAACATCGCTTTTTCCACAATATAACTTATTTTCATTACAATAAGTTTTTCCATGCCTAATTAAATATACTTTAATTTCATTCATAAATTATTATTAGTGATAAAATCATTATGCAAATTTATCACTAAAGTTTCCCCACCTTTCTATAATAAAACTTGACTCATAGATTTTCACTAAGTCAGTGATTCACACAAAATCTTTTTTTGTAAAGAAATTAACTCGTATGCGCGAGTTAACTAAGTTCGAGGAACCAAATACAAGATTTAGACTCTCACTTATCTCACTTAAGTTTTTCTTGCAGTCCGAAGAATATTCTATATACAGAATAAGAATGTTTTGTAAAGAATTGCAACATATGTCCTGTTTCTTCTCTCCAAGCTCTGTCTAACTTTTCCATTGGAACAATCCCTGAATTTATTTCATCACAAATTATTATCTTATCTTTCAACGAATTTATATTGGCTTCTAAAATATCCAGTGAACTAATTTTATTTAAAACACAAGCTCTTGTGAAAACATGTAGTCCACATAAGACCTTTTTATCAAAGTTTAGATGCTGATCAGTGCAGAAAAATATTTCTTCATTATCTATATCATATTTTTTTTTTACAAATTCTAATTTTCCATTATAAGCTCCACCAAAAATCAATACCATTAATTATCACCTCTAAAATCATGAGATTATGCCTAAAGTTAATATTCCTATTACCTCACCTACAACTAAAGCAAATCCAGCAACATCGCCTGATATTCCACCAAATTCTTTTTTGCATTTTTCTACGGCCCATGTAATTCCTAAGATTATTAATAAAATTAACAATATCCCATAAAAACTTAACAACGCAAATGAAATTATAATCATTAATATTAATGAAACTATCATAATAATTTTATCATGAATATTGGTTCCTTTTTTAAAATAAGTTCCAAGAGTACTTTCTTTTATTGTGGTTCTACTTAAGAGAAAATATGCTACAACACTTCTACTTACTATTGGAATTAATATAATTGTGTAAAAGGGAATATTTTTTTCTAAAACAGAATATATACCTCCAAATTGCAAAAAAAATAAAATTAGTAGTGATATTACTGCAAATGCTCCTGTTGTAGAGTCTTTTAATATTCTAAGTTTTTCTTCTTTATCTCTTCTTGAGAGAATTGCATCACAAACATCCATAAAACCATCTAAATGTAGCATTCCCGTAATGCAAAATGGCACTATCATACTAACTACACTTTTTAAAATAATTGAGATATTTAAAATGCTAATTAAATAATATACTATGATCCATATAACTCCAACTATCAACCCTATAGTTGGATAAAATTTCATCATATTTTTAACACCCTCATCATCCCATTCAATATATGGTGTTGGAAGTACAGTAAACATACTTAGTGCCATTATAAATCCTTTGTATAATTTCTTCATAAAATAGTTTTCTCCTCATAATTTAATATATCTTATATTGCCAAAGCTGCATTCCATAACATTATCAGAAATCTTTGATAATTCTTTATTTATAATAGCTAGTTCCTTTTTGAAAGTTTCAGTTACTTCATCATATTTTATAGCATCATTGAATATATAATCACTTACAATCACAGTATTTTTAGCTTTTATCATAATTTTTTTTAGTCCATTTACTATATTTACTGAAGGATTTTCTATAATTTTATTTTCTATAAACATTTCATTAGTCAAAAGTGATGTAATACTATCTATTAATACTGTATCATTATATTTAATATTATTAACTATTTCATGAAGATTTCTTTGCACCTCTAAAGTTATAAAATTTAATCCTACTCTATTTTGTATATGCTTCTTTATTCTTTCTTCATCTTCTTTATCATATGGCTTCATGGTAGCAATGTATATGACTTTGTCTTTGTTTAAAGTTAACGCTATTTTCTCAGAAGCTTCAGATTTACCACTTTTAGAGCCTCCAATTATTAAATAATTCATTGAATATCCCTTACTTTTCTATACCTATTCTTGAATTTATGCCTTTTTCATATGGATGTTTTACAGCCTTAATTTCAGAAACATAATCTGCAAGCTCAACTAACTTCTCATCAGGATTTCTTCCAGTTAATATAACTTCTAATCCCTCTGGCTTATTTTTAAGAAATTTTACAACTTCATATAATGAAATTAAATCTAAATTAGTTGACGCTAT
Organism: Clostridium sp.; assembly: GCF_021372645.1. Classification (GTDB taxonomy): domain Bacteria; phylum Bacillota; class Clostridia; order Clostridiales; family Clostridiaceae; genus Clostridium. The sequence goes on along the minus strand of NZ_JAJFUC010000047.1, from coordinate 7,241 downwards.
TATTTCATCTAATATAAGTAAATCAAAGTTTTCATCTACAGCTTTTTGGGTAACTTTTCTAAATCTATTTGCATGTTCATTCTTAGTCAATATTTGTTCTTCAGTGCTCATAAATTTGAAAAACTTATTTACTGGAATTCCTTTAAAAATTTCAAAGTTTGGTCTAAGTTTTTCAATAGAATTTAATTCACCAGTTTCATTGTCTTTTAAAAATTGAGTTAATAAAACTTTCTTGCCTCTACCTACAGCTCTCATTCCAAGTCCCATAGAAGCTGTAGTCTTTCCTTTTCCATCTCCACAATAAATATGAATAAGACCTAATTCCATAACTTACTTCCTTTCTTTAAGAATTTTTCCACTAAATTTTCATTAAAAATACTACGAATATTTCCTTTAGTAATTATTCTTGCATTCCTTTTGTTAAATTAATTGTCCATTGCTTTAAGTTCATCTAAATAGCTATCATTAATTTCTGCTTCTTCAAAAGTTGCCATATTATTCATTACTGCACATGCTGAATCAATTATTGAAAATGCTAATGGACATCCACTTCCTTCTCCAAGGGCCATATCTAAATTCAATATTGGGCTTAAGTTTAGTTCTTTCATCGCCACTTTAAATCCGAGTTCTCTTGAACCATGGGAAGTAAACATATACTCTCTAGTTTTAGGATTTAGTCTAAAAGCAACAAGTGCTGCAACTACTGATATAAAACCATCTATAACAACTGGAATTTTATAATAAGCAGCACCTAAAAATACGCCTGCCATAGCTGCTATATCAAATCCTCCAACTTTAGACACTACATCTATTGGATCTTCTTTAATTGGCTTGTTTATTTCTATAGCTTTCTTAATAACCTCTTTTTTCCATTCAAAAGTTTCGTCTGTAATTCCACCACCTCGACCCACTACATATTCCACTTTAATATCTGTTAAAGCTGATAAAACTGCACTGCTTGTTGAAGTATTTCCTATTCCCATTTCTCCAACACCAAGAATTTCATAGCCTAATTCTTTTGCATTTTTTACACATTCAAATCCAATTAACATTGCTTTTATAGCTTCTTCATAACTCATAGCAGGTCCTTTAGCAATATTATAAGTAGATTTTCTTATCTTTTTATTAATTACATCTGGATAATTAAAATTACAGTTAATTCCAACATCAACAACCATAAGCTCTGTATTATTTGCTTTTGCAAGAACTGCAACACCTGTTAATCCCTTAGTAAAATTGATTGTTTGAGCTAAGGTTACAGATTGCGGTGCTGATGCAACGCCTTCTTCAACAACACCATTATCCGAGCACATTATAATAACCATTTTTTTATTAATTTGATTCTTTACCTTACCTGTAATTCCAGAAAGTTTTATTGCTATTTCTTCTAATTTCCCTAAACTCTTTAAGGGCTTTGCAAGTGAAATCATTCTTTTATCTGCCTGTTTTATTATTTCTTTATTTACATCGTCTATTGCATTTATAATATTGTTTAATTGCTCCAAATTAGTATTCATTTTATGTATCCCCCAATTATTTAACTTTTTCTCTCCTAATAAAAAAAACACTTAATGATAATCTCCACCATGTTGTTTAGTATTAAGTAGTACATCAAATTCATATTTAAAACTAAAAGCTTTATCTTTTTCAGATAACATCTTATATGCTATTTTGTAATTGTCAACGCCACTCCTTGAATATTATCAAAATTCATTCCAAATAACAACTTGATTTGCGTTAATAACAAAACATGTACACATTATCTATAATATCCTTTTTGTTAAATATAACATAATTAGATAAGTTATGACCATATAAAAATGTTCTAAAATGATCATACTAAAGTTTTTAATATATATTATAAAAAATAATCTTGATGAAAACGGTTAACAGTAAGCTATTTTCTTGAATATTCCTAATATATATTACAACCTATATATATGCTATTTATAATTTTAATATTAAATAAATAAAAAAATTAAGAGAAACCTTTCCCTTCCTAATTCAGGGACAAGTTTCTCTTCTGGATTATTTATTAAACTTATTAATATTTATATTCTTTTTATTAAAAATTCTACTAAACTTTCCTCATCATTAAATGCTAAGTCATAATTAAACTTTGGCTTTTCTATTACTATTAATTTTATTTTACATTTACGCACTGCTTTAAGTTTTTCTAATACTCCACCCTCAATTCCACTATCCTTAGTTAAAATTGCTTTAACATCATATTGGTTTATAAAAGCTTTTTCAAGTTCATAAGATATTGGCCCTTGAAGTGCAATAATATCTTTAATGTTAATCCCTGATCCTACTATCTTTGTTAAAACTTTAGGTGATGGCAAAATCCTATGTATAATTCTATATTTAAAATCCAAATTTAAAAACTTAGAAACATTATTCCCACCTGTTGTATTTAAAACATTTCCTTCTATTCTTTTTATAATATCAATAGCTTCATCATAACTTTTAACTCTTACTATATCTTCACCATCAATATTTTCTAATGCTCCTTGTCTTTCATATCTCACATATTGAATTTCAAGGTCATTTACACATTCTAAAGCAGTTTTAGTGACTTCCTGCGCATAAGGATGTGAAGCATCAACTAAAACATTAATTCCATTCACTTTTATCCAATTTAGCATTTCTTCCTTATTTAAAGGCTTTGTATTTAAAACCTTTATATTAAATTCTTTAAGTATCTCACCACCATAAGTTGTGGCTGTTGTAACTGCAATTTCATCTGTATATTTATTTATTAAAGATACAATTTTTCTTCCTTCTGAAGTTCCTAAAATAAATCCAATCATTTTTTCTCCAATTCTAAATCATCTAAAAAATAACTTTCTAGAAATTCCCTATTACTTTTATCTCTTATTTTCATAGCCTCTAGGAGTTATAAATTTTCCATCTTTATAATAACTCTTTGAGTTTCCTACTATTACGATTGACATCATATCTACTATTTCAGTATCAAAATCTTTAATTGTAAACAGTTTGTAGCTTTGTCCTTCTCTAAGTGCATGTCTTACCACTGCTACTGGAGTAGAATCTTGTCTAAATTCTTTTATTATATCAATACATTCTCTTAAGTATTCTGATCTCCCTATGCTTTTAGGATTATATAAAGATATTATAAAATCTCCTTCTGCAGCTAATTTCACTCTCTTTTTTATGTCCTCGTAAGGTGTCATAAGATCACTTAAGCTAATATTACAGTTGTCGTGCATAAGTGGGGCACCAATTACTGAACCGGCTGCACTACTTGCAGTTATTCCTGGGATTATTTCAACCTCTTCATTTTCTCTAAGTTCAAGAATTAATCCAGCCATTCCATAAATCCCAGCATCTCCAGTACTTATTAATGCTACATTTTTATCTTTACATAAACTTAAGGCTTCCTTGCATCTAGCTTCTTCACCTTTCATTCCTGTTGAGTATAATTCTTTATCTTTAACTAACTCTTTTATCATATCTATATACTTATTGTATCCCACAATAACATCACTATCTTCAATTGCTTTTAAAGCTCTTAAACTCATATTTTCGATACTTCCAGGACCTATTCCTATAACTCTTAATTTCCCCATTTAAAATCCACCTTTCTCTTTATTGTTTATCTCTTGAATATTGTTTAATATGTATCACATCTAGTTTTATATTATACCATTTTGCTACTTAATAAATATATATAATGTTTAAAATAGCTAAATATAAAAATTGAGTAACCTTTCTCAAAGTTACTCAAAATTGTTTTAGCTATCATAAAAACCATAATCCATTGAATTATAAAAGAACCAACAATACTGCTGTATCTCTATTTATTCCATACTCCTTACTAATAATTATAGTAAGGATTATAAGGATACGGTGGTTGATAAATGTAAGGGTAAGGTAATAATGATAATGCAGCTAAACTAGCAAGTGGAAAAGCTCTACGTCTAAATCTTCTGAATCTTCTTCTACGACGAGGACGACCATGATATTGTCGTTGTTCATCAGATTGATCTTCACCATCTTGCTCCATTACATCCTCACCAACTAACACGATAATTCGATCTGGGTCAACATTTTCAATAATTCCATCAAATGTACTTCCATCTGTCATTGTTAAAGTAGTATGATAGTACAGGCATCTTTTGCATTCATCATATAAAGACTGTACATCTCTGTAATAATCATTTCCTTCTAAATCCATTTTTCTAACCATCTCCTTTCAAATACCATGATATTCATATGCAAGGAGAAATGTACCATTTTAATGGGTAATTCTTCATAAAAAAATCAAAAACTAATTTACTATTTTATCTTATTTAAAGTCATTTTTATTAGCTAAATTGCCCTACAATTAAATTTTCATATGGCAATTTAGCTCCAGGGTAATTTTTATTATATTATTTACATAAATCAATTATTGCTTGAGTAAATATTTTAGCACTTAGTATTAATTCATCTATATTGGCAAACTCATCATTTCCATGCATATTATTCTCAGTCCCTAGCATTGTACAGCCAAATGCCACACCATTTTTAAGATGATGCACATATGTCCCCCCACCAATAGCAAGACATTCTCCTTTTTTACCGCTATATTCTTCATAACATTTTAAAAGTGTACGTACAAAATCAGAATCTTCACTTACATGATGTGCTTCAACTAAATCATCATAAGAAAGACTAATATTTTCTTTTTTCATAGTATCTCTTAAAACATCACGTAAATTTTCATTTGTAGCGCAAATTGGGGCTCTACAATCAAATACACCACTAAAGCCTTTAGTAGTATATTCAAAAATATTTAATGTAATAGTTAATTCCCCTGATATTTCATCACTCATTTTAACACGGCTAGCTTCACCATTAAAATCACCATGAGGAAATAATTTTTGTACTTCACATAATCTATAAAAACCTTCACTCTTTGCAAATGGAACATCTTTAAGTAATTCTAACATTCCAGTTAATGCATTATTACCATTATCAGGGGTAGATGCATGCGCCCCACTTCCTTTTGCAGAAATAATTAACTTTCCATTAGCTTCTTCATGTACTGTGAATTTTATTCCCGTTTTCTGTTCAGTAGATTCTAAGTATTTTTTAATTTCATCTTTATTAAAACCTTCAACTGTAGCATTAGCTTTGTCTGGAACAACATTAGCCTTAACTCCACTTTGTACACATACTATTCTAGGAAGAGTAACATCTTCTTCAAACTGTGCTTCAAATTTGCTAGCTAAACGACCTTTTTCAATATTTATAACTGGGAACTCAGCATCTGGTGAAAAAGTCATAGGTGCTTCTTTTTCAATTTTATAATAATAATCAATGTCTTCGCTACCACACTCTTCATCTGTCCCCAAAATAAGTCTAGCGTTTTTACTAAGTGGTATATTTAAATCTTTAACTGCTTTTAAGGCATACAAGGCTACAATTGCCGGTCCCTTATCATCTGCACTTCCTCTACCATATAATTTTCCATCTTTTATAATAGGTTCAAAAGGCTTTGTAACCTTCCAGTCATCACTAACTGGTACTACATCTAAATGAGCAAGAATATCTAAACCTTTTTCATTTCCATTTAAATCAATAGTTCCAACATAATTATCATAATTCTTAGTTTTAAATCCCATCTCTTGTGCTAAATTTAATGCTAATTCTAGCGCTTTAGCCGGTCCTTCTCCAAAAGGCATTCCAGGTATTGCTTTTTCTCTATCACTTTTTATTTTAATAATGCTACATATATCATTTAACATTTCATCTTTGTGAATAGCAAAATAATCTTCAATTTGTTTTCTGTACATTGTATCTCTCCTTCCATTTACCCTTGTTGTAATTTACTGAGGGTAATTACTATTATATTATATATCACAAATTCATTAATGTGGTATTTGCCTCTTTATTATTTCACTCTTCTTGCTGTAATATAATCAGATCTAATCCCTGACCACATCTTTAACTCATTGTGCTCCATTTCCCGAAAAATTTTGTGTTAATGTATTAATACTAGCATTAAAGGAACTATTCCTTAGTGCAAATATCACTATTATATTAAACAATTACTTGCTGAGCAGTATAACTAGCCATTGAATTTATAACTCCAGAAACTTTCTTTAGTGCTCTTTCTACTCTTCCTTCACAAGAAGTACATGTCATGTCATAAACTTTAATAATCTCTCTTTTAATGTTCATATTTCCCTCCACTAAATTACTGCATTTTGTTCCAGTAATTTATTTTATTATAATTTACCTCTACATATATTAAGTATAATAAAAAGTTATGAAGATTTTATGCGGATATGAAAATTTTTAAAAATAACATCAAAAATTTCCATGCTATTTTGCTATATATTAATATAAGATAATCATTATATACATTAGTAAAGCTGCCTCAATAGAATTTCAAATTCAATATGAGGCAGTTCATTATTTACTTATCACTCTTGTTTCTTACAGGTTTATATGATCCTGTTTTATCTTCTGGATCTATATAAGTATAATCGCCAGTTGAAGTTTTTTTCAATCCAAGTGAAGCCATTTTCTTTTTAGTAGTTTTATGTTTATTAGCCATAAATATCACTCCTTCTACATTTTTAGGATTTCCATATAGAATTAATTCATACATGAATGTAGGATTCAGCATGTCTTTATTTTAAATCCTTATCCTAAAACCTGATATCATGCAGGCAGTTTCATAATAATTATGCCCTGCTATAGTGCTGCATTATTATTTAATTCCCTTTTATAACAGTAACAATATGTTTTGGAGCTCTACACGTAAATTCTTAATATGAACATCCACGACTCTATCTGAACCTCAAAATCAATGCCAAAAATCCTTTCTATTATAGCTTCCCGTGTAAATACTTTTCCTCCATTTGAAGCTAAAACATATTGTTTAACCTATCTTCTTTTTTACCAGTTTGAAGTTCAATTATGAATATATCCAATTTTAACCATTTATTAAAATCTCTATTATGAAAATTCTTTGTTCCTTGCGCCACTTCAAATTCTAAAATTTATAGTTATATAAACACAACATAAAAAGAGGTATAATACAAAATGATTGTTCAAATCATTTTGTATTATACCTCTTTCAATTACCTCGCAACGTCCTACTCTGCCACACAGTCACCCGTGCAGTACCATCGGCGCTATAGACCTTAACTGTCCTGTTCGGAATGGGAAGGAGTGTTACCTCTATGCCATCGTCACGAGATGCTAGTTTATTCTAAATCTTT
>NZ_JAJFUC010000011.1 GCF_021372645.1 Clostridium sp. | reverse complement strand
TTGCTCTGTTACTAATTTTATTATTTCCATCTTGTATTCTACTGAAAATTTCTTTCTTTTAGTCATTTGATTAACACATCCTTATCTGTACTTATTATACATACTTTTCTATGTGTCTATCAAATAGGGTATACTCCAAACCGAAGAAAGAAAAATAGTGAAGGAAACTAAATATTGTGAAGTATTCAAGGCTGTATCAATTATTGATGATGATTATTATAGTAGCATAGAAAAGATAAAAGTTAAATCGATTGTTTGATTATATAGAAAAAAACAAAAATGAAAATAGATTTGAAGACGGAACAATTCAAGTGCCTATAGAAAATAAATCTAAGGTTGGAAGAAATGATTCATGTCCTTGAGGAAGTGAAAAGGAATATAAAAAATGCTGTGTAAAGTAAAATCTTCAAGTTTTGTGTTCTGATAGTATAATTGGGATTAATAAGAATTTTGGTTAGACGATTGATTTTATAAAACATATTTTAAATTTTGATGTGTTTAATAGTTCTTCTACTTGGGATATAATATTAAAATAAGAGAAGTTTTATTGAAGGAGAAGCACTATGGCGATATATTTAAATACAAATAGACCACTAGAAAATTTTAAAGAGTTGTGCAGAAAAAAATATATGGTGGATAAATATGTAATAATAGAAAATTTAAATGAATTAATAGACTCTTCTGATAAATATATATGTATAACAAGGCCAAGAACCACCTAAAACTAAAACAGAAATATATTCAGCTATGATAATTCTAGGATTTTTATCTTACTACGATGGATATTTAAAAATACCGAATAAAGAACTAATGAGAGAATTTGAGAAAGCTCTTCAAGATGAATCCTTTGGTTATGTATCAGAAATTATAAAAAATTCTAGGAATATGTTAAAGGCAACAGTATCACAAGACACTGAAGGAGTAGCACAAATATTACATGATATTCACAATTCAGAAATACCAATATTACAGTATAATGATGAAAATAGTTTATCATGTGTAATCACATTGGCATATTTAAGTGCAAGAGATACATATAGGGTTGAAAGAGAAGAGAAAACAGGAAAAGGATTTGCAGATTTTACCTTTCATCCAAGAAGAAAAGTAGATACTCCATTTATTCTTGAACTTAAGAAAGATGAAACTGTGGATATAGCAATTAAGCAAATGAAGGAAAAAGAGTATTTTCAAAAATTTATGAAGGAACATAAAAATGTATTATTAGTAGCTATATGCTATGATTCAAAAATGAAAGATCATAGTTGTAAAATAGAAAGTGTTTATTTTAGCGAAGGATAGTGGATTTTAAAGGTCGCCCTTCGCCTCCACCATGAAACCCACGAAATCTAAAATTTGGATTTTGAACTGGGTTATTTTATTTTTAGATTTAGAATTATTAATAGTGAACTATATCATAAGAGAGTAAAAATACTAAAATTGGGTTTGGTTATAGTGAAAGATTGTGTGGGAATTATTATAAAAATTAAAATGGTATTACTATGTTTTATACATTAAGCATACATGGATTTGATTTAGATAAATCTATGTATGCTTATTTTTGTATATAAAACTGATAATTTAGGAAACAATATTTATAAAATTTTTTCGTTATTTCTTTTTACATCTTTATTTAAGAATTTCATAGCTAGTTCTTCTCGCAATCCAGGAACATTAGTTGTACCATTTTCTTTTGATATTCTGTAGAATTCACATTTGTAATTTATTCGTTCCAAAGCATCTTGTAAGAGTGCAATCTGTTTCTCTGTTTCTTTCTTCTGATGAATGAATAGTTCATATCGTTGGTCAATAGTAGAATCACCTTCTTCACACCATTCAAAAAATTGTTTAATTTCATTAAGTGGCATTCCTGTGTTTTTTAAACATTCTATCATTTTTAGACATTCAACATCAGTATCATTAAATATTCGAATATTACCAGAAGTTCTATTAACAAGAGGAAGAAGACCGCTTTTATCATAGTAACGAAGAGTTGATATAGATATATTTAGCATTTTTGAAATATCGCCAATTGAATACATAAATTACCTCCAATAAATTGAAATTTAATATTGACCTAAAGTTAGGTTTAGGTATTAGAATATAATTATCATAAGATATAAAATAAACTTATGCAATACTAAAATATATTTTGACTTAATAAAATTAGAGAAGAAAAGGAGTATTAAACATGAATTTTATGAAATATTCACCAACCAGATTACTATTTGGTTCAGGACAATTAAATCATTTAAGAGAACAACAGCTTCCAGGACAGAAAGCCTTACTAGTAATTTCCAATGGAAAATCAACGAAGGTAAACGGTTATCTTAATAGATGTGAGAAAGAACTTCAGGCTATAGGAGTAGAAATAGTTCTATTTGATAAAGTGGAAGCAAATCCATTAAAATCAACTGTAATGGCTGGTGGAGCATTGGCTAGAGAAAAAGGATGTGATTTTGTGGTTGCACTAGGTGGTGGAAGTGTTATGGATGCATCAAAAGCAATAGCAGCTATGGCCACAAATGATGGAGATTTATGGGATTATATGAATGGAGGAACTGGAAAAGGACAGTCGCTTACAAAGAACCCTTTACCAGTTGTAGCAATCACCACCACAGCAGGAACTGGCTCAGAGGTTGACCAGTGGGGTGTTGTAACAAATGAAGAAACCAATGAAAAGATGGGATTTGGAGGTTATGATTCTCTTTATCCAGTTTTATCAATTATAGATCCAGAACTGATGAAAAGTGTTCCAGCTACCTTTACAGCTTATCAGGGGTTTGATGCACTATTTCATAGTACAGAATGTTATATTTCAGCAGCTGCTAATATGATGAGTGACATGTATGCTTTGACAGCGATTGAGAATATAGGAATTTACCTTGCAAGAGCTGTGAAAGATGGAAATGACATGGAAGCAAGAGAACGTGTAGCATTTGCAAATACACTATCTGGAACAGTAATGACTCTTAGTGCATGTACTAGTGAACACTCTATGGAGCATGCCATGAGTGCCTATCATCAGAACCTGCCACATGGAGCAGGGCTTATCATGATTAGTAAGGAGTATTATCAGTATTTTATTAATCAGCATGTCTGTGATGAAAGATTTATATGTATGGCAAAAGCATTAGGGATGAAGGATGCAAATAAACCTCAGGACTTTATCACAATGCTCGTGAAATTACAGGAGGCATGTGGAGTGTCTCAACTTAAAATGTCAGACTATGGAATACAAAAAGATGAATTAGATAAGATGGCAAGAAATGCAAGAGAGACTATGGGCGGTTTATTTATGTGTGACCCATGTCCGTTGTTACATGAAGATTGTGTGAAAATTTATGAAAAATCATATAGATAAGAAAAAAGAAGGAGAAAATAATATGGATAGAAAAGAGCTAGAAAAGGTATCTGACTTTTTACTTGGAGAAGAAAATACAACTTATGCACCTTATTTTATCGGGAAAAGCTATTTAAGTCTTCTGAATAGTAAGGAAGTGATTATATGTAATGTTACATTTGAACCAGGATGTCGTAATAACTGGCATATCCATCATGGTGCTGGACAGATATTAATCTGTGTTGGTGGTCATGGATGGTATCAGGAGATGGGTAAAGAACCACAGTTTTTAAAGAATGGGGATGTGGTATATATTGCTCCAGAAATAAAACATTGGCACGGTGCTGTAGAAGATGAGGCTTTTGCACATCTGTCCGTATCTGTTCCAGTAGAAGATGCTTCAAATGAATGGTGTGAACCAGTGACTGATGAAGAATATGAAAAATTAAAATAATATTATATGATCAGACAGGCTTGAAATTCTATCTGATCAGAAAGGATATAATTATGAAAAAGCAAACAGCAGGAAGGGATGCTCTTGGAACATTTGCGCCTAAATTTGCAGAATTAAATGATGATGTTTTATTTGGTGAGGTGTGGTCACGAGAGGATAAATTATCGATTAGAGATCGCAGTGTAATTACGATAACGGCATTAATGACAAAAGGAATTTTTGATAACTCTTTAAAATACCATATGGCAAATGCAAAAAATAACGGAGTTACTGCAGAAGAAATTGCTGAAATTATCACACATCTGGCCTTTTATGTTGGATGGCCAAATGCTTGGGCAGCATTTGCACTGGCAAAGGAAGTATGGGTGGAGTAGAGATTATGGGAAAAAAGTTGATTGTGTATTATTCATATACAAATAATACAAAGAAAATTGCAGAACAGATTAAGATGGTTATTGGTGCAGATATCTGTGAAATTGAAACAGTAAAGCCTTATACAGGTGATTACAATTCAGTAGTTGATCAAGGGAAACAGGAAATAAAACGTGGATTTAAACCGGCGATTAAACCTCTTAGTGTAAACTTGGGAGATTATGATACAATTATTATAGGTACTCCAGTGTGGTGGTATACCTATGCCCCAGCAGTTGCAACCTTTTTATCTGAATACGATCTGTCGGGCAAGACCATAATTCCATTTGCAACGAATGGAGGATGGCTTGGACATACATTAAAGGATATCGAAAAGTGTTGCAAGAATTCCATTGTTACAAATGCGATTGATATTAGATTTGATACAGACAAAATGGTTATGCCTAAGTCTAATCTTGAGAAATGGATTGCTCATTTGTAAGCTCGAGCATTATAATATTAAAATGTAGAATGATAAAAGCATTTTAGCTCTAATAATGCTGAACCAAAACAAAAGTTAAATATATATTATAAATATAAGGAATGCTTAAAGCAATATAAAGCTTTGAGTATTCCTTTTTGGCATTTTAAAGGAGGAATTGAAAATGAAGAGGATTTGGAAAGTAGAGCATTTACAAGAGGTAAAATCAGAATTAAGCAAAGAAGTCATTGAAAATATGGAAGCGGTGCTTATTACTATGCAGGAGGAATACGGAGCTGGTAGAGATGTAGATGCTGATCTTGGAGGATATATTTTATTATTAGAATCAGAAACTAATGCAGAAGAATTAAAAGTTGACAAGTTGAAGGGCTTACTTCCGGAATATACTGATGAAATCAAGAGTGATGATGGTATTAAATACTATTCATCACTTTTTCTATTATCCTCAGATTATGCAGTAATGGTTTATTCAAACAAAGAGCTACATGAATTATTATTAGGAAAGGTGTTGTAGTTGATATGGCAAAGCAGAATAATAATGTAAATGAAGATAGAAAAATAATAAAGGAAACTAAATATTGTGAAGTATTCAAGGCAGTATCAATTATTGATGATGATTATTATAGTAGCATAGAAAAAATAAAAGTTAAAAGCAAGAATCGTGAAGAACTAGGAAAAAAATTTCTAGATGATGTAGATAGGGAACAACTTATAGTATGTTGTCTAGATACAAAGAATCAGCCAACTGCAATAAATGTAGTTTCTGTAGAGGTAGCCTAAATAGTTACATAGTTCATCCAAGAGAGGTTTTCAAACCTGCAATTCTAAGCAATTCAGCTTCAATAATACTATTTGACAATCATCCTTCAGGAGATTCAGCACCATCAAAAGAAGATATGTCTATTACAGAAAGAAAAAAAGAAAGTGGAAATATATTAGGAATTAAGCTTATTGACCATATAATTATAGGAGATGATTAATATTATAGCATAAAGGAAAGAGGGATGATCAATAGAAATAAATAAGTACAAATAGAAAAGAATTTCGAGTTTCATCTGTCTTAAAATTATGTATAATATAATTATAAATAGTGTAAATATAAAATTAAGGTTTAAAATAGAAGAACAAACTAAATTGTTAAAAAATTAATAAAGATGATAGAGAGGAATGATTATTAAATGCCTACAATAAGTATGTTTTACGGAATAATTATACGCATGTATTGTGCACCTAAGGAACATGCGCCATCTCATTTTCATGCTTTTTATGGAGATTATAAAGCAGTAATAGATATAAATTCTTGCGAATTAATAGAGGGGGAATTGCCAAAGAAGCAGTTAAGGCTAGTTTTAGCATGGTCTGAACTTCATCAAGATGAATTAAAAGCTGATTGGAAATTAGCTATGGATAGCGAATTACCATTTAAAATAGAACCTTTGAAATAGGGAGTGATAGTATGTATTTATCAGTTAAAGAAGTTAAAACGTTAAATGAATATAAATTATTATTAACTTTTGAAAATGGAGAGGTAAGATTGTTTGATATGAGCCCATATTTAGAAAAAGGTATATTTAAAGAATTAAAAGATTTATCTTTATTCAAATCTGCACGAGTTAGTTTTGACACAGTGGAATGGGAGAACGAGGCTGATATAGATCCTGAGACACTATATGAAGATAGTGTTCCGTATAATATTAGTTAATGGTGGATTTCAAAGGTCACGCTTCGCCTCCACCATAAAATCCACGATCATTTATATGTGGCTTAAATAGCTGCTTACAGGTGGTTGTGGGTTTTTATTATTTTCATTTGAATTTTATCTATAGTAGGTTAGGCATTGGCTAAGAAAATCTTTACTATCACGTGGAGATGTTAATTTATTAGTAGTAACATATCGTTTATCTATTTAATCCTGACCTACGTACAGTTGTTTTGTATAAATTTAAATTAAACCATAATATCTACTAATTTAACTTATTATGGTTTTATTTGTTTTTATAAAATGTAACATTATATTATAAATAGAATTAAATGTAATTATATGCTTTCAGTTATGGCAATGTATCTTGTCAATGTAAATTTTAAACATTAACTTTCATAGAGTGTGAAGCAAAATTTTAAATAATAACCACTTCTACAAGAATAATAACATCTCTTAAACCATTTGACTCCGGA
>NZ_JAJFUC010000090.1 GCF_021372645.1 Clostridium sp. | reverse complement strand
ATCTTATTAAGCACTAAAACATCCATAGTTAACACCTCTCGATAATTTTATTTTTAGTTTGGATATTTTAGTTGATTTATATTTATGGATATTTTTTCTTGATAGTTATTTTTGAAGTTTTCATTTTGCAACATATATATTTAGTTATAATATTAATATTAATATTAAATCCAAAAATGAATTGTTAGAGGAGATAATAAGTACTAAAGATATAAAAAAAAGAACTATTATTAAATCAAGTATGGAGTTTAAATCTTCAAAAGAATTTGTAATAATACTTAAAAGATTAATCTAGCATTTTGAGCATAGAATGATAAACGTTTCAGATATTTATTATGATGGAATATACATTAATGATAGACATTCAATTAAAGAGTTTTTATTAAAGGATACTGCAAATATGCCTATTGAAAAAAAACTGACAATAATTGAAAATAAAATATTTGAAAAACTTCAGCCTATAAGAAAGAAAAGAAGCTACCTTATCTATTTATGAGGATGTAAAAACAATATTAGGTAAAAAGAGAAGCTTAGCCGTATCCATGAATAAAAGTTTTAGATGTTCATATGAAATAAGTAAGTTTAGTAATAACTTTCTTAATGAAAATATTCAAATAGAAAGTTTTGAAAGACATGAAGAGGAACCTAAAGTAATTAAAGCTGATACTATTTATGATTTAGATGAAAAAATAGTTAACAATATATATAATTATAAGGAGTTAAATTATACATCAATAGCAGTACTATGTAAGAGTATGAGTGAATGTAAAACAGTTTATAATAGACTTAAAGATAAAATAAATATCAAAATTATTAGTGGAGATAATGAGAGCATAAATGGTGTAATGTTGATACCTATATATATGGCTAAGGGACTGGAATTTGATTGTGTTCTAGTTTATGACGCAAATAGCAGAAAATATAAAACAGGATTTGATAAACGACTATTATACATTGCATCAACTAGAGCACTTCACAAATTAATATTATTTTATACTGGCAGTAAATCTAAATATTTGGAGTTTAATGATATTTAGGAATATAAAATAACCCACGAAAATTAATTTAGATTTTCGTGGGTTTCATGGTGGAGGCGAGGGGTATCGAACCCCTGTCCGAAAGCAGCTGAATTTGCCTTTCTCCGAGTGCAGTCTAAGTTTTAAGATTCCCCAAAAGCATCGCCCTTAGACAGGCTATACTTTCCGGTAGCTTCATAAATACCCCTTTAGCTCAAAGCTTTGCTAAACTTCGTTTCCTACTTAATGACACCAGTTATCCAAGCCGTAGGCAGCAAGGGCTGATGAGTAGCTTTAAACTAAGCTGCTATTGCAAAATTATCTTCTGCGTTTACATTAATGCATACTTGATTTGCGAGGACACATGCTTCCCTCGACTCGCTTAACAAACCCTATCCCACCCCCGTCGAAGCCAAAACGCCCCCAGGTTTAAGATGGTTTAATAACAAATTCAATTTTCAAAGAATGTTCATCTTATATTACCTATTCTATATGATTCCTTTCACTATGTCAAATAACACTTTTTTGTAATTTTGGATTTTAAAATTATTTGAAAAAAGAACAATCTATATATTTCTCTTTATCATTACATTTACTTCACTAATTCTCAATATTTTCTATTTTTTCAAAACAATCAAAATAATTTACACAAACAAAAGAGACATTTGTACAAGACGCTAGTAAACTTAAAGTTTCTTACTTAGTTTACTAATCTCTTAGAACAAATATCTCTTATTTTTTTAATATACCTTATTATATATCTACTCAACAAAATTCAGACAACATGCTTTCCCGTTAATTATTGATTTATAATAAATATTCTACCTTCCTTGTAAATAATCATCTATAGCTTTTGCTGCTTTTTTACCAGCACCCATAGCTAAAATTACTGTTGCTGCTCCTGTAACTGCATCTCCACCAGCATAAACGCCTTCTTTTGTAGTAAGACCAGTTTCATCTTCAGCTACTATACATTTTCTCTTATTAATTTCTAACCCTTCTGTTGTTGAAGAAATTAATGGATTTGGTGATGTTCCAAGAGACATTATTACGGTATCTACATCCATAACAAACTCCGATCCAGCTACTTCAACTGGACTTCTTCTGCCAGATGCATCTGGTTCTCCAAGTTCCATTTTTATACATTTCATTCCTTTAACCCATCCATTTTCATCTACTAAGATTTCATTTGGATTAGTTAAAACATCAAATATTACACCTTCTTGCATAGCATGATGAACTTCTTCAACTCTTGCAGGAAGTTCAGATTCTCCTCTTCTATAAACAATATGACTTTCAGCTCCAAGTCTTAATGCAGTTCTTGCTGCATCCATAGCAACATTTCCTCCACCGACTACAGCAACTTTATTTCCTGCTCTAACTGGAGTTTCATATCCATCTACAGCTGCTTTCATTAAGTTTACTCTAGTTAAAAATTCATTAGCAGAGCTTACTCCATTTGCATTTTCTCCTGGTATTCCCATAAATCTTGGAAGACCTGCTCCTGAACCTATAAATACTGCTTTAAACCCTTCATCTTCAAACAATTGGTCTATAGTTATAGTTCTACCGATTATAACATTAGTTTCTATTTTAACACCAAGTTTTTTAATATTTTCAACTTCGTTTTTAACTACTTTTTCTTTTGGAAGTCTGAATTCTGGAATACCGTATTCTAATACTCCGCCTGCTTTGTGAAGTGCTTCAAAGATAGTTACATCATATCCCTTTTTAGCTAAATCTCCAGCGCAAGTTAAACCTGCAGGACCACTTCCTACAACTGCAATTTTTATGCCATTCTTAGGCTCTGTTGCACTTAAATCAACCTTATGCTCTGCTGCCCAGTCTGCTGTAAATCTTTCAAGCTTACCTATAGATACTGAGTCGCCCTTTATACCTAAAACACATCTTCCTTCACATTGCTTTTCTTGCGGACAAACTCTTCCACAAACTGCTGGAAGCGCACTATATTTTGAAATTTCTTTTGCTGCATCTTCAAATTTTTCATCTTTAACATGTGCAATAAATTTAGGAATATTAATAGATACTGGGCATCCTTCTACACATTTAGGATTCTTACAGTTTAAACATCTTGCAGCTTCTTTGGTAGCTTCTTCTTCATTATATCCCAAACAAACTTCTTCAAAATTTGTAGCTCTAACCTTTGGATCTTGTTCTCTTACTGGTATTCTAACTAATCTTTCACTCATGTCCATTATTTATCACCTCCACAACCGCAGCCACCATGGCTATGAGTATTTCCTTCTTCTGCTTTTAACATCGCTTTTCCTTCTTCAGTCTTATACATAGTTTGTCTTCTCATTGATTCATCATAGTTTACTAGATGTCCATCAAATTCAGGTCCATCAACACAAGCAAATTTAACTTCTCCACCAACAGTTACTCTACATGCCCCACACATTCCAGTACCATCAACCATTATTGGATTTAAACTTACTGTAGTTGGAATTTCTAATTCTTTAGTTAACATAGAAGTGAATTTCATCATTATCATTGGTCCAATAATAATAGCATGATCATACTTTTTACCTTGGTTATTAACTAAGTCTTTAAGCATATCTGATCCAGTTCCTTTAAATCCATATGTTCCATCATCAGTTGTTACATAAAGATTTCCAGCAACCTTTCTTAATTCTTCTTCATATATTAGTAAGTTTTTTGTTCTGCTTCCTAATATAACATCTGTATCTATTCCTTGTTCATGCATCCATTTTACTTGTGGATAAACTGGCGCTGCACCAACTCCCCCTGCGATAAAGATAATTTTCTTTTTCTTTAACTCATCTAGATTTTCATGTATTAACTCACTAGGTTGTCCAAGGGGTCCAACAAAATCAGCTACTTCTTCACCAACTTCATATGAAGCTAATTCTTTAGTTCCTTTTCCAACAGTTTGGAAAACTATTGAAACGGTTCCACTTTCCTTATTATAGTCTGCTATTGTAAGTGGAATTCTTTCACCTTTTTCATTGTTCTTTATAATAATAAATTGACCTGGTTTTGCAGATTTTGCTACTCTTGGAGCTTCTATATCCATTAAGAATATATTATCTGTAAGTTCCCTTTTACTAACTATTTTATACATGCTATAAGCACCCCCCTTTAATTCTGTTAAGCTTTATTACTTTAATATATAGTTTACACTATTATTCTGAATTTTTAAAATACTTTTTATGAATTTTTCCATGTTTCTATGATTCTTAAAAAAATATATTTATAATTAAAATAAGTAGTAACCTAATTTACATGTTGTAAATTTCACTTTATTTTATGAACTTATTGTTGTGAACACTGAACAATGTTAATATAATATTGTTCATTAACTGAACAATATTAGTAGAGGAAAATTAGGAATAAATTTGCGATATAGTATTCTTCAAGTTACGAATATTAATTTTATATATATTCATTGAACTATTATTTCAAATTTGACTCTACCTTAAATTTAGGAGGAGAGATTTATGGAAAATATGTCTTATTGGAAAGAAGTTTGGGAGAGAAAAGGAAATGGCAACACTAATTGTCTAGAGGAGTTAGATGGCTATGAAGATACTTCTGCTAATGTAAAAGAAATAGCAAGACAAATTGTTGAAGAATTAGATATTAAAGAAACAGATACAGTGTTAGAAGTAGCTTGTGGCGCTGGTGGATTAGCTCAATATATAAAATGTGGCCAATATGTTGGAGTGGATTATTCTACTTCCCTTGTAAAAAGACATATAGAACTACTTAAGAATTCAGTTTTACACGGTGAAGCAAACAATTTAATTTTTAAGGATAAAACCTTTGATAAAGTATTTTGCTTTGGAGCATTTCACTATTTTCCAAATCAAGAATATGCCAAACAAGCAATTGCAGAATTAAAAAGAGTTGCTAAAGAAGCAATATTTATTGGTGATTTACCTGTAACTTCACATAGAGAAGAACATTTACTTTATGATAAAAATGATTTTGAGGGTTGGAAAATCATGGATGGATACTATAATCCATCTAGATTCAATGTTTCCCTAAAATTAGTTTAATTCATATGCTACAGGTATAGATAAATATTCAAAGCATTTATCCATACCTGTAAATCATCTTGTACCTGAAGATCCAAAACCGTTTTCGCTTCTTTCACTATCAGACAATTCTGCTGTTTCTATTATTTTAACTTTAAATACAGGTTTTATTACCATTTGAGCAATTTTCATTCCTTGTTCTATTTTAAAAACTTCATTACCATGATTGATTAAAATAACCCCAATTTCACCTCTATATCCTTCGTCTATAGTTCCTGGTGAATTTAATGTAGTTATTCCACTTTTTAACGCTAAACCACTTCTTGGTCTTATTTGCGCTTCAGTATTTTTAGGTAACTCTATTTGTATTCCTGTATGTATTAATCCTCGTTCTCCTGGATTTAAAATTAGTTCTTGTACTGCATATAAATCTAATCCTGCATCTCCTACATGAGCATAATTAGGTATTATAGCCTTATCATTAATTTTCTTTATTTTTAACATATAATCTTCCAATTCAACACCTACTCTAAAACTTTATAATCATTACGATTATAGCTTAATTTAAATTAATGTACAATGTACATTTAAATTTAAATTTTATAAATTAATATTTAACTATAAATTATTAATTGCGACATATATAATTCAAAAAATCAGTTAAATATATGCAAAAGGCTATATTTAAGATCAAAAAATATTTTATATCTTAAATATAGCCTTCTTATTTTATATCAAATGCTTATGTTTATCTTGTGATACAAATCTTTTAATTCTATTGATTATAGTTAATTTCTGATTTTTATTAACCCTATCTATTATTATCTCATTCCAACTTATATACTTAGGTTTTTCAAAATATCTTTTATCGACAATTTCTATTATTCGATAGCATCCTTCTTCAACTTCTGAAAAAACAACTTTGCCCTCTCTATCTGTTATTTTAGATGTAATAAGAACTGGAGATAACCCATTTATTTTATATAAATTTATCTTTACACCTTGCAAACATTCATTATCTCCACAATCCAAGACTGATGTAACTACAATTTCTCCATTCTTAACTATATTATCTTCTGTTGACATTGGAGCATTAACACTATCTGTATATTTATTGTCAACTTTAGAAATAGCATCATCCATAAAAATTCCTCTTTACTTTATTTCTCTCTATATAATATGATTAAAAAATTTTTATGTGATTGTGATTTTTAGCATCTTAGGCACATTCAAACTATTATTTTTTTAGATTCATTATTTATATATCTCTTTCATTCATATTTAACAAATATATAAAATAATTTATTCTCTACTAAATATTTTAATAAAACCTTAATTTTTGTACATAATATTATTGTACAAAAATATTTATGGGGGTGATTATATGAATCTAAAATTCATCAAGAAATACATTCCATTTATTTTAATAATAATGACCATAGTTAATTACTACATGTTTAACACTATTCCTGTTTATGCTAATGAAAAAAAAATAGTCTATCTAACTTTTGACGATGGACCTGCTAGAAAAGTAACTAAAGATATATTAGATATATTAAAAAATAATTCTGTTCCTGCAACCTTTTTTTTAATTGGAAACCAAATTAAAGGTCAAGAGCATTTAATACAAAGAATATATCATGAAGGTCATTCTCTTGGTCTTCATAGTATGAGCCATAAAAAAAATTGTCTTTATTCTTCTAATGAATCATTTTTAAAAGAAATGCTTGATACTCAAGAAACAATAAATTCTATAGTTGGCATTAAACCAGTTATATTAAGATTTCCTTTTGGTTGCAATAATAATTGTTATAGACTTTCTGAATCCATGGTTAATTTACTTCATGAAAATAATTTTAAAATTTATGATTGGAATACTGATAGTGGTGACGGTGCACATCCAAATGCTAACCCTGGTGTATTTATTAAAAATTCTAAAAGTAATAAAGATCATGTAATATTGTTAATGCATTGTGCATACATGAGCAAAAATTCTGTTAAAGCTCTGCCTGATATAATTAAGTATTATAAAGATAATGGATATGAATTTAAAGTAATTGATGAAAATACTCCTGAGGAATTTCATTTTATGAAAAAATAGCAATAACTAAAATAGAGACTATTTCAAAACAACTTGTTTTGAAATAGTCTCTTTAAATTATATAAGCTCATAAAATTTCTACTATATTGCATAAGTTCCATTCACTGATGTAATTTTTTCAACAATTTTAAATATTACAAGTCCTATTATTGTATTCAATACCATTGTTGGTATAACTGCTGATATAAACATAATTTTAAATGATAATCCTTCTGGCAATCCTGCTGTTTTCATTAATGCTATTATAAATGTTGCTCCACTTACTAACGTTCCTATAGGTAATAATAATCCTATTTGTTTTATTCTATTTATGCTATTTCTTAATGGTATTAATATTAAATACATAACATTACAAGTAATAAATTTATCTATAATATTAGCTACTAGTCCCCCTGGCATTTTACTTGTAAGTCCTGCAAACACTCCTATAATAATTCCACATGCTAATGCAGTTTTATACTCCTTATTAAATACTATTATTATAAATAACATTGCTAATGAAAAATCGCATTCTATTCCTATAAATGGTAATGGTGGTACTATTTGATGTAATATCGCTCCTATTGCTATTAAAATTGCATTTGCTGCCATTTTCCTTGTATTTACCTTTGTTGTATTCATAATTAAACTCCCCTTTATTAATATTTATTATTAATATTTATTCTTAATTTTTTTCTATGTTAAAATCACTTTCTTTCATAACATAACTATCACGCCCCTATTTTTAAGTATAAAAAACTCCGTCCTATAATTAATAGGACGGAGATTATCCGCGTTGCCACCTAGATTGCATAAAATGCCTCTCATTTCAGATACAAAAATATCTTATTCGCTATAACGTGCGACCTACGACTAAACTACTCTCAAAAGATTTCATATCGCTCCTCAAAGGCCCATTCATCACTAACTTCCGTACTGAAATCTCACTATCTTCAGCTCTCTTTGACATTGTATCATGATTACTATCCCTTTTCTTAGGATTTATTTTATACTGTCATATTATACTCATAAAACTTATTTGTCAACACCTTTATTGAATTTCTTTTCCAATTATATTTCTTATGTCATCAAACATTCTAGGTTCACTAAAATAGTATCCTTGAACAACATCACATAATATTGTTCTTAAATACTCAACTTGAGATTTATCTTCAACCCCTTCTGCAACTACTTCTATTCCTAATTGATGCGATAAATTTATTATATTTTCTACGATACATTTACTTTTAGGATTACTCAATAAATCAATTACAAAGCTTCTATCTATTTTTAGCACATCTATAGGTAATTTAGTTAAATAGTTTAAAGAAGAATATCCCGTCCCAAAATCATCTAAGGCTATTGTTACACCTAATTTTTTAATTTCTTCAAGAATTTTTACATTCTTATCAAAAGATTTCATAAGCATACTTTCTGTAATCTCAACTTCAATATATTTAGGGTTAATTTTATATTTATTTATTAAGTTTTTAAATTCTACTAAAACAATATCTTCTCTAAGTTGCATTTCTGATAAATTAACTGCTATTTTAAAATTATCATTACCTTCATTCAAAAGACATTTAGTTCTTTTAAATACTTCCTCTAAGACAAAACTTCCAATTAGAATTATCATTTTTGAACTTTCTGCTATTGGAATAAACTCTGCAGGACTTACAGAACCAAATTCACTACTTTTCCATCTAGCCAATGCTTCAAATCCATTAACTAAAGAATCATCTAGCGATACTTTAGGCTGAAACACAACATATAATTCATTATTCTGCAATGCAGTTCTTAGACCTTTTTGCAAGCTATAAATTCTATTTAACTCGACAGCAAGATTATCATTAAAAAAATCATATTCATTTTTTCCATTTTTTTTAGCTTCATACATTGCTGCATTTACATTCTTTAGCAATGTATTATAATCTATTCCATGATCTGGAGATAATGCCACTCCAATGCTTGCTGTTAAATAAATTTTCTTTTCATTCACTATATTAGGTTTCTCAAAAGATTTAATTATAATATTACATAAAGTTATTACTTCCTGTATATCTGTTATGTCAGGTTTAAATAATAAGAAAGTGTCTCCACTATATCTAGATACTAATATATCCTCTGTAACTGATGCTAGTATACTGTGGCTAACTTCTTTTAGTAATAAATCTCCAAAATCATGTCCAAAGGAGTCGTTTACATATTTAAAATTATCTAAATTAATTATTATCATAGCTGCTCTTGTATTATTATCTACCAAATTTTTCAATAAATTAAATACTGTATTTTTAAAAAAATATTTGTCAGGTAATCCTGTAACTCTATCACAGTGAATAATTGAATTTACAGTTTTATGAGTAACTAATTTTCTCCAATTGTTCATCAAAGAATCTATATCACTATATTCCTCATTTAAATTTCCAAATAAATAACTCGTTCCAACAAAATAGTATTTATAATTATTTTGAATTACTTTTCCAATAAGAATACATTCAATAATATTACTTCTAACACTTTTTATTTTGTATGTTTGTTGTATTTGTTCTCTATCTATATAACTTTTACTTAAATCCTTAGTAAAAAAGCTTAACATACTTTTTTTATCTTCTTCATGAATAAAATACATTAATTGTTCTAAAGTTTGATTTTCCACATCATATTCTTCTATAATATCTGTTATCTTATCATCAACTATTAACTTAGACTCTGATGGATTCCAAATTATAGTGATTCTATTAATATCTAATGAATCTAATATTCGTTCATAATTTAATTCAAATTCTTTATTAATCATCCCACTACAATCCTTTCCAAAATCCCCTGACTCTGATTATTTTTTTTCATTTGTATCCTTAGTTTTTTTATCAGTTACTAATGATGCTATTAAAGCTGCTGTTGCCGCCATAACAGTAATTATTTTGCCTGTCTTTTTTAAATTCATACAACATCATCCTCCTAAGCATTTTAAATTAAAACATATGAAAGGAAATAACGAGTCAAATATGTGATGTATATTTTGTCTTAAGACTAGGTACCCTTGTGGAGACATTTTCCCTCCTATGGGTATAAGTTTAACTAGCTTCAGCCAGAATGTAGAATTCCACTTAAAAAATTTTACTTTACATCAGACAAGACTGTATGTTTATCTCATAGTGGATTATTAGGTGAACATACTGACTTATTATTTTTTGATTATTCCCAATATTGTACTAAATTTTCAAATTATTTAAATTGATTTTTTTCTTCATTGTAGTTATATCCAATACTTTTTAATCTATTTAAAATATATTCTTTGGTGAGTTCTAAATCATTACAAAGAATATCTAAAGAAGCATATTGGTCTCTTAACTTCGTATTCATTAGACTTAATAATATATTAGGATCAATATTTTTTATAGAATCATTTGTCATTTTTTATTTTTCCTTTTTATCTATATATTTAAATATAATATAACATACATATCCAAATTAATAAATACTTTTACTATATCTTGGATTTATTCTTCGTCATAAAAATCTAAATAAGAATATTTTGTCTTGCCTTTTTGCCATCCCAATATACCATCCATACTAACATTTTCTGCCGCTTTAAATATAGACTTTTCTACACCATCAAAATTTTTCTTTAATTCCTTAATTAAATCCTTTATCTCATATCTCTTATTACCTATTTTTTCAGCTGCAACCATGCATGCACAATTTAATGGCCATATGCCACTATTATTTATGAAGTTCTTTATATAATCCTCTTCAATATAATACATAGGTCTTATCAACTCTAAATTCTCAAAGTTTTTTGATTTAAATTTAGGTAACATTGTTTTGAAATTACCTGCATATAATATGTTCAACATTGTTGTTTCAATTACATCATTATAATGATGCCCTAGAGCAAGCTTATTACATCCAAATTCCTTTGCCTTTGCATAAAGTGAACCTCTTCTCATTCTTGCACATAAGTAACAAGGATAATCTTTAGCCATTTTATCAACCACTTCAAAAATACTTGATTCGTACATATGAATTGGAATATTTAAATATTCACAGTTTTCTATTAATAGATTCTTTATATTTGGATGATATCCTGGGTCCATAGCTAAAAATACTACTTCAAAGTTAACTTGACCATGTCTTTGCAACTCTTGAAATAACTTTGCCATAAGTATACTGTCTTTTCCACCTGATATACCAACAGCAATTTTATCTCCTTCTTCAATTAGATTATAATCCTTAATTGCTCTAATAAATTTTGTCCAGATAGGTTTTCTATAACTCTTAATAATACTTCTTTCAATATCTTTTAATGGCCTTTTATCTCCATCTGGTATTATTCTTGCGCAACCTTTTCCTGCAATTGTACTCATTATTATGCGTCTCCTATCTTTTTAATATATCTTTCTTTAAAGAGTTTATAATGAACACATGAGATTTACAAGTATTTTTCTTATAATACTAACCACTTAAAGTATTTATAATGTATTTTTAGATTATATTAATAATGATGTTACTTTAATTAGAGTATTATTTGTATTGTTAACTATGAAATTTTTTCCAAATAGTATTATTGTTTATTTTGTATGTGCACTTATAATGCCAGATAAACAAGATATATTTAATGATCCTAATCAATATTAGAATAAAAAATAATTATCTTAGAAATTTTTAACCAAACTTATTGAACATTTTTCTAAAAGTGATAAAATATTATTTGTCGGTATTCCTTTGGAAGCTGAACGGAAATTCATATATTATTATATATTTTCCCGAATTATATCCACTATTAAGGAATGAGAACGGAGGTATCTCTATGGAAAGAAATTATATTAGATCAAAATTTTCTGTAAGGCAAATGACAATGGTTGGAATGCTTTCTGCTATTTCAATTTTTTTAGGACTAACTGGGTTGGGCTTTATTCCAATTCCACCTGTAAAAGCTACTATAATGCATATACCTGTTATTATAGGAGCAATTGTTGAAGGTCCTATGGTAGGAGCCTTAGTAGGATTAGTCTTTGGCTTGTTTTCAATGTATCAAAATTTTACTGCACCAGGGCCAACATCATTTATTTTTTGGAATCCTATAATAGCATTAGTGCCTAGAATCTTAATTGGAATTGTAGCATATTATGTGTACGCACTAATTAAGAAAAAATTTAAAAATCAAAGTATTAGTATTGCTATAGCATCAATATGTGCTACCTTAATTAATACCATAGGAGTTTTAGGTTTGACTTATATATTTTATTTAGAAAAATATTCAACTATTCTTGGAATAAACCCTAAAACTGCTGGACTTGCAATTGCGACAATAGGAGTTACAAATGGAGTCCCTGAAGCTATAGTTAGTGCTGTAATTTCAGTTCCTGTCATAGTTGCAATATTAAAAATAAAAAAATTATAAATAATATGTTTATTTTTAAATTATATAGGATCATATTCTTAAATAATATTAGGAATATGATCCTATATAAATAAATTTTTAGCCATCCTTATCTATTACATGGACCTTTTTACATATTCTGATTAGTAAACGTCTTATGATTTTAGCTAAATCTATTATTATAAGACATTCTTTTTTGTACTTTTTTTCCTCTTAATAACGTTTTTTACTTATATTCCTCTCATTACATAGGTTATATTTTTTAGTTCTACACACAATAATACTGCAAAGCAAAAAGAAATGCTTAGCAAATAAAAAATTTTATATTTCAAAGGAGGAATATATTATGGCAAATTCATCATTAGTACCTGAAGCAAAAAACGGTTTATCAAAATTCAAAACTGAAGTAGCAAGTGAAATGGGAGTTCCATTTACTGATTACAATGGAAACTTGTCTTCTAAACAATGCGGAAGTGTTGGAGGAGAAATGGTTAAGAGAATGGTACAACAATACGAATCTGGCATAAAGTAATATTTCCGGAGAGATGTACCTAAAGAAAGAGGTAGCTTAAAATAAAGCTATCTCTTTTTTATAAGATTATTGATTGTATAGTAATATTATATTTTTATTAATGAGAATAGTAAATAATTTTGTTTTCACACGAAACTATCTATTATTCTATTGCCCTATGTATACAAAACAAATTTCTATAAGAGTTTTAATTCTTATAGAAATTTATTTTTTTACTTATATATTTTATTTCACATTCCTAACTATTTATTTGTTAATCAGACAGTTATTATAGTAATTTCTTCATTAGATGCGTCAATTCTAACCTTTGAACCGTAGTTTATTTCTCCTTTTATTATCATCCTAGCAAGATTATTTTCTAAAGTATTTTGAATGTATCTCTTTAGTGGTCTTGCTCCATAAACTACATCATATCCTTCTCTTGCCATTATTCCCTTAGCTTCATCCGTAACTTCTATTTCTATATTCTTGTCTTTTAATCGTAAACTTACTTCATTTAAGAATATATCTATAATTCTCTTAATACCAACCTCAGACAATGGTTTGAACATTATAGTATCATCTACTCTGTTTAAAAATTCCGGTTTAAATCTTGATTTTAATACGTTCATTACTTTTAATTTTATGTCTTCTTCCACATGCTCTTCATTTTTATTTTCTAGCAAATATTCACTTCCAATGTTTGAAGTCATTATTATAATTGTATTTTTAAAATCTACAGTTTTTCCTTTATTGTCAGTTAGTCTACCATCATCTAGTATTTGAAGAAAGATATTAAATACATCTTCATGGGCTTTTTCAATTTCATCAAACAAAATTACACTATATGGATGTCTTCTTACTGCTTCTGTTAATTGACCACCTTCATCATACCCAATATATCCTGGAGGCGCTCCAACTAATCTAGATACTGAGTGTTTTTCCATATATTCTGACATATCAATACGAATAATATTTTCTTCTGAATCAAATAGATTTCTAGCTAATGTCTTAGCAAGTTCAGTTTTACCAACTCCTGTAGGCCCTAAAAATATAAATGAACCTATTGGTCTATTAATATCTTTAAGTCCTGCTCTTGCTCTAAGTATTGCATTAGTTACAGATTCAATTGCTTCTCCTTGTCCTATTACTCTTTTGCTCATATCCTCTTCCAATCTTAAAAGTTTTTCTCTTTCTCCTTCAAGTAAATTAGTTACTGGAATTCCTGTCCATTTAGAAAGTATAGATGATACTTCTTTTTCAGTTACTTCTTCTTTTAATAAAGCACCTTCATAATTTTCTTTTAATTCAATTTCTTTTTGTTTAATTTCTTCTTCTAATTTCGGAATTTTACTATATTGAATTTCAGCTACTTTATTATAATCAAAATTTCTTTGAGCAATTTCTATTTCTCCTCTGGCGTCATCTAACTCACTTTTCAACATTTTTATAGCTATAATTTGTTCTTTTTCTTTTGTATATTTTGCAGTCATTTCATCATTTTTTTCTTTTAATTCTGCAAGTTCTTTTTCAAGGTCTTCTAGTCTATTTTTTGAACTCTCATCTTTTTCTTTTGTTAAGGCTTCTTTTTCAATTTCAAGTTTAAATGTCTTTCTTCTTATAACATCAAGCTCTGTTGGAAGTGAATCAATTTCTGATCTTATCATAGCACCAGCTTCATCAATTAAATCAATAGCTTTATCTGGCATATACCTATCTTGAATATATCTATCAGAAAGTTTTGCAGCAGCGATTATTGCTGAATCATGAATTCTAATTCCATGATGTATTTCAAATCTTTCTTTTAACCCTCTTAAAATAGCTATTGTATCATCAACTGTAGGCTCATCTATAATTACTGGTTGGAATCTTCTTTCTAATGCTTTATCTTTTTCAATATATTGTCTATATTCATCAAAAGTTGTGGCACCTATACAATGAAGTTCTCCTCTAGCAAGTAGTGGCTTAATTAAATTTCCAGCATCCATAGCACCATCAGTCTTACCTGCTCCAACTATAGTATGAATTTCATCTATAAATAATAATATTCTTCCTTCGCTACTTTGAACTTCCTTTAGAACAGCCTTTAATCTTTCTTCAAATTCTCCTCTATATTTAGCTCCAGCAATTAATGCCCCCATATCTAATGAGAATATAATTTTATCCTTCAAACCTTCTGGAACATCACCGCGCACTATTCTTTCAGCTAAACCTTCAATGATTGCTGTTTTACCAACACCAGGTTCACCAATTAATACAGGATTATTCTTTGTTCTTCTAGAAAGAATTCTTATTGTTCTTCGTATTTCTTCATCTCTTCCTATAACAGGGTCAAGTTTATGATTTTTAGCTAGATCAATTAAATTTGTTCCATATTTAGCTAATGCATCATAGGTTCCTTCTGGATCTTGAGTCTCAACTCTTTGACTTCCTCTAACCTCTGAAAGAACTTTCAAGAATCTATCTTTAGTCACATTATATTGCTTTAATATCTTAGAAACTTGACTATTATTATCTAATTCTATAATAGCTAGCATTAAATGTTCTACACTAACATATGAATCTTCAAATTGTTTTGAAATTTCTTCAGCTTTAATTAAGACTTCTTCTACTTTTCTTGTAATATATACATTACCAACACCTTCACCTAAAACCTTCGGCATTGAATCTAATTCTTTATTTATTGAATCTTTTATACTCTTTATTGCTACACCCATTTTAGTGAAAATGTTTGGTACTAATCCATCATCTTGTTCTACAAGAGCAGAAAAAAGATGGATTAAATCAATTTGTTGGTGATTAAATTTAACTGCTGTAACATTTGCATCGTTTAATGCTTGTTGTACTCTTAATGTCATTTTATCAATATTCATGCTTGTTCCTCCTCAATTTCATATTTAGATTTTTACTGTATATTTTGTTTAAATAATATTTTTATACTTATAACCCAAATAATTCTTTCTTTAAATATATAATAATATATAAGTCAAAGAAAGTCAAAGTGTATTTGAGTTTATTATAAAAATTTTATAAAATCTTATAATAGAATATAGAAGGATATTTGCTTTTGATTTATATACAAATATCCTTCTATCTTTATTGGTTATTATTTAGTTTTATCCTTACTAGATTTTCTTATCTACCGCTAAAGCTAAATTAAAGTACTTTAGTGAATCTGTAGTAGAGCCAAGCTTATAATAGAGATTTCCCATATCTGTATACCTACTTTTTCTTTCATCCCTTGTACCAAATTTAAATAATAAGTCTAGAGACAAATTCATATATTTTTCAGCTTCAATATACTTGCCCATTTTTTGAAGAATTATTCCTTTTAAATAATATGATTTTTCAATTAGCTTTATATTATCTGTAATAATTGCCATATTTAATGATTCTTCTGTAATTTTATAAGCTATCTCATATTCTACATTTTCAATTAATATTACTGTACAATAATTTAAGAATTCTACATTTTTTTCTATATTGTCTTGCGGAAATATTTTAATTCCTTTTTCTATTTCTGCAATTGCCTTTTCCTTTTCCCCTACTTCAAAATAATATTTTCCATAGTTTCCATGTGATGATGCCACTGAAATAGGATTGTACTTTTGATATTCAAATGCTTTATTTTTATATTCATCTATACAATCTTTCTTTAGCTTAATACATACAGCAGCATAAATATGATATATCTTTCCTTTATTTTTATCTGTTTTTAGCTTATCAACATATTCTATAATATCTGATAAAATGCTATATGCTTCTTCTAATTTTTTTAGATTTTGATAACATAGTGCTTCATTGTAGCCTATTAAGCAGTATTCTGCATTATCAAATCCTTCTTTTTTTTGCTGAAACATTTCCCTAAGTTTACTATAATACGATATTGCTTCTATATACTCTTCATTTTGAGAAAGATATCGTGCCATGTCCTTGAAATATATAACTGTATTTTCTTCTGTATTATTTCTTTGAAATAAATCATAGTATTGAGAAACTATCAATTGAATATTCTCAGTCTTATTTTCTTCTACATAATAAGAAAATAATATATGTGTTAATTTAAATGCTAAATCATAATATTTATATTTAAGTGCATAACTTAAATTATCCTTCAACTTATTTTCAGAATCATTATCGCATGAAATATTATTTTTTATAACCTTTAAATTATTTAATATTTGTTCATAAACATCTTCTATTAAATAATCCAAATCAATTTCAATTTTTTCTGATATATATTTAAGTAACTCATTATCTGCCTTAATCTTGCCATTTTCTATGCAACTCATTTTAGCAATTGAAATTTTATTTTCACATAATTGCTTCAATGTAATTCCTTTGAATATTCTAGCCCTTTTTATTTTTTCACCAGTAGACAGTATTTCCAAATATATCACCCATTTACTTCTTAATTTTTTAATTTTTCTGCCCCGTTAAATAATTGTATTCCTTGGCTTAAATAGTATGAAGCTTCTTCATCTTTATTCTTCTCTATAAAGAATTTTCCAATCCTCATAGCTAATTCACCGGCTTTAACTAACCTTCCACTATTTTTTGCCAACATATACGTGTCAACTAATACATTCTCTGCTTGTTCCATTTTTTCGTCAATATTAAATAAAGTATATTTAATTAATTTACATTCAATTTTTCTGTCAATATCATTTTCTTCAATACTATTTTCAATATTATTCAATATTATGCTACATTTTTCAGTATTCTTTAATTTTAAATAATTTTTACAAATATCTATTAATATATCATTTATATAACCAACATGATTTTGAGCACTAATGTTTTTTGATATTTCATAATGTTTAAGTGATTCATCTAAATGACCCAATTCATAAAATAATTTTCCTAAGTTATGTTCGATATTAACTATATCTTTGTTATATTGTATTTTTTTATAAACTTCTAATGTTTTCTTTGAATACTTTATAGCATTTGATAAATCACCTTTTTTGTTAAAATCCTCTGCTAAGCAAAATAAATTTTTTGCATAATCTTCATCATTATATATTTGTTCAAATCTTTTTTTTGCCAAATATGAGTACTCCAATGCTAAATCTAATTCTTCTATATCATAATATGTTCTAGCCATATTATAATGTATTTCTCCAATCAAAAAATCATCTACAAAATTATTATCTAAGTATACTTTTTCAGCTTGTTTCAAATAACTACTAGCTGAATGATATGCTTTTAATTCTAAAGCTATATTGCCTACATATAAAAAAGTTTTTATTATTTTTTCATAATGATTATTTTTATTAAAAATTACATTTGCTGATAAAAAAAATTTTTGTGCCATAGGAAAATCTTTCTTATATATATAAGCTTTAGCTGTTATAAAATATATCATTGCTTTTCTATCTTCTAAGTTATATTTCTCACAATAATATAAAGCATTATCAATATATCTTTGTCCCTTTTCATAGTCTCCTTGTAATACACATGATTCTCCTAATTGTTCATAATAAAGACTAATTTTCTCAGCTTGACTTTCTTCTGATTCCATTAAATATTCTACAGTTGTATTTAATGCATCAGCCAAATATTCTAATAAGTCAACCGAAGGGTTCGAACGACCTGATTCAACCAAGCTTATTTGTCCTGGAGTTATTCTGTCTTTAGCTAGATCTTTTAAAGTCATATTTAATTGTTTTCTTTTTCTTTTAATTTTTTCTCCTAATGATAGAATTTCCATTTCTTCAATCCTTCTCTATTCAACAAATTATTTAATTATTTATTATAATTTTCTTTAATTATACCATAAATCCATAAAAAACTGCATAAAAATATACTGTACTCCAATTTTTATATAATTTAATTTTATTATCCATTTTTCTAGTTAAATTTATAAATCTAATATATTTTTATATTAATTTCTAAATAAAAAAAGATGAAAATTTAATTTTCACCTTTTTATATTAAATTAAAGTTTAAATTTTATCAGCTAGCTAGTTTAAAATTATTTATCTCATCCAATCTTGTATTCCACTGTAAGTGGATTCAGCCATATTTCTCATTTTTCTTCCTGCTCTTTTCATTGTTCTTCGAGTATTTCTATCATAATATGGCATCATAGCCATTTCAACAGCTACTCCAATTAAAATTCCTGCCATCATTCCCTTTGAAAATCTTTGCATAATCAACACCTCTTTAATATTAATTTATTTTCTATAAGTAGATTATGCATTAATCAAAAAGTTATCCAAGTTAATTTTTTCTACATTTATTATCTATTTCAAGCTTAGGAACGTAAAAGAAATATACTAGTTATTTTCTTGAATATTATTTAACAAATATAAAATAAATTTTTCTTTTTCCTTGCTTAATAGTTTTGAAATCGCCTTTTTACCTTCTTTAGAATTACTTTTATATAAACTCATAATTTGCTTAAATCTAAGTTCATCAGCGATTTTATCATTTTTATTTATTATTTTATCACTTTCTGCAATCTCATGAATAACTTTATTTTCACCACTAACTATTATATTATTTCCAGAATTAGGTGCTATACTTAAAATTTCATTTTTCACTTCATTGCTAGAAACTTCTATAATATTTTTATTAAGCCATTTTTCGACTATTCTATCAGAAGTTATGCCTAAACATTCTTTACATTTTTCATCAACAAGCTCGTTAAATAAATCTCCCGTATGGCTGTCTACCTTGACAAATATAACTTCAATTCCAGAATTCATTAATTTTTGCATCTTATTATAATATTCTTTAGATGATTCTTCCTTTCTATCCCAAGCACCAGTTGCATGATGAGCTATTCCTTCATAATCATGAAATAAAATTATTTTTGTCTGATTTTGTTTTAAAGCATATTCAACAGCTCTAATAGCACCTTCAAGCTCTCCTGCTATTTGTCTTATATTCTTTTCTGATGCATCCTTTGTAGCATTACTTTCTATGTATTCTACAACGTTATTATTAACACAAATTACCCCATAAGAATATCTTCCATCAGAAGAATTATAGCTACCATCAACATAAGCATGAAGGCAATCCTTAGGATAGTTTTCATCACTCTTTTTAAGCATCCTATTTCCTTCATTTAAATACATATTTGCATCATCAATACTTTCAAAACTCTTGTATTTGGCTCCTTTTGCTCCTTTAACATATTTTAAGCATTCATCCCATGTATTAACTATAATATTTTCTATCTTCTTATTATTCTTAACATCAAATCCACATTGTATTGCATAAACTTTCTTTGCCATACTTTTATTCCTTTCTTTTTTAATTCCTTATTCAAGCCTCTTCTAAAAAATAATTAGTCAATATATTATCTTTTTCTAATGTGTATCTATATTATATTCAAATATCACAAGTCCTTCTATAATGTAGATAATTCTTCTACAATTTCACATAATTTTTTTACATTTCTAGCTCCTGTAAAATTAACTAAATATTCAACTCCATTTTTCAATACTAAAAATAACTCATTTTTACCTTGCCAATTTTCTACTATTATTGATAATGGAACATCATTAAAAATTTTGTTTAAAGCAAAAAATCCAACTCCAATATCATCAATTGCACCAATAAAAGGTACTTTATTAGGTATTATATCTGTAGGTATTGTTATGTATGCAATAGCTGCTGACATCATTAATTTAGTTTTTATAGGTACTCTTTTATCCTTAAGCAATCTATAAATTAAGGACATTATATCTGGTAATATAAATATATATTCTTTATACTCTTTTGCAACTTTCGGTAGCTTGTCCCCTAAAATCTTTCTTCCATTAGAATAATTATCTTCAACCTTATTTACAACTTCCAGTGTAGCTAAATTATCCTCCTTTTCTTCCTTAACCTCTTCAGCTTCAACTTTCTTTATTAATTCTCCAGGCATTGAAGCATTAATATCACTAGCTTCAACCCATACTTCTGATTTCTTAATAAAAACTTCATTAATATTTAAATCAACAAAATGTACATCCTTAAGTATTGTATTTATA
Organism: Clostridium sp.; assembly: GCF_021372645.1. Taxonomy (GTDB): domain Bacteria; phylum Bacillota; class Clostridia; order Clostridiales; family Clostridiaceae; genus Clostridium. Next base: position 53,673 of record NZ_JAJFUC010000090.1, on the reverse strand, counting down.
TTAACTATCACTTTATCTTTTTCACTATCTATTCCATATTCTTTAAATGTTTTTGCTAGTTGTTTTAATGCAAAACTTCTTAAAATTCTAGAAATTCCAAGATTTAAAATCTTCACTTTAACTATTCTAGCAATAATTTTATTATTAACGCATTCAATTAATTCTACTTTAACAAAAAATTCTATATTAATTCCCTTTTTGAAACTTCCTTCTAATATTATTCCATTATCAATATTTACACTTTTTATAGCTAAGCCTTCAATCTTAACAAACTCATTAATAATGCTTAATATATCACTTCCAAGTAATTTAACCTTAACCTCTGATATGTTCATAACACAATCCCCTTTTAATATAATTCCTACTTTTACCATTTTACCTTTTTATACTTTCACTTACAATTAAAAACATTATTTTCTTAATTATGATTAAAAGTATACATTATTTTTATTAAATATTAAAGATAAAGAAAAATCCTCCACAAGTATTTGCTCTACTTGCAGAGGAAATTATTTTCAAACACTAAACTATAATATTTTATGATTTATAATTTATTAAAATACTGGAATTACTGATCCATTACTATATTCTTTTTCTATAAATGCTTTAACTTCTGGTGAAGTCAATGCCTTTACTAAAGCTTGAATCTTTTCTTGTTTTTCATTGCCTTCTTTTACAACAATTATATTTGTATAAAGCTTAGCCATTTCTGAACTCTTATCTTCAATAATAATTGCATCTTTTGCTGGATTAAATTTAGCTTCTATTGCATAATTACCATTTATTACAGCTGCATCAACATCATCTATTGATCTTGGAACTGCTGCACCTTCTAACTCTGTGAACTTTAAGTTTTTAGAATTCTCTGTTATATCTTTTGGTGTAACTAATTCACCGTCTTTAATTTTTATTACTCCATTGCTTGCTAATAATTTTAATGCTCTAGCTTCATTTGGTGGATCGTTAGGAATAGCAATTGTAGCTCCATCCTTGAGTTCATCTAAGCTCTTAATCTTCTTAGAGTATAATCCCATTGGCTCAAAATGAACACCTCCAACTGAAACCAATTTAAATCCTTTTGATTCATTTTGTTCTTTTAAATAAGGCGCATGTTGAAAGAAGTTTGCATCTAATTCACCTTCAGATACTGCAGTATTAGGTTGAACATAGTCATTAAATTCAGTTATTTCTACTGTATATCCTTCTTTTTCAAGTAATGGTTTAGCTATATTTACTATTTCTTCATGTGGCTTTGGTGTTACTCCAATCTTTATTACCTTATCATTTTTAGAATCTTTACTTGCTGTATTCGTCGTTCCTCCGCAACCTACTAATCCTAATGCCACTATTCCGGCTAAAACTACTGATAAAATTGATTTCTTTTTCATATTCATTCCCCCTATTTTGATAATTTATTATAAAAATAATTTCCTAAAAATTGTAGTCCTTGTACTACTATAATTAAAATAACACATGTTACTATCATTACATCGGTTTGGAATCTTTGGTATCCATAGCTTATTGCAACTTGACCAAGTCCTCCACCTCCAATAGCCCCTGCCATTGCAGAATATCCAACAATGCTTATTATTGTAAGAGTTATTCCTGACATTATTGAAGGAACTGCTTCTTTAAGCATAACCTTAAATATAATTTGAGTATTTGAAGCTCCAAAAGATTTTGCTGCTTCAATTATTCCTTTATCAACTTCTCTTAAAGATGATTCTATAACTCTTGCAACAAAAGGTGCTGCTGCAATTGTAAGTGGAACCATAGCTGCTTCTGTACCTATTGATTTACCAGCAATTAATCTCGTTAAAGGTATAATTATTACCATCAATATAATAAATGGAAAACTTCTTAATGTATTAACTATAAAATCTAAAATAGTATAAATTATTTTATTAGGTTTTAATCCATCCTTAGCAGTAACTGTTAATATTATTGCAGGTATAAATCCTAAAATAACTGAAAAAGTAGTTGATACAAAAACCATTTCTAATGTTTCTATTAAAGCTTTTCCTATTATCTGACTCATTATTCAAGCACCTCCAATAGAATATCTTTGTTTTCAAGATATTTTATAACTTTGTCTTTGTCTTCTTCTCTTATATTTATTACAAGTCCCCCTAATACTTCATCTCTAAATTTTTCAAGTTTACCCCAAACTATTGAAAAATCTACTTCTAACTCTCTAGCCATTTTAGTAATTAGTGCATTTTCTGAAGAATTGCTTGGGAAGAATAACTTAATATTAACTCCATCCTCTGGTAATATGCCATCATCTTCTTCTCCCAAGAATTTTTTTAGTGAAGTTCCTGGTTTTAAAAACAAGTCCTCTGCTTTTCCTTCTGCTTTTATTTCTCCACCATCTAGTAGTGCAACCTTCTCACAAACTTCTTTTATAACTTCCATTTGATGGGTAACCATTACTATTGTTATCCCTAGTTCTTTATTAATTTTAGAAAGTAAAGATAAAATATCTTTTGTAATTTTAGGATCCAATGCTGATGTTGCTTCATCGCAAAGTAATATCTTTGGATCTAATGCCAATGCCCTTGCTATTGCTACCCTTTGTTTTTGCCCACCACTAAGTTCTGATGGCTTGCTTAATTTCTTGTCTTCTAAACCAACTAACTTAAGTAATTCTAATACCTTATCTTTTATTTCATTTTTATTGTAACCCCATACTTCAAGAGGAAGTGCAATATTATCAAAAATATTTTTTCTTGCCATAAGATTAAAGCTCTGAAAAATCATCCCTAAATCCTTTCTAAATTCCCTAAGACTTCTACCTGTTAATGAAGAAACTTCCTTACCCATTACATTTATAGATCCTCCATTATAAGATTCAAGCCCATTTATACATCTAAGCAATGTAGATTTTCCTGCACCACTATGTCCTATTATCCCATAAATTTCGCCTTCTCTGATGCTTATTGATACATCTTTTATAACTTGTGTTTCCCCAAAACTTTTAATTACATTTTTAATTTCTATCAAAACACATTTCCTCCTTTGACTTTGTTTCCAGATAACTAAAACAAAAGCGCCAGAGAATAAATCTCTAGCGCATAAAACACGTTGCAAATTTATCCTCTCATCTATCAGCTAAAAGCTGTTGGAATTAGCACCATAAAAATATTGATAAAAACCAACATTTCGGTTGCTGGGTTTCACAGGGCCAGTCCCTCCACCACTCTTGATAAGATATACGATTATTTAATTTAGTTTCTGACATGATTATATAAGCATTTCTTTTATTTGTCAATAACTAAAAATAATCAACAATTTCAAATCCACACTATTATTATCAGATTTATTTTATTATATACTTATTCTTGATATTACAAGTACTTTTATATCAATTTATAAATTTCATATACACATAAATAATAACCTGCATACTTAGATGATTAATTCTATCAAAAAAGCATGCCTCAGAGAAGATCCCAAAGGCATACTTTTTAATATTTATTTCTTTTATGACTTTATCTATATTTCTCTTTCATTGCTCTATCTATATCTCTCTTATGATCTTTTTCTAACATAGAATCTCTCTTGTCATAGTTTTTCTTACCTTTGCATACTCCAAGTGCAACCTTAACCTTACCTTCTTTTAAATAAAGTGATAATGGTATTAAGGTATATCCATCTTGAGACACTAAACCATCAAGTCTTCTTATTTGATCTTTATGAAGTAGTAATTTTCTTTCTCTTACAGGATCCACATTAAATATATTCCCTTGTTCATAAGGGCTTATATGCATATTTTTTATAAATATTTCACCATTAGAAATATCAGCATAACATTCTTTAAGATTAACCCTGCCCTTTCTTATAGATTTAACTTCTGTTCCAACTAACACTAACCCAGTTTCCATTGCTTCTTCCACAAAATAATCATGTCTTGCTTTTCTATTTTCTGCTAAGGAATTCTCATTCTTTTTTCTTGCCATTTTAATCACCCACTATGGTTTATTTTCTTAATAAAATTATATTATACCCATCTTTGTAAATCAAATAACTACATCTCTTACCTAAAAATACTCTGCTTTTGTAGCTTATTTTATTATATTTATTCTGGTATTTCGACTTTCAATATGTCAACATTATCCTTAGATATCTTTAACGCCTCACTATCTTCTCTTTTAGGTTCTTGTGTAATTCTAAAGAATACTTCTCTATTAGCTATATCTACATTTACACATTCTACTTTTACTTTATCTCCAAGTTTATATATTTTCTTAGTTCTTTCACCCATTAAACTAAGGTGTGCTTCATTAAATATATAATAATCATCATCTAAATCTGTAATATGAACTAAACCTTCAATTGTATTTGGCAGTTCAACAAATACTCCAAAGGATGTAACTGAAGATATAATTCCTTCAAACTCTTCTCCAACTCTATCTTCCATATATTCAGCTTTTTTAAGATCATCAACTTCTCTTTCTGCATCTTGTGCTTTTCTTTCCATTTCCGATGATTGCTTAGCTGCATAACCTACTATATTTTTTAATTTATTTATTCTCTTTTCGTCCATCTCTCCATGCAAATATTCTTTTATAATTCTATGAATTTGCAAATCTGGATATCTTCTTATTGGAGAAGTAAAATGACAATAATACTCAGCTGCAAGTCCAAAGTGGCCACTACATTCTGGTGCATACCTTGCTTGCATCATAGAACGTAACAATAAAGTACTTACAACAGTTTCTTCATTTTTCCCCTTAACTTTTTCCAAAATTTCTTGGAAACTCTTTGGGCGTATTTCTTCTGTCCACTGAACAGTATATCCTAAGTTATAAACAAATTCTTTAAATTTAGCTAACTTCTCCTCATCTGGATTTTCATGTATTCTGTACACAAAAGGCAAATGAGTTCTAAACATATGCTCTGCAACTGTTTCATTAGCAGCTAACATGAATTCTTCTATCATTCTATTTGATATTTCACGATCATAAGGTTTAATTTCAATTGGCTTTCCAAGTTCATTTAATGTTATTTTTGCTTCTGCTATTTCAAAATCAATAGCTCCTCTTTTAGTTCTCTTTGTTCTTAATATATAACAAAGTTCTTCCATAGTCTTAAAGTCTTCATAAAGATAATCATATCTCTTTATTAATTCTTCATCATGATCTTTTAAAATCTTTGTAACATCTGTATATGTCATTCTTTCATTAGTCTTAATAATAGATTCTACTATTTCATGATCTACTACTTTTCCTTTGTGATCTATCTCCATAAAACAAGTTAATGTCAATCTATCTACTTTGGGATTTAAAGAACATATACCATTAGATAATTTTCTAGGTAACATTGGAACAACTCTATCTATTAAATAAACTGAAGTTGCTCTTTTTAATGCTTCTTTATCTAAAGGATTATTTTCTTTTACATAGTTAGTTACATCAGCAATGTGGACTCCTAATTTAAAGTTTCCATTACTTAATTTTTCAATAGATACAGCATCATCTAAATCTTTAGCATCTTCTCCATCTATTGTAACCATTCTTAAATCTCTTAAATCTCTTCTGCCTTTATACTCTTTTTCATCAATTTCCTCGGAAATACCCTCAGCAAAGTTCAGTACTTTATCTGTAAATTCTTCAGGAAGTCCAAGTTTTTTGATAATCATTAAAATATCTATTCCTCTATCGCCTTTTCTTCCTAGAACTTCTGTTACAACACCTTCTGCCTTTCTGTTTTCACCTGGCCATTTCGTTAGTTTAACTGTAACAACATCCCCATCTTTAGCACCATTTCTATCCTTTTTTGAAATAAATACATCTTTAGATATTCTAGTATCTTCTGAAACTACAAATCCAAAGTTCTTGCAATCTTCATATACGCCAACTACCTTAGTTGTATTTCTTTCCAGAATTTCAACTACTTCCCCTTCTCTTTTCTTAGTATTTGTATCTTCTCTAGTTACTTTAACAGATATTTTATCACCATTCATAGCTCCATTAATAGAAGTACTTGGAATAAAGACATCCTTTTGTCCTTCTTCATCCGGAATTAAAAATCCAAATCCTTTTGCATGTGCTTGAAGTTTTCCTATAACTAAGCCTTCTTCTTCCTGACTGTGCTCAGCTATTCTATACTTATTTTTATTCGTTCTCATAATTAAACCTTCATGTTCCATCATTCTTAAAGTCTTTTTAAACGCATTATATTCATTTTTCTTTATATCAAATATAGCAACCAAATCTTCAATCTCCATCGGTTTATACGCAGATTCTTTCATAAAACTTACTAACGTTTGCTTAATTCCCATGACAATTACCTCCATTATACAATTTACTATATATTATTCCTATATACCTATATACTACCACATTAATGTCCTACAATATATATTTTATCTTACTTATGTTATTAGTATTGACATATATACACTAATTTATTTATTCATTTTTGTTTAGTTAATTTAACAATATCAAGAAAATCTGTTTTTTAGATTGTTTTATTGTTATATTCTTTTATAAGTAATTAATTATTGCTTTTATAAATATTATTCTCAACTTTCACATCTTATAACTTTTCCAAAAAGAGCAAAGTGGCTGAGCCACGTTCTCTCTTAATCACATTTTTTACAAGCCAATGTTTGCTTAGCCATTGATATAACTGGCTTTCAAAATCTAAAAATTCTATATTTTCCTAGACATAAAAAAAGGCTACTTAAAATAAAGTAGCGCAGATTTATTATTTTATTAAGTTTAACACAATTGTATTTATTGCAAAAAGTGCCATAAACATAATTGTTAATCTTACAAGAATTACTTCCTTAGTTCTTGATTTATTTTTTGAAAAGAATGTATCTTGTGTACTTCCTTGTATTAAACCACTTAAGGCATCAGCTTTACTAGGTTGCATAAAAATTGTTATAACAACACCTAATCCAAATAGCACCTCAAATACTAATAATATATTTTGCATAGGTAACACCTCCTATAATAGTCAATAACATCAATCTAAATAATATCATATTTATTGATTCATTACAACTTTCTGTAGTAAAAATTACATCTAAGCCTACTTATAGAAACTTTTACTTTATATTAAAAAAGGCTTTCTTACCTCTATATTCAGCCACATCATCCAATTCTTCTTCTATTCTTAATAATTGATTATATTTTGCAACTCTTTCAGATCTAGCTGGTGCACCAGTCTTTATTTGACCTGCATTTACAGCTACAACTAAATCAGCTATTGTTGTGTCTTCAGTTTCACCTGATCTGTGTGACACAACTGCTGTATATCCAGCCCTATTAGCCATTTCTATAGCATTTAGAGTTTCTGTTAATGTACCTATTTGATTTAACTTAATAAGAATTGAGTTACCTACACCAAGTTCAATACCTTTTGTAAGTTTTTCAGTATTGGTAACGAATAAATCATCACCCACTAATTGAATTTTCTTTCCCAATTTTTCAGTTATTAATCTCCATCCATCCCAATCTTCTTCAGCCATACCATCTTCTATTGATATAATTGGATATTTATTAACCCATTCTTCAAAGAAATCAACCATTTCTGCACTTGTTAATGTTCTTCCTTCATTTTCTAATACATATTTACCATCTTTATAATATTCTGATGAAGCTGCATCAATTGCAATAAAGATTTCTTCTCCAGCTTTATAACCAGCTTTTCCTATTGCTTCAATTATAACATCAAGTGCTTCTGCATTTGACTTCAAGTTCGGAGCAAATCCACCCTCATCACCAATACCAGTTGCATATCCTTTATCATTTAAAATCTTTTTTAATGTGTGATAAACTTCAGCACACATTCTTAAAGCTTCACTAAAAGTTGGTGCTCCAGCTGGCATAATCATAAATTCTTGTAAATCTACAGAGTTATCAGCATGTGATCCTCCATTTATTATATTCATCATAGGAACTGGTAATACTTTTGCATTTATCCCACCTATATATCTATACAAAGGCATACATAAAGCATTTGCTGCTGCATTTGCAACAGCTAGTGATACACCTAATATTGCATTAGCTCCTAATTTTCCTTTGTTATTAGTTCCATCTAATTCAATAAGCATTTTATCAATATAAGTTTGATCAAATACATTACATCCAATTAATTCTTCTGCAATAGTATCATTTACGTTCTTAACTGCATTTAAAACACCTTTTCCTAAAAACTTATTTTTATCTCCATCTCTTAGTTCTACAGCTTCATACATTCCAGTTGATGCACCTGATGGTACTGCTGCTCTTCCCACAGTTCCATCTTCTAAATATACTTCTACCTCTACTGTAGGAAAGCATCTTGAGTCTAAAATTTGTCTTGCAACTACATCTACAATTTCTAAATAATCTTTCATTTAATATTACCTCCTCATTTTATAAATTATATTGATAAATATTATCAATATAATTTTGCTACATAACATACCAATTGAAAAGCATTTTTTCATTTACCATAATATTATTAGTAAATTATTTAGTGAATATTCATATTAATATAGCATAATAAAAAAATTCGAAATTATATAGATACCCAAAGTCTAAGAGTAGCTTATACTTTGGGTATCTATATTCAATATTTACTTCTATTCTAACATAGATAAATTTGTCCTTTCACAGTACCTTTTAAATTTCAATTCCCATGATGCTGCTTTCTTTGAATCTATTTTTCTTATACCTTTAAAAAATTCCTCTAATACTCCAATTTTATTTAATCCTTTCATTAAATGCCTTGGATGATCAACTTTTCTAGTATAAGCTTTTTTAGGGTCTATTATCATAAGCTTTTCATTATTTGAAACATATATATCTTTACATCTAATATCCTGTTTTTGGAATTTAAGCCTTTTAAATTCTAATAGTAAATCATATATATTTTCGATTAATCTTTGACTTAATCCATTTTGCTTTATATGTTTATCAAGTCTTTTACCCTCTACCATATCTCTTATCACATAGAACTTCCCCCTTTTATATAAATGTGGAAAATACTTAGATCCATTAGTTTTAGCAAGGATACTTCCTTCATCATTACATACCTTTTTTCTTAAAAATATTTTGATAGCTTTCTTATCTGGTAATTCGTACACCACACCATTATTTCCCTGGCCTAAATAATTAGCTTCTCTAAATAAATTTTCAGTAATTTCATCAAAATCAGCAGAATATGCAAAATTTTTTTTCATATCATCAACCCTAAATCCTTTTTATAAATATATTAATTCAAGATTTAGTTTATGCAGTAAAAATAATAGTCTAATCTAATTAGACCATTATTTTTTTCAGATACCTTAATTTTAAATTATTTATTTACTATTAAATTTTCTCCAGTCATCTCAAGAGGAATTTCAAGTCCTAATTGAGTTAACATTGTTGGAGCAATATCAGCAAGTTTTCCATCACTTAACTTCTTATTTTCTGTATGATTTGACACCCAAGCAAATGGTACTGGATGTGTAGTATGAGCTGTAAATGGATTTGCTGTTGAGAAATCTATCATAGTTTCTGCATTACCATGGTCCGCAGTAATAAACAAGCACCCATCCATTTCTAAAATTTTATTTGCAATGTTTCCTACACATTCATCAACTGCTTCAATTGCTTTAACAGCTGCTTCAATAACTCCTGTATGACCAACCATATCTGGATTAGCAAAGTTTAATATTATCATATCATATTTATCACTATCTAATCTTCTTAGCAATTCCTCTGTTACTTCATATGCGCTCATTTCTGGCTTTAAATCATAAGTTGCAACCTTTGGTGAAGGAATTACTTTTCTATCTTCACCTGGATTTTCTTTTTCTACTCCACCGTTAAAGAAGAAAGTAACGTGAGCATATTTTTCAGTTTCAGCAATTCTTAGTTGATTTAATCCTTTGCTACTTACATATTCTCCAAGAGTATTAGTTAAAGTTTGTGGATTATAAGCTACATTTACGCCTTCTAAAGTCTTATCATATTGAGTCATTGTTACAAAAGTAAGATTTAAGGTTTCTCTCTTAAATCCAGTAAATTCTTTATCATTAATAGCTCTAGTTATTTCTCTAGCTCTATCTGGTCTAAAATTAAAGAATATAACCGAATCTCCATTTTTAATATTAGCAACTGGGTTACCATTTTCAGTTATTACTGTTGGTAAAACAAATTCATCTGTTTTATTATCGTGATATGAATTTTCCATAGCTTCTACCGCACTATTTGTAGTTTCACCCTTGCCTAAAACTAATGCGTTATATGCGAGCTCAACTCTTTCCCATCTATTATCTCTATCCATAGCATAATATCTACCACTTACAGTTGCAATCTTACCTACGCCTACTTCAGACATCATAGCTTCAGTTTTTACTATGAATTCTTTTCCTGATGAAGGTGGTACATCTCTTCCATCCATAAATGCATGAACGTAAACATTTTGAACCCCTTCTTTTTTAGCAAATTCTAAAAGTCCTCTTAAATGATCTATGTGTGAATGAACTCCACCATCTGATAAAAGTCCCATTAGATGAAGGCTTGATCCGCTCTTTTTAGCATTATCCATAGCAATTTTAAGGGATTCATTTTTAAAAAAATCTCCATCTGAGATTGCTTTTGTAATTCTAGTTAATTCTTGATATACTATTCTACCTGATCCAATATTTAAATGTCCAACTTCTGAATTACCCATTTGACCTTCTGGTAATCCAACTTGTAAGCCACTAGCTTGTAGCTCTGAAGTAGGATATTTTTCAAATAATTTATCTAAATTAGGTTTCTTTGCTAAACTCACAGCATTTCCTTCTGATTTCGGTGCAATTCCAAAACCATCTAATATCATTAACATAACAGGTTTTTTTGACATTTTCCTATTCCTCCAAATATTTTATTTAAAATAATAACATATTAAATATTATCTTTTATTATACAGGTCTTATAAATCTCTTAAATTATATTATTCTTTTATATTTGTTGCAACTTATAAACATTGAAAATCAAAGTATAAGGTAATTTAAGCATATCTACCCCAAAATCTCCTTATATGGTTTGAAAAATACTCAAGTTGCCTTATTAATTACTATTGTAAAAAAGCTACCTAAAAAATGATTTTCTATTAATCATCTTTAGATAGCTATTTAAACTAAATCTTAATAATTAGCTATTGCAGAAAAATCAGCAGCAACTAAACTAGCTCCACCAACTAATGCTCCATCTATATCAGACATTTCCATTTGAGCTTTTATTGTGTTTGGTTTAACTGATCCACCGTATTGGATTCTTACTTTATCAGCAACTTCTGATCCATACATTTCAGCAACCATAGCTCTTATTGCTTTAATTGTTTCATTCGCTTGTTCATCAGTAGCAGTTTTACCTGTCCCAATTGCCCAAATTGGCTCATAAGCAATAACAAGCTTTTCTGCTTGGTCATTAGTTAATCCAGCTATATCAACTTTAATTTGAGCTTCTATAACTGTATTAGTAGTTCCATTCTCTCTTTGTTCTAAAGATTCCCCACAACAAAGGATTGGAGTAATGTTGTGTTCAAAAGCCTTTTTAACTTTTTTGTTTAATGCTTCATCAGTTTCATTGAAGTATTCTCTTCTTTCACTGTGTCCTAAAATAACATAGTCAATTTCCATAGCTTCTAACATTCCTACAGAAACTTCTCCTGTGAAAGCTCCGCTTTCTTCAAAGTGCATGTTTTGTGCTGCAACCTTTATGTTTGATCCAGCTACTGCTTTTTTAACAGCATCTAAACATACAAAAGTAGGACATATAACTACATCACATGTAGCATCCTTAACTAAGGACTTTAATTCTTCAACCATTTTAACTGCTTCTTCAACAGTTTTATTCATTTTCCAGTTACCTGCAATAATTGCTTTTCTCATTACATACACCTCATAATTAAAATTTTAATAAGAAGCTTTTGGCCGAGAGCTTCTTAAATCTGTTTAATCTATTATTTTTTAGTAATTACTATTTTGAGTTTATTTAAGTTTATTCCAATCAATATACTTAAATAAAATGTATTAATTTCCCTTATATTAAAAATTAATCGTTTAATGAAGCAATTCCTGGTAATACTTTGCCTTCTAAGAATTCAAGTGATGCTCCACCACCAGTTGAAATATGAGTCATTTTATCTCCAAATCCTAAGATGTTAACAGCTGCAGCTGAATCTCCACCACCGATTATAGTTGTAGCATCTGCATCTGCCATAGCCTTAGCTACTGCAATTGTTCCTTTATTGTAGTTTTCGAATTCAAATACTCCCATTGGTCCATTCCAGATAACTGTCTTAGCATCTTTAATAGCATCAGCATATAAAACTTCTGTCTTTGGTCCGATATCTAATCCCATGCTTCCTGCTGGAATATTTTGATCTTCTGTTACTGTAGCTTCAACATCTTTAAATTCTGCAGCAACTCTGTGATCTACTGGTAATAAGAATTTAACACCTTTTTCTTCAGCTTTAGCAACCATTTCTTTAGCATAATCAAGTCTATCTTCTTCAACTAATGAAGTTCCGATTTCATATCCTTGAGCTTTTAAGAATGTATAAGCCATTCCACCGCCAATTATGATTGTGTTAACTTTATCTAAAAGATTGTTTATAACAGCAATCTTATCAGAAACTTTTGCTCCACCTAAGATAGCAACGAATGGTCTTACTGGACTTTCAACTGCATTTCCTAAGAATTTTAATTCTTTTTGAATTAAATATCCACATACAGCAGTGTCAAGGTAATCAGTTACACCAACAGTTGAACAGTGAGCTCTATGAGCTGTTCCAAATGCGTCATTAACAAATACATCAGCTAATGAAGCCAATTCTTTAGAGAAATCTGCAATATTCTTAGTTTCTTCTTTTCTGCATCTTGTATTTTCTAATAATACAACATCTCCATCTTTCATATCAGCAACAGCTTTTTTAGCATTTTCGCCAACAACTTCTTCATCTCTAGCAAAAACTACTTCTTTTCCAAGCATTTCACTTAATCTTGTAGCAACTGGTGCTAAAGATTTAGAAGCATCTTTTCCTAAATGTGAACAAAGAATAACTTTCGCATTATGTTCAACTAAATATTTTATTGTTGGAAGTGCTCCAATTAATCTATTTTCATCAGTTATAACACCATCTTTTAATGGTACATTAAAGTCACATCTAACTAATACTTTTTTTCCATTTACATCTATATCTTCAATTGTTTTTTTATTGAAATTCATTAAAACTCACCTCAAAAATTTATTTTTATAAATATTTTAAAATAGTCTGGCTTTATAGCCTTATACTACAAAACCAGACTTATTTACTTTAACATAAATTTGCGCAATTATGTTTAGTTAGTTTAATATTACTTTAAGTTAGCGAAGTATCCTAAAGTTCTGATTAATTGGTTAGTGTATGACATTTCATTATCATACCAAGAAGCAACTTTAACTAATTGTTCTCCATTAACTTCCATAACCTTAGTTTGTGTAGCATCGAATAATGATCCGAAGCTGCTTCCTATAATATCACAAGAAACTATTGGATCTTCAGTATATCCGAAAGATTCAGTTGCAGCAGCTTTCATAGCAGCATTAATATCTTCTGCAGTTACTTTCTTATCTAAAGTACAAACTAATTCAGTTAATGAACCAGTGATTGTTGGAACTCTTTGAGCTCCTCCATCTAATTTTCCAGCTAATTCTGGAATAACTAAACCGATAGCTTTAGCAGCACCAGTTGAGTTAGGGATTATTGAAGCTGCAGCAGCTCTAGCTCTTCTTAAGTCACCATTTCTGTGTGGAGCATCTAAAGTATTTTGATCGTTAGTGTAAGAGTGGATTGTAGTCATGAAACCTTTTGTTAATCCAAATTTATCGCTTAATACTTTAGCAAATGGAGCTAAACAGTTAGTAGTACATGAAGCACCTGAAATAACTGTATCATCTGCCTTTAAAATATCGTGGTTTACATTGTAAACTACTGTTGGAAGGTCGTTTCCAGCTGGAGCTGAAATAACAACTTTCTTAGCACCTGCTTCAATATGAGCTGAAGCTTTTGCTTTTGATGCAAAGAATCCAGTACATTCTAAAACGATATCTATGTTTAATGCTCCCCAAGGTAAGTTTGCTGGGTTAGAATCAGCAGTAACCTTGATTTCCTTTCCGTTTACTACGAAAGCTCCTTCTTTAACTTCGATTTCTCCATCGAATTTTCCTTGAGCTGAATCATATTTGAATAAGTGAGCTAACATTTTAGCATCTGTTAAATCATTGATTGCAACCACGTTAAATTCAGGGTTGTTAATCATTAATCTTAAAGCCAATCTACCTATTCTCCCAAAACCATTAATTGCTACGTTTACCATTATAATTACCTCCTAATAATGTTTTTCTTTTTTTATAAAAATAAATTTTACAAGCTACTTTAATAACTGAATTTCATTATCTAGTCTCTTTAGTAGTCCATAGGCTGTTGCCTCATCTGTAACTAATACCCCATTTATGTCATTAAATTCAGTTGATATTATGGACTCAACTTTATTCTGCCCACCTGCCACTGCAATATGTGTTTTTATTTTTCTTGCTTCATTAATTTTAATTCCAACAGCGGTAGTTTCTAAGATTATTTTTGAGTCTTTGTTAAAATAACATCCAAATGCTTCTCCAACAGCTCCTTGATTAATTAAATTATCTATTTCCAGCTGTGGAACCCCTCTTTTTCTAGCCATCTGAACAGCATTACCTATACCATATATTAAGATATCTGCTTTATGTATAGTATCTATTACTGTCTTAAGAGCTTCTTCCTTAAGTAATGTATCTATTGTATCTAAACTTAAGTTTTCTGAAATATGAAGCATTTTATAGGTACCATTTAGCTTTTTAGCTAAAGTTGCAGCTAAAGTATTTGCTTGTGTTTCAACTTTCTTACCCATGCCACCTCTTGCTGGTACTACTTGAATATTTGATAAATTTGTTATTTTAGGAAATGCCTCTACAACTTCTTTTAATGTGCTTCCACCTGTTAAAGCTATAATAGAATTATCCTCTAAAACATCTTTCACATAATTTGCACAAGCTTTTCCCAAATCTTTTAATACTAAAGGATTTTCTTCAACATCACCTGGGACTATGATTACCTTTTTTAAATTAAGAGAAGATTCTATTTTCTTCTCAACTTCTGAAAGGCCTTTTATTTGATGAATGAAATCATTTAATTTATATATAAGGTCTATACCTTCACTTGTAACTGTCATTCCAGAAGTATTTATCTCAATTAATCCTTGTTCTTTTAACAAACCTATTTCTGTTCTAACTGTTCTTTCACCAACACTTAACGTATCCGCAAGAACTCTTCTACCTATAGGCTCATTATCAGCGATTGTTCTGAGTACGTTATACCTTTTCTCTAATGTATTTACAAGCTCAGGAACTATCTTTTTTTGTAACTCCAATATTTCCTGCAACTCAAGCACTCCTTTGGTCTCTATGCGTCCCATATTATTTCAATATGTCCCATATTTACTATTATAAAACACCTTGATGAAATTTTAAAGGCTTTAGTAAAATTTTTTTATAATATTTCCAAAAAAAACATAAAAACTCTAATATAAATAATTATTAGTAAACTTTTTTTGTAACTTATCCCATGATTTTATAATTAAATCTATTTTATCCAATATTCCCCTTAAACGTACTAGGTATCCTTATAATTATAATTTTAACTAAACTTAATTTGCGTGAAATCTCGCTCTTAAAAGTTTCACTTTATTCTCTTTATTTCATTTTTTATTTTTATAGTTCTATAACTTGTTAATAAATACTTATCTTTAACATAAGCATTTGTTTCTGAATCTTGATTGCTTTGCAAGGCATCTTTATAAGTTTTATAGATTGTTGCATATTTTGTGTTAATACCAATATCTGTTCTTACGTCATTTTCATTCTAAAATTCAAATTTATACATATTCCTCCTTATGACTATGTATTAGGCTCTTAATTAAACGTATTCATCAGACCAAGTATTTTAATTAATAATCTTTATATAGTATACCCTGTTCTACCTTCATAATGCAAGTTTACTATAATAACTTTAATTATAAAAAGATACCTTATATATTATGCTCAAGCTCATTTCAATTAATATCCAAGTACTTTAGACATAATAAAAAAATAACAAGTAAACAGATCCGATATTTGGCTTCATAACACGTAAGCATGCTTACCTAAGTGTTTAACGCAAAATATACATCACATCTTTAGCTTGTTATTTTCTTTCATATGCCTTAATTAAAATTGGTATAAATCATGTCTTTATTTTTTATTATATCTTAAAATTATTTATTTAAAAATGCTAATCCACAGCATCCTCGCCCGGAATGTATGCTTACAGTTGATCCAACTGGACATTCAATAAAGTTTACATTACTATTTTTCATATGTTCAATAAGAGCTTCTTTAACCTCAACATTATCTACATTAACTAATATTACCGGCACTTCATCATCTAAGTTTGCATTTTCTAAATCATTTATGATTTTTTTAATTGCTTTTTTATTTCCTCTAATCTTATCTTTTACAGACATAATCCCATCTTTGATTTCAACTATTAATTTTATTCCAAACACACTACCTACTATACCAGAAGTCTTTGAAATTCTGCCTCCCCTTACAAGATATTCTAGGGAATGAAAATAAGCTTTAAGCTTAACATTATCTTTTACATTGTTTATTTCTCTTTCTATTTCTATAATGTTATAACCCTTTTTTCTAAGCTTGACTGCTTTTAAAACTAATATTCCAAGAGCAGCAGAAACATTTCTTGAATCTATTACAAGTATATTATCACTTTCTAATGAATCCTTTGCTATACATGCTGATTGATATGTTCCACTCATAACTGAAGATATATGAATTGATATAATTTTATATCCCTCATTTAAATATTTTGAGTATGATTCAATAAATCTATTAGGAGTTACTTGAGCCGTAGTCGGAAATATATTATATTTTTGTATTTTTTCAAATATTGCATTAGAATTTATTTCAGCCCCATCTAGATAACTCTCTTCTCCAAAGTTTATTAATAATGGTAAAACTTCTATATCATATTTTTCATATATTTCTTTCGACAAATCAGCAGTACTATCTGTTATAATTTTTATTTTTTCCATTTTTCTTCAATCCTCTTTGATTATTTCATATCTGGAAATCTCATCTGCCTTAGAGCTTCATAAGCTACTATAGCCACTGTATTGGATAAATTTAAACTTCTAGCACTTGATTTTATCATAGGAACTCTAAATCCAATATTGCTTTCATGTACTTTTTCAGGAACTCCACTCGATTCTCTTCCAAACATTATAAAATCTCCTTCTTTAAAAGAAATCTCATCAAAATGATTTTCTGCATGAGTAGTTAATAAATAAATTGTTTTATCTCCATACTTTTTCATGAAATCTTCATAACTTTCATGTATTTCTAAGTCTAAGTCTTTCCAGTAATCTAAACCTGCTCTTCTAACTTGTTTATCGTTTATTTCAAATCCTAATGGTTTTATTAAATGCAATTTGCTATCTGTAAGAACACAAGTTCTTGCAATATTCCCTGTATTTTGAGGTATTTCAGGTTGATATAATACTATATTTAAATTCAAAATTTCACCTTCTCCTATTTTTATAAAAAAATTAGTCCACTTTTATTTTAAAATTATACTATACGGTTCATAACAAGTCAAAATTTTCATTATCTAATAATATCTATAATGAAAAATTTATACTACTTTAGGCTTTGAACTCAAACTTCTCCACAAATTTTAATCTTTTTAGCTTTTTTAGAAATAAAAAACATATTCTCTTTAATATATTAATTTAATTTTAAAGAAAATATGCTCTGTTTTGATTTTATTCTAAATATTTAATTTATGGTGCTGATTTTGCTATTAGTGGTGGTTGAGTTCCTTTTTTTACCATTATCCCAACACTTGCATAGTTATCTGTTGATATAACATCTCTCTTTACTTCTACTCCATTTTCATAAGTAATTTGATATGATTTTACTTTATATCCAGTCACACCTATACCTTCACTAACTTCTTTTCCTTCTGGTAAACTACTATCTGGCACTACTTTAGTTTCAGGAGGTATGGTTTCAAGAACTTCATTTACCATATCATATGTTTTTCCGTTTAATTCACTAGGATCTCCATATATATTATAAGTCACTACTTTACCTACAGTGCTTCCTTGAATATAAATTGGAAAATCATAAGTATTTTTAAATTTATAGTCTAAATATCCATAAGAAACTGTTGCGTCAAGTCCTGGCTCTGCGTAGCCTACTACCATAGAGTGATTTGTTCTTTCAACAGATCTTAAATTAGCTTTCATTACTGCTCTATAAAGCGTAGTAGATACTTGGCAGATACCACCACCAATTCCTGGCTCTACTTTATTCCCTACATATGTTCCTGCTTCTTGATAGCCTCTTTCAATTGTTCTAGGTCCTACGATATCATTAAAACTAAATGTTTCTCCTGGCATAACTACTGTTCCATTTATAACTCCAGTTGCTATTTCTATATTATTACTTCTCCCTGCTGCAGAGGTAGAGTAACTTGTTGAAAAAGATCCCATTACACCCTTTATTTTTGATAAATCCTCTTTAGCTACTCTTGGTTTTGTTGTTTCTAAATCCACTGTTACTTTATTTGTAGAATTAAGATCTCCATTTATGCTTTCTTTTAATTTTGAATCTAACGTCTCTAAATTTATTGTTCTTCCATCTGCTTCAGATTTAACAGCTATCTTACCCTTTTCTATACTAATTGTAGCGTCCTTTGCTGATTGAGTAACATCCTTTTGTAATTTTTCTTCATATGCTCTTAATTTTTCTTCATCATAAGAAAATCCTAATGAAATCTGATTTTTTTCATTATTTGAATTTTTTATGGCCATATATTTCTTAAAAATTCCACTTTCTTTTCCAAACTTATAAGCTTGTTCTACTGTTCCATCTATATCATATTTTGGCATTATATCTGAATAAATAAGTTCGTATTGCTTGTCCCCTATAGCTATAGATAATTTTTTATTGTCTATAGCTGTCTCAAATGTTTCAGTAAGCTTATTTTTTGCTTCTTCTTTAGTCATGCCTCCAAGATCTACATCTTGTACAGTTACACCTGGATACATTTTATTATCCCAATCTTTAACTATACCTTTTATTGATAATGAATATGCAGCTAATGCCGCGACTCCTATTACTACAACTGCTGCTATTGCTAGCATAATCTTCTTTTGTATTTTAGCAACCTTTTTGGAAGCTTGTGCTCTTTTGCCAGTACCTTTTTCCACCCGTTCTTCTCCTTTCAAGGAATTAGTATTTTAATAATCTAAAATTCATATGTTTTATCATTACTTTTAGATAAAATATTGATGAAAATTTACAATAATATTAAATTTTCATCAATATTTTTATTATATCATATTAAAACTGTTATATGATAGTAATATTATTATATATGATATCAATAGGAATTAGATTTTGAACCTAAAAAAAATAACAACCCAATATATGATGTATATTTTATACCCCATTAAGATATCTGATTCATTGGTGATAGTTATCAATGAATCGTATCAATACAGTATGGTGCAAAATTGACTCATATATTGATTAGTTATTTTTTTGAATAAATCTGATTTGGTCTATAAATTTATTTTTGCACGTGTTTTAGATGTTTCTCCGTCATAGTCAAAAGCTTCAATTGCCACTTCTACAGGAGCATTCTTTTTAATATTTAATTTATCTCTAGTTATTAAATAACTTGTAGCATTCTCATCAACTGTGCCTACCCATTCCTTATTTACAAAAATATTATATCCTAATAAATCTATATCTTTATTCCTATTCCAAGAAACATATATATTTCCCTTTTCAAATCTTGCTTGCAATCCAGTAACAACATCTGGTTGAGTTAATAAATCTACATTATCTGGTCCCCAATTAGCATCAACAGGATTTCCAATTCCTGCAATGTTTTGATCTTCACTATATTGCCAGATCCTCCATCTAGTCCATCCTCCAACATTTGGTGGAAAGTCAGGATTAATAGGAATCTTTGTATACATAGCAATCCATAAAGGCATATTCTTTAGAGGATAACCGCGTCCCGGAATATAGAAATTATCATAAAGTTCTACAAAATTTGTTCCTGTATAAATCATAAGTCTTCTTCTAGTTTTTCTTTCAAATCTTTTTCTAAATCTATCAATCCAATTAATCAATGTTTTTGTAGATATTGATTTATCTAATGGTGCTTCTACGTCTATAACAGGGAATAAATCACCATAATCCTTGTTCCCAAAACCATCCTGTAATGTATTTATAAAATCATCACATTGTCTATCAGCATCTGTTAAATCATACGATGGTAATGAAAAATGATATGCTCCAACTGGAATTCCATAACTTCTACTAGTCTTTGCATAGTCTACAAATTTTTGATCAGCTCGAAACCTTCCTGTAGCTGATCCTGAAGCTCTCAAATATAAAAAGTCTACTTTTGTTGCCAGTATATCAAATTGAACATTTTGGGTATATTCATTTATGTCTACTCCAAAACGACTATTAGGGTTTTTATCTTGCATATTTCCTCCAAAATAAAAAATACTTCTCTAATATAAATATTACTTTATCTCAAAAAAATACCTATAATTAATAAATAATCATAGGTTTAGTTGTGCATAGAAACTTATTTTATCGCCTATTCCCTTAGCCATATAATTTATATTGTAAGCTATATTTTTAATTTCATCTGTGCCTTTTTCTTGTAATCTATAATTAAGATTTTCACTTGCTATTATTTTAAGGCCAGTTGCAATTTCATCTAAATATTTCATCTTCTGATGTTATTTTGAAATTTCTTCCCACTGTTCGTAGAGTTTTTCTATAATTTCTTCAAGAACTTTAATTTCCTTATTTACTCTTTCACTTTCCACTGGATTTGAGTAAATTTCTTCTTTGCAAAGTTCTTCTTGTAATTTTCCAAGGGCTTCTTCATTTGTACTTATGTTATTTTCCACAGTTCTAATCTCATTTTGCTTAGCTTTAACTTCTTTTTCTAAAGCTTTTTTCTTTTTCTTATCTTCATTTAATTGAGTTTTAGTTTTTCCTGTAGCTAAACCTTCATAAGTTTCAAATCTTTGAGGATTTTTTTTCTTTTCAGTATAATAGGTATAATTACCAAGATATTCGTAAGCTCCATATTCTTGTAGTTCTAATATTCTATGAATTACTTTATTTAAGAAATATCTATCATGTGAAATTACAATTAATGTACCATCATAACTTAACATTGCTTCTTCAAGTGCTTCTCTAGAAGGAATGTCTAAATGGTTGGTAGGTTCATCTAGAAGAAGTAAATTTGATTTTGATAGCATTAATTTCAAAAGATTTATTCTGCATCTTTCTCCACCACTTAATTTATTTATTTCTTTAAATACATCATCACCTCTAAAGAGGAATGAACCAAGAAATGATCTAAGTTCACTTGTGGTGAGCTCCGGAAAATCGTCCCATACTTCATTTAATACTGTTTTATCTGGATTTAGATTGGATTGTTCTTGATCATAATAACCAACATTAACATTTACCCCCAATACTTTAACTCCAGAATCACTTTTAATTTTATCCATTATAATATTGAAAAGAGTAGTTTTACCACGTCCATTTTCACCTATTAACGCGATTTTTTCTCCTCTTTTTAAATCAAAAGATACACCAGAAAATAATTTCTTATCAGCATAGCTTTTAGTTAAGTTTTCAATATGAAGTACATCATATCCACTTTTAACCGATGCTTCAAATTTAATCTTGGATGCAGCTTTTTCTTTATCCGGAGCATCTATAATTTCCATTTTATCAAGTGCTTTTTCCCTACTTTCAGCAGCTTTAATACTTTTTTCTCGGTTAAATGATCTAAACTTTTCTATTATTGCCTCTTGCCTTTTGATTTCTGATTGTTGCAGATTATAAGCTTTTAATTTAGCATCATAATCTTTTTTCATTAATTCTAAAGATTTAGTATAAGATGCACTATAACAATTCACATGACCATTTATAACTTGAAATGTTCCTGTTGTTACAGAATCTAAGAAAAATCTATCATGGGAAATTACAATTACAGTACCTTTGTAAGTTTTCAAATATTCTTCAAGCCATTCAATCGCTTCTAAATCTAAATGATTAGTAGGTTCATCAAGTAATAATATATCTGGATTTAAAAGTAGCAATTTACAAAGAGCAACTCTAGTTTTTTGTCCCCCACTTAAGGTTGAAATATGTTTACTGAAGTCATCTTCCGTAAATCCGAGACCTTTAATTACACGGGATATTTCGCCTTTATATGTATACCCACCTCTATTTTCATAAAGGTCTTGAGCATTTCCGTAATCCTTTATAATCTTATCATGATAAGAAGCATTTTTTTCATCGTAAGGCTCATTCATCTTTACTTCTAAATCCAAAATTTTATTTTCCAATTTTGTAAGGTCTTCAAAAACAAGTAACATTTCATCATAAATTGTGTTACCTGAATCCAATGCTAAGTGTTGAGCAAGATATCCTAAAGACTTATTCCTATCTATAAAAACTTCCCCATCATCTTGCATAAGTTCTTTTGAAAGTATCTTAAACAAAGTTGTTTTTCCCTCTCCATTTGAACCTATTATGCCAACCTTATCCCCCTCATTAATCGAAAATGTTACATCTCTTAAAATAGTATTTATCCCATAACTTTTACATATATTTTTACAACTTAATACAATCATTTTTATCCTCCAGTAGTTTAACTGAAAACCAAAAAACATGTTCAAAATTTCTTTAAGATAAAAGTTTCATTTTATATTCTATTACTTAAACTTCATAAGAAACATAGTTTAGCTAGATTTTCTTTACTAATTATACTATTTTATAAGGGTTATATCAATTCAAGCATATTCATAAAAATAACAATTCAGTATACTAATCTATTTTCTTTCATATGCCTAACACTTTACAGGTTATCAATTTTATTTCTGCCTATCTATAGCACATCCGTATTAATAGCAAAAGCCTCTACATATTTTGAACTGTTTTATTTCAAAATATGTAGAGGTTTTTGCATAGGGCTAATTTAACATTTATTCTATTATCAATAATTATTTTCTTTATTACAATATGACAATGTTAATCTTATCAGTCGCTTAACGATTACTCTTACAATTGCACTTGGAATTCTATATGAATAAAGTGTAGCTAAAATTCCTGGATTTCTTTTCTCCATTATTGAATAAATCTTATTAACATCATTGTCAGAATGAACTCTTTCAAGATCTTCTGTTTCATCTAAATCCAAGTCAAGACTTCTTAAAATGTCAAAAGTAGTCGGAATTGTATACTTAGCTGTATTTATATTCGTATTAATGTTTTTACTACTAGAATCTTCAGACTCATTTGAATAATAACATAATTCTGGAAGTCCTGCTTCAGATGGAAATAAATCTAAATTATGACCAGTATTAACATCGTCACGAAAACTTTTATTAATAACTGACAGTGGAACAAATTTAATATCTGCATTATCTAAATTAACTTGAGACATATATTTTTTATCAGGGTTCATTTTATATTACCTCCTTAAAATAAATAATATTATTACTCTTAATAATATTCAGTATAAATGTATATAGTACAAAATTTTGAAGAAAATATATTGATCTACATCAAATCATTATTAAAGGAAGTTAACTCGTATGCACGAGTTAACTAAGTTCGAGGAACCAAATCAGAGATTTGGACTCTCACTTATCTACTTAAGTGCACAATAAATATATTTGGGGAATAATATATATTGGAGGAGATGCATATGAAGATGGAAAATAAAAAAAACATCAAAGACTTATTTATTGGATTAGATGAAAAAGTTTGTGATTCAAATGGACATTGTATAGATGGAATAAACTTTGATAATGCTGCCACTACTCCACCCATAAAGTCAAGTATTGAATATATTGAAAATTTAAGCAATACTTATGCTTCCATAGGAAGGGGTACAGGTCAAAAAGCAGAAATAACTACTAATTTATATAAAGAATCTAAAAATTTTTTGATGGATTTTTTTAATATAAAAGATAAAGAAAAATATGTTGTTATTTATGTTAATAATACAACTGAAGGCATAAATAAATTAGCAAAAACTCTTATAAAAGAGCCAAATGAAATAATATTAACTTCAAGAATGGAGCATCACTCAAATGATTTACCATGGAGAAATAGAGGAAAAGTAGAATATATTGAAGTGGATCAAGATGGTAGGCTTAAAATTGAAGAATTAGAAGAAAAACTAAAGACGAATTACGGTAGAGTAAAGTATGTGTCTCTTACTGGAGCGTCTAATGTAACAGGTTATATTAACAATATTCATTTTATAGCTAAGCTAGTTCATAAGTATAATGCTAAATTAATTATAGATGGTGCACAGCTTGTGCCACATAGAAGAGTTAATATTAGTGGAAATACAGATAATGAGCAAATTGATTTTTTGGTGTTTTCATCACACAAAATTTATTCTCCTTTTGGAGTTGGAGTAATAATAGGCTTAAAAGAAGATTTTGCAAATGCAGATCCAGATTATTTAGGTGGTGGAACTGTTGAGTTAGTCC
Organism: Clostridium sp.; assembly: GCF_021372645.1. GTDB lineage: Bacteria > Bacillota > Clostridia > Clostridiales > Clostridiaceae > Clostridium. Next base: position 29,003 of record NZ_JAJFUC010000090.1, on the reverse strand, counting down.
TTGATAATGAAATCACATACCTTCCTCCACCAGACAAAAATGAAGCTGGGACACAAAACTTTTTAGGAGTAATGGGCTTAATTAATTCATTAAGGATTATAAATACAATTGGATATGATTATATAGATAGACAAGAAAAAATTCTTTTAGATCATACCCTAAAAGGATTTAATAGCATCCCTAAAGTAATAAATTATGGAGATACTAAAGATATAAGTGATAGACTTGGAATTGCAACTTTTAATCTAGAAAACATGTATCACCATGATGTTGCAGAAATTTTAGCTAAAAAGAAAGGGATTTCTGTAAGGCACGGATGGTTTTGTGCTCATCCTTATTGTAGAAGACTTATGAATGTAAGTGAAGCAGATGCTAAGGAATTTCTTGAGAATCCTTCAAAAAAAATGATGGGAATGGTAAGAGTAAGCTTTGCATTATATAATTCAATTGATGAAGTTAATATGTTTTTAAATGCATTGGAAGATATTTCATTAGGAAAAATATAGCAATAAATTTTTTATCACTAAATTTTAAAAATACTATTAATTATTTTATGGGATGTAATAAATATTCACATTATACATCCCATTCTTTTTTTATTAAAATTATTGATTAAATACTTTATATTTTGGAAGATTCCCTTCAAAAGTTAAATTAGGAATATCTTTTATTAATGGTTCAAAATAGGAACATGCTTCATCAGTTACAAAATTTCCTTCTTGATTAATCCATTCTGTAGGAAAATATTTTACATCATTAGCTACTTTATGTGCATCAACTAAAGAATAAACAACTTCATAAGGTTCATTACATTTTCTATTAATGTTAACCATTTTACCAGTTTCACCTTCAGCCGCATATTTCAAAGCCATTTTACCAACATTATATGCTTCTGTTAAGTCAGTATCTGAAGCACAGTGCATTGCGCAACGTTGAAGAATACCCAGTTCTAATGCTTTAACTCGCGTTGTAAAACCTTCTTGAAGAATTAGCATTCTTAGATAATGTGAAACACCACCTAATTGAGTATGTCCAAATTTATCTTCAGATACACATTGAAATTCAGAAATAAACTTTTCATCTTTATCTTTTATTCCCTCTGAAACTATTATGTAGACTTTATTTTGTTCTTCAAATTTTTGTTTAACATCTTTTATAAATTTATCTTTATCAAATACAACTTCAGGAAGATATATAAAATCCGCTACTGGTTTGTTATTCAGCTTTGCAATACAAGCCGAAGCTGCAAGCCATCCAGTATCTCTTCCCATGGTTTCTAAAATGAATATCCCATTATTAATATAAACTGATGCATCTAAATACGTTTCAAGTGCTGTTGTTCCAATAAATTTTGCTGCACTTCCAAAGCCAGGAGTATGATCAGTAAATTTTAAATCATTATCTATAGTTTTAGGAATACCTATAAATGTTATATCAATATTATTAAGCTTTACATATTTTGAAAGCTTAGCAATAGTGTCCATAGAATCATTTCCACCAATATAAAAAAATGATGTTATATTATATTCTCTAAGAATTTTTATTAAGTTTTCATATTCTTGACTGCAAGAATCTATATCTTTTAATTTATATCTGCAAGATCCTAGTCCAGAAGATGGAGTAAATCTAAATTGATTTATTTCTTCATCAGAGATTAATGATAAATCAATTATGTTTTTATTTAATATGCCCTCAATACCATTTAAACCACCATATACCTTTTCAAAAGTTTTTAACTCTTTATTGGCATTTAGAAGTCCTACTACACTTGAATTAATTACTGATGTTGGACCCCCTGATTGGGCTATTATACAATTTGACATGAAATTTCCTCCTTGTTTGTTATACTAAACAGTTTATATGTGATATACTATTAAGCTATAGTAATACTCTATTTATTAATATACAATAAAAAAAATATTTAATAAAGACTTTTTTTATTTTTTTTGCATATATTTAAAAAAACTTTAATTATTATGAAACAAGTTTAATATTCAGAGGAGATGAGAAAATGAATTTATATGATGTTATAATAATAGCAATTGCATTAGCTATGGATGCTTTTGGAGTAACCTTAGGTATTGGTTTAAATCCAATACTTAAGAAAGAAAATAAAATAAAATTTGTATTATCTTTTGCATTTTTTCAATTTTTATTTACATACATCGGAGGAAGCTTAGGATATTTGTTTGATACGTATATTACTAATATCTCTTCGATTGCAGGTGGGATAATTATGGGAATTATAGGAATACTTATTATAATAGATGGATTTAAAGAAAGGGAAAAGGAGCTCCTAATAAAAAATAGTACCTGCATAATACTTGGAGTATCAGTTAGCATAGATGCTTTAGTTATTGGCTTTACTGCATTTCATCAAGTTTCCAGAAACTTATTACTTTGTGTTAATTCAGTTTTAATTGGACTAATAACACTATTTATTTGTACATTAGGTTTTTTTATTTGTAGATATATGAAAAGAATAAAATTTATTGCAAGATATGCAAATTTTTTCGCTGGCATTGCTCTTATATTCTTCGGACTTAAGATGATATTTTTTTAGGAATATGTAAAGAGATTAACAAGTCAAAGATGAGATGTATACGAGTCGAGCTTCCTCATGACGCAAAATAGACTAGTATACTCACTTGTTATTTTTTTGAATATGCCTTAATGAAACTATTGATATATGATATAATATATTTAATATATAGTTGTTAGGGGATATGAAAATGGAACCAAAAGAATTTTTAAAAGAAAAAGAGATTAAACTTACTAAAGGAAGAATAGAACTCTTAAATATATTAAAAAATTCAGAAAACAGTTTATCTGCTGAAAAAATATATCAGATTTATAAAGACAATAACATAAATATTAATTTAAGTACCATTTATAGAACGTTGGAATTATTTGAAGAAAAAGAAATTACAGAAAAAATAACTCTAACTGATGGAGTATTTTCATATAAGCTTAAAGGAAAAACACACAAACATCATTTAGAATGTGATATTTGCCATAAAGAAGTGGAAGTTCCATGTCCTATGCTCCAAATTCAAGAAATAGTCCAAAATTCTACTGGTTTTACTTTAACAGACCACAACTTGATAATGAAAGGCGTCTGCAAAGACTGCAAGAAGAAACAATAACGTTGTAAGTAAATAAAATAAGAAATGTGCCATCATTTTATGGAGACTCTCTATAAAACTGGAATAAGAGGCTTGCTTGCGAAAATTACATGCCCCTTATTTGGGTAGCTTATATGCATAACTCTAGTTTTTTTGCTCTAACTATCTGTATAAACAAGTATTATCTAATTATTTTCATTGAATCTTCTATGATCATATCAATTAATTTAGAAAATCCTATATTCAAAGCTGCTGCGCTTTTAGGAATCAAACTATTTTTAGTCATTCCTGGAAGTGTGTTTACTTCTAAGATATAAGGTATTCCCTGTTCTGTAACTATGATATCAACTCTAGAGTATACTTCACATTTTAGTGCTTTATACGTTTCTAATGCCATTTTTTCTACTTCTTCGTTCAATTTTTCTTCTAATTCTACTACAATTTCTTCAGCTCCACCATCTTGATATTTTGAAGCAAAATCAAAAAACTCTGATTTGGGCTTTATTGCAATTACTGGTAACATCTTATCACCATAAACAGGACAAGTTATTTCATCACCTTCAATAAATTTTTCTATCATAACTTCACTGTCCCATTTAAAAGCTTCTGCTACATAATTTTCAATGTCTTTCTCTTCTTTTACAATAAAGGTAGCCACACTTGAACCCCCATGAGTTGGCTTAACTACAACTGGATATCCTAATTCATTTATTTTGTTAAAATCTATATTATCATTTTTTCTTAAATTAATCCAAGGTGCAGTTCTAATTCCTGCTGCTTCTAAAATAGACTTTGATATATCTTTATCCATACACATAGCACTACTTAAAGGTCCACAACCTGAATATGGTATTCCTAAAGTTTGAAGTACTGCTTGAACAGTTCCATCTTCTCCAAATTGACCATGTAATGCTAAAAGAGCAAAATCTATTCCTTTCGTTTTAGTTATTATATCCTCTTTTTTATCTATAACTACTGATATTACTTGATACTTTGTCTTATCTATATTCTCAATTATAGAATTTCCACTTTTTAATGATATCTCTCTTTCTGATGATATACCACCCATTATAACTCCAATTTTCATGAATTCCCTCCAAATATTTCTTAATTCTGACTGAATAATCAAAAATATTAAATAATTATTATAGCCTATACTCATTTTAATAAATTAATCCAAACATTAAAAGAACCACTAAGTCTTCGAATTTTCTTAACTGTGGCCCATTTAATTAACCCCAATTATTTACATATAACTTTCAACTAATTTAATTTAAGCATATTTACATAATTTACTTAAAGCACATTCTGTACATTTAGGATTTCTAGCAGTGCAACATCTTCTCCCATGAAATATCAAAAGATGATGCATAAGTGTCCACTCTTTTTTAGGTATTTCCTCTTGCAACTGCATTTCTACTTTTAAAACATTTTTCGAATTTGCAAGGTCTAATCTATTTGAAACTCTAAACACATGAGTATCTACGGCTATAGATGGCACATCAAAGGCATTCGATAAAACAACATTAGCTGTTTTTCTTCCTGCTCCAGCAAGTGACATTATCTCTTCCATAGTCTTTGGAACTTCCCCATTAAACTTTTCTTTAAGCTGCCTAAACATAAGGATTAAATTTTTAGATTTATTTCTATATAAGCCTATTTGCTTTATTCTTTCCTCAAGTTCATCATTTGTTAAGGTTAAAAAAGCATCTAAATCTGGATAATCTCTAAATAAGTCTTTAGTAACTTCATTTACCTTTTTATCTGTTGTTTGAGCTGACAATATTGTAGCTATAAGTAATTGAAGTGGTGTCTCGTAATTTAATTCACATTTTGCATCTGGATATGTTTCTTTTAAAATATCTGCAATCTTTTTTGTCCTTGCTTTCATATCTTTTGTATTCTCCTTATCTAGGCATAAATTCCCTTATACTTTTTTGGCAAAAGATTTGCTATACTTCTCATTAGAATATCCATACATCTATCTTCATATTCATGTTTATCTTCATCTTTTTCCTTCTTAGGAAATACAATTTTTTCTCCTATATTTATAGTAACATCTGCATGTTGCCACTTTTCTGACCCCATATTGCCCTCTTCACTTATAGGTAATAGCTTATCAGTTCCAGCCATACCAATTGGAATTATTTCTGCTTTTGACATTCTAGCAAATAATAATATACCTTTTTTACCTTCTATCATTCCACCAGTCCTGCTTCTAGTACCCTCTGGGAATATCAAAATATCATTTCCACCTTTAAGAGCCTTAACTACCTTAGTAATAGCTTCTTTATCAGCTGAACTAGGTTTAATTGATATATTCTTGACTATTTTAGTTCCTAATTGAGTTATTGGGTCATCTGATAACTTTACTCCTGCTATAAAATATGGATCACTTTTTTCTTTTAATATTTTTGATAAAACTAATCCATCTGAATTACTTAAATGATTGCATACAAATATTCGTGGTTTCTTAACATTAGTTATATTATCTATGCCACTAATTGTTATGTTTGCATACTTTCTCATATAGTTAGCAACTATTTTTTGTGCTATTTTTATAACTAATCCTTCTGGTAATCTTTTTATGATTGTTATTGCAATTGGTGATAACATATTTTCCCAACCTTTCCTCTAAAAAACTATATATTTATTATATTATATATTTTTTCATATATCTATGCAATTCTTAAAACATTCATATGTACAAGTTAAGGTTTTCATAACACTTTTCAATCATTTATGCTTCACTATTATTAGTATTGCAAAAAATTGTCCCTAAACTTTTTATCCCGAAAACAAAAAAAGTATGAAAATTAAACCTAATAGTTCAAACTTTCATACCTTCATATGCTTTAAGCTTTTTAACTAATGAAAACTTCTATAAATAAATCATACTGAATCTATATTTAATATAACACTAAATAATCATTTCATTAAATATTTTCTTTTTACGTCCTTTTATATCATTTATTTCAATTATAGTTGCTGCTTTTTCAGTTCTTACAATATTTTTAGCTGGACTTCCTACTGCTGTTGATTTTGTTGGTACATTTTTTACAACTACGGCATTAGCTCCTATTTTAGCGCCTTTTCCTACAGTTATAGGACCGAGTACCTTAGCTCCTGTTCCTATTAATACATTATCCTCAATAGTTGGATGTCTTTTCCCAGTATCTTTTCCTGTCCCCCCAAGTGTTACTCCATGATAAAGAGTAACATTATCTCCAACCTCAGCAGTTTCCCCAATTACTACTCCCATTCCATGATCTATAAATAATCCTTTTCCTATTTTAGCTCCTGGATGAATTTCTATACCTGTAAAGAATCTAGATAATTGTGAAATCAATCTAGCCAAGAAAAATATTTTATTCAAATAAAGAAAATGTGTTATTCTATATGCTATTAATGCATGGATACATGGATATAATAATAATACTTCTATTTTACTTTTAGCTGCTGGATCTTCATTTAAAACTCTTTTTAAATCATAATTTAATCTTTTAAACACAGCTTATTCTCCTTTTTCAATAGTTTTCAGTAGAATTTTAATGAATGCACAATTATTGATTAAATTCTTTCACAAATCATAAAATGATTTGTTCCTTAATTGTACATTGTGAATTGTTAGTCATATAATCCCATTGATATATATTTCTCTCCTCCATCTGGAGCAATAGCTAATACCTTTTTGCCTTTTCCAAGCTTTTTAGCAACTTCTATAGCTGCATATACTGCGGCGCCTGAAGAAATTCCAATTAATATGCCTTCAATTTCAGCAAATGCCTTTGCTGTTTTAAAAGCATCTTCATCTTTTACTTGTAGTATTTCATCTACATATTCTTTTTCATAAATTCCAGGAACAAATCCTGCTCCAATCCCTTGAATTTTGTGTCCTCCTGGATTTCCACCACTTAATACTGGTGAATTAGCTGGTTCAACTGCAATTGCTTTAATATTAGGATTTTTCTTTTTTAAATTCTTAGATAGTCCCACTATAGTTCCACCACTCCCAACTCCGCCTACAAATGCATCAAGATCTGGAATATCCTTATATATCTCTTCAGCTGTTGTTTCATAATGTTTCTCTGGATTAGCTATATTTTCGAATTGTTGTGGAATGAAAAATCCTTCTCCGCCTCCTATTTCTTCTGCTTTTTCTATAGCGCCTTTCATGCCCTTAACACCTTCTGTTAATATAAGTTCTGCTCCATAAGCCTTGATTAAATCTCTTCTTTCCTTACTCATTGTTTCTGGCATTATGATAATAACTTTATAGCCTTTAAGTTTACCTATTAATGCAAGCGCTATTCCTGTATTTCCACTTGTTGGCTCTACAATTGTTGTTCCTGGTTTTAGTATTCCTTCTCTTTCAGCCTTTTCAATCATCCCAAGGGCTGCTCTATCTTTAACACTTCCACCCGGATTAAACTTTTCAAGCTTAACATATATATCTGCAATATTTTCATCTTTATTTAAACTGTTAACCTTTAAAATTGGTGTATTTCCGATTAGTTCTAATCCTCCATTATAAATCATATTATTTTCCTCCTCAAATTGCTATATATTTTTAATATTTTATTTTCATATTCTTTTATACTTATTTAGATAACAAAAAAACCCCATCTCTTATACAAATATAGAGACGAAGTAAACTTTCGCGGTTCCACTCTAATTGGATTAAGTAATTAATCCCTCTCAGTTAAAGCACTTTAAAATGCCCTATCACTATAACGGGTGAACCCGGAGAATCTTACTAATACATATACTTTTATTTTTTATATGCCTAATATTCAGATTTCAACTCCAAAGGGCACTTCACATAAATTCTTGATGAAAAGTTCTCAGCTTTCTTTTCTCTCTGTAAACTTCCTTAATGTTACTTTCCTTTTTCATAGTTTTTAATTCTTACCATTTTGATATGGTTTATATTAGTATTATATTCTATATAGAAAAAAAGTCAACACTTTTTAAGAAAATCTTCTAAAAAGTTTCCACTTTAATTATTATTTTGTCTACTTAATTATATTGCATAGTCATAAAAAGATAATAAATTTTTATATGTGAAATGTTTTTGGTTGTGCTTCGCACTCTTTTTTATATGTGTATATTATTTGTAAACTAATTATTGTTATGTTAATATACTTTAAGGTGCATTCAAAATATGTGGCACATCTTTAAGCTATTATTTTCTTTCATGCATCTAAAAATAAAATTTAAAGAATTGGAGTTAATAATATATGAAACTTTGCAAGGAATTTTTACCTATTAGTAAAGAGGATTTAGAAAAAAGAAAAATTAAACAACTAGATTTTATTATTGTTTCTGGTGATGCTTATGTAGACCATCCTTCTTTCGGAACTGCTATTATAGGTAGAACACTTGAAGCGCAAGGTTTTACGGTTGGAATCATAGCTCAACCAAAATGGCATGATTGTGAGGACTTTAAAAGACTTGGTAAACCTAAGTATGGATTTTTAGTAAATTCAGGAAATATAGATTCTATGGTAAATCACTATACTGCTGCCAAAAGGACAAGACGCGAAGATTTGTATTCTCCTGGTGGCGAAGCTGGTCATAGACCCGATAGAGCTGTTATAGTTTACTGCAATAGAATACGAGAAGCCTATAAAGATACGACTATCGCAATTGGTGGAATAGAAGCAAGTCTTAGACGATTTGCACATTATGATTATTGGGATAATAAAGTTAGGCGTAGTATTCTTGTAGATTCAAAAGCTGATTTGTTAATGTATGGTATGGGTGAAAAGACTGTAGTTCAAATTGCTGAATTGTTAAGATATGGAGCAAGTATTAAAAATATTACAACTGTACGTGGAACTTGTTATTTAACTAAAGATATATCAAATATTAAAAATGCAATTACAGTACCTTCTTTCGAAGAAGTATCTAAAGATAAAAAGACTTATGGTGACGCATATAAATTAGAGTATTATGAACAAGATTCTATAAATGGTAGAACTATAATTCAAAAATATGGTGATAGATATTTAGTTCAAAATCCACCTCAAGAAGACTTAACTCAAGCAGAAATGGATATAACTTATGATTTGCCTTATACAAGGACTTATCACCCAATATATGAAGCAAAAGGTGGAATACCTGCAATAAAAGAAGTTGAATTTTCAATAACTAGTCATAGAGGATGTTTTGGTTCATGTTCCTTCTGTGCTTTAACTTTCCACCAAGGAAGAGTTATTCAAAACAGAGGTCAAGAATCAATAATTGAAGAAGCAAAATTATTAACAACTTTACCGAACTTCAAAGGATACATCCATGATATTGGAGGTCCTACTGCAAACTTTAGGCATAGAGCTTGTAATAAGCAAATAGAATATGGTACTTGTAAAAATAAACAATGCATGTTCCCCGCTCCTTGTAAAAATTTAATAATAGATCATACTGAATATCTTTCACTTTTAAAGAAAGTTAGAAATCTTCCTGGAATAAAAAAAGTATTTATTCGTTCTGGACTTAGATATGATTATCTTATACATGATAAAAATGAATCATTTTTCAAAGAATTATGTGAGCATCATATAAGTGGCCAATTAAAAGTAGCTCCAGAGCATGTTGTTCCGAAAGTATTAAATCAAATGGGGAAACCAACAAAGGAAATTTATGATAGATTTGTTAATAGATATTTTCAAATAAATGATAAAATAGATAAAAAACAATTCTTGGTTCCTTATTTAATGTCTTCTCACCCCGGTTCAGATTTAAATGCAGCAATAGAGCTAGCTCAATATATAAAACAAATGGGATATACACCAGAACAGGTACAAGATTTTTATCCTACTCCAGGTAGTTTATCAACTACAATGTATTACACAGGTGTTAATCCAATTACAGAAGAGCAAGTGTATATACCAAGAACTTATGAAGAAAAAGATATGCAAAGAGCATTAATACAATTTGCTGTACCTAAGAATTATCTAAAAGTTAAGAAGGCTTTAATTAAGGCTCATAGAGAAGATTTAATTGGTAACGGAAAGGATTGCTTAATAGGTTTTGCTCCTGGAAAACTTGGATATCAGGGTAAACATAAATCTAATAGTAAATCTTCTAATAATAATGTAAATAAAAATAATAATGATTCTTCTAATAAAAACTCAAATGCTCCTAGAAATAATAATTCAAAAAATACTTCCGATATAAAATCAAAGAGCTCAAAGAGTAATTTAGGTAATAGTTCAAATAAAAATACAAAAAATTCTGATAAAAAGAACAACAATACTAAAAAAAGAGTCCATTAGAAAATCTATTCAATAAAAAAACATTTTTCTTTAATGCGTCCGCAGGATTTCATGTCTTTATCTGGTTTAGATTTAGTTTACTATGGAAAATTAGCAGACTATATGATATAGCAAAAAATGGGCTGTCTCTTTTGAAACAGCCCATTTTTTATTCACCAGTTATTCTTTTTGAAGATACTTTGAAACTTTTTAATACTAAATTCATAATTATGAGGAATATCATATCTCCTATCACTGAATATGGAAAAATTTTAATTCCACCTAAAATCATAACATTTTCTATCATTACTATTGAAATTGCTATGATTACAAACCATATTCCCATTTTATTTACAAATGGTTTATCTAATAGGATTACATTTAAAATAAATAGTGTTCCAAGTAATATCAAGGAAAATAAAAATAAAATTGTTTCTTTATCTATTTTCAATATGAAACCATATAAGTAGCTTACTTCTACTATTACCTTAGAAATGTGTATTATTCCCATGTAAATAGCACATGTGATCGTTGCAATAATATAGCTTCCACCAAAATTTAATTTCTCTGATCTTAAATAAACATAAGTTAAAGCTAGTGCCATAAGTGGAATTGATAAGTGATTCAAAAATATTATTGGTTTTAAGTAATATATTATAGTGCTATTTTTTAATATGCATAAAAGAAATAATGCTACATGTCTTAATAAAAATAATGTAATTACTAGTGTTAAATAGATCTTTATTTTCTTTGGTGAAACTTCTAAATTCTTTTTCATAATTGAAAAAGACAAAAAAATTATAAGTAACAAAAACAAATAATATGCAAAGTTCACAAATTACGCTCCCATCCACATTCCTGTTACTTATATTTATTATAATTTATTTTATTTTATACCTAAAAGTTTAATTCCACCCTTAATACATTGAATTCTTAAAGGAAAATCTGGTCCTCTTTCTCCATCAATGTCTGTAACAATATCTTCTGAAGATTCAATATATACATCATCTGTTTTAAAATAAACAACCTTATCTGAATCTAAATGTTCTCCTTTTAAAAGTTTTATAAATAGAGGTATTAATTCCATTATTTGTATAGCTTTAAACATTATTACATCCAATTTTCCATCTATAATTTCTGCTTCTGTAGCTAAATTAAGATTTCCAGCTGTTTTACCATTAAACACTAAAAGTAAATACATCTCTCCATCATAATTACATTCTTTTGATGATAGCTTTATTTTTAATTTTCTAAAGTTAGGTAATTCTTCAATACCCTTTAAATAATATGCTAATTTTCCTATTGTATTTTTCAAATTTGTATCTATTTTTTGAGATATGTCAGTAAAAAGTCCTGTACTAGCCACATTTATAAAGTAATCGTCGTTTATTTTCCCTACATCAACTGCTACAGGTTTTGAATCTAAAATTTGCTTACATGCTTCCTGTATGTCAGTTGGCATATTAATAAAATTTCCAAAATCATTTGCAGTTCCAACTGGTAATATACCTATAGGGATATTTATATTTCTATGTTTCATAGCATTTACTAGAGAATCTACGGTTCCATCGCCACCAGCTATTAAAATATAACTATAAGTTTCATCTATTATATCTAGTGCTTCTGCTAAATCTTTACCTTTTTGAATTCTATATGGAACAACTGTTAATTCTACTTCTTGATGTAACTTTATAACATTGTCTAATTCATTTATTATGTTATTTTCTCCCGAGTATGGGTTGTATATGAATCTCACCTTTTTCATAAATTAATCTACCTCCCCATAAATTTCCATAATTAAGTTATTCTTAATTTTATATAAAATAAATCAACAAAAATTTTTTATTTTTTTAAATATTATGCTTAAATTAAGTCTTAAATTATATGTATCTGTTAAATTTTAATAAAATATTACATAATAATGGACATCACATAAACTTTATTATATCATTTTACTTATTTAATGTCGATACCAGCTAATCTTAATAAAATTTTAAAGTTAATTTATATCTTATATTATTTTCATTTATATGCTATAATAATTCTTTGTAAGTATTTTTTATAATTTTAGGAGTGATTTTATGAGGAAAAGCTGTATTCCTAATGTATTTACCTTTATTAATTTATCTTGTGGAATTATATCTATATTATCAGTAATGGATGAAAAGTATGCATACGCAGGTGCATTTATTTTACTAGCAGGATTGGTAGATAGGTATGATGGAAGAATTGCTCGTTTCTTGAATGTTTCAAGCGATTTAGGTAAAGAGTTAGATTCTTTGGCTGATTTGGTTTCTTTTGGAGTAGCACCATCTATACTAGTATTTATATATTTTAATCTCGATAGCTTTGGGCCTAAGGGATTATTAGGGTTTGCAATTTTATTATTATTTCCAATCTGTGGCGCATATAGATTGGCTAGATTTAACACATCTGATTTTGATGGCGCCTTTACTGGTGTACCAATAACAATAGTTGGTTGTTTTATGGCCGTTTTTTCATTACTTAACTTAAAAGTGACAACATCAATTTATCTTGCAGTTTTTTTAATGATTATCGGTTCATATTTGATGGTAAGCAAAATTAAATTGAGGAAAATTTAAAATGTAAGAATTAATAAAAAAGTTTTCTTGTTTAATTAAAAAACTCTGTCTTATAATTCTCTAGACAGAGTTTTTATATACTCCATTTTAAAACTCTTCTCTTTCAGAGTTTTGAAGGTTTAATTCATTATCTATTTCAGTGAATATCTTATCTTTTTCCGTGCTTGTTGTTATATACTCATTTTTAATCTTGCAATATTTTAAATATGATCCTTCACATTTATCTAATGTGTTCACTAGTTTATCTATTAATTCACCAACCTGTTCAACTCTATCTAGTGCTTTTCTCACCTCACTTTTCTTTGCTAAATTAACATTATACAATTCTGATGCTCCTGCAATTAATAATCTATAAGCATCTACATAATTTTTTAATAATACACTTAAATTATCTATGTCTTCATATTGCTTTTTAGCTAAATCATCAAACTTCATACATAATCCTTTATAAAATTAATACTCACTCTTATAGATACCTGAAGTTTCACTATTGGCATACTCTTCATCTATATTATTTATAATATTTTGATACTCTGAACTATCGTGAGCTTTACTCTCGTTAATGATAAATTCATTATAAGGCTCTTGTAATGATTTTCCCTCCGCATTTAAAGAATCTATGTCTTTATATTGAAAATCTCCGTATATATTTATTTCTTCTAGAAATATTCCATCTTCCTGTAATTCTTTATTAGGGATTAAGAGTTTATCTTCATGTGAAGATTTATACTTCTTGTCTCTATGCATATCGTTATCGCCTAAATCCTTAACATAAAAAACAGGAACTATAAATACTTCTGGATATTCATAAATCATCTCTTTACCCCCCATTTGCAATCCTTATTATCTAATTTCTTAAAATACGATCTTGGATATTTGCATAATGGACATCTCATAGGTGCTTCTGTGCCTTCATAAATATATCCACAATTTAAACATAACCATTCAGTTTCTTTATCTGACTTAAAGATTTTGCCATCTTTAATTTCTTTAGCTAATTTTAAAAATCTTTCTTTGTGATGTTCTTCTACCTCTTGAAGTTCTTTATAGAAATCTGCAATTTCATCAAACCCCTCATCTCTAGCTATATCTTCAAATTCCTTGTAAATAACTTTACTTTCTTCTGACTCTCCGAGTGCTGATTCTATTAAATTATTCTTTGTATTACCAAGCTTATCTAAGAATCTTCTATAAACCTCTCTAGCATGAGCCTTTTCATTCTCTGCAGTTTCATCAAATACATCTGCAACATACATAAATCCATCAGATCTGGCTTTATCTGCATAGAAAGTATATTTATTTCTTGCTCTAGATTCTCCCGCAAATGTTTTATATAAATTTTTTTCAGTTTTACTTTCCTTTAAGTTCATCGTGATCTCCTAAATATTATTTTCTCACACAAATAGAATATTCATTTCTACTTTTTTTGTTACTTTCTTACCAATTTACAACAAACAATGTAAAATTTATGTCCTTTATGGGTGCCCTGTGAGCAATTAAAGATGACGCAATTGACCACTGGTTCCCCTAACTGACATCAATTTTACATTGTTAATTAATTTAAGATACAATTATTTTCTTTTCTTGATTACAAAGTAAAATCACATCTTGTTTATCACTTGACTTAGTAATTAATTTAACATCATGCCCCCATAGTTCTTGCACATACTTTAATGTCTCTTTTGCATAAGAAAGTTCTAAAGCTCTACCATCAAAGACATTTTCTAAAGTTAAAGTATAATTTTTCTTATTTAAATCTATGACTCTAATGTATGGTATATTTCCCATACCTGCAGTATATGAAAGCGTATCTCTTATGGTTTTCCAACCAGTCTTATCTGATATTTCTTCAATAACAGTATCAAAGGTCCTCACATTATACTGAAATAAATTTAATTCTTCACATAATTCTCTAGTTAGATAACGTCTTAAGAAAGAAGAATCACGTTCAATTTCTCTAACTTCAAATATTTTTTCTTTTCCATATCTCTTTTCAATATCTTCAAATATTTTAAAACCAATGTAATATGGATTTAATCCACCTATAGCAGGCGCTATTACATCATTATGTCTTTTTAGAAACTCAAGATGTAGCTCTTGTGGCAATTCTAATTGCTTTAAAATATTATAATGAGTATAGCTTGCCCATCCTTCATTCATTATTTTAGTTTCAATTTGAGGGATAAAATATTCTGTTTCTCTTTTAACTATTTTTAGAATAGTTTTTTCCCATTCTTCTAAATGTCCATAATTTATTATAAACCCAATAATGTCATCTACAGGTTCCAATGGAATTTTCTCCAAATCCGGTAGTTTTATTTCTTTATATGAATCTAAAATTCCTCTATTTTCTCTTTTATTTTCATACTCTTTTAGTATATTTTCTTTAATCTCATCATTTGATAATTCTTTTATCCCAATATTTCTTTGAGATTGAAATCTTATAGCATGAGCAGCATCTAATATTCTCTCAACTTCAGAATATCCTATACTTGGATCATCAATATATTCTCTTATTATTTTCGCATCCAAATTAAACATTTCTAAAGTATATTTCGCATTAGTTCCTTGTTTAAATAACCTATTATTTTTGAAAAAATCATTATGTCCATATACATGGGCCATTGTTAATATTTGTAATAGCAATGTATTATCTTTCATTAAATATGCTAAACAAGGATCTGAATTAATTACCATTTCATAAGGAAGACCTGTAAGATTTAAAGAATATAGAGTTTTATTCTTTTCATAGGATTTACCAAAACTCCAATGAGGATATCTTGATGGCATTCCAACATAAGCTTCATATCCTATCATCTCATTACAACCTATGACTTCAAATTCCTGAGGATAAAAATCTAATCCATATTCTTTAACCTTTTTTTCTATTTTTTCATTCCAGTTCTCAATATCACTAAAACTATACTCCAACTTCTTATTCCTCCTTTAACTCCTTCCTAAGCATAATCTTAAGTGCTTCCCATAAATCCTTTTTTTCTTTTATAATTACAGGCACAAATTTCTCATCTGTTATTTCTTTTTTGAACTTATGATACATTGTTGTAGTGAATGTTGATGGTAAAAGTTCTGCATATCCGAACATATTACTCACTTCACATATATTTTTAACTGCTGCAACTGCTCTTTCATTATCCTCCGACCAATTGTCCCCATCACTGGCATATACGCTATATATATTCCAAGCTGCTGGCGGATACTTTTCTTCAATTAATTTTAATGCTTCATTAATGCCACTTGATATATAAGTACCACCTGATTCAGATTTATGAAAAAATTCATATTCATCTACCCTTCTTGCAACAGTCGTATGGTATATAAACTCAAAAGCTATATTGTTATACTTTTTTTTCAAAAAAGTTGCTAAAACAAAAAAATATGATCTTGCTAAATACTTCTTTGTTATGTCCATTGAACCTGAAGCATCCATAATAAATAGCATAACTGCATTGCTATCTTTTTTAGGCTTCATCTTAACCCTATAGTATTTTAAATCTTCTTCTCTAAATGGAAATCTATCTAATTCCTGTTCATTTTCTAATTCCCGTAGTGCTCTTTTCTTCCCTTGTTTTCTTGCAATCTTAGACATAACTGTTTTCTTTTTTGCAAGTCTAGGTCTTATTCCATGTGTTTGATAGCCTCTTTTTTTGCTGCTAGTTTCAGTAACTATTTCAGAATACTTCTTTTGATCCAAATTAGGCAAATTTAAATCTTCTGATATATAATCCATTAACTCCTCAAGGGTGATTTCTGTTTCATAAACATCATCCCCCTCTTCAGTTCCTGCACCTTGATTCCCTTTGGCTAATTTCTTATTTCCATTTCCTAATTTTTCTCCTCTTTTTTCATTTCCAACCCCACTAGCTACACCCTTAGAATTTTTACCATAAACAAATTGATATTCTTTTATCCCTTTAATTGGTATCTTAAATTTCTTATTTTTGCTCTCTCCAACAATGCTTTCTTCTGATAATATATCTCCTAAATTTTCTTTTATTGATTTTTCTACAAGTTGCCTATGCCTTCTTCTATCTTCTATGGATCTGTCGTGATCAATTGGATTATTAGTGTAATCTCTAAATATTGCCATAATTTATTTTAATCTCTCCATAAATTATTAGCAGCATATTTTAAAATTACATCACAACAATGAAGACAATACCCATTCTCTTTCATTTCTTCCACCATAGAATCATATTTTTCAGCTTGTTCTTTATCTCTAACTTTTGACCTAGTTATAATTCTAGATAAATCTTTAACTGAAGCTGTTAGTTTCTTTTCTATAGCTTCTTTTAAAGGCTCATAAGAAGTATAATCTAATCCTCCACCGTTTCTAACTATATAAAACATATATGAAGTAACATCGGATCTAAAGCCTTTAGCAGATGCAGCATATACACCTATTTGTTCTTCTATACTTCTCATGAAGTCTTCATCTGGATTAAGTTCTTCTCCAGTTGAAACATCTTTTATTTTGCTCTTATTTACATAAGCTTCTGCATTATCTATATAATTATTAAACAAACTCTCTGCTTGTTCTCTAAATGAATGTATAAATGCCTTAGTAATTTCTTTCTCAAGGATTTTATTATATTCTTTTCTAATATTATCTTGAATAAATCCTAAATATCTTTTCTTTTCATCAGCTGCAATATCAAGTTCTTTAACTGATCTTATTATATTTTCCATTATGCTAAGTGGATTTATACAATTATACCCTGATTCTGAAAGAGCATTATCTATAGTTTTTATGATAAATCTTGTACTTATTCCCTTCATTCCTTCGTATTGTCCAGCTTCTTCTCTTAGCTCTCCAATATCAATTTTCTTTGTAGTTCCTTTTTCAACAATTTCTTCTCCATTATAAATTTTGAGCTTAGTCATAGCATCTGCTTTAGCTGAAGGTGTAAGTCTTGAAAGTATTGCAAACATTGCTGCTATTTCAATAGTATGCGGTGCTATATGAGCATTAAAATTGCTCCTTTTTAATATTTTTTGATATATTTTAACTTCTTCATCAAGCTCTAAGCAATATGGAACTTCAACTTTTACAATTCTATCTAATATAGCTTCATTTGTATGATCTGACTTAAACTTATTCCATTCTGCTTCATTTGAATGAGCAACTATAACTCCATCAAAATAAATCATAGACCCTTTACCTGGTGATGGTACAGATTTTTCTTGAGTTGCTGTAATTATTGTATGAAGATATTCAACATCATTTTTAAATACCTCAATAAATTCTACAAGGCCTCTATTTCCAACATTGAAAGCACCATTTAAAGAAAATATTCTTGGATCATCTTCTGAATATAAATCCATTTTTGATATATCAACTGAACCTGTTAAAATTGAAGTGTCTTGATTATTAGGATCAACAGGTGGCACTACACCTACACCTTTTCTTGATCTAATAGAAAATTCTGTTCTTTCAACTGGAAAATCTTCATAAATTCCTTTAAACTCATGAGTTAACCTATATTTACATACAGGACATAAATCACCTTCAATTTGTACTCCAAGCATTTCTTCAAATCTAGGTCTTAAACGTTTTGGAATAAGATGAAGTGGTTCCTCATGCATTGGGCATCCTTTTAATGCGTAAACAGGTTCACAATCCTCTAATGCAGATTTTAAACTTTCAACTATAGATGATTTACCAGCACCAACTGGACCAACAAGATATAAAACTTGTCTTGCTTCTTCCCCCTTCATAGCTGCTGATTTAAAATAACTAGCAAGCTTCATAATAACTTTATCAATTCCATAAAACTCATCCCTAAAAAAGCCATATTTTCTTATTAAGTCATTCCCATATATTTTTCTTATTCTAGGATTTTCCTCTGCTTTTAATTCTTCTACTCCTCTGCTATTAATCATCTCATGAATTCTTTTATGGGCAAGAATAACTACTTCTGGATTTTCCTTAACAATCTCTAGATAATCTAAAAAACTTCCTTCAAACCTTAGGGTGTTACCCTTTTCTCTATCTATTTCTATAAATTCCTTAAAGTTCATACTCATAAACATTCCTCCCTCCCTTATAACTAAAATATATTCAATTAAGTAAAGACATTATGACTACTTTTTTTAAATAGTTACTCTTTATTTTTTTTAATAGTTACTCTTTATTTTATTAAATATATTTTATTATAATGCTTTTCTTCAAATATCCCCATTAAATGTAAATAAAAAAAGAATACTTGAAGTTTTGTCTACCTCAAATATTCCTCTATTTTATATATTGGTTATATTTACCCTTTTATAATCTTTGCTACTTCATCAACTGATGCTTGTATAGTAAATATTATGTCTTCATCAATCCTAAGCTTACTTTCATTCTCGTTTATTTTTATTTTGTTTATAGTTAAGTTGTTGGAACGCAATTCCTTATATCTAGTGCTTGATATATCCACATTAAACATTTTATTTTTAGCTCCTGTAAGTTTAACAATAATCCCTTCTTGATTATCTTCTGTTTTAATCTTTATATCTATGATATTATCACTTTTCCCACCACAACCAATTTTTATATCACTTAGAGTTTTTAATATAATTGCTTCACCTGTAATTGTCATCCAACCACCACTCAATGTTGATTTAATCAATATATCTAATTTAAATTTTTCTTCTATTTTCTTTAAAGCTTCACCCAATTCACGTACAGTTAATTCTAATTTCATTTTAACATTCTCCTTCTGCATATATTTAATATAATACTTTATCATATAAGATTTTTATATTAATAAAAATCTTATATGATAAGAATAAAAAAAGATATATCAAATGATTAAAGAATCATTTGATATATCTTCTTTATTCTTATAGATGATCCTTTTCTTTATATGGAGGTGCACCTACTTTTTTGCCTTCAATAATGCCTAAATCTTCATTTCCCTTTGGATGTATCTTTCTAAGTTCTGCATTGGATTTAGGTCTATCTTTTAATCTATTTTTATTGTTATCCATTTGTATCACCTCATATATTAGGATTTACATTTCAACTTATTTTATACTGTTTAATATTTATTGATTTATTTGAAAAAATTGAAGCTTTTTCTAATGCTGAATTTGATAAATTTGCTACATCTTCTCTTATAACAAGAACAACAAATGATGTTACACAAATTCAAACTCTGATTTTTATGTTCATACGAATACTAATCTTTTTATAAATAGGCTTACGTCTGGAATGATGCCTGCTATGATGCTTATAATGAATTTAGTTACGGTTCTAATTGTGTGGGTTGGTGCAAATCAAGTTTCAGCTTTTAAGATGGATGTTGGAGAAATGATGGCATATATGCAATATGTTATTCAAATAATATTTGCCTTTCTAATGATGACAATGATGTTTATTATGATTCCAAGAGCTTCTGTTTCTGCTAATCGTATTGCAGATGTTCTTGAAACAGAACCTTCTTGGAGAAGATAATACTTCATATGTATATATTATTGATGGTGATAAATTAACTAAACACACAGTAACAGTTGGAGATCCTAAAAATCAATATTTAGAAATCAAAAATGGGTTATCTGAAGATGACCAAGTTGTAGTTCAAGGTAGTTCTAATATGAAAAATAATGGAAGATTTAATATTGTGAAGAGTAACTAAAATATATAACAAGCCAACTTGTAATTTAAATAAATTACAAGTTGGCTTGTTATTTTCTTTCATCTGCCTAAATTACAGTCCCATTTCCATTTTTATAACTTATTAATGATACTAGCATTATATGCTGCACCAAATCCATTATCTATATTTACTACGCTAACACCACTGGCACAGGTATTTAACATAGCTAATAAAGCTGCAACGCCTCCAAAACTTGCTCCATAGCCAATACTAGTTGGAACTGCTATTACAGGCTTATCTACAAGTCCTCCTATAACACTAGCTAAAGCTCCTTCCATTCCTGCAATTACTATAACTACTTTAGCTCCTCTAACAACATCTAATCTTGAAAAAAGTCTATGTATACCTGCAACACCTACATCTGTTATTCGTTCAACTCTATTTCCTAATATCTTAGCAGTTTCAACAGCTTCTTCTACCACCGGTAAATCAGAAGTCCCAGCTGAAACAACTGCAATATAACTATCCGTAAGAGGTTGTTCTTTTTTCTTAATTGTTATCGTTCTTCCAAGTTTATTATATTCTGCATCTTTGCATATTTCCTTTACTACATTATACATTTCTTCTGTAGCTCTAGTTCCTAATATATTGTTATCTTTTGTAAGCATAAACTTAACAATATCTCTAACTTGTTCTACTGTTTTTCCAGCACAATATATTACTTCAGGATAGCCTACTCTTAATTCTCTATGATTGTCTATCATTGCAAAACCTAAATCTTTAAAAGGCAAATCTTCTAATTTTTCAAGAGCTTCTTCTATATTTATTTTATTATCTTTTACTGATTCTAGTAGAATTTTAAGTTCTTCTTTATTCACTATTTTTTTACCTCCTGATATTCATTACTATAAGGTAAATATACATCTTCATTTGATGCAAAATTTATATAGTTTGACTTATTATTTTTTCCATATGCTTAAATTTAATTCTTAAATATCACATATTGCTAATTAATATATTTACTTAACTTTCTTCTGTCACGTTTTTTGTTATAGTCTCATTGAAACTTCCTACTCTATATCCTTGTAAATCTAATGTTACATATTTAAATCCACATTCTTTTATCTTACTTGCTATTGTATCTAAAAGCTCTTCATCAAACAATTTACTTCTATCATTTCTATCGACTTCCACTCTTGCTAAATCTCCATGACACCTTACTCTAATAGCTCTGAATCCTATACTCATCATAAACTTTTCAGCATTTTCAATCTTTTCAAAATCATCTACTTTCAATTCATTTCCATAAGGTATCCTTGTTAAAAGGCAAGCGTACGAAGGCTTATTCCAAGTATTTAGATTTAATTCCTTAGAAAATTCTCTTATTTCTGCTTTAGTTAATTTACATTCTAGGAGTGGACTTTTTACTTCTAACTCCTTTAGTGCTCTGAGACCTGGTCTATAATCACTTATATCATCAAAATTTGTTCCATCAATTACACAGTTATATCCTTGTTCTTTAGCTATAGCTGTTATCATACTAAATACTGCAGTTTTACAAAGATAACATCTATTTTCTGGATTATATTTAATAGAATCAATAATTGGAGCCTCTATAATTTCATGTTTAACACCTAATTCTTTAACTAAATCCTTAGCTTCTGCTATTTCCCATTTAGGAATGTATGGAGACATGATCGTTACTGCCTTTACATTATCTCCAAGGGCTTCTTTAGCTGCTTTGAGTAAAAAGGTACTATCTACTCCTCCTGAAAATGCTAAAACTACCTTTTCTAAGCTTTTAAGATAATTTATTAATTTATCATATTTTTCGCTATTTATCATACATTTCTCCTCCCTCTCATATTTAACTGTCATTTAATACTGGCTATCTTCTATATCTGAAACTTCTTTATAAACTTTTCCCAGAGTTATATTTTTTTCTTTTGCTATACTTCTACATTCCTCATATTCTGGCTTATATTTAATTAACTTTCCTTTGTAATAAGATTTTTTAATTGTAATATCGCCATATTGAGTTTTTACCTTTGAAAACTCTCTATTAAGCATTATTTTTTCAACTTTATATTTCCTTACACCTATTGAAGTAGTTTCTTCAAAAATTACGTCTAGAACACTTTTTTCACATTGCTCATTAACTAGTACGCTTAATTTTACTCCCAGTCTTCCTTTTTTCATAAATATAGCTGTCTTAAATACATCTAAAGCACCTTTTTCAAAAAGCTTTTCTTCAACATACCCATAAAATTCTGGATTCATATCATCTATATTAGTGTCCAAAATGTACTGTTCTTCTATTTTTTCAAAAGTTTCTTCTTCGCCTAAATAAACCCTCAAAACATTGGGTATTTCTAAATCTCTATGTCCTATTCCATATGCTACTTTCTTTATAGAAAAATCTATTTTAGGAGTAAATTCTTGAACATTAGCTGCTAAAATAGCTGCTCCTGTAGGTGTAGTTGTCTCAAAAGGTACTATCCCAGTGTTAATTGGTATATTCTTTAATATTTCTACCGTTGCTGGTGCAGGAACTGGCATAAGACCATGGGCACACTTAACAAAACCTCCTCCTACTTGAACAGGAGATGCAATAATCTTATCTACCTCTAAATAATCTATGCAAATAGCTGCTCCCACCATATCTATAATAGAATCAATAGCACCTACCTCATGAAAATGTACCTCATATAATGTTTTTCCGTGAACCTTTGCTTCAGCTTCTGCCACCTTCATAAACATATCCATGCTTAATTTTTTAACTTTAACCTTTAAAGCACTTGAGTTTATTATATTCTCAATATCCTTTAAATTTCTATGATGGTGCTCATGATTGTTTGTATGAGTATGATTTCCATCTTGTGGATGATTATGCTCATGATCATGATGTTTTTCATTAATATGTTCATGAGTATGGCACTCTTCATTAGTACTGTCATGAATATGATGATTACTATTTTCATGAACATGTTCATCTTTGTGTTGATGATGATTATCTAATACTTTCTCAACAACATCACCCTCATTTATAGTTTGATTTTTTAATATAACATCTACCCTAGTTCCGGTTATTCCATGTTTTTCAGCCTTGTTAATTTTTATTTCATATTCAGAATCTAAATTAAGTTTTGAAATTTCTTCTATTAAATATTCCTTTGGAACTCCTAAGTCTAATAATGCTGCTAAATTCATATCTCCACTTATACCACAAAAACAATCGTAATATAATACTTTCATCTACTAATCACTCCACTCTATATTTTTATATCCTCACAATGGATACATTGTCTGCGAATTGTATTTATTAGACGTTATGCCAATCGATTTAAGCAAATAATGCTGTAACATTTTTTAATTCTTCACGAATTTTAATTGCCTGCGGACAATGACCTTCACATTTACCACACTCTACACATTTATCTGCCCTTTCTTGAACTCCTACAGAGTTGTATCTTTCCTTAAGTTCTTTTTCTGTCGCTGGAGTTATAAATAAACTATACTCATTGTAGTAAGCAAAATTTTTAGGAATATTTACTCCTACTGGACAAGGCATACAATATTCACAAGCTGTACAATTAACCTTTATTCTTTCTTTAAATACTTTTTTAACATTATCCATTATTTCTAATTCTTTTTCTGTTAATGAATTAGGTGCAGCAATACTTGCAGTGTTTATATTTTCTGTAACATTGTCCATTATGTTCATACCACTTAATACTACAGATACCTCTGGATGATTCCATACCCATCTTAATGCCCATTCAGCTGGAGATCTTTTAATCTCAGCTTTATCAAAAATATCCATAACAGCTTCTGGAAGATTTTTAACTATTTTCCCGCCTCTAAGAGGTTCCATAATAACAACACCTAAGCCTTTATCTGCAGCATATTGTAATCCTTCTGTTCCTGCTTGAAAATTCTCATCTAAATAATTATATTGAATTTGGCAAAAAGACCAATCATAATAATCTACTATTTCTTTAAATACTTCTAACTTGTCATGAAAAGAAAATCCTGCATATTTTATTCTTCCATCTTTTATTGCTGAATCTAAGAATTCATCTATTCCTAATTTCTTTAGATTTGCCCAAGTACCTGCACCTAAAGCATGCACTAAATAAAAATCTATATGATCTGTTTGAAGACGTTCTAATTGTTCATTTAAATATTTATCCATATCTTCTCTAGTTTTAATTAACCAACTAGGAAGCTTTGTAGCTAGCTTAACCTTTTCTCTATATCCATTTTTTAAGACTCTACCTACAAATGGTTCACTTTCTCCTCCATTTCTCATTCCAGTTCCGTGATAAGGATATGCAGTATCTACATAATTAACTCCTTCATCAATAGCATGACGAATCATTTTAATAGCCTTTTCTTCATGAATCTTAGTATTATCTCCATTAATAATAGGTAATCTCATACATCCAAAACCTAAAATCGAAACCTTTTCATTTGTCTTCCCAAGTGTTCTATATAGCAAAATAATTCCTCCTTAGAATATAAACATATATCAAATAATTTAATATATGTTTATATTACATCTTAGAGTAGACTCTAAGTCAATACTTTTTAAAAAACTTTTCATTTTAATTTACAGACTCAATTCCTTACAATATACTCTAATATATAAAATACGGAAATACTGGTTATTAGAAGGGGATATAGCAGACTAAAGATACTTTTTAGTTTTTTCAATATGCCTTAAATAATACCATACATGTAAATAAAATAGAGTTATGTTATACTTATCTTCAATATCAGCTGATGGAATTTCACTAAGTAATATTACAACCCCAACTCTTGCAAGAATTAAACAACCTATAAGATATATTGCAAATTCGAGTGGAGTTTCATACTCTGCCTGAGTTTATTTGAAATAGTATGTTGATATTTAATTTAAATTATTATTTTCTTAAATACTTTTTATTTTAATCTATTATCCTTTGTAAAAAATGTTCTATATCCGAGAGTTACGAGCAAAACAGTAGCTAAGGCTGTACTACCTAAAATAGCAAGCATAATTCCAATTTGATATTTAATTGCAGTTAGTGGAAATGTTCCAGAAAGAATTTGTCCAGTCATCATACCAGGGAGTGATACAATTCCCATAGTTAACATGTTATTCATAGTTGGCAAAATAGCACTATCAAAAGCATTGTTAACAATTTCCCTAGTTGCAGCTACAGGACTTGCTCCTAACATTAATGAATTCTCAATCTCAACCTTTTTGTCCTCCATATCACTACATAATTTATTTGCTCCTAAAGCAATTCCTGTCATGCTATTACCAACAATCATTCCAGAAATAGGAATAAAGTATTGTGGATTAAACCATGGTCTTACTTGTAAAACTACAATAATGAAAAATACAGCAGTAGCAAGAGCCCCACATATCATAGAAAAAGCAATTATTTTTTTTAGTTCCTTTGACATTTTGGTCTTTACTCTCTTAATAGAATTATAAATTGCATAAGTAATCATAATTGTAATCATCAAAGAAGTAAGCCACCAACTCGAATTTTTAAAAACAAACATTAACACATAGCCCATTAAAGTAAGCTGTATAGTCATTCTTGTAGATGCTATCAATATTTGCTTTTCTCGCTTAATACCTCTTGATTTAAAAATAACTAAAAGCAATAAAACAAAAATATATGCAATGGATAATTGTAAAACCGAAAGATTCATTACTGTATCATTCATAAATATGCCTCCATAACTCTTTTATATTCAAATATTTAATCTCCTTTATGTTTGGCTAATATGCTTCTATAACCTTACCATTTTCAATTCTTATAATTGAATTTGAAAATTTTTCTGCAATTTGTTCAGAATGAGTAACCATGATTAATTTCTTATTTTTTTCTAAAACAAACCTTGATAGATTTTCTATGATAAATTTTTCTGTTACTTTATCTAATGCTGCAGAAGGCTCATCTAAAAGATATGTTTCTGCATCCATAAGCATAACTCTAGCAAGGCATAAGCGTTGCTTTTCGCCGCCTGAAAGATTGCCACAACCATCGCTTAAACACTTATCTAATTCTACTCTTGTAAGACTTTCTTTCATTGCTGAAATAGATGCCTGTAGCCTTTTTGAAAAATATAATCCTATTTGCAAATTATCTTCCACTGATCCACTGTAAATTACTGGAGTTTGCCCCAACATAACCACTTGACGACGTAACTTTAAAGTGTCCATTTTTGAAATATCATTACCATTATAGATGATTGTTCCATTATCGGGAATATTTAACTTATTAAACATACGTAATAATGTTGTTTTTCCACTACCAGAAGACCCAACAATACATGTTATTGGGTTATTAATACATAAAAATGGAATATCTAAAATATTCTTGAATTTTAAATTACTTACTTCAAACATGAATTCACTCCCTTTCTTTACTATTGACTTATTATTTTATATTTGGTTCTTTATACGTTACCCCTTTTGTATCAACAGTAATTGATTTTTTAAAATTATTGTTATGTAAATTTTAACATCATCACAAAAGAAACATTGATTGTTTATTACATTTTATAAAAGTCTTGTTTTTTCTATGAATTCTTCTATGAAATTGATACTGACAACGGATACAGACTGTATAACGGTTGCCCAGCTGCATTTTTAAATAGCAAAGGAAAGGCAGCTCCTATACCAAGGAGCGGCATTTTAACCTTTGATATTTCGTTTTTCACCTTTTTACTGATATCGTCTACATTGGAACCATAGTTACTCCCATAACTGCACAGGTTGATGGACTCAAACAATTATCTGGAATATGCATGCTTTTAACACTCCTTCAAGAAAAAATTAAACCCACAGAGTACTGTTTCTTACGATGTCCTCCTAATTTTTTATTCATATTTCATAAGTAAAGCTTTTATCTTTTCATTCATTTATTTTTGTTTTTTTACTAATATAACTATTTGTATATTCCAGATGTTTAAGCATAGCTATAGATGCGCCAACAGGATCGTGATTTTCTAAAGCCTGAACTATATCTTCATGTTGGTTTCTAACTATATTTTTATTCTCCTCATTTTGAAACATATTCATTACTACATCTTCAATATATGTTTCTACCAAAGTTGATACTGAAAGCATTATATTAGAAACCAGGTAATTTCTTGATGACTGTACAATTCTATAATGTATTTTTTTATCTATTTCTGCACATTTTTCTTGATTCTCTGTACTATTTAATAAATTAACTAATTCCTTTATCTCTTGAAGCTGCTCATCATTTATGTTTTTTGCTGCTAAAGCTGCTGTTCCAGGTTCAATAAATTTCCTTAAATCTATAATTTCATCCGTTTTGCTTCCATTAAGCATAAACGTCATCGAAAGTGGTTCCAACAAACTATCTTGAAAATTGTCCTTTATAAAATTTCCTTCGCCTATTCTGCATTGAATGATTCCTAATACTTCTAAAACTCTTAAAGCTTCTCTTACCGATGTTCTACTTACATTAAGCTGTCCACACAAATTTCTTTCCGAGGGTAATTTATCCCCACATCTCAATTGGCCTTTTCCTATTAAATCTTTAATCCTTTCTATTACCTGTTCATATACTCTTGTATTTTTTATTGTATTTAACATTCAAGCCGTTGCCAAAAATCTATAAAAATCTATAGTTTTGTTTAATTCCCTGTTCCACGTGTCCTATTTTGCCTAAGCTACTTTAGTTTGATATAACACTCCAAGGGCTTAAATTCCGATACAACGCACCGTACATATTAGTAGTATCGTTTAAGTGATTAAACTACTAATTCATATCTACTTAGATTTATACTTGCATTATAATCTCTATCTATAACACAACCACATTCCTCACAGATATATGTCCTTTCTGATAATGAAAGCTTTGGTTTTATATGGCCACACTCGCTACATGTCTTTGATGATGGATACCATTTATCAGCTTCAACAAACTCAATTTCATTAAATTCACATTTATATTGAAGTTGTCTTTTGAATTCATATAATCTTTGCTGTGCTATAGCTTTTGATAAATGCTTATTTTTCATCATTCCTTTAATATTAAGTGTTTCCATAACAACTCTTGATGGCTTGGTTTTCACTATCATATTCGTTGCTTGGTGACTATGATTACTTCTTATATTTGCTAATTTTCTATGAAGTAATCTAATTTGCTTTTCGATTTTTATAATATTACTTGTTTTGACAAACTTACCCCCTTCTTTATTTTTTAGGTATTTGCAAGATACCCTACGTTGTAATCTACGTAGCCCTTTTTCAAGTTTCTTAACTTTCTTAGTTTTATTAATATTTTTAAAAGTCATTCCATTGGAGCATATGGCTAAATCTTTTACTCCAACATCTATACCAATTGATTCAGTAGTTAATTCCACTACTGGTTGCTCTTTTTCTAT
>NZ_JAJFUC010000071.1 GCF_021372645.1 Clostridium sp. | reverse complement strand
ATGAAAAGAAAATAATTCAAGCATTAAATTATAAAATTGATAAAGTTGTAGGATGTTTGATAACTCACTCACATAAGGACCATTGTAAATCAATTATGCCTATGAGGGGAAAAGGAATAGATATTTATTTATCTCAAGGCACAAAGGAAGAAATAGGGATAGATGATTACAGAGTTAATATTTTAAGACATGGAGAGTCTAAGAATATAGGAGAATTTACAATAGTTCCTTTTAACACCCAACACGATACCTCGGAGCCTTTAGGTTTCCTAATATATCACAAGGAGTTAGGAAAGATAATATTTGCAACAGATACTTACTATTTAAAATCTAAATTCAAAAATGTAGACCATATCCTAGTAGAATGCAACTATTCAGAAGATGTTCTACCACAATTACCACCATGGAGAGCTAGGACAATTAAAAGTCATATGTCATTGGAAAATTTGAAAGAAACTCTTCAAACTTGGGATTTAGAAGGGACTAAAGATATAACACTTATTCATATATCTCATGATAATGGTAATCCTGATAGATTCCAAAAAGAGATTGAAGAGTTAACTGGTATCACAACTTATGCAGCAGTACCAGGATTAGAAATAAAATAAGCCCCTTTTACAGGGGCTGGCAATGAAAAAGTAAATGGATTTAGTTATGAACCTATTTTATTATATGCAAAATTTTAAGAAATTATTCAACAAAGGAAGTGATTACGTGACAGAAAAGAAATATTATTGGTTAAAACTACAAAATAACTTCTTTGAAAAAGATGAAATAAAAGTAATTGAATCTAGACCTAATGGAGAAAAACATATTAATTTTTATCTAAAATTACTTCTTAAAAGCATTTCTACAGAAGGTAAATTATTATTTAGAGATGTTATCCCATACACACCAGAAATGTTAGCATCTATAACTAATACTGACGTAGATACAGTTAAAGTTGCAATAGATTTATTTTTAAATTTGGGTTTGATGGAACGATTAGATGATGGGGCTTTATTCATGATTGAAACTCAAAATATGATTGGTTCAGAAACTCAATGGGCAGTAAAAAAAAGAGAGTATAGAAAGAACTTGGACAATAAATCTAAGGACAATGTCCTCGAAGTGTCCGAGACAAAAAATACATTATCCGATAAGAGTAAGAGTATAGAGAAAGAGATAGATAAAGATAAAGAGATAGATAAAGAACTAAAACAAGAAGAATGCTTGTCAGTAGTTGTCCATAGTAATGTAGAAGTTTTTAAACATTTTGAGAAGTGTGGTTTTATAGTTTCTTCAAAGCTTATGGAGTTTATAGCAGCAGATATCGAAATATATTCAGCACAATGGTTAGTAGATGCAGCAGATGAATGTGTTAAAAGAGGGAAATTAAATAATTATGGATATCTAACAGGGATACTTCAAAATTGGAAAACAAAAGGTAGAGATAAAAAAGAAACTAATAATAAAAATTCAAATAATAAACCAAAGTCACTTAGATTTAATAATTTTGAAGCTAGAGAGTACGACTATGATGATCTAGAGAAAAAGCTATTAGGTTGGGATAACTAATTGATTCTAAAGGGGGATTTAGAGGATGGATAATAATCCAAGAATAAAAGAATTAGTTGAGATGGCTGTAAATTATTATAAATCTGGATTAAGTCTTAAGGAAGCAATAAATAAGATTTTAATTATAGCTCTGGAAGAAGGCTTGTTAGATGAATAATAAACAAAATGTAAATTATAGAAAACCTTGGAAGAACTCCAAAAGCTATAGAAACTAAAAAGAACAGGCTTGGATTAGGTGGAACAAAAACTGCAACTCAATATATTACTGCAACAGAATTAGCTATTGCTTTAGGCAGAAGTAAAAGTGTAGTTAGAACATGGATTTTAAATAAAGGATTACCAGCAACTCGAAGAGTTATAAATTTCAAGCAAAAGTATTACAGAATAGATATCAAAAAGTTCTGGAAGTGGGCATATGAACATCATGACCTTATGAAATGGGAACTGTATGAAAGAAATTCTTTAGGTGATGAACCAAAATGGCTTGAAAAACGGAAAAAGAGATATATGAAAGACCGAATAGAGAATAAAGGCAAAGAGTGGAGTAAAACAGAGGATTGTTATTTAGCTAATTATTATAAGCAAGGTAAAAAGCTAAAGGAGATAGCAGAATTACTAAGTAGAACAATTAGTGCAGTAGATGCAAGACTAACGTTTCTAGGAGTCAAAAGAACTAGAATAACCATAAATTGGAAGCCTATAGAAGTTGAAATGTTAATGCAAATGAGGAAAGAAGATAAGACATATGGAGAAATTGCAGAAGAACTTGGGAGAACAGAAAAAAGCGTTAAAAGAAAGATGGATAATTTATTAATATCTGAAAAGAAGAAGGTGGCAATGTGAATTTAAAGTTTATGCAGTTAGGTAAGAATCTTGTAACTGGTGAAAACAATGAAAAAGATACCTGGGAAAAGATTAAAGCTAAGTTAGAAGAAGAATATAAGGAGCTTATTGAAGCTATAGAAGAAAAGGATGTTATTCATATAGTAGAAGAAGTTCAAGATTTAGTCCAAGTCTGCATCAGGGTATTTGCCCTATTAAGAAAGGAAAATACAGACTTAGTACAAGTTAATAGGCAACATAACAGAAAATTGGTCAAGCGCGGTTGGACACATGTAAATATAATAAGAGTATTTTGGGATAAGTAGGTGGTTGTGTGGCAGAATTTAGTATGTGTGTATGTGGAAGAGCAGCAACAGAATCACATCACATAATGTTTAAAAGTCATATGAAATCTTTAGAACACTGTAAATTAAACCAAATCTCTTTGTGCCAAGAATGTCATAGAGGAACCAAAGGTGTTCATGGGAGATTAGGACAAGCTTTAAATAAGCAATTGAAATTAAAGTTTCAAAGTGAATTGCAGAAATTATTTAAAAATGATTATTATACATTCAATGAGATTAAAGTGTGTTTAGAAATAAGCGAGAAAGCAACAGATAGGCTCTGTAAGACGATAAAACAGAAAAAAGGTATATTTAGTCGTGAGGATATAATAAGAGCAACTATGGGCGGAAAATTAATAGAAAGTGAGGAATTCAGTAAATGAATATTAAAATAGGTGAATATCAAATAACAAGTGATTCCATGCAATTTATAGTAAATAAAATAGGAATAGTTCAAGAAAGTAGACTTACAAAAGCTGAAAATGTGGGAAAAGAAACTTCAAGGGTAATTGCTTATTGCGGTAAGTTTGATGAAGCTTTGAGATTTATCCCTAATGACGTTTTAAAGTCTAATGACGATATAAATATCATTATTGATAAACTAAGCGAAATTAAGGCGGATATAAAGCAAATAAAAGAATATCCGGTAATAGAAAGTAAAGATGGCGTAAATATATCAAAAGAAGAATATGAAAGTTTGTTGGAATCGGATAGAAAATTAGATGCTTTAGAATGTGCTGGAGTAGATAATTGGGGTGGCTATGGTGATGCTATGGATATTTTAAGAAGAGAAAGCGAGGAAGAATAAATAATGAATAAGGTAGTTTTAATCGGAAGAATGACAAAAGATCCAGAACTAAAGTTCTTGCCAGGTAATGGAACTGCAAATTGTACTTTAACATTAGCAGTTGATAAATATAACACAAAAACTGGTCAAAAAGAAGCAGATTTTATTCCCGTAGTAATATGGGGAAAACAAGCTGAAAGCACTGCAAATTATCTAAGCAAGGGTAGTCAAGTGGCTATTAGTGGAAGGATACAAACTAGAAGTTATGATGCCAAAGATGGCACTAAAAGATATGTTACTGAAGTTGTATCAGATCAATTTGGTGGAGTTGAATTCTTAGGGACTAAGGGAAATAATAATTCATCAGGAAATAGTTTTAGTAATAGCAATGAATATTCAGTACCAGCAAATGATGTATTTGGTGGTGGAAACTTTGAAGAAGATATAACACCAGTGGATGATGGGGATATGCCATTTTGACGAATAATATGTAGAGTGGAGGGAGAGTATGGAAAAGCCAATTTTATTTAATACAGAAATGGTTAAGGCTATTTGGGAAGGTAGAAAAACAACTACTAGAAGATTAGTTAAAGGTAATGTACAAAAATTAAATATTATAGGGAGTTCTTCAAGTGATGGAGTTAATTTTAATTATGTTTCATTTGGATATGGGAATATAAATGACATAAATAGTGTGAACATAAAAGAAAGAGTAAAAGCTCCATATCTACCAGGAGATATTCTTTATGTAAGAGAAACTTGGATGATTAGTAATCCTTTTGGTGATTTTGCAAAAGATAATAGGACAGCAGAATATATGTATAAAGCAGGATATGCAAAAGGTAAGCGAATAGCAATTACAAGAGAAATGGAAAAAAAATTAGGGGCATGGAAACCAAGCATTCATATGCCAAAGGTAGCAGCTAGGATATTTTTAAAAGTTACAGGTATAAGAGCCGAAAAACTTCAAGATATAACAGAAAATCAAATAAGGCAAGAAGGAATAAAAGAAGAATTTCCACCACTTGCACAAGATGAATTTAGAGACTTATGGAATAGCACCTTAAAGAAAGAGCAATTAAAAATCTACGGATGGAATGCTAATCCGTATGTATGGGTAATTGAATTTGAAGTAATAAAAAAGTAATTCGTAAAGTGCAGAGATGACGAAGAAAGAGGGTAAATAAAATCATGAAAGTGCATTTAGTAAAAAGAGGTAAGATTGTACATGTAGGTTTTAAAGCAAGAGTTATGGGTGATATAGATGTATATAGTGCATGTAACCAAAGAATGGATGTTAGTGACACAGTATCCATAGGTGAAGATAGTGAGGTTACTTGCAAAAGATGTTTAAAAAAAATAAGTAAGGCTGATGAACATGGAAGGATAGTTTTATAAATTACTACACAATTCTACTAGAGTTGGAGGTGAGAACAATAGATAAATTTTATTTATTAGCAAAAATACAACTTACACCAAATAAAACTAAAATAGTGCAAAAAGGTAATTCTATTAGTATTAAACATGTAAACAAGAAAGGCACTGTTAAACATAGATTTCAATGTAGTAGTTGCTTGCATCTAGATAATTATCAAGCAGGATTAGGATTTGTAATTATGCCATGTTGTTCAAGGGATGATGGTTGGAGAGAAATGTGGGGAGAAACTGCAAGTAGATGTAAATTTTATAAGGAAAAGTAATGCATAATACTAATATGGAGGGAAAGAGATATGAAAGCATATAAAGTTTATGAGCTTTGTCAATATGGCTTTGACAATGATACAGAATATGCATTGAAATATGATAAAGCTATTAGATTATTCAATGATAAAGTGAGAAAACTAGTTAAGGAAGTCAAGGGAGATTTAGTTGAGCAAGAAGATTTTTCAGAACAAGTTCACTATTTAAGAGCAGATCATCCTGGAGGTAATGAGGTTGAAATAATATCAAGAAAAATGCCTTATATATTATACAAAAAAGATAACAAGTTATATGCAGTAATACCATTTTGGGAAAAGACAAGCTATGAATATAATGAATGGGATATAACTCATATGACAGTTGTTCTTGAAGAAATAGAAATATTAGAGTAATACGCAATACTAAAATCGGATGAAATAATCGAAAAAACTACAGAAAGGAATGATATAAATGAGCAACCTAAACGAAGAAGCCAGTATAAGATTAGTAGGAAAATTAACATTACTTTTACCAATATTAGAACAAAACTTAAGTTTGCAACTAGATGTTAAAAGAGCAATTGATGAAACTTTGTATGATTACGAGGTACAAAGTAAATGTACAGATCTAGTTGCAAGTGATATAGAGGAAAAAGCAGCTATATACTTGGCATGTAAGAAACTAGAAGGCTTAAGTCAAAAGACGCTAGAAAATTATAGATTATTCTTGATAAAACTAGATCAATTTTTTACAAAACCATGCAGTACTATTCAAATTATGGACTTGAGAATGTTTTTGGCTGTATTAGGAGACGGAAAGCAAGCAACAACAATAAATGGATATATTACAATGCTTAAGGGCTTCTTTGGGTGGTTGCAAGCAGAAGAATATATTTTGAAAAATCCGGCATTTCTCTTGAAGCAAACCAAAGTCCCAAGAGTTATTCAACAGCCTTATAAAGCAGAAAACGTAGAAAAATTAAGAGAAGCATGTGAAACTGAAAGAGAAAAGGCATTGTTTGAACTATTGGATAGTACAGCATGCAGAGTATCAGAACTAGATAATATCAAAATTGGAGATATTAACTGGTATGAAAGAAGTATCAAGGTACTTGGAAAAGGCAATAAAGAAAGAATTGTATATTTTTCAACTAAAGCAAAACTTCATATGCAAAAGTATATAAAAACAAGAGAAGGTGAATCAGAATATCTATTTATAGCAACAAAAGGAACACATAGCCACATATCTGTTAGATCATTACAAGCAATACTAGCAAAAATTAAGAAAAGAACAGAAGTTGATGAAAGAGTACATTGTCATAAGTTCAGAAGAAGTCAAGCAACAAGGTTATTAAATAGCGGGATGAGGATTGAAGCAGTTCAAGGAATTCTAGGACATACTACTCCAACCACAACTCAAATTTATGCACAATTAAGTCAAGAAAATCTTAAAAATGAATATAGGAAATTGGTTGTTTAATTAAAAATAAATTAATATAGGAGGAATGAATGGTGATGTGCAGCGGTCAGTTTTTAGAAGAAAAAGTAAAAGAGTTTTGTAAAACCAATAATAAAGATGAAGGTTATATATGGAAAGTAATTAACAATATTCACATGAAACAGTTTGGACGTAACATAATGTGGGAGAAAGAACAGTTTCAAAAGCAAAAGAATACTGGAGACATACCTATGTCAGAATGGTTTGCTAAAAATGAAATTGTCCATAGAGCAATAGAAATATTAAAAGGCATGCAGAATTGCATAAATAATAATTGGAAATTGGAATAACAATTTAATAGAGAATAAAGACTAAAAGCGTTATTGTTATAAAGTTCTGTTCTCAAATAACTATCAATTTCAGAGAGGGGAAGATAATTTATATGAAAAATACATTAGGAGATTTAAATAATCATTTATTTGCTCAATTAGAAAGACTTAATGATGAAGAAATAAAGGGAGAAGCTTTGCAAGAAGA
This sequence comes from Clostridium sp., assembly GCF_021372645.1. Classification (GTDB taxonomy): domain Bacteria; phylum Bacillota; class Clostridia; order Clostridiales; family Clostridiaceae; genus Clostridium. The sequence continues at coordinate 8,023 of NZ_JAJFUC010000071.1, read as the reverse complement.
GATTATAAGAGCAAAGGCAGTGACAGGAATAGCATCACAAATTATTTCAAATGCAAATGTAGTATTGCAAGCTAAAAAGTTACAAGCAGAGACATTAGGCAGAGATAAAACAGATATGCCTAAAATGTTAGAGGGCTAAAAATATGGATGGTAGACCAAAAGGAAGTAAAAATAAAGTTCTTCATATATGGAATGAAGAAGAAAAAAAATATCTAAAAGAAATAACACCAGGACATCATTATAAAGAAATTCAAGAACTAATGAATAAAAAATTTAATTTAGAATTTAATTTAAATCAAATTAAAGGAGCAATAGCTAGATACAAGCTTAACACAGGTCTTACAGGTCACTTTCCTAAAGGTCATAAACCTTTCAACAAGGGAATAAAAGGTTTATGTTTTAATGGATGTGAAAAAACTCAATTCAAAAAGGGGAATATACCTCAGAATTATAGGCCAATTGGTAGCGAACGAATAAATGTAGATGGATACTTAGAGATTAAAGTTGCAGATCCTAATAAATGGAGATTGAAACAACAAGTAGTATGGGAAGAAGTAAATGGAGAAATTCCAAAAGGAAAAGTTGTAATATTTGGAGATGGAAATAAAAACAACTTCAATATTGATAATCTAATATTAGTATCTAGGAAACAACTGTTAACTTTAAATAGATATAAGTTAATACAATCAGATGCAGATACAACAAGAACCGGAGTAATTATAGCAGATGTTTATTTGAAAATAGGTGAGCTAAAAAAGAATAATGTGTAGATAGGGAAGGTGGTATAAGTGGAAGAAATAAAAAGAATACCAACTACACTAGAGATAAAAGAGTTTCTTATAACTTTTGAGTATGAGACTTGGAAAGGTAAGCATAGGAAAATAAATAAGCGAAGTATTAAACATTTTGATCAGCAAGAAGCTAAAAGAGCTTTTAAGGACTGGTCAAAATTAGTAAGAACTATGTCTAATGTTCAAATCCTAGATATAGCAGAGATAGAAGAAAATAAACAAGAGATTGTTTTATAAAAATAAGTTAACAATTCAATTGATCCTGGTATACCAGGTTGCTTAGTAATTATTAGGTTAGCCACTTTGTAATTATCGAAAAATACAAGAGTAAAAGCGTAAAATGCACTCACTGGGGAGTAAGCTCCGAAAGTTATAAATTAAGCCAGTAAGGTCACTCAGAGAAACCTAAAACCATTTCCTTATAAGTCAAGGCAATTTGATTTATAAGGTGATTAGGATTGTTAACACGAAAAAGAAAGGATTATCAAACTATTGTAGATACATCAAAACCACTAGAAAGAGGAATTGAAAGATGTATTGAATTTCAAAATAGAGATGAAAACAGAATAACAATATTAGCATTTAGTGGTGGGAAAGATAGTTTAGCAGCTTATTTAGTAGCTGCTAAAAGTGGAATTAAGTTTATACCAATTTATTCTCCAACAAGCGCAGATCCACCAGAGTTAATTTACTTTATAAGAAAATTTAATGAATGGGCAAAATCAAAAGGTTATCCACTAGTTATTATTCAAAAATATAATGAGTTCAGTTCAAGAAGATGCAAAGGGAAAATGACAGGTAAAGAAGTAACTATGTGGTCATTAATAGCTACTAGAAAAATGCCACCAACTCGTATGGTTAGATATTGTTGTGATGAACTCAAAGAAAGAACAGGCAAAGCAGGAGATACAGTAATAACAGGAGTAAGATGGGAAGAAAGCAAAGACAGACGAGAGCAGCAAATGGTTAATTTCTATAAAGGCAAAATAATGGTACGAATAATTGTAGATTGGACAGAGATTGAAGTTTGGAGTTTTTTACTTCAAGAAAATGTGCCTTATTGTATTTTATATGACCAGGGATTTAATCGATTAGGATGTATTGGATGTCCTAAGAGCAGCAATCAAAGAAGAGAATTAAATTTATATCCTAGGTATAGAGCTAATTATATTAGAGCATTTGAAAAGATGCTTAAAAATGGTCGAGAAGATGGAAAAGTTTATGAATGGAAAACTGGCGAAGATGTTATGAAATGGTGGCTAGGAGATTGCGAAAAGAAAAGGCAAGAAATAGATGGACAATGTTCAATGTTTTAAAAATAAAGGAGTGGAACTTATGGAATATATAAATGACATTAACATTAATGAGGCAGTTATACATGTGTTAGACAGTAATGGAGAAGAACCAGTATTAAATGAATATAGCTTAGAATTAGACGAAGATACGTATAGATTTATATACAAGCACATAGAGAAATGTTTAAAAGATGATGAACTTAAGTATGCAAAGTTTAATCCTGAAAGAAATATTGTAAAAGAGGTTGTACAAGATTACTTAAATGGTCTTGATAGTAACTTGATTGAATTATCTAAGGAGCTAGCGAGACAATTATTTATCATCATGAAAGGTAATTGCAACATACCTTCAGGAGATTTAATCATAAGTTCAATAACTACAGACCAAGGGCCAATGATTGCAATTCTAAAAATGGATTATGTTAAGAACTTTACTCATGAGATTCAATTCATAGAACAAAAGATAGGTGTTGGAATAATACCACAAGTTGCAGGACTTCCAGGTAGTGGACAAAAGATACAAAAGGCTGCATTTATTAAACCTATTAGAGATAATGAAACTTTTAACTTAATGATATTAGATAAGCAAAAATCTAGCAAAGAGGACGAATATGGAGCTAACTACTTTGTAAATACATTCTTAGGTGCAACATATATCACTAATGAAAGAGATATGACTAAAACTTTTGTAAAGGCAGCTGAGAACTGGACTAGAAAAAATGTTACAGATGATGCAAGAAAAGCAGAAGAGATTAGAACTACCATAAAAACTAAATTAAAAGAAGAAGATACCATAAACATAGATGATTTTTCAGAAGAGTTATTTAAAGATCAACCTCACGCAAAAGAAGATTTCTCTAATTATATAAAACAACAAGGATTGAATGAAGAAATAGCAGTTGATAAAACTTGGGTAGAAAAGAAACTTAAAAGGACAAGACTTAATATAGACAAGCAAATAGATTTATATATAAATGAAGATGTTTATCATGATGCAAGTAAATTTGAAATAATCCCTAATAGTGACGGATCAATAAACATGGTAATAAAGAATGTCATGAATTATATAGAAAAGTAATTTGGTGTTTAAAGAAGGTAATAAACATGAGATTTCTGAAAACAAACAATAAAAACTGGACAAGGTTATGCAAGGGAGAAATACAAGCTAAACAATTAGAAATTAATTTCAATGAAACAGGTGGTGAAATTATGAAATTTGGAGTAGGACAAAAGATTAGAATTAGCAGACATGAGGGGAATAGAAATACAGAAGAAAACTTTAAAACAAGAATTGGAGATATAGTGGCAGTAAGCAACCATAATATTGTATTGCAATTTGAAAATTTTAGAGAAAGCTTTAATGTTGCAGATTTTGGGCAATACAAAATTGAAGTCAGAGTGGATAAGAAATGGATTCAATTGAAGATTAAATAAAACTAAATATGAGGATGTAATTACGTTACAGTATTAAGATTACATTCTCATATAATAATCAATTTCATAATGTAAGAAGGAAAACAAATGGATAAATTAATAGTAAAAGGATTAATAACAGTTGAAGGAATGAAATTTCATGATATTGAGGGTGGTTTTGGAGAAGGCAAAAAAGCTATATTAGCTAAAGATATAGCTGTGATTCATAGTAAAGAATCAAGGGAAATAAATGAAAGAATTACTCTCAATAGAAAAAGATTTAAAGATGGTATAGATATAATTGATTTGTTAGGTATCGGCTTAACAGATACCCAAATAAAAGAGTTCGGATTTACTCAGCAATCAATAAATTCATCAAGAGGATTAAAAGCTAAAGGATATTCAAGTGGAATTTACATTCTTTCGGAAAGAGGATATGCAAAACTTTTAAAAATACTAGAAGATGATATTGCTTGGGAACAATATGAGAAATTAGTTGATGGATATTTTAACATGAGGGCAGGGATCCCGAAAATGTCGAAAGAACTTCAGGCAATATTTGTACTTGATGAAAGAACTGAAAAAATAGATGAAAGACTTACAGGATTAGAAAACAACATGACAATAGATCATGGCCAAGCTTGCAATATTAAATTAGCAGTAGATTTAGAAGTTAGAAAGCTATGTTGTGGAAATGAAAGTGCTGCGTACCAAAATAAAAAGCTCAGAAGTAAAGTTTATAGATATATTTGGAGAAGCATAAAAGATTATTTTAATGTTACAGCTTATCACAACCTTTTAAGAAAAGATATTGATAAAGTAACTAACTATATAAATAATTTAAGTTTACAAGGTGGATTATTAAGAGAAGTACAAGAAACTAATAATCAAATGTGTTTTAAACAGGAGGCGTAGTAATGATATTAGCAATAGATCCAGGTAATGTTGAAAGTGGATATATAATAACTAGTGATAAGTTAGAGGTTTGGGATAAAGGAAAGGTTACAAATGAAAATCTAATTTTTATCATAGATGATTGTATAAAAGCAAGTCAAGAATATGATGGCGAAAATATAAATGTGGCGATTGAAATGGTAGCAAGCTATGGAATGGCAGTTGGTAAAGAAGTTTTTGAAACGTGCGTATGGATAGGTAGGTTTTATCAAGAAATTTATAAGTTGGGATATGAACCGAGATTTGTATATAGGCAAGAAGAAAAACTTAATTTATGTAAGAGCATGAAGGCAAAGGACAGTAACATAGTACAAGCTTTAATTGATAGATTTGCACCTAATACAAGCAATAAGGGCAAAGGTACAAAGAAAGAACCTGGATGGTTTTATGGCTTCAAAAAAGATATATGGCAAGCTTATGCAGTAGCGGTTACTTATTATGACAGATATATAGCACCAAACTTGTAAAATAAAACAGAGTTACAAAGCATTGGATAAACTTAATTGCAAGTGTCCAAGCTTTGTAAATTCAGAATAGGAGGACAAACATGAATCCACAGAAACTAATGAACGAACTTGATACATGTATTATTGCATTAAGTCAAGGAAATATAGAGCAAAAGAAATTAGGGTTAGAAAAAGCTAAAACAGAAAGAGATTACAGGATTAAATATAATCAAAAGATGCTTCAATTAAAAATGGACAAGTGTCAGGCAACATTAATTTCATCATTAGCAAAGAGTGATCCAGAAGTCGCAGAGTTGGCAATGAAAAAAGACATAGCAGAAAGTGCTTATTACACATGTATAAGTGCCACAGAAAATTTAAGGCTTGAAATAGAGATTATAAGAACAAAGTTAGCATGGATGAGAGTTGAATTAAAAAATAGTTAGGAGAATGTGTATGAGTAGAGAAATTAAGTTTAGAGCATATGATAAAGTCACTAAAGAAATATATCCAGTTGAAAGATTGTATTTCAAAAATGGAGAAGTTACTCATGTTGGAATTGATTGTGAAAATATAAAAGATGAATTTCAAATTATAGATATTAAATTTATTGAATTATTACAATATACATTTTTGAAAGATGTGAACGGAAAAGATATTTATGTAGGTGATATTGTTAAATGTACTGAGTTAAGAAATGAAAATATAAATGAGTGGATATCTCCAGTAGAATATGATGATTGTGATTATATAGTTCACGAAAGTAAAACTTGTGATTGTTCATTAAATTTATTTTTTGGAGGAACAAATAAATTCCCATTAACAGAGATTAAAGTTATAGGTAATATCTATGAGAAACCAGAACTATTAAAGGAGTGATATTTATGGATTGCAAAGGTGAAGAATGTGAGAAATATTGGAGTTGCAACTATTTACAACATAGATTTAATGTACTGGAATGTAATGAAAAATATAAGAAAGCAATAATCAATAAAGCACATGATAAAGAGCTTAAGAAAAGAGAAGAAATATTAAGGGGGAATAGGCATGGACAAAGAGCTATTTGATAAAACAGAAAGTCAATTAACTAAATATTTCAGCAAAGAAAAAATAGTAAAAGCACTTAAAGATAAAATATTTCTTTTGGACAAGCAAATAAAATCAATAGATCAAGATTTGAGGACAAGTAATATATCAATAGAACCCGAAAGTAAATCTCCAAGTTTTGAGGAAAGAGTACAGACATCTAGTGATGGAATGGGTTATGCTGAAAGAGAAGTTATGAGAGTAACAGAACTTAAAATAAGGAGAAAAACAGAAAAGCAATTAGAAAGAGAAAAGGTATTAGAGCAATTAGATAATATAGAAATAGAGTACAATGAGATAGAGTGGAAAATAAAAGATTTTACTGGAGAATTAAGAATATTATTAGAATTAAAATATAAAAATGGTCTAGGAGAAAATGCAATAGCAGAAAGAATACATTTAAGTCAATCACAGGTAAATAGGATAAAACAACAAATAATAAGAAAAATTTCAATGTGGGATGGGTGGGGTAAAAGATGCATAAAAGTAGAATAATTTTTTTAAATAGATGTAGTAAAATAGTAAGTGGGAACAAAAGATAATTCCCTCTCATAAATTCTCAATTACCCCTTTTATACCAAAGATACCTATGAGTTTATTCTCCATAGGTATCTTTTTATTATGTTTATAAGCTAGTAGAAACATAAAATATATATGAAGGTGAGGTGGTTCCCTCCGCGGCACGAGTATATAGTATCTACTGGCTTATTTTATAAGATACTTACAGTTATAGCACTTAATAAAGCAATAACTTACCAAGAGTAGACAGGTTATATAGGACAAGTTACCGTATAACTGACAATCTGCTCTTTTATTATTTAATAGAGGAGTGGATGAAATGGAAAATAAATTATTAACTTTAACTAATGATAAGGAATTAAGAATTACAAGTGTAGAGCTTGTTAGTATTATAAATGATTTTAGAAAACTTGAAAGCGGGAAAACAGAAAAGGATTATATTGAGTTGCAACATAAATCATTTATTACAAAAATTGAAAAAGAATTAGAAATATTGAAATCACTAGGTTTAGAAGATGAGCAAAATATTTTGCCAATGTGGTATGAAGATTCTTATGGAAGACAACAACCATGTTATCAATTAAATCGTGATGGAATGTTGCAAATGTTAAATTCAGAATCTGTATTAGTAAGATACAAAACTATTGAATATATAAATAAACTTGAATATGAAAACGAAAAATTGAAAGAAGCGCAACAATTAACTTTAGCGAATGAGAAAATAGAAAAATTAGAAGCTACAGTAAATAAATTTGAAAGACTTACCGAAGAAGCTAAATTGCAATATAAACCAAGCCATAAAAGAAAATTAGACTATAGTAATATGATCAAATCATTAACTAATACTAGAGAAGAATATGAAATAGTTAAAGACTGGCTATTTGCAACTCTTAATATTGATAAGTGGGAAGATACTTGCATAGATGATGCAAGCAGGATAATAGATATTATAACTACAGTATCTAGGTTACTAACAATTAAGAGATTTGAACAACTAAAATTGTTTTAAATTCATAGAAAGGAGATTTATCACATGAAAAGAAAGAAATTAAAACTAAATATCAAATTTAACAAAGGAATAGTTGAGTGTGCTAAGTCTCCAGATGTATGTAAGGATTGCAAAGAAGAATGTGAAAGGATGGATTTATTTTATTATCCATTTAATGATAAGGATTTGAAGGAATGTTTTAAGAATAGTGAAAGGAGTAGATAGCATGATTAATTTATCAATAATGGTATTAGAGACAATAGTATGTTATCTACTCTATTCAAGGTTAATGAAAGTAAAATTAAATAATCATAAAAGAATAATGAGAAATCCAAACAAAAGGAAAAGGTAGGTGGTGAACATGAGATATGGCTAAAGAAAAATATGAGCTTGCAGAAGAAGACTATATAAAAGGTATGAAGTATAAAGAGATAGCAGATAAGTATGAAGTATCTCTTAATACAGTTAAGTCGTGGAAGACTAGATATAAATGGTCAAAAGAGGATGCACCCAAAAACAAAAAAAGTGTGC
>NZ_JAJFUC010000068.1 GCF_021372645.1 Clostridium sp. | reverse complement strand
TTATCCACAGATTTGACTTTATTATAATCTCCTCGTATTAAAAAAGGAATATCTTACTTCAGATACTCCTTAGGTTATTACTTAATTATAGAAACTATGAATTTATATAGTCAAACCAATCTAAGTATATAATATAAATCAAATTAATTTGCAAACAGCATTAAATCTAGAAGTCCTGTAATAACCATCTATAATTCTCCAACCATCAAATTCACTTTTATCAAATAATAGATGTTCATCACTATGTGAAGTAATAGGTAACTCACCAATAAATATTGCTTCTTTAGCGACTCTTTTCAATTCAGCAATTGCTTGTTTAGCATATTCTTTATTAGGAAAATAAAGAAATACTCCAAAACAAATAACCTTATCAAATGTTTTATCTTTAAAAATTAAATCATTTGCTTCTCCTTGCAAAACTGAATTATTTAAGATTTGTATATGCTTTTTGACAAGGCTGCTAGAATAATCTACACCAACATATTGACCACATTTTATATATTTAGCTAGTCCCCCTGCACCACAACCTACTTCTAATACTTTATCAGTTTCTTTTATATCTAGTTCTTTAACAATTTGCCTTGCTATTTCTTTTACAACTTCAGGATTATTATCATATCCACCTAGTTCTCCTAAATGATTTGATTCGCTTCTCCCTTTTCTTTCCCAGACTTCCTTCCAATAAGACATATCCTCCATATTTTTACCCCTCCAAATTAAAATTTATTAAGTGAAATTACAAACAATAGTTGTAATCTATAATCAGAAATATTTAATTATTTTCAATTATTGAACAAAATCAAATTTCATAATAGCAGTGTTCAATGTTCAATGCAATAAGTTCATAAAAAATAATTAATTGCATTAAAATTAGTAGCATCATTATCAATACTTTTGAATTTCAACACTTGTAATATAGATTATGCTAGTTATCTTCTGCTAGTAAAATTATAAGTAGGAAGTATGCCCCTCATATCACAAACATATTTAAACCTCCTTATTTTATTGGTGTATGCACAATGTCGGCTACGTCAGTAACTTTACCTGCAAATCCTTTTTTTATCATAGCACTCATAATAAGAGCTATAATATGAAGCTGCGGCTTAGTAAAATAAATTGCAAATCTTGATTCTTTTAAGAATTTGATTATACATGATGAATTTGTTATAATTGAGCCAATGAATATTTATGTTATCTCCTTGTTATGTTTTGTGTTAGAACCTAATTATAACAAATGATTTCATAAATGTTCTATTTTTTATTATTTTTAAGAGAGCTGTTTTCAATCTCCATCTAAACATTTACGCAAAACTCTTGTTGTTTCTACGTGAATGTTTATTTCTGCGTATTTGTTAGCCCCCCTAAAAGAAAAAATTCCCCAAAACATCGTTTTGAGGAACAAAAAACACACTATTATTTTATTTGTTGAACTCTTCCAACTACGTTATCTTCAAGCATAACCTTGATTCCACGGTGATGATTCTGTGAATTTGTAAGAATTCTCTTAACTATTCCCTCTGTCAACTGACCTGTTCTTTGGTGTTCTTTTTTTACAACTAAGACCTTTGAACCTATTTTAATATTTGATCTGTTTGTGCCATCCATAATTTCACCTCACCTACTGCATGTGATTATAACATTCAATTAGTATATCTTAAACTACAAATAATGTAAATACATATAAGTATGCTTCTCGCTTATCATTTGAGAAAATATTCCATTTCATTCATTTGACTAATTTTCTTTATACTATAATTATCTCTTTTTACATATGGTATATCTAATTCTTTATCTATACCATATGCTTTATTTATTAAACTTTCGTGGGTTTCGTGGTGGAGGCGATAGACATCGAACCCCTGCTCGCAAAATTCAAAATCATTTTATATTTATTATTCATAATCTACTTTTTTAGTTTCAAAAATACTATTATCCCCATAACTACAGCAGCTACCGATATAGCAATATTAAAAATTAACTTATAATCATATTGTGCTTTGCTTGGAGTTTTAGAAGGTTCTTCTTTGATTTCTCTTACATTCAAAACATCATATCCTTCATTAAGAATCATCTCCCTATATTTCGAGATATCATAGTTCTTTGGAGTTTGAATTTCACTGTTTCCAAATCTTAATGTATACTCACTTGATTTTGATCCATCAAAAACCAACTCATCAGCAAGGTATTTTGCTTCAATTCCCGATACTTGTATAGGCTTATCATCTTTATTGTCTATTATAATTTCTGCAGTATCAGCAGTTGCTCTGTATGAAACCAGCGGTATCGTTAAATCTCTATAGCTTGTGTTTGCAAAATCTAAATTATAAAGCACCTTGGAAGCACTGCCATCAAAAGTGACCCTTCTTTTAAATATATTATCTGTTTTCAGAGTAATACTGTTTAGTTTTAAGTTCCTCAATCCCTGAATTTTAACAACAGTGGTTTTGCCCTGCTCCTCAGTAGAAAACTCTGGGGATATAGAATTGATGAAGTATTCTTTTTTCTGTACTGTTTTATTAAATTTCAGCACAACAGAGGAAAAGAAAACTTTCTCCAAGTTGTTAGATATTTTAAAACGGTAATACGTATATTTTTTTACACCATTAAAGGTTATTTCAAGTTTTTTATTGCCATCGACGCTATATAAAATATCATCCTGAACTTTTTCCCAATTTACATTATCATAACCGCCGAAAATCTCTACTTTCTTTGCAAAGCCTTCCTGGTCAGTTTGTACTTCCATTGATGTTGCTGTAACATCCCCATCCTGTTGATTTTTGAGAGCATAGTCATAATATGTGTACTCATCTTTTATATATGAGTTAACAAGCTTCATATCATAGATAGTTCTTGATTCACTTCCACTTTCTACGAAGCTGTTTATAAAGTAAGGCATGGATTCATTATCCTTATCATAGATATCTAAATCAGCCATGTCTCCCCTTATTTTGTTATATATTTCTGGAGTTAACGTTACTGCTTTATATTTATAACTTCCTTTATTATCAATACTAGTGTTGTATGAGTAGTCAAGTGCGTATGCAACAGTACTAGGCAAAGCTATAAATATAACTATACTCGCTATTAGTTTTTTCAACATCCAGTATTACCTCCCTATATCATCTATTTTTTTACTAAAATGCTGATAAACAAATGATATTGCAATAAGTATCGCACCAAAAATGAAATATGATACTATTCTATATCCTTGGGATAGGAATGAAAGGTCAATAATAAATAATTTTGCTACGGATAATATGGATAATCCAAGACCAAACCTTCTTATAAAGGCATATCTCCTTATAAACCCAAATGTAATCCATGCAAAAGCAGTAATCAGGTATATAATGCTTATAACTGCATTATTGAATCTAAGGTCATATTGAGTTATCAGATTTTGTGTCAAAACTACTACAAAATAAAGGGATATTATAAATGGATACCATTCAATTCCGAGTTTCCACTCTATCACAAGGCACAATATCAAATCCCTCAATGCCAGAACTGCAAGTATAGCTATAACTACCAATTCAATTGTACCAATTATGCTTACAGCTGTAGCCACCTCATGCAGAGGCTCTCTTACTGGTGAATTGAAATTTAAGAAGAATAAAGCTATTAAAGCAATAGCATAAATTATTACAGATATAACCTTCATAACATCATCGCAGAGAAGCCTTATCCTAGGAATAATGTATGCAGTTAAAAAGCTTACTAATATCATTGCTGCAGTAGTCAGGTAGTTCAGATTTAAACTACTGTTTGGCAATAGTCTTGATAAATACCCACTTAATTTATTTCCTGTGATGTATAATAAGAAAATCCATACATTAATTGCTGCTGCGTACTTAAACAACAATATTTGTTGTCCTGCCAAATTCTTTTTGTACATTAATGCTCTCAAAACTATAATGCTTCCTGCAGTTATTGCAAGATATTTATACACAAAGAGTGAATTATCGAAATTGAATACATCAAAAAGTATGAAGGCAGCTAAGCATAGGAATGAAATAATAACTCCAGCCTTTTTAAAGTCTTTTAATTCTTTATATATACCATATGAAAGAAGAGTAATTCCTTCCACCAGCCAGCCTAAAGACAACCATACCTTACCGAATTGAAATGGTATTATCAAAACGATAAAAGTGAGGCCTGTAATATAAAAGAGTCCTCTTGCTTTTTGCTCTTCTGTCATATAGTTCTCCACAAATTTTCCCAAAGCCAAATAAACAATCGCAAAGGCAATAGCTAGAAGGCCTGTAAAATCTGATAGTTTTAAAATATAAAACACTGAATATAGGAGTAAAGTGCTTATTACTGTATTCAATGCCATTAAAACAATATCTGAATTTTTAAGGCTGAGTTTTTTCCTAAAAGAGCCCAGGACAGGAATAAGTGTATAGATTATAAACGCAAAAACAATGTAAAGTATTGTTATAAAATCATCTATAGAAAATGTTGTATTTTTGAATCTTCCAAAAAACATGATTGAGGATATATAGAATGAACCTACTACATTAAGTACAAATCCTATATATGCAGTTGCAGTCCACTTCCTGTTAACTGATATAATAAGTGCCAGTATATTAAGCATTACAAAGTAAACCATCGCACCATACACCATTGTTTTGTTTCCCGCAATAGAGAAAAGAGGCAAATATCCACCAATCATTGCGAATGCTGATATGGTTTGAGAATTATACCACTGAGACAAAACAAAGGCTGATGCTGTTATAAGAACACACAATCCTAAAGCCGGATACATATCCAGAATTCTAAATTTAAAAAAGCTTAACGCTAGCGCCACATATAATACAGCTACTCCACCACTTGTAATTCCTAGTGAAAAAACATTTGGCTTTTTACGATTTAACAATTCACCGACTATAAGTAATATAACACCAAATGCAAATGCAAAAATACCTTTCGCCATGTCAGGCAATTTAACATACGTAAACTGAGATGTAGCAATTACACCTATAACAAGTAACAAAATGCCCAGCTTATTGATAATACTAAGTCCTATAAACGATTCTATATTATTCTGTTTTATCCGGGCTTTTATTTCTTCCTCTGTAACTTTTTCCTGTTTTAACTTCGCTAATTCTTCAGCTTTATTTTCACTAAATGCTCCTGTTTGTCTCGCAATTTCTTCACGGGCAAGAGTTATCTTTATATTAAGCAGTTTTCTTAATTCTTCAAGCTCCTTATAAATTTCGTCCTCAATATTTACCCTGTTTGCTTTCAATACACCATCCATTTCATCTATCTGCTTTTTTACTGAAGTTTCCAGACTAGTTAACCTGTTTACTTCTCCCTGAATATTTGATTTATAGTAAACATCCATTTTACTATTTACCGTATTCAGTATCTGAATTTTTTCGTTATAGAGCTGTTCATATAGTGAATTTCTAAGATTCTTGTTTTCTTCTGATAGTTTTAAATTATCGCTTTTTTCCGTTTCCAGAAATACCTGACATTTTACAAGCTCTGTTTTTAAGCTTTCATTCTCAATCAACAGGTCACTATTTTCAATATTTATGATTTCAGTTTCAAGGCTAGACAGAACTTCTTTTTGTTTGACAAGAATATCTTTTAAATTATCCACCGTTAACATCAGCTTCCCCTCCCCTGCTCTTTCTCTATATCTTTAATAAGCTTTATATAATATATTAATATTGTTATATATATACTACCATATTTTAGTTGACAGATACAGTATATAGGTACTAAGGCTGGTGTCATGTGATGGATAGCTTAAGTTAATATTATACATGAATAAAGGTAGAACAATAACTACACATTGTTCTACCTTTATTATTTATTATTTATTAAAATCCTTTAAAAGTGCAGCAAATGGATTATCATTAAAGTCCTCTGCTTCTTTCTTCATTTTCTTCATATAATTATTTACTTCTCTCTTGTCAACTTTTCCTTTTCCATCAAATCTCTTTTTAAATTGAGAAGCTTTTTCTCTAAAGTTACAATTAGTGCCAGGGCAAACGTATATGGCACCATCTCCATGTCCCCTAAGTTCTAGTTTCTTTTTACATTCAGGGCATCTTGCGTTGGTAACTCTTGATACACTTTCTCTATGTCCGCATTCTCTATCTTGGCATACGTTCATTACACCATTTTTACCTTTAACTTCTAGCATATACTTACCACACTCTGGACACTTTTTACCAGTCAAGTTATCATGAGTATATTTATCTGTACTAAATTTAACATCTTGAACTAAAGCTGTTGCATAATTTCTCATTCTTCCTATAAAATCATGAACATCTGTCTTTCCTTTACTTATATCATCAAGCTCTTTTTCCCATCTAGCAGTTAAAAGTGGTGATTTTAGATCCTTTGGTACAAGTTCCATAAGTTGTTTTCCCTTTGATGTTGGAACTAAATCTTTCCCCTTTTTTTCTATTACAAAAGAGTTAAATAATTTTTCTATAATATCTGCTCTTGTTGCAACTGTTCCAAGGCCACCTGTTTCACCTAAAGTCTTAGCAGCTTCTTTATCTATGCTAATATACTTTTGTGGATTTTCCATAGCAGATAAAAGTGTACCTTCATTAAATCTTGCAGGAGGTTTAGTTTGATGTTTCTTAATCTCAACTTTATTTACCTTAATCTTATCTCCCTTAACAAGCTTTGGTAAGACTTGTTCCTTTAACATGCCTTCTTCACTTGTTTCCTCAAGATCATCTACTTTGTCATAAACCATCTTCCAACCTTTAGAGGTTATAACCTTACCTTTAGCTCTAAAGGTTTCATTTCCTATTTGCACTTTAATTCCAGTTTGAATAAACTCAAATGGTGGAAGCAATACACTTAAAAATCTCTTTATTACTAAATCATAAACATTTCTTTCTTCTGAACTTAAAATTCCAAGGCTTATTCTTTGTTCTGTTGGAATAATTGCATGGTGATCTGAAACCTTGCTATCATCAACAAAGCTTTTATTTGCAGTAATATTTCCCTTTAATATTTCAGTTGCACTTTTTGCATAATTTGAAACCGAAATTGCCTTTAATCTATCTTTTATCGTAGGAACTATATCTCTTGTTATATATCTTGAATCAGTTCTAGGATATGTTAAAACCTTATAATTTTCATAAAGTCTTTGCATTATAGATAAAGTTTGCTTTGCTGAATATCCAAAAATCCTATTACAATCTCTTTGAAGTTCTGTTAAATCATAAAGAGCAGGTGCATATTGCTTTTTATTACTTTCTGTAATTTCAATAACTTCCCCATCTTTACCTTTAATTGCTCCAACTATTTTGCTAGCTAAATTCTCATCAAATGTTCTATTAGTATTATCTTTATTAATCCATTCTATAGAGAAGTTATTAGTATTTCCTATGATTGTGAAATAATCTTTAGGTTTAAAATTCTTAATTTCTTCTTCCCTTTGAGCTATCATAGCTAAAGTTGGAGATTGAACTCTTCCTGCTGATAATTGAGCATTATACTTACAAGTTAAAGCTCTTGTTACATTAAGTCCAACAATCCAATCTGCTTCTGCTCTTCCTTGTGCTGCCTTATATAAATTTTCATAAGCTGAACCTGGTTTTAAATTCTTAAATCCATCTAAAATTGCTTTATCTGTTTGTGATGATATCCAAAGTCTTTTTATTGGCTTTTTAAATCCAGCCTTTTCAATTATCCATCTTGCAACTAATTCTCCTTCACGTCCTGCATCTGTTGCAATCACTAAATCACTTACATCTTGTCTTAGCATTTGCTTCTTTACTTCATTAAATTGTTTACCTGTCTTCTGTATAACGGTTAATTTCATGGCTTTTGGTAACATTGGAAGTGTTTCCATGCTCCATTTCTTATACTTATCTCCATAACCTTCAGGATCAAGCAAGGTTACTAAATGGCCTAATGCCCAAGTTACTATATAATTAGGCCCTTCTATATACGCACCTTTATTTTGATTACATTTCAAAACTTTAGCTAAATCTCTACCAACACTTGGTTTCTCAGCTAATACAAGAGTTTTACTCATTTATTTATCTTCCTCACTATTACAATCTATTTTTTAATATTATTATTTCTTTTTATATTTTCTAAATATACCTTAAAATTATAATAACCTTCAAGGCACCTTATTATAGCATATTTTTCATAAACTTGCCTTAAGAATTTTTTATCTGATAGCTATATTTAACATTATTAATTTTTATTAATCTACACATACTATATATGTACAAAAAAAGGAGATGATGTTTTATGGATAACAACAATAAAAGAGATTATTCTAAAAGTAATTATTTGAGAAATGGTACCAAAACTCAAGATCAATATGGTAAAAGTAGTGTTAACACAACAATTGAAAAACCTGGAAGAAATGAAAGTGGTGTAGAAGCTAAAAAGAGAGGTTTCTAAATTAATGGACAATTAATGAAGAAATCCTAAAAGTATTTCTAAAAAATCACTTAGCGAAAAGTGAAAATGCAAAAATGAGAGTCCAAATTTTTTATATTTGGACTCTCTAGCTTTCTCCTTGTAGGCATTTTATATTTGTTAGTTAAATTTCTTCTTCGAGATTATTCTTTATTGTTTATTCTAAATTGTGAATATCGAATAAGTATGTGAAAAAACGCACCTTTTTTATTAATATGCTTCTTTATCTTAATTATAGAAGACTATATTCATCCAATAATCCTAATATTTCTTTAACTGCCTTTTTTGCATCTTTTGGGAGTCTATCTATTACTTGTTGTCTTTGATTTTGATCATTGATTTGAGCTATTTTTATTACCTGTTGTTGAAGTCCTGGTATATTATTTAGTTCAGATACTGCTCTATTAAACTTATTGGCAAAACCCGGATCTTGTTGCATTCTTTGCTGAACTTTCATAATTAATTGAAAAGGATTCATTTTATAAGCCTCCTGTAAAACCTTTTTACTTCATATCTATAATATTCAATAATGCTTCAAAAGTTCACGACAAATATTTAAATAAAAAAGACTATTTCAAAATGTAATTAATTTTGAAATAGTCTTCAAATTATATCTAGGCTACAGTAATGGATTTAATTATTAATTATATAATGGATGTTTATCACACAAAACTTCTACTCTAGATTTAAGTGATGATAAATCTCCTTCTCTGTTATCTATTGCTTCTCCTATAACGGCTGCAATTTCTGCCATATCTTCTTTTACAAATCCTCTTGTAGTGATTGCTGCTGTACCAATTCTAATTCCTGAAGTTACAAATGGACTTCTTGTTTCGTTTGGTACTGTATTTTTATTAACAGTGATTCCTACTGAATCCAATAAGTTTTCTGCTTCTTTTCCTGTTATATCCTTGTTATGTAAGTCAACTAAGAATACGTGATTATCTGTTCCGTCTGATACTATTTTAAATCCTTTTGCTATTAATTGCTTTGCAAGCTCTTTACAGTTTTCAACTACATTTTTACCATATGCCTTAAAACTAGGATCTAATGCTTCTTTAAAACATACAGCCTTTGCAGCTATGATATGCTCTAATGGACCACCTTGTATTCCTGGGAATATATTCTTATTTAAAACTTGAGCATACTTTTCTTTGCAAAGTATTAATCCACCTCTTGGACCTCTTAAAGTCTTATGTGTTGTCGTTGTAACAAAATCACAATATGGTACTGGTGATGGATGCACTCCAGCAGCAACAAGCCCTGCAATATGAGCCATATCTACCATAAGTAAAGCACCAACTTCATCAGCTATTTCTTTAAACTTTGGAAAATCTATAATTCTTCCATATGCACTTGCACCTGCAACTATTAACTTAGGTTTAGCTTCCTTAGCAATTTTTCTTACATTTTCATAATCAATCACTTCAGTTTCTTTGTCAACACCGTAAGATACGAAGTTAAATAATTTTCCTGAAAAATTAACTGGTGAACCATGAGTTAAATGTCCTCCATGACTTAAGTCCATTCCTAAAACTGTGTCTCCTGGCTCCAATACTGCAAAATAAACTGCCATATTTGCTTGTGATCCTGAATGTGGTTGAACATTTGCATGTTCTGCTCCAAATAATTCTTTAGCTCTATCAATTGCTATTTGTTCTATTTCATCAACTACATGACATCCGCCATAATATCTTTTACCTGGATATCCTTCAGCATATTTATTAGTTAAATAAGAACCCATAGCTTCCATAACAGCTGGACTTACAATATTTTCTGAGGCTATTAATTCTATACCTTTTTGTTGTCTTTCTAATTCTTTTTCCATTAAGCCATAAATTTCTTTGTCTTCTCTTTGTATGTTTTCAAAATTCATAATTTTACCACCCCAATATATTTTTTATACCCTGAATGGGTATAAGTTCAACTAAATTCAGCTGGCGTATAAAACTCCACCTGAAAAGTTTCACTTGATATTCAAATTATAAGATTTCTCACCAAATTAATCAACTAATTTTTAACCTTTTCTAATATTATTAGTAATTTTTTTAATTTCACCCTATATTCTCACTATTTGTACTTCTACTTATACTTCTAATAAACCTTATATTAAAAGCTATTTCTAGTTTAATATTTATTGATAATTTTACATTCCAGCTGAATCTAGTTGAACCTATCTTAAGACAAAATATACATCGCATTTTAGACTTGTTATTTTCTTTCATATGCCTAAATATTGAATTTTTTACTCCTATAAGAATTTTTTATTTTATGCTATAATTCATTTGACGTATAAAATATTAATATGGAGAAGAAAATATGGACTTAAATAAATTACTTAAAATTTCTACTCTTGCTGGTAAAATCATGTTAGAAAGTGGTGCTGAAACTTATAGAGTTGAGGAAACTATTAGTAGAATATGTATTGCTTATGGTGCCCATACTGCAGATAGCTTCGTAATCCCAACTGGAATCATAGTTACAATTACTTATTATGACGAAGTTGCAACCCTTGTTAACAGGATTACGTCTCGTGGTGTTGATTTAAATAAAATAGATGCTGTCAATGATCTCTCTAGAAGAATTCAAACTGAAGCTATAGATCTTAGTGATTTTAACAAAGATCTTATAAAAATATCTAATGATCCTAGATATTCTTCTTTAATTACTTTACTTTGTTCTTCTATAGCTGCTGGATGTTTTTCAATAATGTTTGGTGGAAATCTAAAAGACTTTTTTGCTGCAAGTTTAATAGGTGCTTTCATAAAAATAATAAGTATCATATTTCAAAAGTTAAATATAAATGAATTCTTTGTAAATTCTTTTTGTGGTGGATTATGTGCTATTTTAGCTATTATATTTTTGAAGATAAATTTATGTTCTAACTTAGATAAGACTATTATAGGTTCTATTATGTTACTTGTACCAGGGCTTATAATTACAAATGCTATTCGTGATACTATAGCAGGAGATTTTTTATCAGGTATAACAAAAGCTTCCGAAGCTTTTTTGATTGCCATTTCAATTGCAGTTGGTACTGGTGCTATCTTAAGCATATTTATTTATAAATAATTTAGGCATTAGGCAGATGAAAAAAAATAACAAATTAAGAATTTCATATATATTTAGCGTTAGACAAGGAGGATTTTTATGATTGAACAAGTTATAGTTGCTTTAATCGCATCTTTTGGTTTTGGAATAATTTTCAATATAAAAGGAATGAATTTAATCTTTGCAGCTATAGGTGGTGGCTTAAGTTGGTTTTGTTATTTGTACTTAAATAACTATGGAATAAGTACTATTTTATCTTTATTCATATCTTCTATAATATTTAGTATCTATTCAGAAATTTGTGCAAGATATTTAAAAACTCCTGTGACCACCTTAGTAGTTTGTGCCCTTATACCGTTAGTCCCTGGAGCTGGTATGTATTATACCATGCACGAGACTATACTGGGAAATGTAAGTGGTGCTGTAGAACTTGGTCTAAATACCTTAGCTAGTGCTGGAGCCCTAGCCTTAGGTGTAATCTTTGTATCTACAATAACAAGACAAGTTGTGAACTTAAAGATGGTAAAAGAAAAGTTATTTGAAAAATAACTGATTTTTTTATGATTAATCAATAAGAAGACTTGGGTACAATTATAACCCAAGTCTTCTTTCAAGCTCTGAAATCCCATCTTCAACTTCTTCTAAAGGTAAATTTCCCAAAATTAATTCTTCAAGTTCTCTTTCTTTAAGTCTGTTATAAAATCTCATTCCCTCTAAAATCAGACTTCCGTCATTATTAGTTTTTCTAAGCATGTAAAATAAAGTATCTTCAGCCTTATCAAATTTATTAGCTAATTCATAAAGTCTTAATATTTTTTTATCAATATCTAGCGAAATTTCATAATTGCTTAATTCTCCTGCTACCTCTGCTGCATCATCTAAATATTTAGGATTTGTCTCATCATCTTCAGTATATGCCTTGTAAAAACCTTCTAGAGATTTTTCATAATATTGGATTTTAAAATTTTCATTATTTTCTTTATTACTAATTTGACCTTGAAGCTTCATAAGACATCCAAATGCAATAAACTTTTCAGCATTATATTGCATATCTCTACTTATAAGTCCATCTAAACTATTAAAAGAAAAAACATCTACAGTTCCTATATCAATTCCAACTAAAGCTTTAAGTTCTTTATTGACTCTTTCTTTAGCTTTTTCTATATCTCCATTAATTATGTTTTTATCAACTTCTTCTGTTACTAATCTTAAAGTATTTTCTACTTCTTTCATAAAATCGTTTTTTATCATTTTAGTCACACCTCATATTTTAAATTACCAATTATAGTTTTTGCGTAATGATTTGAACAATCAATTTTTCAATATACTATATCCTACATTTTATAAATATATTCAAAATGACATACTTACCATAGAATTTTACCATGATTAACTGCTTTAATCAAAGAAATATAATTTCAATATTTTAATCATATGATATCTCAAAATATTAAAATTACTTTACCTCACATTTTTATATATTATTCATACAATATAATATAAATCAATCTCTTATAACGTAATTATATGGAGAAAATTTTGATAAACTTATGATAATTTATGGAGGTATTTATGAGTATGAAATGTGAAAATGAACGTGGCTTTGAAACTTTTTTAGCTAAACACCGTAATACTGAAAATGAACGTGGCTTTGAGAATTCTCTAACTAGTTGCAGACGTCGTGATTTTGAAGATGAACGTGGTGCTGAAAACATTTTAGATACTAGTGATACTAGTTTCAGATGCCATCATTCTCCTGAACCTGGCAGAGCAATATTATCTTGTGGTTCTGGCTCAGTAGGACCTATGCCTATAATTTCAACAACATTCTCTAGCCCTATGACTATAACTAGTGTATCAATTGATACTACACGTATGTGCAATCCTCGAGTTCTTTTAAGCTTTACAGGCTTAATTTGTTTACCTGCAAATATTTTAATAAGCTTAAACTTTATAATTGAAAAATCAGTTAACGGTGGTGCTCCTCAAGCAATTGGAACCCATACTTTTACTGAATTAGCTGGTGCTTTAGAGTCTGAACCTTTCTGTTTCCAACATTGTGATTGTAGTCCACTTGTTGGTGGTACAACTTACACCGTTAAAGTCCAACCAAGCAGTTTTATTTCTGAAACAGCTGGTTTAACAATAAATGGAACATTAAGTGCTTTAGCTGTTGAAACTCTTTGCTAATAGAAATTATATTACAGAGAGCTCTATTTTAGAGCTCCTCTTATTTTAAATAAATTCCAATATCTTTAACACCTCTACTCCAATCTTTCTCTCAACTCCTTTATAAGGATAACAGTGAATATGAATAGCAGGGTTAAAGTTAAGTTCAATTATTGCATAGTTAGAGTTTTCATCACTATAATCTTCCAGCATCATATCAACACCACAAATTCTAGCATTTACTGCTTTAGCCGCATTTACTGCTATAGTCTTAAACTTTTCTGGAATATCATCAGTATAATCTATACTGTCCCCTCCTGTGCTTATATTAGAATTTTCTCTTAAGTAAACTACTTCATCTTTTTCTGGGATATAATTAAAATCTTTATTTTGTTGTTTTAAAAATAACTCTGCATTTTCATCTAAATTTATTTTTTCAAGTGGTGTCACATAATGATATCCTCGGAGTGGATCTTGATTTTTTACTTCTACTAGTTCCTTTATAGATTTTATTCCATCACCTTTAACATTAGCTGGTACTCTATGAAGTATTCCAACAACCTTATCATCTATAACTAAGAACCTATATTCTTTCCCCTTCATAAATTCTTCAATAAGAACTGTATTATCATGTTTAAATGCAAGCTCAAAAGCTTTTTTAATGCTTTCTTCATCTGTACCATCTTTAAATATACTTATACCTATTCCAAAATTAGTTGATTTAGGCTTAATTACTATTGGCATATTAATAAAATCATTTATTACATTCATAGCTTCGTCCATAGAATTAACTTCTATTCCTTCTGGAACTTTAATGTTACTTCCTAAAAGTACTTTTTTTGTAACACTCTTATTTTCCATAATTAAAACAGTCACATAATTATCTTTTGAAGTTTTAGTAGCTTGCTTAACATATTCTACTTGACCATTTTTCTTAAGAGAAATGAAATTCTCAGTCTTATCTAAAACTTCAGTCTTTATACCTCTTTTAATAGCTTCCTTCATTAAAATCTGAGTAGATAATTCTAATTTCTCATAGCCTTCTAATTTGAATCTATTATCATATGCACTTTTTTTATATTCTTTGGCTATATTTAAATGAGCATTAATATAGCCTTCTTCTTTAACTTTTTTTTCAATCTTATAAGCATAAGTTAATTTATAATTTTTAACTTTTTCAATCATTAAATTAATAACTTCCTCTTTTCCAAGATTAAGTTCTTTATTTAAATTTTTAATACTTTCTAAAATTTCTAATCCCCATTGCTCTTTTGAGATAAGTTCTCCATCTTTCTTTAATATAACATCATTTTGTCCAAACTTTGATATTATGTTTTGATTTTCTAATCCTTCTTCTTTCCATTTATCATAATCACTTTCTTCATTTATAAGCAAAAATAAGTTAAATAATTGAAGAAAATATAAATCATTTAAACCTATCCCACCTTTTTCAAATGGATTAATATCAATACTTCTATACTCCAAATATTGGATTCCATCTTTGCTAAGAGAATTCATAAAATTATTGACATCAGTAGGTTTAAGTCTTATAGAACTATAAAGTTCTTTATGGCTATCTATAAGTTTATCAGTTATAAAACCTTTTAAACTTTCAATATAATCCTCTACAGAAGTATAGTTTGGATATAAATCAACTTTATTTTTATAACCACATTCACTATTTCTATAAGAAAGCGCCCCTTCATTAGAAAAGCCATCACTTACCACTTTTTTAGATGAATTTACGCAATTCTTTATATAGCTTTTGTCAACAACACCACTTGCGCCTAAAAGATATATAATAAGCCATCTATACCTTAGATAATTCCTCGCAATTTTTAAATAAATATTATTTTTAAATTCCTTATATTCTAATTTTTGATTTTTATAATTTGTATTCTTAAAAAGTTCACTACCAGTTTGACTATTATACAACTTATTAATTAATTCATCATTAAAAGAAAAATTATAATGTATACCACATATAAGTTGCTTTTTCCCTCCATATTTTGCAATTAAATTTTCTCTATATAATCTTGCTTCATTACCCTTGTCATTTCTGCTATATTCTGAAACTTTAATTTTGTTATCCTCTAGTACTATACTAGGCATGGATTGTGGCCATAAATATTCATCTCCAATCTCCATTGCTACAATATCATAAAGTAAATTTGCAAAATTATAAGTTTCTTCTACATTTTTAAATGGTGGAGTTATTACCTCTATCTGACTTTCTGCAAAATCTGTAGTTATATAACTATTATCAACCTTATCGCCAAATACACTTGGATGATTTTTTAGTGATAATTCCCCTTTATCATTAACTCTTAAACCTTCTCTTTCTATACCATAATTCCCACTTAATAATTCATGCGTATTAAATAATTCTTTAAGTTTATTTAACATTTTCTGCCTCCCCCTACTCTCTTTATATACCTTTTATAATTATTTAAACTTTCTTTTCACTTCAATCCTATATAATAAATACGCTACACTACCCTTTAAAATACTAGATACTGAAATACTTATCCAAATACCAGTTAATCCAAAAGGTTTTATTAAAACTAAGGCCATTGGAATTCTTAAACTAGTAAATACAATACTAATAATAGATGATATCTTAGGCTTACCAATGCCTGTAAACAATCCATTTGAGACAGTTTCTATAGTACTAAATATTTGTGAAAAAGCTACGACTTGTAAATACGCTTTTGCAATAACTATAGTATTTTCATCTCTAACAAATAATTTAATTAACGGCGTATTTAAAAATATAAATATAAATCCCATTAACAAAGAATAAATTATTCCAATTTTCAAAGCTGCATTATATCCTTCTTTTATTCTGCTATATTTTTTAGCACCAAAATTTTGTCCAGTGAAAGCTGCTATTGCACCCTGTAGTCCTCCAATAACCATATACGTAATTGATTCAATTTGAAGTCCTATTTTTTGAGCTGCTATAGCATCTGATCCAAATACCGCTATAATTCTTGCGAGGAAAATATTAATTACAGTAAATAAAATTCTTTGAAAAGCCATAGGAAATCCTAAAATTATTATTTCCTTTACTTTTTTATAATTAATTTTAATACTAAAATTAAATTTAAGCATACCTGAAGATTTAATTAAATATAATGAAAACATTACAATATTAGCTAACATAGTAGCAATTGCTGCCCCTAAAACTCCAAGTTTAAATACGTAAATAAATATAGGATCTAATATAACATTTAAAATTACTCCTATAGCATTAATTTTAAATGCTAATTTATTATTACCAAAGCTACCCAGTATTCTTGCATATAACAAATTAAAAAATGCAAAAAGAATAGTAGGACCACTTAAAGCCAAATATAGATAAGCATCTTTCTCAACTGTACTATTTCCAAGATGTAAAAATCCTATAAGACCTTTTCCACCTAAAATGAGTACAAGTCCAAAAATAAATCCAATTATAATATTAATTAAAAGTCCTGCATTAATGTATTCTTTAACTTCTTTTTCTTCTTTTTTACCTATTGCATGAGCAACTTTTATTCCAGTTCCAATAATCACTAATGAATTTATAGAATATCCAAGTCCTATATAAAAGCTTGATGAACCTATACTTGCAACTGCATTACTACCAAGTCCTCCAACCCACAACATATTAACTAAATTATACGTAAATTGTAGCAAAGAACTTCCCATTATAGGTACAGATAATGTTGTTAGAACTTTTATAGATCTACCTTCTGTCAAATCTATTTTCTTCATTTTATCTCCATTCATATTTAAGATTAACTATGGCTAATTCATTCTCAAAATTCTTATACCATAGCATTTCTATAAATACCAATATATTTTTCTATATTTTATCATGTTCATTCGTGCAAATATCACTCTTTCCATCTTTGTAACCTTTATGATCATCATTTATGTTATTATCATCACAGTGCTATTTTTGACTATTACATATGCAGTTTTCTTTTTCCGTAATTAATTTCAATAAAAATAATACTAATTTATTACCATTATTCACTTTTAGTTTATAATAATTCCATATACCATCTTTTCTAGCCTCAATTAAGCCACAATCCATCAAAACTTTCATGTGATGAGACAATGTAGGTTGCGTAAATTTAAAACTTTCTAATATATTGCAAGCACACTTTTCACCACAAGATAATAAATCAATTATCTTAAGCCTATTAGGATCACTCAAAGCTTTTAATATTTTTGCATTTGCTTCATATTCAGAATTCATATTATGCTCCTTTCTCAAGATTATCCATTTTAATAATCTATGCTTATAGTATAGATATTCATCTATGTGTAGTCAATGTTTTTCTTTTTTTAATCCATTATCCTATAATTATATATATGCTTGTCTATTAATCATTATATTTTCATCAAGATTAATATCTTAATATTCTATATATTTTCTCTCAATTTTCCTCATCAAAAAAGAGCTAAGGCTATTGTACCTCAACCCTTTTTTACTTGAGTTAGTCATTCTTTTCATTTAATTTTTCTTATTTTTTCTCTTTGTTATATATGTTGCCACAAGTGTTGATTAATCAATTTCTCACTTCAAATTCTTACCATAATAATCAGTAAATTCAACTACTCTAAATCTATTTTGAGTTTTTTAGTGTTTGTTTCTAAATAACACGTAATATCTTGAATTACAGAAGAATTTTCTACTTCTAAGCTTTTCTCATTCTATTATGAAAATCACTTAATGATGTACTT
Source organism: Clostridium sp. (assembly GCF_021372645.1). GTDB lineage: Bacteria > Bacillota > Clostridia > Clostridiales > Clostridiaceae > Clostridium. Next base: position 40,963 of record NZ_JAJFUC010000068.1, on the reverse strand, counting down.
TCATTTTTTACATTAATTATTTTAGGTATATTTTTATTTTCAATTTCAGGAATTGATTTTTTTATCAATTCTCCTATATTTACATTTACTTGTGATACTGCAATCTCACTTAGGGCTTCTATCTTATACAAATTTAGTTAATATTCAACCATTCTTCTTTATTTGACATATTATTAACTAATATATATTATTAATAATATATATTAGTTAATTTTCACTAATTTACTATATTACATCATCGCAACAATCCAATTATTATCAAATTAATAACAGCTTAGTATAGGAGGTTACAACTTTAAAAAATGATAAAAATTAACTCTTACGAAAGCAAGAAAAAGAAGCATTATTTATTTTTCTTAAAAAAATTTCTTAGCAAAAATGAAGTCAGTGCAAATAGTCTCGCTTTGAAGATAACATATATTTATATTTTAATATCATCATTATGGATATTATTCTCTGATAAAATGGTAATGGCCATATTTCATAACAGCTCACTCACTTTGACTATAAGTATTGTTAAAGGATGGATTTTTGTACTTGTGACTTCGGTAATAAATTTCCAACTTATAAAAAATTTCTTAACTAAATTGATAGATTCAAAAAATAAAATAGAAATGTCAAATATATTATTATCTGCAATTTTAGAAAGTTCTCCAGATGTAATAGTTTTTTCTTTAGATACAAATTATTGCTATACCGCTTTTAATAATATACACAAAAAAGTTATTTTAAATATATGGAAAAAAGAAATAAAAAAAGGTATGAATATGTTAGATGTTATTGGTTATGATGAAGACCGCAAAAAAGCAAGAGAAAACTTTGACAGGGCTTTGAATGGTGAAAGTTTTAGTATTGTAGAGGAATATGGTGATAATAAATATTCTCGTTTATATTGGCAAGACTATTACTCTCCAATAATCTCAAGTGATGGAAAAGTAATTGGATTAACTTGCTTTGTACTTAACATTACAGCACTTAAAAAGGCGGAAGAACGTAATATATTTTTAAGTTATCATGATGAATTGACTGGACTTTATAACAGAAGGTTTTATGAAGAACAATTAAAACAAATGGATACCGAAAGTAACTATCCGATTTCTGTTATTATGGCAGATGTGAATGGTTTAAAATTCACCAATGATGTATTTGGACATACAGAGGGAGATAAGCTTATTAAAGCTTTTGCAGAAGTTTTAAAGCAAAACTGCCGAAAACAAGACGTTGTTGCAAGAATTGGCGGTGATGAATTTTATATATTGCTTCCTAAAACAAGCTCTATACAATTAGAAAAAATAATCAGTAAAATTCAAAAATCCATATCAATTCAACACCTTGATAAAGGTATTTTATCAGTTTCATTTGGTTTTGCGACAAAATATAATGCTAATGAATTACTTGAAGAAGTATATAATAAGGCTGATGATTATATGTATAGTCAAAAGCTTCTTGGTAGAGATGTTTTTGAAATTAATCTAATAAAACATTTGAATTCAATCTTATATGATAAAAATTTAGTAGAACAATTACATGGTAAAGAAGTAAGTTCTCTTAGTAAAAGGTTAGGCATTGCATTAGATTTGAGTCAAGATGAAGTTGACCAACTTGAATTAGCCGGCTTATTACACGACATCGGAAAAGTAGATATTGATTACAAAATTTTATCAAAACCTAATAACCTCAATGAATACGAATGGAAAGAAGTAAAACGCCATTGTGAAATTGGATATAAAATACTTAATTATTTAAATAAATATAAAAATATAGCTGAATGCGTGTTATATCATCACGAGAGAATAGATGGCAAGGGATACCCCAAAGGACTTAAGGGTACTAAAATCCCTCTCTTCTCAAGGATTATTCATATTGTCGATGCTTACCAATCAATGACTTCTAATAATACATATGGGAATACATTAAATATTGAAGATGCTATAAACGAGCTAAAAATAAATGCAGGTACTCAATTTGATGCATATATTGCACAAGTATTCGTTGAAAAAGTTTTAGAACTAAATTGGAACTAATTTCAAAAAAATTCAATACTTTATATCTATGATTCTGTTACCCATATGACATGATATTTTATGTCATGTACAATTTTATTACCTTGTATTATACTCGACCATACTAATTCAACATCCTTAGGAATTAGTATGGTCACATTTATAGTTTCTTAAAAGACTAAATACTTATACGTAAGCGTAAAAAATTAAGTATCTAGATAGCCTGTCCTCTCATTGATAAAGTTAAATTAAATAATTATTAATGGGAGGACTAATATGTCTAGAAAATTAGATAATGCCAGTTGGGAAGAATGCATCAATAAATTTAATTCCTATAAAGGCACAATAACTTTAAAAGATTTTTGTATAGAAAATAAACTTTCCAAAAGCCAATTTTATTATCATAAAAAAAGATTAACTACAACAAATCCTACAACACCTGTTTTTCATGCTGTTTCATTAAATACTAAGCAAGATAATATAGAAAAAAATATCTTAAATTCAAAGGAAGTTAAAATTACTATCGGAACTGCTAATATAACTATTCCGGTTAGTGAAACTACTTTAATATATTCAATAATCAAAGAGTTAGCTGCAAAATGTTAAATATAGATAAAGTAGAAAAAGTTTATCTTGCCTGCGGCTACACGGATTTAAGAAAAAGCATTGATGGACTAGTTATGATTGTCAAAAATCAATTCAAGTTAGATCCATTTGAAAAAGCATTATTTGTTTTTTGTAACAAGCAAATGGATAAATTAAAGATTCTCCACTTTGATGAAGGTTTTTGGTTATATTATCACCGTTTAGAAGCGAATCGCTTCAAATGGCCAATAACTACAGATGAAGCTCTAAAAGTAAATGTTGAAGAATTACGCTGGATTCTGAAAGGCTACGAAGTAAGAACAACGTCTAAATTTAAATCTATAAAATCAAGTAATTGCTTTTGAATAACAATCTTAAAAACCCTTGAAATGCCTTTATTTTCAAGGGTTTTTGTGGTATAATTAATTTATAAAATAGATGTTAAAGAGGTAATTATGAATCACGAAATTCTTACAAATGAACTTGATGAAACTACTAAATCGTTAATTGAAAAAGTTGAAGTTATGGAAAAAGAATTAAACTCAAAAGATGAAGAAATAAAAAAACTTAAAAATGAGTTAGAATTCTTAAAAGGTGTCATATCAAATAAAAATAGGAAGATATTTGGAGCGTCTAGTGAGCAAGTAGACGTAAACCAATTATCTCTTTTTAACGAAGCTGAAAAATTTAGTGATTCAAACGTAGAAGAACCTACTTTAGAGGAAATTACATATAAAAGATCTAAGAAAAATAATTACATAGGGAAAAAAGATAATTTAGCAAACTTAGAAAGAGTTATTATTGAACATAAATTAGAAGGTGATAATCTTAACTGCAGGGATTGTGGTGAACCACTTACGGAAATTGGAGTAAAATCTAGAAAAGAGATTATTAGATATATTCCTCCTAAGCTTGTAGTCGAAGAACACGTGATTTACAGCTATGCTTGTAAATCATGCGAAAAAGAAACAGGTGAGAGTAATATAATTTCAGCACCAATTCCACAAACTATTTTTTATAATAGCATGGCTTCTAATGAGTTAATTGCCCATACCATTATACTTAAATATCAGCATGCTATGCCACTTTATAGGCAAGAAACTTACTTTGATATGATGGGAGCTACCCTTTCAAGACAAACTCTATGTAACTGGACTATGTCCGCAGCGGAAGCTTTAGAACCAATATATAATCATATGAAAAAAGAATTACTTGATAGAAATTATATTCATGCTGATGAAACTACTCTTAAAGTAATTAATGATAATGGAAAAGATTCTAAATCTAAGAAATACATGTGGTTATACATGAATGAAACTGAATTAGGTCCAGTAATTTTGTATGATTACCAAAGCACTAGATCAAGCTCTTGTCCTAAAAGTTTCTTAGGAGATTTCAAAGGTTTTCTGCAAACTGATGGTTATAGTGGTTATAATTCCGTTAGCAACGCCACAAGAGTATATTGCCTAGCTCATATAAGAAGATACTTTCATAACATAATAGTTGATTTAGATGAAGAAGCCCTAAAAAATTCTAGAGCAATAATAGGGTTTAATTATTGTGAACAAATTTATAAACTAGAAAAAGAGCTTAGAGAATCTTATTCAAGTGATGAAAATTACTATGATGTTAGATTTAAAGTAAGATCTAAGCAATTAACACCAATCATAGATAAATTTATTGAATATGTTGAAATAGAAATCAAAAATGCTCTTCCAAGAAGTCCATTAGGTAAAGCACTTGAGTATGCTAAAAAGCATTTACCAGGATTAAAAAACGTATTATTAGATGGTTCTATAGAAGTTGACAATAATGCTGCTGAAAGAGCAATTAAGCCCTTTGTTATAGGAAGAAAAAACTTCTTGTTTGCAAATACGGCTAAAGGCGCCACTTCTAGTGCTACTATTTATAGCATTGTTGAAACTGCTAAGGCTAATAAACTAGTTATAGAAAGATACTTAGTTTATCTATTTGATAATCTATCTAAGATAGATTTATCCGATGGCGAAAGCCTAGAAAATCTTATGCCTTGGTCAAATAATATTCCTGAAAATATGAAGATTAAAGATAAGAAATAAAATTAATCCCAGTAAAGATAACTACCTTACTGGGATATTTTAATACATATGAAAATTTTAAAATAGGTACCAAAATTTTGACGCTTACTATTATTTAAGCCATATTTTTCAGATAATTCATTTATTCTATTTTCATATTCCTCTTTAGTATTATTTATTTTATAAGCTATATATTTAACTTCCACTGGTACATCTAATTTAAAAACTTCTTTTTCATTATAATTAAAACCAAAATATTTAAATAAATTAGTATTATTTATAAGTTCTATTGCTTCATCAGATGTTTTTACTGTCTTACTTAATTTATTATTTTTTATATTCTCTTGATAAAGATTTATGTCTATTTTACATTCATTTTTCAAATTTTGAATTACTTTTTGAAGCATATTAATATGGTCTATAAATTCTTTTGTAAATTCTTCATTTGTATCTTTCAATAATTTTTTATCATTTTTTAATAATGCTATTTCCTTATTTTGTTTATGCTTATTTATAGCTTTTCTATTTAACATTTTTTATTTTTCCTTTCTTTTTCACTTTTAATAATTTAAATTTAATACGAAAATCTACTTTACTATTAGTAGATATGATTTTTTCTATTTTGATTGTATATCTTAGCAAAATACATCTTAATGTATTGCTAAAACTTTGTGTTAAGCACTGCATTTTGAATAAATGGCAAAATTCAAATAATGTAAATCGAATGGAGCATCTTCAAATTGCTACCTGCTTTATATATGGAGTTGTTATATTTTAAATGCTCCATTTTGAGCTTATGAAACAAATTACTTTAAGTTAATATCACAAATAAAAATTTGAGACATTTACAAAACCTTGCTTTAACCACTACATTTGGAATAAGTGCCTAAATTTAAACAGATTAAATGGAATGGAGCATCTTCAATCGCTATTTGGTTTATATATAAGTTGGCATATCTTAAATGCTCCATTTAGGTTTATTACACCAGTTGCTTTGAGTTTAAATATTGCAAATAAAACTTTGGACTATTACTGACATGCTGATTTAATCACTGCACTTAAGATAACTGCTATAATTAAAACAGATTAAAACGAATGGAGCATTTTACAATCGCTATCTGGTTTATATTAAGTTACCATCTCTTAAATGCTCCATTTAGGCTTATTGCACCAGTTACTTTTAGTTTAATATTACAAATAGAACTTTGAAATATTACTGACATGCTGATTTAATCACTACACTTGAGATAACTGCCAACATTAAAACAGATTAAAACGAATGGAGCATTTTACAATAGCTATCTGGTTTATATATAAGTTACTCTCTCTTAAATGCTCTATTTAGATTTATTTCACAAATTACTTTAAGTTTTATATCATAAACAAAAACTTAAGGTATTGCTAAAACCTTGCTTTAAGCACTACATTTTGGATAAATGCTAAAATTAAAATAATGTAAATCGAATGGAGCATCTTCAAATTGCCATCTGCTTTTATATAGTTGTTATATTTTAAATGCTCCATTTTTGGTTTATGATATCAACTCACTTAGGTTTGTGATAACAACTTATCAGTAACTTAGCTCTTTAGATTTATATATTCTAAATCTTGAAATTGTAATTATATAAATAACATTACTTATATAACACAAGTTCTTTTCTATTTAACTCTTTAATATTTCAATGTTTATCAATTAGTTACCCGGAGGAATAGTAATTGATAGTCTTAACTATAATTTAATATGTGAAGTGGGATTTTTATAATTAACATTGATAATTAAAAGAATTATAAAAATAGTTATACGACCGACTTTTTGTACTTATTTTTTGCATGATAGATATTTACTACCTATCATGCATTTTTTAACTTTTGACCGCATCTCCAGAACTTAATAGATTTCTAATATACGTAACTAATAATTTCTTGATTTCAATTGCAGTAGCTTCAATTTCAGCATGCATCTCTTTTGTTATATACCCATTAATAAGAGCTATATCTAAATGGCATTGACTCTCACATAGACTTCCTATCGCAATAGACATAAATGATACCTCTCGCTTTTTATATAACTGCGAATTTCCTTCACATATCTGGGCGGCCACGCCCTCACTTGCGCGCAATAACTGCTGTTTCAGTATATATTCCTCGCAAGGTGGCAATGAATTTATTACTTCTAAACATTGTTTAATAAATTTCAAACTTAGCTGATAGGCTTTAAGCTTTCTGAAATCTTTAATTATAATATCTTTTTCTTCTAATTCCTCTAAATAATCAGTTTCAGCATCTATAATTGTCTTCATTTCTTTACTTCCTCCATTTTCTTTTTTAATCCAAAAACCATTTTTCTAATTTGTGATAGTTCATTCTTTTCAACTTTAGTCTTTAACAGCTTGTCTGCTTCGTAAGTCCACTTTAGAGCCTTATTCAGGTCATAGATGACGGAATTAAGGTATAAGCAATCTCCTGTACTTTTAGCAATATATTGTGCAATCCTGCTAATTGCTTTTTTTATCTTAAATCTATTAGATTCATCATAATCTTCATTTGTAGTTGCAACCTTATATAATTCCAAGGTTCTTTTGTAAACAATAAGACTTCTAAAGTCTTTAACAGAGTAATTCTCCATATCTCTTTTCTCCTTATTTTTAATAAAAAAAATAAGAGCTTGTTAATTAAATATAGACTATTAACACTCTAATAGTCTTTTCCTTTAAATAACAAACTCTTATTACAATCGTGAATACACATTCATGTACTAAGCCCTTTATGAACTAATTCAATATTAAATTATTTATTATATTTTACCATTAAATAAACATTATGTAAATACATATTTTGTATAATGTTTATCTTCATATAATAAATATATTTTCAATTGAACCCTTATCCCTTAATCCTGAATTCTTTAATTCTTCCCTTCTTAATTCTATACACCTAATTCTGCATCCCTTAATTCTAACTTACCCCTTTATCCTGAGAGCCAAAGAGCTTTGCTCTTTAGCTCTCTCCGTATTTTGACATAAAACTCTTTAGTGCATAACTCACTAAATCTTTGTTAGAAACAAAAGAATTATTTTTACAGAATTTATTCCAATCTAAATTAATCTGCGAATCTAATGTTATACTTCTCGTGGTAAGTTTTTCTCCACAAGTTCCTGCACTCATTCTTATATCAGATTTAGCATTTTTAAACTTATCATAATCTTGTATCATAGCTCTTAATACTGCTACTTCTTTGTCTGTAAAAGAGCTTGCTATATCTTCTTTTATAAACTTCTTAATGGATGCTACGTAGAAACAGCCTTGCTCTGCCATTTTTCCCGTGACCCATGTATAACTAAATCCTAAATCTGATATAGCTTCAGTGCCACCAGTTGAAATTTTATTATTTAGTAGTTCTATTTGTTCACTTAAAGTTAACCTTAAGAACTCTTCTTGTGCATTTTTATTCATTGTTTTCTTTGACATAATTAACTACCTCCAGTGTTATTCTTGATATTATGTTATACTGGAGGAGGTGAGATTTTATAACTATATTTATGCACTATATCTATTATTTGTGTTCTATTAATATTCCTTCTATACATAGTATAAACCAATCAACTTAACAGATTTCTCCTGTCATTCATGTTTTTTATACTATAAAATATTTATACATATTATTTTTATAGCTTTCAATATCCTCTTCTTTTATCAGAGACAAACTCCAATATTAGTTTTGCTTCAGAATATGAATCAATTAATGTTGGTCTAATCTCAAATTTACCAGCATACTTTATTAATTTGTTATATGCTTCCTCATCTTTTTTATAAATTTTAGAAAACTTAAATTCATAATTGTAATATTCCTCCATTTGTTTTTCTAAACACAAAAATGAAGTTCCATTCCCTTGAGTATAGCAAAATATTTTTTTCAATATGAAATATGATTTTTTATTTTCGTCTTCTCTATTTTTATTAACTTTGATATATGCCTGAAACTTATTTGAATCATTTACTTTAAAACTTCTTAATATTATTTCACCTTTAGAAATTCCGTTTTCTTCACATAATACATTTGCTTTTTTCATACATATTAATTTTATGTTTAAGAAATACGAATCTTTAGTTTCTAAAAGTCCCAGCTCTGTTTCAAAACTTTCTTTATTATTGATAACAAAATTAAAATGCTCTGCCTTTGTAAGATGATTTTCAATCTTAACTTCAATCCCATAATAATCAAAGCAGTCTAAAAACATTTTAAGGTTAAATTCTTGTCTCTTTTCTTTTTCCTTAAAATATACATTTAAAACCTTTCTAATGACTTCTAATTTTTCAGTATATATCTTGTCTACTTTTATATAGGTCTTAAATGCAATTCTCTTATCATTTCCTCTTCCAACCCATGTATTATCATCATATTCTAAATATCTTGTTTCTAATTCTTCCATAACATATCCCATCCTTTTATTTAATATTTTTGTATTTTTAACTTTAATCTTTTTAATTCCTCATTTATCTAATAATCTACTTCTATTTTTATTAAACCTTCTTCTCCATTGACAATATATTAAGTGATTTTAATGCTTTATAATTGTTGCGAATTCCCTGCTCCCATCATCCTTATTAAAGTCAGATGAGAGACTATCTAAATGCTCAAAACTCTCTACAGCCCTTGGCATAAGTTCTGACGCTGTGCAATTTTCAAAGAACAAAAAAAGGTCTTGCTTTAGAAATTTTATATTTATAGTTTGTTTATGGTGATTTTGGATTTAGACGCACTGGTTGTGCATCATTAAAAAATCTATTGAAACATTTTTTGTTTCACCATATTCAATTTCTATAAAATTTCTAAAACAAGACCAGCATTGCTAATCTTTAATTAAATTATGGATTTATTTTATAATATTTACCATAGCTTGTCAATATAGTTTATAAAAATAGTTATAACTTATTATGTATTAACTTAAATAAATTCAATTGCTATTATATGTCCAGTAGAAATAATATTGAGTTTCTATCAGGATAATCATATGAGATTGGCAAATCGTCTTTAGTTATTTCTTTAAATCCTACCTTTTTATAAAAACTATGTGACCTTGTAGCTACTGATGGAGTATCTAAAATTATTATAGATATCCCTCTTTCCTTTGCAAAACTTAACAAATAATTGTAAAGTAACGCACCCACACCATGCTCTTTTCCTCTATACTCGTTGTAAACAAAGAATTTTTTCAATACTGCTACTTTCTCACTTTTCCTTTGCAAACCTATTGACCCTATTACTTTACCATGCTCATTTAATGCAATCCAAAAACACCCGTCATCATTTATATAATTCTTAATTATATCCAAAATATCAGGTTGGTCTTCAATGCTGAGGTCAACCCCATATTCTACATTTTGAACATGTAAAATTAACTCAAGAACCTCTTGCTTGTATCTATCATCATAAATCTGTACCATGCTTATTCCTCCTCTGTTACTACTACAACTTAAAGTATTTTTGTAATTAATTACCATTAAAATTGCCCAAAGAAGGTGTACTACTTAATGCTCTTAATAATTACTGGTTCAAACCTATATTTCTGTGTAACATTAGGATATTTCATCTTATCTACTTCACTTAGAAATATATTAATAGGTCTTGCATATACCCCACAATCTCCATATAGTGCTTTATATATAACCACTTTTTCTCCTGTTTCTGTATGCTCTGCCATATCTATAAGCAAATACAAGTCACCCTTAAAATGTCTAAATATTTTTCCTTTTAATGCTATCAAATCTATATTTTGCATTTAATCACTCCTTAGTAAAATTAGAAGATTGCCTATTGTAATAATATAACTATAATCCATAATATATATTTTTTATGCCTTTACCAGTTTATTTCTAACCCTACGCCAACTTCTTTAACTGGCAAAGATTTATGTATTTCTGCTTTAACAACAAATGAAGTACAATGGCAAGGATATAATTCCTTTATGTTGTTCTTTTTTAGATAATCTATAGTTCTATTAACCTGTTCAGTTACTTCAAATAAATGAAATCCTCCTATAATTCCTAATACTCTATTATCTTTACATACTTGTTTTGCATATTCTATTATATTGCATATTCCACTATGAGAACATCCTGTAATAATATAAATACCATTTTCACTTTTATATACAAGTGCTGTATCATCCATAACATAATCATCCATTAAAGTTTTATCAACAATTTGTTTACCAATAGATTTTCTATTCTCAAAATTATTTATTTGTGGTATTTCCCCTAAAAAAGTTATATGTTTGCTAACTTTTTTAGGTTCTTTCGAAAGAATTAGATTGCATTTTTCTTTTAGTTCTTCTTGTAAAATAGGAGAACAAATTTTTAAATTGCCTATCACCTTTTCTTTAAATGTATCTGGGTGAGCAATAATAGAAACATTATTTTTATTATTTTGTTCAAAATAGTATTTTAATCCTCTTGTGTGGTCATCATGACCATGTGAAATAACAATAGTAGTTACATTTTCTAAATCTATGCCTAACGCATTTGAGTTTTTAATAAATAAATCAGAATATCCTACATCTAATAATAATCTAATATCTTCATCTTCAATATAATATGAAACAGCAGGTTCACCACAATAATATTGGTCAATGTATGTATTGTTATCTACTAAAACTTTTAGTTTCACTTTTTTTACCTCCTTCATCTAACATGATTAATCTGCGTATAAGATTATTACTGCTGTGCCACAATTTAGAATTTTGTGCACTATATGAACCAAAAATTATATTCACATCTCACATCTAAGTTATTCATTCAATTTTAAAGTTTTTAAAGTAGTATTTTTTGTCCTCATCAATGATTTCTCGTATTACTTTACAATGATTACCTACTGCTATAGAATTAGATGGAATATCTTTAGTTACAACACTACCAGAACCAATCACTACATTATCACCAATAGTAATTCCCGGATTTACAATAACACCGCCTCCTATCCAGACATTATCCCCTATAGTAATAGGAAAAGCATATTCAATTCCTGCATTTCGTGGTTCAAAATGAATTGGATGACCTGCTGTAAAAAGGCTTACGTTTGGTGCAAACAAAACATTATCTCCAATTGTAACCTTCGCACAGTCTAAAATAGTGCAATTGTAGTTAGTATAAAAATTTTCTCCAATAGAAATATTATACCCATAGTCACATCTAAATGGTGGCTCTATAAAGAAATTATCACTAACCTTACTAAATAATTTTTTTATAATTTCATTTCGCTTTTCAATTTCACTTGGACGTAAGGAATTAAATTCAAATATCATTTCTTTTGCATATTGACGTTCTCCTAATAGTTCTTCATCAAATGATTTATATGTTTTTCCAGTTAGCATTTTTTCTTTTTCCGTCATAAGTTATTTCCTCCCTGTTATATAAATAGCATTCGCCATAAATTACCATTGTGACACACTTTAAGAAGATGGTGAACTCAAAAACATTACATACGATTTGAAAAATACTGGTATTCATCATCATACTTAAATATTTTATACTTCCAAAGGTCGTTGTCAGAATAATCAGCAATTACTATAAATTCACCCTTATCTGTAAATACTTCATAAGACTCATTACCTAAATATTTTACTTTGCTTACTGTATAGTTATCAAAGTATTCACTTAGCTCCCCAGCATGAGATTTACTAAAACTTTGAATATCTATTCTGGTTAAATCCTTTAAATTATAAGGTGCTAAAAAACCAACATAACATAATATAAAACCTGATAGTATTACTGCTAAGACAATACAAATTATTTTCAAGCGCTTTTTCATTTTATTTCCCCCCAATTATAAAACAACTTATAAATTCACAATAAAAGAATATTCCAAATTAAAATCAAAAATACTTTTGAGATATTATGCTTTAAAAATCAATGTACATGTCTATGATGAATATCTGGTGAATGTTGATGATTATGTTCTATTACCGTGTGCGTATGTAAGTGTGAGTGATAATCCTTTACACTAATCTGCTCAGCAGAATGTTCATGACCATGGTGTCCATCATTATGATTATGTCTATGCTCATGTTCAATTACTTCATGTATATGATTATGCTGATGTTCTTCCTTTAGTAAAAGCACTGCTCCAATAATCATAATAGGTAATGATATAAAAAACATATTACTCGGAATATCACCTAATAAAATTAAAGATAAAACAGAACCAATAAATGGAGCAGTTCCAAATAATGCACTGGTTCTTGTGCTTCCTAAATCTCTCATAGCAAATACAAATAATACAATACTTAAACCATAGCAAAAAAATCCAATAATCATAGCTATTATTATAACTTTCAAGTCTGGGATTTGATTTTTTAGTATTATAGATAAAATAAGAGAAAATGAACCTGCTATAATTCCTTTTATTGTAACAATAGAAAATGGATTTTTCGAGGAAATATTCCTTGTAAAATTATTGTCAATTCCCCAACAAAAACAAGCCAAAATTATTCCTAAAGAACCTATTGAAAATCCCCATTGATTTTTTAAATCCCATGATAAAACAATACTTGCAAGCGTAATTAATACTACAGCACTTAAAATTTGTTTTCCTGCATTTTCTTTAAAAAAGATTATTGCAATTATCGTAGTTGCAACTCCTTCAAAATTTAACAACAGTGAAGCAGTTGAAGCAGGAGTTGTTTTAAGACTGCTTAACAGAATAATAGGTGCTATAATTCCCCCTGAAATAATTGCACCAAAGAGCCATATAAAATCCTTTTTCTTCAAAGGTGCTTCATTTATCACTTGTTTTTTTATTATTAAGTTAATAATCTGAAAAACTAACAAACCCAATCCACTACCGAGATATAAAAGTGAAGCAAGAGGAATGGGTTCAATTTGACCTAAAAGTATTTTTGTTATAGGAGCACTTGCTCCAAATAAAATTGATGCTAATAACGCCATGATAATTGGGTAAAATTTTGATTTATTCATTATTGCTTCTCACTGCCCTTCATACATAAATGAAATATAAAAACACTTCTCTTTAAATTAATTATAGAATATATTTTTGCAACTAATTTGTTCATTTAACTCACGTAAAAAATACACGCAAAACAATAATACCAATAACCGCCAAAGCAAAAATCCACGAAATTGGGTTTGCCCAGTTGACTGTCCATCCAATTCCGTATGCCTTTGGAACAAGAAAATTGGAATCCTCCTTATTACAGTAGAAAAAAATACCTTTCATTTTTCTGTAATCTTTAATTTCTTCTTTTGTCCATTTCCTTTTTACTATACTTAAATCTCTCTTTCTATAGTTGTTGTCCAATTTTTTTATAAATTACTAACAGATAGCAATTACTTCGCTTTTGATTATATATTGTTTCAGTTTTATTGGTAATTGTAGATTTTTTTGCCTATAAATAAATATATGATTACAACGAAAATACTTATAATCCAAACATACACTTTTAATATTTCCCCTACCTCAATAATTTAACCATTCTTCAGTTTGTAATTTAAAATGGACTATATTGGCTATTAAGCTAAAATCAGAATCTACACACAAAATTGCAAGGTTGTAGCAACTATAAACTCTTGATTATTACTCTTTTTAAGAATATTTAGAACTATCTATAATTAAATTTTATACTCATTATCTGTAACAAACCATATATCTTAAAACTGTTTTCAATTTTGATTTTTCAGTTTTTCGTGCATCTGAAAGATAAATTTCCCTATGTTTTAGAGTTATTATTTCAAGATTATTTTCTTTTATAAATTTTTTCATTTGTTCAAAACTTTGTGGTTCATCATCATACGGACCAATGTGCATCATTTGAACAGATAATCCATCTTCAATAGTTTCAAAAGTTACATCGTCTAATAAATGATGTGGTTTTTTCTTCCTAACATTTTCAAACGCTTTATTAACAACTTCTTGCGTTACAAAATCAGGTTGTCTAATCATTATGGTATACAACAATTCATCTTTATTTAATGTATTAAATTGTTTACCTTCTTCAGTTAAATCCCATATCCCCTCAAGTGGATAAACTGTATATTCAAAATAACCATCTGGTGTGTACCCTTGTTTTGGCATCATTCTAACAGCATAGGCTAAAGAATATAATATGCCTATTTTTTCAGAGAACTCTTCATCATTGGGATTTCCTTTTCCGCTTACCATAAAAAATTTTTGTTCTGGTACTGTTATTAAATCTGGTTTCTCTTTCGGTAAGTATAAATCTTTTTCTTGCTTTTTCCATTCAAATTTCATAATTTTCCTACTTTCTATTGAATTTATAGGTAAAATATATCACACTTAATATGACATTAGGTTGTCATATTACAATAAGAATTATATAAATAATTTTTACAATAATTTACTTTGTTACAACAACTAATTTAATAATTAAAAATATTAATAACACCCATACTAAAATAATTGGAATAGCAAAATACCATTTTTTAGGTTTTCCTTCACTCCATAAGTTTTCTGCTTCAAATTTACACTGCGTAAATATTTCTTCTGGTATAAATTTTATTGTTATTGCTATAAGTATTGGGACTAAAATTATGTCATCTAACAAACCTATTACTGGTATAAAATCAGGTATAATGTCAATAGGTGACAAGGCATATGCAATTGCAATTCCTGCAAAAATCTTTGCTATTACTGGTGTTTCTTTTTTATTCAAAGCAATAAATAAAGCAGGTATATCTGATTTTAATTTTTTTGCTCTATCTTTAAAATCCATTATTAATTTCCTCTCTTCATTATGCTACTTTTATTTCACACCCATTTACAATTACGTTTTAATCCAATATTATACTTTAAACTTTTTTAATTCAGATATAACATCTTTACCAAGCTGTCTTGTATTTTTGTGGTTTCCTGTTGAAGAGTTTAAATTTACGCTTAGTTTTTTCTCTTCAATTATTTTTCTTAGTAAAGGTTTAGCAATCTCATATTCTTGTTTTTCAAGATTAAACACCCTAATAGTACCGCTTTCATACATTTCAATAATATAATTTTTATTTTTAATATTGATTTCAATTGATTCTTTCATATGTTCTTCAGCATCATCATTAGAACTTAATCTCTTAGCTATACTTTTAGTTGTAGTTTCTATTATATGTCTTACAAATGCTTTTAAAGTATGTCTTATATATTCATTTATTGGATTAATTTCTGCATTGCTTTCATCCCTTAATAAATCAGTAATAATTTTAGTTATACAATTATCATTCTCATTAGACCAATTTATCCAGACCTTCTTGTTAGCTCCAAGTAATTCTTGGCTTAATTCATTATACTCCCTCTCATATTTTTCCTTTGCAAAATATGGTGTTAAAAATACCATTATTATTTCTATATTACTATCATCCTCAATATCATTCTGAATCCCTTCAAATTCTTCCTTAAATTGAGTAGTATCAACAGATTGATATTTAACTTTATTTTCAATACAAACCCTTTTAACTTCCTTAAACTCATACTCATTAATGTTCTTATTAAATTGTTTTATATTCAACCTAAGTTCAATATCTACTATTCTTTTTTTACCATTATCAATTTGATATGGGGACTCCAATAATACATCAATTTTTAAATTATTATCATTTATTAATTTATCAAAATCTGATGTATGATTCGTTTTTTCTGATACGAGCATTAAAAATCTTTTTAGAAAAACGTCACCTAAACCATGAGTTTGACTATCTGAAAGCAAAAAGGCTAACATTGCACTCATATTTTCTTCATTTATGCTACCTTTACCTTGACTAAGAACGTTAAAAATATTCATTTTCATCCCTCACTACTTTTATAAAAAATGTTTGCTATAATTATAGCTTAAATGCAATGACAATACCAATATCTTCTATTTAATATTGTATTTTCTTGTAAACTCCATATGATTTATAATTAAAATACTCTTAAACCTTTGATTTAAGCAAAAATAGAGTTCAAAACTAACTTTAATTTTGAACTCTATTTTTTTTCCTTAAAACAACCCTTTTAATTTTGACCTGCTTAATTTTCTTTTTATCTTTAAAAGTATTTATTTCATTTTAAAATGTTCATACCCTTTTGGTCCAAGTTCTTGTAATTTCCAATAATAATCATAATTACAAGTATAACTATCATCAGTTAAATAATATAATTTGTTTTTTATCCTATAAATTTCTTCTCCAGAATAATATCCCATAACCTCATAATCTGCTTCATTATAATCTACAAGCTTTTTTATTTCGTTTTCCAGCGAAGTACGTCCACTTCCGCTTAAAAGTATAACATCTTCGCCTTCAATCTCATCCTTTATTTGATTTAATATATTATCTACAGCCTGCTTTAACTCATTCTCTTCATCATACCAATAAATATCATTCAAGTTCTCATTAAATGTTTTATTAGCTAATTCTGCATCATCACATTCACATAATCCTACGTAACAATCTAAAAATACAGATGCATCTCCAAATTCACCATATAGATAGTATTCTCCATCATGTAAATCACTGGTCACGTATATTTTTAATTCTTCTATTTTACAAAAATCATCCATACCATCTATGCAACATATAGGTTGAATATCATATTCAGTCCATACAGCATCTTCGTAATTTCCATCTACCATTATATTTTTATCTTCTTTAGCTTCTATTAATAATTTTTTTAATTCTTCTGCTGTTAAATTTTCTAAATTCACTTTATATTCTGTAGTTAAAATGCTTACTGCTCTATTAGTAACCTTAATTCCATTGAATAATTTAACACTTTCCTTACATCCTGCTTTAATATTACTCATTATTTATTCCTCCACTTAATTTTTAACTTCTAAATCATCTAATTGAATCTTCAAGGTAATCTGGTGTTTCTGATATATATTTTTCAATAATTATTTGTATTTCCTTTAATTTATCAGCATCTTTAATAAGTTTATTTTTATTAAGAGCTTCATCTGAAATTATAATTCCATTCTCTTCTCTCAAATTTAAATATAAGTACTGAGCCTTACAAATGCTTTTTCTATCAAAAACTGCTTGTACAATATTATTTTCAAAATAAATATTAAATGAAAGTACCTTCTTTGAAGTTGTGTTGTCATCTATGCAAGCTAAGCTTTCATGAAGAAATTCTATCTTCTTATTTATAAGATTCTTAATCCATTCTTGATGATATTTCTCATATAGCTCTATTTCTTCTTCATCCCAAGCATTGATATCTGGTTCTTTTTCCTTATTACTATACCCTCTGTATTTTCTAACAGAATTACCCTCTACAACGGTATGCCATTCATTATCAAACATATTTTCTTCAGTAAACCAATTTATAGTACCGCTTGGATAATACCCTCTCGGCACCAATATTTTCTTAACTATATATTGTAACCACTCGTGGCCGCCATATGATTTTTCATTTCTATTCCATATTAACCCAATTCTATCTTCTGTAACGTTCCAAACGCCCCACAATTCAGGTTGTTGCATTGGAGGACGATTGTGGTCAATTACATACTTTTCTTCAAATTCTATTAATTTATTCCCCATTAATCCCTCTATACCAAAGAAAAACTCTCCTGCATTTCCTATTTCCTCTCTTCTTGCAATGCCATCTTCTTCTAATTTCTTAGCATCCCATATCATCCTTCTTGTTTTAACTAAACCCATAATTATTTCATAAGTTCTATCATCTAATGGCTTATCTATATTTACAATTCCTTCATAATAAATGTTGTATCCCATATTTTTATACTCCTTCGAATTTTTAATATTTTTATAATTCTCTTTATTTTACTTAGTTATTTATAAAATTTATAAATGTTTAAATAATTATATAACTTCCCTGAGTATCATTATAAAATTCTAAGCTCTATTCTGAGGTTTAAAGAAATTAAGTTGTCTACCTATAATAAAAACAAAAAAGGTCTATTTATTACAGGTAGACCAATGACTTTAAAAATAGTCTTCCATTAATTAAATAAACCTTCGTTACAAAACAGTTAATGTTATATAACTATACAAATAATCCTTTTTCTATATTTATTTTTTTCATTTTCCTAAAATCTCTATCTTAAATACTTTCGTCAAATCAATCTCGCTATCATAAATTGGAACCGCATCCTCATATACATCTATTTCTTCTGTATCTTTCAATATTATTATTTCTCTTTTTTAAACTTTATCAAAAATCATAATTTATTCCTGCGTCTACTATTCGTTTTGGTTATTTTTATTTTAAATTTTAATAACTATTTCTTTTTTCCAATGAATATATAGGAATTTAAGTTAAATTCCTATATATTCATTTATTTAATATTTTTTTATTTGTTCCAAACGAATTAAATCACTGTCCTTTTTTAAATACTTATTTATATCTATATCCATTTTTATTACCTCTTGGTCATACTTTAGCCCAAACATGCTATCATATTTGAATTTATGCATTTCATTACAATAAGGACAATACCAGTAATCTGTTTTGTAGTTAACAGGAATTGGTGGATATTTTATTAACTCTATGTCATCTGCTCCAATACCTAAAACGTAATAATATTCAAGGCTTGGTAACAGTATTTTTTCGTCCCAATTTACTGTATTATTTGTATCTGATATCAATATTACTGCCCCAGTAGAATTACATTTTTCACAAACTGTTCCATAACACATATCATTTATAATGAAATAGTTACATATCCCTCCATTAAACATACTTCCAACCGTCATAATACTTGGGATTTTTGATTCAATTAAAGTTTTAGCTCTATCTCTTTCCTCTTTATGTGCTTGCATTTCTGCATAAAATTCTTGTACAGTATAACAACTTGTTATTCCATCTATTCTCATAATATTTGACCAGTTTTCCTTAGCATTTTTTTCTAATTTTTCAAAATATCCATTCATGTTATTTCCTCCTAAACTTAAATTAAAATTATTTAAATTTCCTTTCAATTCAACTTAATGCGTTTATGCATTGCAAATTAAATCAGCATAATCAACAAGTTTTTTTGTAGTGTATTTCCTGTATATTGTATTAACTGTTTGATTATAATTTTCAAAAGACATTGACATTTGTTTTTCTATAGCTAATTTAAGTTTTCTTGAAAAAGCGGTTGGTAAGCCAACCAATCTGATGGATTTTAATATACCTGTATTCGCGTCTATCAAATATATATTAATCACTAACCCTTGTCCATCATTTATCTGCTCAATTTTAGTTAGGTTTTTCGATAACTTAACTGAATATGGTGCATCAATCCAGTTGATTCCTTCAAATTTGAATAGCATAAATATTGCTTCTCCTTCGGTATAGTATCCAATTTTAATTTTACCTTGCTTAATTGCTTGAATTTCATTATTTGAAGGTGTATTAAATCGTATTATCAAATTACATCCATTATCATCAATATCAAAAATAACACCTTCTTGATATTTAGTTACGCCTTCATTATATAATTTACCTATCTCAAATTTATTTAGCATAATTATCACTCCTCTGATTTTAAATTCTTATAATATTAATTTAGCTTCGCTACTAACTAAAATTTCAGTAGCAAAAATAGTCACATGACCTCTGTTTGTGCAGATAAAGATTTTAGGATTTATTCTGATGTTTAAAGAAATTAATTGGTCTACCTATAATAAATAAAACAAAAAAAAGGCCTATTTATTATAGGTAGACTGATTTCTGTGCAAATCGTCTTACCTTTAATTAAATAAACCTTCGTTACAAAATAATAAATATTAAGTAACTATACAAATAATCCTTTTTCTATATTCACTTTTTTATTTCCCTAAAATCTCTACCTTTAAAGAAAATCTCATTAAACATATATTACTTAAGTATTAAATTTGATTTTCTGATATCATTATACCAATATATTCATATTATGTAAACCCCTTTTATTGAATTAATTACAATAATTTCAATAAAAATAGTTTGCAACAAAGTTAAGGGATAAATCTTTTGCCCCTTATCCCTGTTTTTATCTTAATCTTGAATATTTTAATTCTGTTTTTCTTAATCCTTTATCCCTTAACCCTAATATTTATTTATCCCTTAATTCTGTACAAATAATCAGTGCGGTCGCAACAAAATTATATTGATTTCAATTCCTGTACTTTTCCTGCAATCTCCATCAGCTTATCCCTTAAACCTATTCTCTCTCTCCATCTTTCAGGTATATTTTCAAATCCATAATAAACTCCTGCTAATCCACCGGTTATTGCACCTATTGTATCTGCATCCCCACATAAATTCACTGCCTCACAAACTGCATCTTCAAATGTTGTAGTATTTATAAAACACCATAATGAACATATCATTGTATCTACTACATATCCACTTGGATTTAATTCCTCTTTCGACATTTTAAAAACTACATTATACTCTGGATATTCTTTTATAACATCTCTAATTACAGGAATCTTAGAACCGTCATTTATATATTTATTAACTAATTTGTTGTAAAATACACAAGCTCTTGTAGCTTTTTCGTCCCAATGTGTTAGCTTAGATTGTTTTTCTGTGATTTCAATCATCTTATTAATATTATCGTAAATTAGGGCTACTGGAATGCATCTCATTAAAGAACCATTTCCTGCACTCATGCCATTACTGTAATCATGTACAAATTTTGCAGTCTTTGACCAATCCTTACTTCTGCTATATTCTTTTAACGCAAATTCAATTATCTCTCCTATATCCTTTGGTTTGCTCAAATACCATTTCATAAATCTTTCACCAATATAATTAATAGGATTTTCTGGATTATCTAATATACCTTCTGCAACTGCAATGGTCATCATAGTATCATCTGTAACTTCTCCTGCATCTAAATCCCAATATCCACCGCCAATAATATCTTTTAAATATCCATATTTCTTTTTACCTTCTTCTTGTGTTAAAAACTCCAAAGTTCCTCCAAGAGCGTCACCACAAGCAACTCCAAATAAACCGCCTAAAATTCGTGAATACTTTTCCATAAAACCTCCAATAATAATAGAATTAAGGATATAAGAATTACTTTAACATTCTCATATCCCTTAAACCTCCTATTTTTGTCCCTTAAACCTATTATTTTTCTAAATCATCAATATCAATTTGATTGAAAATTTCTTTTAACTGTTTTAGTTCATCACTACTTAATGTGATACCCTTACCCATTTTTACATGAGCTTCATCCCAATCTCTAATATCAATTTTAGGCTTTCTATCATTCCAGCTAATTAAATTTACTTCTCGCTTCCAACCTTTAGCACCTTCTGATAAAACTCCAATGTTCTTAATAATATCAAATTTTATATCTGCCATAATACCTCTGCTCCTATTCTAAAATAAGTTTTTTATATTTGATTTTAATTTTAAATACATTTCTCTACCCAACTCATTTCCAAATGAGTTTCTCATTCTATTATGAAAATCATTTATAGTTGAGCTTTCATTCTTTATATTAATTATTTTCGTTATATCTTTTCTTTCAATTTTAGGAATTGATTCTTTTATCAATTCTCCTATATTTTCATTTACTTGTGATACTGCAATTTCACTAACTACCTCTATATTTTCAGATACTTTATTATAATTAATAATATTTATTGTTTTGTTGAATTTGCTGTTTAGATAATTTATCGCTTGTTTGTATCCACAATCATTAGATACAATATAAACTTCATCATATCTTCCTCTAAATGTTCTTTCAGAAACATACACAACTATTTGAAAGTCTAATGAATTTTTCTCTCCAACTTCAACTTTCTCTATTAATATTTTAGCTTTAGTACTAAATAATTCTAAGCATCCATCATCTTTTATGCCCTTCATTTTATTACTTATAAATAAAACGATACTATCACTTTTAGTTAATTTATTTTCACTTATAAAGCTATAATTATTAGTATTTTCAGTATCTACTATAAACAATCTTTTCATTATAAATCCATCCTAACACCATAATTTTTCAGCCATTCTTTTCTTACTTCATAATCAGGTAATACAGAAGCAACAAGCTCCCAAAATTCTTTTGAATGGTCTTTATGATACATATGACACATCTCATGGACTACAATATAATCAAGAGCATTTGATTTAGCCATAATGCATCTCCAATTAAATAACAATTCATTTTTTGATGTACAGCTTCCCCATCTCTTCTTCTGTTCCTTAATTCTGATTTCAGTAGGCTCTATATTAAAAAAACTCTGATAATATTTAACCCTTAACTCTATTACTTCTTTAGCCTTATCCCTATACCATAGTTCCATAGCTTTTCTGATATTTTCCTCATATTTATCCATTGCTTTAACTATAAATTTGCCTCTATATAATTTCACTTTTGGATTCTTACCCCTTGAACCTGATTCAGAATCAGATTCTGAATCTAATTCTATTTGTAAAGAATAATTTCTTCCTAAGTACATAAAGGATTCTCCATTAACAAATTCCCTTTGAATAGGCATATAGTTCATGTGTTTAAAGGAATAAATCTTTTGAATAATCCAACTTCCTTTGCTCTCAACTTTTTTAAGTATTTCCTCTTCTTTTGTTCCAATTGGAGCAGTAACAGTAATATTATTAGGTGGTTCTACAGCAATTTCCATAGTCTTTCTGTTTTTAAAGATTACATGAAATGCTATATTTGTTGTTCCATACATTAACTCCAATTTCATCATCTAACCCCCAACGTTCGTCAGTTTTAAGGGATAAGTCGTAAGCTTTGAATTTACTTATAACTCTTCCTTGTTGTTTTTAATCCTTTATTAAATTACAAGATTGTAGTAACTATAAAATCTTGATTGGTACACCGTGAATTAACATTTATTAATTCTAAAAAACCTGTAACTTTTTAAGATACTCATGAATTTTAGTCTGAAGCTCATTCCTCTTATCTGCTAATTCTTTTGGTATTCTAATATATACTTCTTCCCCTTCTTCTGGAGACATTTCTTTATTTTTTACGAGTGCATATGACAGACTATATTTTATATCAAAATTGTAGCGTTTGAATATAACACCCATTTTTGAGCAACTATTTCGTATCAAAACAAAGCTTTGATACAAATCATCTCTATAGAATGGGGCATACCTATCAATAGTTCTTGAATATAAATTATATTTTTCAGCATAATCATGATATTTCTTTTCTGCCAACTCTTCTTTTTTATCATCATTTATTGGAACATTTTCAAAAGTAGGGTATAAATTTAGAGTGGCAACAATGCAGTCATGCAATTTTTCCCATATATCTTGATAAATATCAAATTCTTTGTCATATTGAACTTTAGATATATGTAATGTTCTTTCATTTATTGAATTTATTTTGTTTAAGCTGATAGATAATTGTGATTTATAACTCTCTATTTCAAGTTGATATGTTTTCTTTTCTTTCTCTAATATTCTGTTAGCCCATACTTTTCCTAACCAACTTGATAATGCAAATACAATTGCTCCACCTCCGCCTAAACTTATTAATACTGCACTTGCAATTTCAAATGTCTCTTTCATTTAATGCCTCCTCAATCTA
The DNA here is from genome assembly GCF_021372645.1 of Clostridium sp. Taxonomy (GTDB): domain Bacteria; phylum Bacillota; class Clostridia; order Clostridiales; family Clostridiaceae; genus Clostridium. Next base: position 16,807 of record NZ_JAJFUC010000068.1, on the reverse strand, counting down.
AGATAAACATTAGGCTAAAATTATGGTTATTACAAATCTCAACAATAATGAAGTACATATATATGCTATACCAATTTATAAATATTTCAACAAAATATGGTTTTAAATTATCAATTCAAAAGTTAATTATTTCATAAAATTTTACTATTGTGGCACAATTACTGAAAAATGCGTCTTTGCTAAGTTTAACAATGGTTGTGTCATATTTTTTCTACTTTTAAGTGGTATTTGTTTAAAATAATTCTTATTAAGTAACATGAATATTGCTCTTTCAATATCAGCCGTTTTTGTTTGATTATTAGTCCAATCTACTACATAATTCTCTTCAACTGCTTTACGTACATCTATGGCAATCTTTTTAGATAGCTCTATAATATCATTACTTATATAACTTTCTGCTTCTTCCTTAACTACATTTTCTTCTATGCCTTCATCAACAATATATTTTTTTACAACTTCAAAAAAAGCATACTCTTTTTCGTCTAATCCCAAACTTTCAGCTTGAGATTTTGTACCTTTTTCTACTTCTTTTTCAATGAATTCTTCAAGCTTCTTTTTCTTCTCAATAAAATCATTCTTGGTTTCATCCAATATTTTTTGAAGCTTCTCAAGTAAACTTGTAAAGAACACTGGGTTATCATCCATCTTAACACTGATTGCATGTTTTACAGCATGTTCCATAGCAGAAGCTTGAGCTTCATCTGATTTTAAAGTATTAATCTTTGTTTTAAAATCATCTTCAAATAGTGTAATTGGTTCTATCCACTGAATAACTCCAAGAGATTTTAAATGCTCTTCAATTATTTTTCTTACTTTTTCACCACAATCACCAATATCGAGTTCATCTTGCGGACTATATTTAGCTTTTGCTCCTGCTCTAATATATCCAAGCCACTTTAAATCATTTAGTATATCTGTTCCAATATGTGAAGGCAGTAAAGCTTCTACTGCACTTGAAAAACGCTTATATCCAATTTCAAACTCGGCTCTTATATCTTTTGGTTCTACTACTTTTATTAATTCATCAAGGTTATTTTTATCTTTTCCCTTAAACATATTCATAATATCTTCTCTATAAGAAAGCATTTCCTTATATAAGTCGCCCATAGGTTGCATTGGTTCACCTAAATCTTCCTTATCAAATATAGCTAAAGCATCTTCTAAATAATCTGAAACACCATAGTAATCCACAACATAACCACATTGCTTTACAATACTGTCTTTTTTATCCTTATTCCTGTTAACTTCCATAGTACATGTTCTGTTAACTCTGGCAATGGCCTGTAGTAAATTATGTTCTTTTAATGCTCTGTCAAGATACATCACTTGCTCTATAGGTGCATCAAATCCTGTTAGAAGCATATCTTTTACTATAATGAAACAAAGCTTGTCTTTTTCAATTGGTTCTTTAAACCTATTAATTATAGTCTCTTGTTCTGCTTTAGTAGTAAAATGTTCTTTTAAGTGAGTTGGGTCATTTAACGTTCCCGAAAAAATAACCTTACATTCTAATTCCTCACCTATTATTTCCTTCATTTTATCCCTTAAAGCTGTATAGTATTTAACACACGCTTCCCTGCTTACACATACTACTTGTGCCTTAAATCCATTAGGCAATATATTATCTCTATAATGTTTAAGCATATCTATTGCAATATCCTTAATTCTGTCATCTGCTTCAATAATAGTTTTTTTGTTAGCATATTTTTGTTTTATAGCTTCTTTTTCTTCATCACTTCTATCATCAAAAGCTTCATTAAATAATTCATCTAAGCTTTCACCTTTAATATGAAGCTGTGGCATTCTTCCTTCATATATTATTTTGACAGTAGCTCCATCATCAACTGCTTCCTTAATACCATATTTATCTATATAACCACCAAAAGTTCTTGGAGTAGACTTGTCCTCTTTATCTATTGGCGTACCCGTAAATCCTATAAAAGTTGCATTAGGCAATGCAGTTCTCATATTTAAAGCTGTATCTTTATATTGACTTCTATGTGCTTCATCTGTAAGTACAATTACATTGGATTTTGTAGTTAAGACCTGATAAGGAACAATAAATTTCTTATTAACTTTCTTACCATTTTCAATGACTTCTCGTTCTTCTGTTTCACTCTCAAACTTCTGAATAGTTGTCATAATAATTTTTGGTTGAGCTTGAGATAAAAGCTCCTTCATTACAGAAATTTTATCGGCTCTTACTGGTGTAGTAATTTTAGATAGAGTTCTTATAAAAGTAGCATATATTTGCTTATCTAAATCTATTCTATCTGTTACCACTACTATAGTAGCATCTGAAAGTTCTTTAGTTCTCTTTATCTTTCTTGCCAACATTACCATTGTTAAAGATTTTCCCGACCCCTGTGTATGCCATACAACTCCGCCCCGTGATAATGAATCTTTTCCTTCATTCATCCTAATAATAGCTTTATTAACAGCTCTGAACTGTTGATATCTACATATTTTCTTAACAGTAACTCCATTATCAGCTTCAAACAATAAAAAGTTCCTCATAATATCAAGAAGATTTTTCTTTTCAAGCAAACCTTGAATAAATAAATTCTGCCCAAAATCCTCTACATCTTGCACCTTATCCCTATTAATCGGATATGCGTCTTTCCACTCTAAATAATGATTATACTTAGAACTAATTGTGCCAACATAAGCATGATACTTATTCATTATTCCAGTAAAGAAATTTGTATAGAAAAGCCTTGGATTACCTTCTAAAACATTACTATCTCTTTCATTCATATACCTTCTAAGTTGCTCAAATGCTTCTTTTTTTCCTATATTTTCATTTTTAGATTTTTCTAAAAAAGGAGATTTACATTCTAAAACCACAACAGGTATTCCATTAACGAATATAACTATATCAGGGTATATGGATTTTCCCGAAAAAGTTTTAACTTCAAACTGTCTTGTCACCCAAAAGTCATTATTGTCTACATTATCCCAATCAATAAAATTAACAGTTTGAGGCTTCTTTTGACCATTACCGTAAATGTCTTGGTCTACTGTATAATTTAAATCTACAATAGTGTCATAAAGCTTTTCATTTATTTCTAATAAGCTTGTCCCTAAATTCTCTGGTCTACTTAAAAATCTAATAGTCTTATTAATGTTACCTTCATCTATCCATGGATTTAATCTTTTCAAGGCTTTTTCAAGTCTTTTCGCAAGAATTACTTCTGTTAAAGAAGCTCTTTCTCCCTTTTCTGGAGTTAATTCTTTTCCATGAATAAAATCATATTTTAAATTATTTTGGATATATTCTATTGCTGGTAACTCTACAAGTGTTTCTTCATTACCTAAATAACTCATAATATCATCTACTTCCTATCACAATTTACTCAACATTAAAATATTCTTCAACTAAATTAAACAAATTAGGTTTTAAATTAGTTCCTATAGTATTGGCAATACAAATATAATTTTCTGCAATTAGGTACTTAAATCTATAATCATCTATGAATTTATCAATATAAATCTTATTATATAATGCTTCTAATTTTTTAGGCTTCAATATTGTATATATAGCTTCCCCTTTTACTCTTGCTGTATTAGCATTCTTATTAAATTCAAAATCTTCTAAAGCACTAATTTGTTCAGCAGAACCATTCTCTTTTATTGTTTTGGTTAATGCCTCAAATAAAATTTTAGGTTCTAAACAATCTTCTATCTCAGTAGAATAGTATTGTCCCTTCCCATCTAATTTTTTGAATTCAACTTTATTCTCTCTATCATTCTGTATTCGTACAATTTTTAATTTTTTGTTTGTTGTCATATTAGGTAATTCTATAGTTTTTAATTCATCATCGCTATCTATAATACATAAAATTTTACTTTCTAAGTATTTAGATTCATCTTTTTCTGAAAAAGGTATATAAAGATACTTATACAACTTAACTACATTTCCACATCCACCTATACTAAAAATTTTTAAATTCTTTATATCTTTTAAGTAATATTCTAAATATAACTTATCATCACTTCCTTCACATATTATCCAATTTGTTTTATCTGCTCTCATGGAACTTAATATGGATGAAGTTAGTTCAAAATAACTTTTTATCATTAAATCTTCTGGAAAACCTCTCCTGCTTTCAAAATAATTATTAAAATCAAACGAATATAGTTTTATCCTTTTTGTCCTTTCTACTTTTTCTAAATATTGTAAGCAACCTTTATTTGTGATTGGAAGAGAACCATACCAATGAGTAGTTATCATTATTTGGTGCTTACAACTCAAACTTTCAAGTCTATCAAATTGGTTAAATGCTTTTGATATATGCAACGAATTTTCAGGTTCATCAATTGCAAAAATTATTTTTTTATGAGTAGTATCACTATTTAAAAGAAATGCTGTAGCTATATCAATTAATGCTATTCTTTGTTCTCCTGAACTTAACTCTTCTACTTCTTGTTTATCTTTCTTTAATGTTCTTATAGAAAAATAAGCCTCTAAAATTTTTTTTCTGACATCACTTGATGTAAGATTTTTTTTATACGTTCCTTCCACTTTAAAAGCGTATTCATCATCAATTTTTTTAATTGTTTCATTTATTGAATCCATATATTCATTTAATGAGTTATTTAAAAAATCAATAACACTTATAGCTTTTTTCCCATCTTTGAAATTTTTTTCATTTAAAATTAAATCTATTTTATTCAAAATATCTGTATTCATTAATTCCTGTAATTCTTTACCCTCAATTTTAAGTATTTGGCTTGGTGCTGTTTGTGTGGGTATATATACATATGAATACATATTTCTCATAACATCAATTAAACAACTGTATTCAAAATTTCTTAATTCATCTGGCCTCTTCTCCATCACATCTCTATTAAAAGTGATAAAATTCACTTTTGATTTATTTTCGTATTCAATACCTAAAATAAATAAATAATATTTTTCACTCCCATACTCTTCTTTAAGATTATTTCGAAATTCAAAGAATCTTTTAAATTCATCTGAAGATAAATTTGCATTTGCATCTGATGATACATTCCAAAAATAATCACTTAAAAATTCAATAAATTTTAATACATCTGTAAGATAACTTAATTCTTGTTCTATTTCATCCTTTTTCAACAAAAATATTGGTGCTATAAACGCTTCATCTTTTTTTCCAAATTTATTTTTATTCCAATATTCATTATTAAAAAAAGTATTAAGTGCTTCTAATACTGAGCTTTTTCCCACACCATTATCTCCTATGAATTCAGAATACTTATTATTGTAATCATTACAAATAGGTATAAAATAAAGACCTTGATATATCTTGTAATGCCTTAAAAATAATCCAGCTATCATTTTTATTCCATATTTAACCTTTCATTTATGTAGTATAGTAATATCTATCATATAAGTAATTTATCGGCTTGAATTAATAAACTCTAATCTTCCCTGTCAAAAGTTTCTGCATAAGTCCTTTTTTAAGTTCTTGAAGTTTTTCTTTTCTAAATTCATATTGCTCTATTTTTTCATCTACGGAGGATAGTATTGAAGCTATTTGCTTTTGTTCATTAAATGATGGTATCGGAATTATCAAAGGATTTATATGTTTGTTGTTTATCTGTGGAACAGCAGTTGTATCAGCAAATTTTTGTAATCCAATGAATTTCAATAAATAAAATAAAAATTCATTTTCTAAACCTTCCTTACAATTTAAGCCCATTACATTTGTATCAAAATATCCTTCTTTGCTTAATATTGCTACTTTATTTGTAAATATTGAAGCACCTCTTTTAGGAAAAACCACCATTCCTTTTGTCATCAACTCATAATTACAAATATCAAACCAAACCTTAGCTCTGGTTAAATATTTCCCAGTATAATTCATATCATCTACTTTATAAAATGGATACTCTCCTTCATCATTCAATTTAAAGTTGCTTGGAGAATTTCCACTTCTTATATCTACACAACTTCCTAATTCCTTAATTCCCCACTCCTCTGGTATCTTACCTATCTCCGTATCCTTAAATCTATCATGTCCAATCCCTTTTGTAAGAAGCCTCTGCATAAGCCCTTTTTTTAGTTCCTTTGTCTTTTCTATAAGATTATCAGCATTTTCTATTTTTTCATCTACTGATGATAGAATTAATGATATTTTTTGTTGTTCGCATAATGTTGGTATAAAAACCTTTATACTTCTAACTTGTTGAAAGTTCAATCCTTCTCTGCTTGAACCTCCATTAAATGAATCAATCTGCTTTTTCCCCATTTCTGAATTTATAAAAATACTTATGTATTCTGGGTCAGCTTTTTTAACAGCTCTTATTATACATACATGTTGATTTACATTTCCTCTACCAAATCCAATAGGTACTACTGTACATCTACCTATAGAAGCTCCTGTAATATTTAACAGTATATCTTTATCTTTAATTTGAGTTCTTTTCATTTTTTCATTTTGTTCTTCATCTATATAAACTACATTGTCTAAAAACAATCCTTCTGGATAAACATTTTGACTTCTTATAAAAGGTATACCTTCATCTTTATAAACGCTCTGTCCACCTTTAGGTGTTACTCCACTGCCAACAAACTCCGAAACTGTATCTATATCTATAAAATCCCACTCAACAGGTATCTCACCTAACTCTGTCATTTTATATCCATCTTTAACTTTCTCCACTATTCTGCCACCGCTCTCTCTATATTATCTTCATAACTAACCAAACAAGGAAAGTATTAATCAAATAATAAAGTATTTTTCCACCTATACTTCCAAACAATACTCCATATGCTCTACCATAACTAAAAATTCTTCCAACAATTCTAAATGTTATTATTGATAATGGAATTCCAATTACAGCAGACTTAAATTCATTTGTAGCCCAAAACACCTTAAATACCATTAAGAATCCATTTATTAAGGGTTCGTAAAACATCTTACCTATATCTATACTATTCATATGCCTTTAACCCCCGACATCCTTAATCCTACTCTATTTCTTCAAACCCTAATTCTTTCAAATAACCATTCAACCTTAATCCTATCTCTTCTTCTTTTACTCTTAAATCGTTTATCTCCCCAATAACTGCTTCAATATTTACCTCTTCCTCTTCTTCACTTGTATCCACATATCTACTGATATTTAGGTTATAATCATTTTCCTTTATAGCTTCTATATCAACTACATTTGCATACTTTTCTACATCTATATATTCATCATAAGCCTTAACTATTTTGTCTATATCTTCATCTCTTACTCTATTCTTGTTTCCATCCTTAACAAAATCGTTACTTCCATCTATAAATAAAACCTTATTTCTTCTATCTTCTGGCTTATTCTTATTAATCACTATAACGGCCGCAGGAATACCTGTACCATAGAATATATTTTGTGGTAATCCAATTATAGCTTCAACTAAATCATCCTTTAAAAAACCTTCTCTTATCTTTCCTTCTGCTCCACCTCTAAATAAAACTCCATGAGGCACTACTGACGCCATCTTACCTTTTACATTTAGACTTGCTACCATATGAGATACAAAAGCAAGGTCTCCATAGGATTTAGGTGGTATTCCATATGGGAATCTATGATATTGGTCAGCACTTGCTTCTTCTAATCCCCAGTTACTCAAACTAAAAGGAGGATTTGCCAATACCTTATCATATGTCTTTAAAACTCCACCCTCTGTATGTTTAGGTTCTCTAATTGTATCTCCTTTTTGAATATCTGCACCCTTAGCTCCATGGAATAACATATTCATCTTACATATTGCCCATGTAGAAAGGTTAATTTCTTGACCAAATAAAGATATGTTTTTATAATTTCCACCTTGATTCTTTATGTATTGCAATGATTGAATAAGCATACCACCTGAACCAGAAGTTGGGTCGTAGATTCTATCACCTTCTTGTGGTTTTAAAATATTTACCATTATTTTAACAATTTCTGTTGGAGAATAAAATTCTCCGCCTTTTTTCCCGCCTTCATCTGCAAATTGTTTTATTAAATACTGGTAAGCATCTCCCAATATATCTTCTGATTCAAGATTAGAGTTTGCAAGATTAATAGTATCAAGTAACAAAAGAAGTTGTGAAAGCTTCTTGTCTGGAACTCTTTCTTTATCATTATAGTTAGCTGTAGTAAGAACTCCTATAAGCTCTGCATTTTTAGGCTCATCTTCTAATGCTTTAAAAGCCTTATCTAACTCTGGTCCTACATTTAAATTCAAATTCTTGAGCTTACTCCATCTTGCACTTTCAGGTACATAAAAAGTCTCATAAATAGAACTATCATCTAACAGCATTTCCACTTCTTCTGCAACCATTCCCTGCTCAGCAAATTCCTTATTTCTAATTTCTCTTTCTTCATCAAATTCATCATTTAATCTCTTTAAAAATAATAATCCAAATATGTAATCTTTATATTCTGCGGCCGATAATTCACCTCTTAAAATATCTGCACATGACCACAATACACCCTCTAAATTTTGTAATGTTAATTTCTCCATAATCTTATCTCCTCGTCAATCTATATCCATTATTTTAGTATATTCGTTATGATAATCTATACATTTTAGTTTACCACATTTTTGCATTTTTTTGTCTATATAAATTAGATTTAAGGAAGTTTATAATATTAATAAAAAACTCCTATTTAACCATATCAGTTAATAGGAGTTTTACATGTATATAATATTTTTATTTAACACTAACCCAAATATATCGGTTTATTTTCCAAAGAAGCTTTATGCACTATTTCAGTTGTAATTAAAGGCACGTCATAATTTTCTACAATTTCAAATGTTATATCTTTTACACTTCCCGGTTTTACAATGAATTCAGTAGCACCATCTTCTAAATCCTCACTCTCATAACCATAAATGAAGGTTTTATCTCTATTACCATCGAATAAAATATCTTTTACATGCACGTATCCAGTAGCTATTTTACCTTTTGTTAATGTATTATCTGCAAAAACATAGGACTCAGCGAATTCTTTATTGGTTGTCCACAACATACCTTGCTTTTCATCCTTATTTAATCCATTTATTCCCCTATATACCTTTATATATCCGTTCTCATCTGCTAATGGATTATTTTTAGCATTTTCTGATATCTCTTTAGGAATAATATTACACATATCATTTACTATTTCGTTTGGCATATCGATAATTGGTCTTTTTATTTCCCACATTATTTCAATAAAATTTTTATATTTTTCTTCATCTGACATTTTACCATATTTATAAAAAATCAAATATGCAATAGGTCTCATATCATATGGGCAGTTAATCCCCAAAAATTCATCTTCCCATGATTCGTAGAATAATTTTTCTTTCTCAAGAAATTTACATTTAAGTTTCTCTTTTTTTTCTTCTACTGTTTCTGTTTCTGTTCCATTATTCATAGTAAGCATAATCCATGGTGCTTCTTGAAAATCGAAAATAAACTTTCCATCAAAATAAATTCTATTATTAGTTAAAAGGTGAACTTTGTAATTTTCCTTTAAGCAATAAACATATAAGTTTTCAATGTTCCTCCCTAAGTCATTTAAAATATCAATACTTACTTGTAGACCTAATTTCTCAATTTGAAACTTCTCTAACGCTTTTTCAATATCTTCAAGATTTTCTTTCTTATAAGATTTAAACCCATAGTCCTCCAAATTAATATGTTTCTCCATAAACAGTCCCCCTTAGATAGATTAATTTGTAATACTGTCAATTTTTGTACTTTATATCACTATTTTAGTATAGTATTTTTTATTCTCATTGTAAATTAATAACATATACTACATTTTTATCTTTTTATTCTTATTTATTTAATAAACGACAATTTTTTATAAATAAAGCTCTGCATACATACTAAGCAGTTGTATACAGAGCTTTATTTTAAAATTATTTCTCCTTGATTCTATTCCCCTATTTCAAGTGTTCTATAGTCTCCGAATCAACACCTATAACATTTCCAATTTGTTCATTATCCCATCCGCATGATATTGCAAGCTGTGCTAAAATCATTCTATAGTCATCTATCACAAACTTCATTTCCTTAATTCTTTTTAATAAAACATCAATGCCTTCTTTTGAATACATATTATTATTTTCCATCATTAAAATTATTTCCCCCTTAATTCTATCTATTTCTTGGAATCCAAGAAGTAGATTTTATATCTTCTGCTACATTCTCCACATAATCACTACTTACTTCAAGGGCTTCCCCTATACATTCATAATCCGGCTCAACACCCCTTATAGTGTACTCATGTAGCTCATTTTTTATTGCTTCATATAATTCATCCATAGCTATATCAAACCTCACTCATTGCTTTTTTTCTCATGAATTCATTGTATTCCTCAACAGTATGTACTTTCTCTGGTTCTATTCTTTCCAAGAAAACTGTGGCTTCTTCATCTGCATTGTGAAATGCTGATACTGATTTACAAATTTCCTTAGCTTTCATAAAAGTCTTCAAATCTTCTTTAGAAACATAAGCACCCATATGCCACCTTATCATTAAGCTCTCTTCTAAAGAGACCTTAATGAATTGTTGTAGAATTGCTAAGCTCTTTTCGCCATGACCTAACGGAACCAAATCTTCTGTTATATATGTTTCATATGCTACCCATTTATTAGTTACTGGGTCTTTTTTCAATTTCAATCCCTTATTATAGATATTACATTTACATAAATCGTGTGCATATCCAGCTATGTAAATACTTTCATCTGAAACTCCTAATGAAAATCTTTCATTTTTCTCCTTAAATAATTCAACAACATTATGAGAATGTTCTGCTAATCCACCTTCAAAATTACTGTGAAATTTAGTTGATGCAGGCGCTGTAAAATAATCAGTTTTTTCTTCTAAGTATTTTACTAATTCATCTATGCCATCTCTTCTAATTGATAACAATCTATCTTTTATAAGTGCTTCTATATCATTGTTCATTATACTCACCTCATATTAATTTATTATTCTGATAGTATTATGCGCGAATATAAAGATTTCTATACATACCTATAACTTATTTATTATTTACCACCGTTGAACATTCTATACGTTGTTTATAAAATATTTTTATATTTTTATTGACTATATAATATGAATTTATAAAATCAAAGAGAGCACAAATTAGTGCTCTTTTATGCTAAAAATCAAATTATTTTTGTTTTATTCATTTTGAATTTATTATAGCTATTACAATATCATCTACATCCAATAATATTACATTAAGCTTTCCAACTCCTCTTATCAATATAGTTACGTAAAAGCTCTGCATAACTAATAAGAAAGGCACCATTTAAATTCTATTTTTTTAATATAAATTGGTTAAGAATATTGTATCCTTAGTTCTATTCCAAAATTTAAATATTAAGAATTAGTTTTGATACCATCTAACATTTTAAATATTATTTTTTCTGTTTTTTCTAATCCATATTTTCTTATATAATATTCCAACCTTGCTTTCATTTTAGTATTAGTATCATTTGTTGTGATACATATATTTCCACTAATATATCCTAAATTACTGTTAATTCTGTCAATCGAAAAAACATCTCCATTATTGCCTCTGGTCCCCATCCCTAACTTAATAGACTCTTCTGTAAAGAAATCCTTTCCTTTTTGTTCTATCCAACATTGTCTAACTATTTTATCTAATCTATCTATATCAACAACATCCAACCCCCTTTTCTTTCCCGTATAAATGGTACGTTTCAAATGATAATAGTACCACTTTCTGCGTTTGTTTATGTTTGCTATTTTTTTACTACAAATCTTGCAAATTGGTTGGTATTTTCCTTTCCCTCTTTCGTAAAATTCAGTTAGTGGAAGCCACCAACCATGTTCTGAATTAGGCTCATGCAATTTACAGGTGCATTCCTTCCCCAAAACCCTATCTATTTCAAAAATTTTTATTTTAGTCTTCTTGTTTTTGCGTCCTTTAGGATATCCAATGCTTGGCACTTGCAGTTCTGGTAATTTTTCCATATCACTTCACCTCATCTTATGTATTTTATCAAGATTAGTGTTTACTAAGCTAACAGAAAATATTCATCTTATATAAATAAATTAGTTTATGCAATTTTTGATATAGTATACGTTGTTTATAAAATATTTCTATTTTGATATTGACTATATAACATGAACAAAAAAGAGGGATTTACCTCTTTTTTGTAGCGTCAAGGGATAAATATACTTATTCTTTAAGACTAAATCATTCTTTTTATACTAAAAAACATTTACAATTGAAATATTTTGATATTATAAGATAAATTGTATATTTATTTTGTTAAATAATGTATACTATTGAATATAATCCATTATTAGGAGGTAATATTGATGATATATATAGATGCTAACGTATCAGCTGAAGCAATAAAAGTAAGAAAAACTATGGAAGAAAGATTAGAAGAAATTTTTAGAAATATTGATGATAATTCGAAAAAAGAAAAAACTCTAAATGATATAGAATCTCTTAAAGAGTATATAAGCAACTATTTAAGTTATAGTAAACTTGTAAAAATTCATATTCCTAAAAAAGAAGACTCTCGCAGAACCTTTTTTAAACCAGTTAATAAATTTAATGAAGTTGACTATGATGTAAAAAATGATGAATCAATAATACAGGAAGAAACCCCAGATGATTTTAAAGATAATAGATTGTTATTTAAATTAATTGTTATCAACTTTTTAGATTCTTTGAAAGAATGTTTAAAAAGCAGAAAATTTAGCCTTGATGCTAAAAAATATGAATACATTAATTCTACCTTTGGTACATTGCTTGTAATTTTAAACAAAGATAACAGCCTTATTAATGCTATGAATAAGGATTTTGTTAGTAACATAGATGATAGAAATAAAACAGTAGTAATAACCCCAGAAATTTTTTATATGTTTAGCTCAGAAGGTGAAATTGTACAAGCAGATTCAGACTTTCTCTTTGACTATTTATATGAATTTTTCAATAAAAACTAAAAATATAGTTGATTACAAAAAGCCATCTGTTGTTAAAAGTATATAAGTGGTATTTTCACCTATAATACAAAGCCTATATCTTATTTTACTTAGTAATTTAAGATATAGGCTAATTTATTTGTATTATTGATAAGTTATTAGTAACGTTATCAATAACTATTGCTTCATATTTTAAGAATGAGTCTACGCATCTACATAATTTCAACTTTTATTAAATGTTATAACTTTCAAATGAATTCTTAAATAATTACTTAACTATACTGATTTTATTTAAACTAATTAATGTTGCACAGTCATCCCCTTTATTACTTACTGAACAGATTCCATACCATAAATCATTTGGATAGTCTCTTCTTATTATTTTATCATAATAAGAAGGCTCAGATGGTATGAACTCGTTAGGATTTAAATACGTATCATACACAATATACTTTATTTTTTTACCATTATACTCTAAATCATATAATTTATTGACCCATGTACTACCACCCTCATATGCATATTTCACAATACGAATTGCATCCTTCTTTCCATTTCTAATGTTTTCCATAAAATCATCAAGGTTGTTAATATTATAAATTTTTGTATCATTATGTGTTTTACTTGATACCAAATCAAGAGATGAAATTTCTACAATATCTCCTTTACTTATTGCTTTTTTATAACTTAAAGATTTATTATTTAAAACATCAGTTTTATCCAATAAATTAGGTGTAAGAGTTGATATAATATTTACTTTTTGTATTGGTTGTTTTAGTGTATTGTTGTTGTTTTCTATTGTTTGTATTGCTGTCGATATTGATAATAGTGCAATTGTTATAATTATAGATTCTATTTTCAAGTAAATCCCTCCAGTTATTCAGATATAATTTGGAGAACTTTATTGACTTATCAAAAAAATTAAACTAATAAAAATTCCCTAACTATGTCTTTAGCAATAGAAGGTTAATTTATTTTACTATGGTTATAACTTAATATATATACACAATACTTTACAAATGTTAACTTTTATCCTGTCTAAGTATTATGTATTATATTCAAAGCATTAATATATTTTAATACTATTATAGCTATAAAACTAATAAAAAGTATTTTATCAACTACTCCATCAGCACTACATAGTTTTAAACATATTCCATTCTTTAATGGATATAATAGTCTAACTTCTTTTTTATTCAACATATCAGCTAATATGTGAGCTATATATCCTATAAGGAACCATGTATATAAAGAACCCACCAACATGTATACCGGAACCGTATATGCTACAATACCAATCAGACTATGTGTAAATCCTCTATGTGATGAAAACTTACCTATTATTAATGCTACTACTAATATCGCTAATGCAGGAAACATTTGCGTTATTGTTTTATTTTCAGTTATATAGTTTAAAACACTAATATTAAATTTTGTTTTAAGAATTACTCCTAAAATCATAAGTATTATAGCACCTCCAAAAGCTTCTTTAAGAAGCACAGCACCTTTTGATTTAGCAGTATCTATATCTACTATCAAAGAACCAATTAATGATAATGTAGTTCCTCCAATAATAGTTTTTGCATCATTTGTAGGAAGTAATAATGTTGCTATTCCTACGCCAACTGCCATATGTGTTTTTCCTGTCATATCTATCGCCCCCTTATTTATTCGGTAATTACAATTTGTTCATATTTTATATTCACATTCTCTTTCCTTTTGCATTCAAAATATTATAAATAACTACTTTAACTTTTTCTAATCTCATTTTTTGTGTTACTTGATTGATTATATCATTCCTTAGCATATTCATAAATATATTATAACTGCTTCTATGTTTTACATACCTAATTAAATATTATCCCTTAATCCTAAACAGGTTTGTCTTTCAAAAGCAATCAAAAAAGCCCTACATATGAACGTCTTTATGTCATACATATAGCTTTATTTTTTCGAAACTTTTTTAGCAACGGACAACCTTAACCCTATCAAAATTCCTGCTCTCTATCAACATTTCATCAAGGTTTATCAAAATCAACAATCTTTAGTTACTGACCACAACAATCTTGCATTTTGTAGACAATTGTGCTTAAATTCAAAGTTACTTAAAATAAAAGCTCTGCGAATTTAATATAATTTGCAGAACTTTTACAACCAGATAACTATTCCCACTCATTGTAAAATTCTTCAACAGCTTGTCTAAAGTTATCCAACTTCAACATACTTGCTATAATTGCGCTATTATATTCCTTAACGTATTCCCCTTCAACTGCATCACCATTAAATATTTTATCTCTATATAGTTTTGCAATTATAATATTGGTTTCTTCTAATTTATGAGTATCTTCTACTACTTTTATAATTCCTATTTCTAAATCCAGATAGCATATTGCCCCAGATTCATTATTTTTTTGTTTGTTAATCAAAAGTTCCGCTATCTCTTTAACCGGTGTTTCTTCAACTATTCTTATTGCATTTTCTTTTTCTATAACATCATATCCATTAACTTCTACCTTATCATTAACTAACCAAACATATTTTTCATATTTTACTGCATCTTCTTTATTTTCAAAAACTATTCCATGTTCTTCTGCATATTCAACACCATCCCAAACTCCTATAGTATTAAAATCATAAATATGGTCTGAGAAAGACTCATCTTCAACAAAATACATTATTTTTATTACTGCTCCCAATGCTATAGCTTCTTTAATCTCTGTGTTTTCAGTATCGATATCTTTATCAATATCTATTAAAATATTATTGTCTGTTAAGAAATAGTAAGTTTCAGATATATGCTTCCCCTCTATAGCTGTTTCAAGTTGTTTAGAATAATAATCAAGTTCTCCACCAACTGCATCTGTTAATTGTAATACCTTTAATTTTTTCATATTAATATAATCCTCCATATTCTATAAATTTAATCAAATTATCAATTCTGATTTTATACCTGTATAGTCAACTTTATATAAATTGCCACTCAATCTTTTCAAATTTTTCCCATAGGTACTTTATTTATATTGTAGCTTTTTGCTATATAAATGTATATCGATTTTATGCACTACCACTGAGAATACTTTCAGTATTCAGATTTAAAGGATAAGTTGCATAAAGCTATTAACATCACTCGGTTTTCTCAACTTTTTCCAGTATGAATACAATAGATATTTTTTGTAAAAACTACTACTAAATATACAAGCTATGATAATAAGAGGTATTAAAAATGAGTATAAATTATGATGAATTTAAACAGTTTATAGAAAGAGATTTAATTATTGCAGATGAAATTACATTAGGTGATACTATATTATTCACTGAAGACGTATATTCAGAAGATTTTCCCCATGCCAGAAAAATTGGGCTAAGGACTATTTTAGCAACAATTATTAAGCAATTTTATGGTAATAGATATATGACCTTTTCCTTAGAAATTAGATATGCAATAGGGTGCGAATCAGCTGATATTATAAAACAACGATTTATTAGAAGAAGGGACTATAAATTATTTTATAAAAAACCAATATATAGAGAACTTTGGAAAAATGATAATTGTGAACTAAATAGATGCTATTTAGTAGATGAGCAAAGACTTTATAAGTATTATTTATCACAAAAATGTTAATATAATTATATTTGTCGCTAATTTTTTGGTTATATATTATTCTTCTACTTAAACAATTTAAAATTATCCCTTAATCCTGTAAGAAAGAATTTTTTATTTTAAAAAATTCTTTCTTATCTATGTTCCCTAATAAAATAGTTTCGAACTTCCCCCACCACCTCCAACCCCTTATTCCATCAAGGCTAACCGCACCTCTTTCAAATCCAGTGATAAAAAAGTTTCGAAAGAAAAAACATGTTAAAACCCCTACTTATCCACAGG
>NZ_JAJFUC010000055.1 GCF_021372645.1 Clostridium sp. | reverse complement strand
AGAATAATGATTGCATCTTTATTAACGAAATTATTACTATAAAACTCCTACATCACTCTTCCTGGTAATACTGCATCCAAGATTCCAATAACTATAGCTGCTAATAATGCTCCTATTATAGATACGCTCATGTTAGGAATTAAAAATTGTGTTAAATATAGTATTACGGCAGCAATAACAAATCCTTTTATCCCTCTTCCAAAAGGTGATGCATCAACACCCATAAATGACTCTACTAAATAATCTAATACAGTTATTACAACTGCAGCTAATAAAAATGACCATAACCCATTAATACTAAACCCAGGTGTTAAAAATGATGTTATTCCTAAAATAACTGCAACCAAAATTAACCTTCCTATCCAACTAAAAAAACTACTATGATGTACATGTTCTTCTTCATGTCCTTTATGTCCCATTAATATTCCTCCCTTCAAAATTCCTTTATGAACAATTATATAGTATGCTCAGATATTTAAAAAATATTTACTACTGTTTTTATTGTTGAAACTCATTTTGGATATATGAAGAAATTTGATTCAATGCTTCATCTGCCTTATCCGTAATCTTATCCATTGTAATAAACCCATGAGTAACACCATTGAATCTTATAACCTTGGATTGGATTCCTGTGTCCTTTAACTTATTACCATAAGCTTCGCCTTCATCTCTAAGAGGATCAATTTCTGCAGTTATCACAAGTGTATCTGGTAATTGATTAAATTCATTTGTTAAAAGAGGGGAGGCATATGGATTTTTTCTATCTTCTTTTTGTGGCACATATAATGAAATGTATTTTTCCATTTCTTCTTTAGAAATATTGAAATCATTAGAAAAATCAGACCAAGATTCAGTATTTAATTCATAAATGTTTGTAGAAGGATATATTAATACCTGACAAAGTATGTGTGGACCATTTTTATCTTTTGCCATTAAGCAAACTGCTACTGAAAGATTTCCACCAGCACTATCACCAGCAACAGCAATATGGTTTTCATCTCCATTTATACTTTTTGCATTTTTATTAGTCCATTGTAGTACATTATATATATCGTTAAGTGCAGCAGGAAAAGGATTTTCTGGAGCAAGACGGTAATCTACTGATATAACTATTGCTTTTGTATTCCGTGAGAGCTTTCTACAAACATTGTCATGAGTATCAAGATTTCCTGCAATCCAACTACCACCATGTGAATAAATAATTATAGGAAACATATCTCCACCTTCAGGTGTATATATACGAACTGGTATTTTTTCAGAGTTTACTTCTACAGTAATGTTTTTAATGTTTGAAAATGGTATAGGTTGTTTAGATGACTTAGTAGACTCCTTATTTAATCGTTCTCTAATTTCTTCTATGGAGTGCTCGTTAGTTGATTTAGGATTAAGGATTTCATCTAATTGTAAGTTTACTGCAGTATACATATTAATCTTACCATTTTTTGTTTCAGTTAAATTTTTTATAGTAAAAAAACCAATTATCATGAGTACGAATATAATAAATCCTATAATATTACCCTTCCTTTTCACATTATTTACCTGGTTTCTAAAACCGTAACAAATAATAACACATACTATCTATTACAATTTTTCATCTTATCCATTAAATAAGACGGTAGTATCACAGGATTCAACGTAAGCGTCAAAAATTTAGTAAATAGAATACAAGCACTTCCTTTGATAAAATATAGAAAAATTCTATTCTTAAAGGAAGTGTTTTCTTATGGGGAAAGTATCAAACCATAATTTATGGAAAAAAACTATAAACGAATTTTATGCTTATAATGGAACTATAGCATTAAGTGATTTTTGCAAAGAAAAAAATATTAGTAAAAGTCAATTTCATTATTTTAAAAGAAAACTAAATATAAATAAGGAAACTGTAATTTTTCACTCTGTATCTTTAAATCAAGATACAAACATTATAAAAACTAATGAAACATCAGCCGCAAACGAAGTTATAATAACAATCGGAAACTCCCAAATATCTATTCCTTCAAATGAAATATTGTTGATATCTTCAATAATAAAGGAATTAATGGCAAAATGCTAAATATAGATAAAGTAGAAAAAGTTTATCTTGCCTGCGGCTACACGGATTTAAGAAAAAGTATAGATGGATTAGTTATGATTGTAAAAAATCAATTCAAGTTAGATCCATTTGAGAAAGCATTATTTGTTTTTTGTAATAAGCAAATGGATAAATTAAAGATTCTTCACTTTGATGAGGGATTTTGGCTATATTATCACCGTTTAGAAGCGAATCGCTTCAAATGGCCAATAACTACAGAGGAAGCCATAAAAGTAAATGTTGAAGAATTACGTTGGCTTTTAAAAGGTTATGAAGTAAGAACAAAGTCTAAATTTAAATCTATAAAACCAAGTAATTGCTTTTGAATAACAATCTTTAAAACCCTTGAAAGCCCTTTATTTTCAAGGGTTTTTGTGGTATAATTAATGTATTAAATAGATGTTAAAGAGGTAGTTATGAATCATGAAATTTTGACCAATGAACTTGATGAAGTGACAAAATCATTAATTGAAAAAGTTGAAAAGATGGAAAATGAAATTAATGAAAAGGATAAAGAATTAAGTTCAAAAGATGAAGAAATAAGAAAACTTAAAAATGAGTTAGAATTCTTAAAAGGTGTTATATCAAATAAAAATAGAAAGATATTTGGAGTATCTAGTGAGCAAGTAGATGTAAACCAATTATCTCTTTTTAACGAAGCTGAAAAATTTAGTGATTCAAACATAGAAGAACCTACTTTAGAGGAAATTACATATAAAAGAGCTAAGAAAAATAATTACATAGGTAAAAAAGATAATCTAGCAAACTTAGAAAGAGTTGTTATAGAACACAAATTAGAAGGTGATAATCTTAACTGTAAGGATTGTGGTGAACCACTTACGGAAATTGGAGTAAAATCTAGAAAAGAGATTATCAGATATATTCCTGCTAAACTCATAGTTGAAGAACACGTGATTTACAGCTATGCTTGTAAATCATGCGAAAAAGAAACCGGTGAAAGTAATATAATTTCAGCACCAGCTCCACAAACTATTTTTTATAATAGTATGGCTTCTAATGAGTTAATTGCTCATACTATTATACTTAAATATCAACATGCTATGCCGCTTTATAGGCAACAAACTTACTTTGATATGATGGGTGCTACTCTTTCAAGACAAACTCTATGTAACTGGACTATGTCCGCAGCGGAAGCTTTAGAACCAATATGTAACCATATGAAAAAAGAATTGCTTAATAGAAATTATATACATGCCGATGAAACTACTCTGAAAGTAATTAATGATAATGGAAAAGATTCTAAATCTAAAAAATACATGTGGTTATACATGAGTGAAACTGAATCAGGTCCGGTAATTTTATATGATTATCAGAGTACTAGATCAAGCTCTTGTCCTAAAAGTTTTTTAGGAGATTTCAAAGGTTTTCTGCAAACCGATGGCTATAATGGTTATAATTCTGTTAGCAACGCCACAAGAGTATACTGCTTAGCTCATATAAGAAGATACTTTCATAACATAATAGTTGATTTAGATGAAGAAGCCCTAAAAAATTCTAGAGCAATAATAGGGTTTAAGTATTGTGAAGAAATTTATAAACTCGAAAAAGAGCTTAGAGAATCTTATTCAAGTGATAAAAATTATTATGATGTTAGATTTGGAGTAAGATCTAAACAGCTAACACCAATCATCGATAAATTTATTGCATATATTGAAATAGAAATCCAAAATGCTCTTCCAAGAAGTCCTTTAGGTAAAGCACTTGATTATGCTAAAAAGCATTTACCAGGATTAAAAAATGTAGTATTAGACGGTTCTTTAGAAGTCGACAACAATGCTGCCGAAAGAGCAATCAAACCATTTGTTATAGGTAGAAAAAATTTCTTGTTCGCAAATACTGCAAAAGGTGCAACTTCTAGTGCCAATATTTATAGCATTGTTGAAACTGCCAAGGCTAATAAATTAGTTGTAGAACGGTACTTAGTTTACCTATTTGATAATCTATCAAAGATAGATTTATCCGATAGCGAAAGCCTAGAGAATCTTATGCCTTGGTCAAATAAGATTCCTAAAAATATGATAATTAAAGATAAGAAATAAAAATTAATCCCAGTAAAGATAATTGCCTTACTGGGATATTTTAATACATTTAATAATATACAAATAGGTACCAAAATTTTTACGCTTACGATTCAACTACTTAGGTTAGTACTGTTATACTAAAATTCCATATAGCCTTTATAATTCAATATTCTTATAAAGTACAACAGAATTGCGAGTGTTACTCAGCCCCTAATATTATTATCCACCAAAGCCTTTCCTACTAGGTGTACTTTGGCAGTTTATCTTACATTAAAGCTATTATAAACTTACTATTCTAAGTATTTTCTTCCTATTAACTAACCATAAACCAGGATTTTCACCTACCTTTCTTTTTATATTTTTATTAATTTCGTTCCATCTTGACCATTCATTTTTCTTATTAAATTTATCTGAATTTATTACTAATCTGTCTTTTAATATCTTTGGTACTTTTTCTTTTAAGTTATAACTTCTTCTG
>NZ_JAJFUC010000029.1 GCF_021372645.1 Clostridium sp. | reverse complement strand
CATGATATTAAGTATTGGATTGTTATACATATATTATTCAATATTTATACATAAATTCAAAATATAACATTACATGAAATGCTGTGAAAATACAAGAAAATCGTACTTATTGTGTGTCTATTTTGGTTAGAGCACTCCACTCCGTAACGTTCGACTAAACCGTGAAACAGATTTAAGGTATAAATCACATCCAAAAATCAATCTGTAGTTTAATACTATTTTTCTTGAATTTGTCCGCTTTTTTTATCAAAATAATATGCCCCATTACGTTGAATAGCACCATTAACATTTTTGTAAATATCAATTATATAATAATCTTGTTCTTCTTTTATATTTACATAAATGCCTTGTACATTACTTGTAAACCCAAGTCTATTGTTGATGTTAAGATATGTCATTATTTTTTTTACTATATTCCCTTTAGTTTGATTTGAGTCAAATGTCTCTTTAGTATCTAATATTGTATATTCTCCTTGATTGATTATATATAATTTGCCTGTATTTGAATCATAAAAGAACTCCTCACCTTCATCACTATTATCACCGGTTCCATAAAGTGATGCGAACCTATATAAATTTTTATTAGCAGATTCAAACTCCTTAGGCAAATTTAAATTATCTATAGAATAATAAACTAATTGAGAGTTACTGCCTAAATTACAATAATCCTTAACAATATCATATGCTTTCTTTATGTCATCCGGCATAACTTTAGTAGTTTTAGAATCGTCTAATGTACCATCATTATTTAAATAGTAATAGTTTGTATCTCCTGAATAACCTGTTATCCACCCTGTTTTTATACCCTCAATAGAATCTACAAAATACCACTTTCCGCCATAACTAACCCATCCCCATTTTTCCATTCCATTTTCATCAAAATAATGCCACTTTCCGTCAATTGATATCCATCCAGTTTGCATATAGCCATTACTATTAAAATAATAATACTTGTGATTTATAAATTGTCTACCTGTATAATAAGAATTTCGTTGTGAATACCACCATCCATTGCTATCTTGTTTCCATTCAGCGTTTACACCTATTGAACTAAATGCCCCTATACTTATCGCAATTGCAGATAAAGCAATTACTTTTGTTAGACTTTTCTTTACCATAAACCCCATCCCCTTATATTAAAATTACATAACACATATTATATTTATGAAAAATATTTAGAGATAGAATAAATGTTTTTTGATTTGCTTAATTATAAACAACTTATAATTAAATAAATATAAAACTAAGTGTTTTTTCTTTAATCCTTTGTTTCTATTACACATCTATATTTACAACTTTTTTTATCCCTTAACCCTGTAAAAGCGATTTGTCGCTTTTACTATGTACTCAGACCATAAACCTTGCCATTCCCTCCTCCCTCTTCCTCCATTTACCTCGCATTTCCTCGTTAATTCAAATAAACCCTGCCGAAAATTTTTCACAAAAACCATGATATTGAATACCGTTTTTTTCATCAAAATTTAATCAGAAAACCATTAAAGTTTGACGAAAAAGATTGGAATCAGGATTAAGGGATAACTATTTTTCTTTCAAAAATTCTTCATATAAAACCAAATATTTCTTCCACCTTAAATCTAACCTTGGTTAACCCTTAAATCAACCTCGGTTTCCCCTTGAATCTAAAATCTTGGCACATAAAAGAGCCAAGATTTTCTTCTCGGCTCTTGGGTTTTTATTTAATTTTGAAATGGGTACAATTCCAACCCAATTATCGTTTTCGTCAACGTTTAGTAGAATCGGCAGGGTTTGGTGGAAATCGGCAAGGTTTAGGGGAGGTATTCAAGAATTGACTATTTCACCTCCATTTACATGTATTACTTGACCTGTAATATATGAAGCACATTCTGAAGCTAAAAATACATAAGCTCCAGCACATTCAACGGGTTGGCCTGCTCTACCCATTGGAGTATCTGAACCAAATTCTGAAACTTTTTTTTCATCAAAGCTTGATGGAATAAGTGGCGTCCAAATAGGGCCTGGTGCAACAGCATTTACTCTTATGTTAGTTTTACCTTTTGAAAGTGCAGTTGATAAAGATCTTGTAAAAGCAACTATAGCACCTTTTGTCATTGAATAATCAATTAATGTTTCATTCCCTTTATATGCAGTAATTGAAGCTGTATTTATTATACATCCTCCTGCTTTTAAATGATTCATTGCTGCTCTTGTCATATAAAAAGTACCATATACATTAGTTTTAAATGTCTTATCAAATTGCTCATTTGTTAATTGTTTTATGTCAGTACAAACATACTGAACAGCAGCATTATTAACTAATATATCTATTTTTCCATATTCCTTAATGGTTTGTTCTAAGACACTATTGCAGAAATTAAAATCACTAATATCACCAACTATAAGCGTACATTTTCTACCTATAGCATCTATAAGTTTTTTAGTTTCTTCTGCATCTTTATGTTCATTATAATAAACAATTACTATATTTGCACCTTGATTTGCATACGCAATAGCAACTGCTTTTCC
Organism: Clostridium sp.; assembly: GCF_021372645.1. GTDB lineage: Bacteria > Bacillota > Clostridia > Clostridiales > Clostridiaceae > Clostridium. The sequence continues at coordinate 73,393 of NZ_JAJFUC010000029.1, read as the reverse complement.
TATTCCACTGTCACCGCCTGTGATTATAGCAACTTTATTATTTAAAACATCACCCTTTTTATTATAAAGTTGATCATCATATATTGGAGTTGGATTCATTTCACATTCAAATCCAGGCTGTTTGTTTTGATGTTGCTTAGGGAAAGATGTTGGAAAATTCATTTTAATTCCTCCTAAAGTTCTTATATTTTTCTATAAATTAGTCTTTCCTATATAAAAAAAATTATTTATTGGAATTAAAACAAAACTTCTACTAAATATTAAAGAAAAACTTAATTTTTCTTTAATATTTAGTAGAAGTTTATCATTGAATTCTATATGTAAAATTTTAATCTATTCTTTCTATTGCAAGACCTACAAGTCCAGGTCCAGTATTTGCTCCAAGTGCAGGTCCAATTGTTTCAGCTATTGTGCATTCTACTACATTTGGAAGATCTTTAATTTGTCTTGAATTTGATTGCTCTATAAAAATCACTACTTAATTATAACCCCAAGAAGTCTTGCAAGTTCTGCTGCTTGAAGTGGTGAAACTATAGCATCTTTTAATTCGTTTCCTGTTAATGCTATTTCAGATATATCACTATTTCTAAAATCAATTTGCTTAAGAGGTGTATTAGTAAATTCAGAACTACTTATATCGCAACCTTTAAAACCTACCTTGTTAAAGTTACATTCCAAAAAGATAGAACCTTGCATATTACTATCTTTAAAATTTATATTCTTCATTTTAGAATAACCAAAATTTGAGTACCTCCCAAGAACTTCTTCAAAAAGAATATTTTGAAGATTGCCTCCACTAAAATTAGTTCCTATAAGCTTACAACCTTTAAATTCTACTCTATGTATACTTCCCTCTGAGAAATCAATATTAGATAAATCACAATTTTCAAAAATTACATCTAACAAATCTATATTTCTAAAAGAACATTCATTAAATATAACATTTACAAAGTAACAACCATTTATTTCTATTTTGTCTTCATTTATATAGTCTAAGCTAATATTCTGAATTAAAGTATTTGATATATATCTTTCATTTATCAATTCATCTTTAACATCTATATTTTCTTCTAATAAAATTTCTAATTTAGGTTTTAATATTTTATTTAACTCTGCCATATGTAAATTCCCCTTGATAAAATAATTTAGTCGTATATTATTAACAAATAATATTAATATACATTCTATTATATCAAATAAATTATAAACAAGTTAACTTTTAAAACTTCCCATTGTATAAATTTAAAATTATATATTTAAAAGAGTTTGCCTTAAAATTAAGACAAACTCTCTCTATCATTTCTAATTTAAATTAATTAATACAAAAATTTTTATAAATTTCTTCAACTTTTTCCCAATTAATTATATTCCATATGTTCTTAACATATTCTGCTCGTAAATTTTTATATTTTAAATAATAAGCATGTTCCCAAATATCTATAGTTAATATAGGAATAAATCCAAAACTAATAGGCGTATCTTGATTTAAAGTACTCATAATTTTTAGGTTTCCATGTTTATCTTTAACTAACCATCCATATCCTGAGCCAAATTGATTTATAGTTACTTCACTCATTTTATCTATTAACACTTCTAAAGTTCCAAAAGTTTTATCTATTTCTTTTAACAATTTTCCTTCTGGGTGTTTCTTGGGATGAGGTGATAGAATAGAAAAATATAAATTATGATTTGACACTCCCCCACCTTGATTTATAACATCTTGTCTAATTTTTTTAGGTATTTTATTTACATTTGAAAGTATTTCTTCTAATGTTTTCCCCTTTGTAAATCTTTCATATCCCTTTAGAATATTATTTAATTTATTTACATACCCTTGCAGATGCTTATTATAATGTATATTTACAGTTTCTTCATCAATATATGGTTCCAATGCATTGTATGAGTATGGTAATTCAATTTTGTCATACTTCATATATCCTCCAAATAGATGCACTTAAAATTACTATGGTATTATACTATGCTAAAGCATTAATATTGATACCCTAAAATAATTATATTTTTTTATGCAGAAACAGTTTCTCCATCACCAGATACAATTTCTGTATCACATACATTTCTATTATTAAATAATTCTGCATTTCCGCATACTTTCCCCCTATGAGATACTATTACGTCATCATATATTACAGCTGTATCACATACTACTGCTTCATCACATACATGTACATTTCCTGATAATCTTACATATCCATATATTTTTGCATTTCCTGATAAGATTACATTACCACCTGCAACAGCCCTATTAAAAACGAGTACATTATCACATACTCTTGCATCATCTGATAGTTTTGCATTATCATATATACTTGCTTTTCCTGATACAATTACATTATCAGATATTTCTGCGTTATCACTTACTATTGCATCATCACACACTCTAGCTTTTCCTGAGATTTTTGCATCTCCAGCAATAACTGCATTTTCAGATACTTGTGCATCATCAAATACTTGTGCATCATCATAAATCCAGCAGTTACCATTTTGAGACAAGTTCTTCAAATCCTCAACATATCCCCCAACTTCCCCCTTTTCCACATCACTAAAACTTTTTAAAGCAATAATTTGATATAATTTTTTTCCATGACAATATCCATCAATAAAATTTTCACTTAAAATATACTTATTCATAATAATTCCTCCTGAAAATATATAATTTTTTTATTAATTTACATAGCTCTTCTATAATTTAATTCTATATATAATTTCTAAATTAAATGATTCTTATAAAATATAAGAGAAGTACATAGAACTTTTTACTTACTTGAATTAGCTTATATTTATTTATGAATACATATTTTTATACTCTGAGTACAAATTTAAATTAAATACATTATATCACTATTATTATAGAAAATGTAAATATTTATTAAATTATTTAATTTTTACAGTCTTTCATCTATGTCATATTTTCAAAGATTGCAGGCACATTTAAAATTCCATAACCCCAGTATGGACTAGGTGTAATATCCCCACTTCTTGTAACTGCTCCTTTTGCAAGATATGCTTTAATAGTTTGAGAATATATATATGGATCATTGCCATTGATGATTCCCCATTGAAATAACATAGCACAAACTCCAGCAGCTACAGCTGCTGATACACTAGTTCCATTAACAACAGCTGTTTTATTATCAGGAGCTACTGTTAATGCATTCACGCCTCCTGCCGCAACATCTATTCTATCAACAAATGCATCTAAAGCTGCCATCCCAGAATAATTAACAAGATTATTATTATTTTGGTTATAAGCTGCTATAGTTGTTATATACATTGAGTTGGCCGGATTAGTTATTGTTCCAAAAGGATCTGAGTCAATAAATCTTGTATTCCCAACTGTTATTCCGCTTTGAGGTATCCATGCATTATATTTCCCATTAAAAATATAATTTGAAATGACTCTAAGTCTCCATATACCTGGTTGTAATTGATAAAATCTGATACGTATTAATTCATCCCCAGTATTCACTTCAGGAAAATAATAATTAATTTTACTTGATGTTTTTTCAAATATAAAAGTATAATTTATAGTGTAATTAATTATGATTGGTATTATACCAGTACTTTCCCCTGAAGGAGATACTATCTCTATAGAATTTATATTGGGGTAATCAGTCCAAATCTCAATCCACAAATGTTTTTGTTCAGGTGACACCTGTAATTCCATAACACTAGCTCCAGTAGCTTCAATTCCACTAATACTAGATAATGTGCTAGAAGCATGGCCTCCAGTTTCTCTTTGATTACCTGTTGAAGCAACTACTACAATACCACTATTACTAGAAATCGATTCTATAAATTCTTCTAGTAGTCCAATTCCCTTATGATTGCCTAACGAACTTCCTAATGGAAAATATATAACCATTGGTTTGTAATTTGTTAATGCATATTCATATAAAAATTGCAACGCTGCAAAAATAGTTGATATATTAAATACAGGTACTGTAATGTCTGGAAACTGAGCTTCATATGAAAAGTCTTCTATTAATTTTACAACTACAAAATCGCACTGTGGAACAACACCCTTTAAATTAGGATTTTTCCCAGTAGCACCAATTATTCCAGCCATGTTTGTTCCATGTCCAATTTCATCTTTACTTGGCAGTATTTTATAGGGAGAATTACCTCCTCTATATTCCTTTATAGCATTATTTATTTCACTTTTTCTATATACAGTCCCAAATGATACAAGGTCAGATTCATCTTGATTAGTAGAAATTATTGTTTGATCCCAAATACATTCAATTCTTGTTTCTCCATTGGCATCCATAAATTCCTCACTCAAATAATCAATACCCGAATCAATAATTGCTACGTTAACCCCATTTCCTAATAAATTTAGAGGAGATCCTGCTACTTGCACGAAACTAGCTTGAGATGCTTCAATTGGTGAAATTTCTTGTAAGGTATACATTATTGCTGGATTAACATATAGAATAGATTGAAAATATGTTTCTTCACTTAAATTGATTTCCAAATTTTTCTTTACCGATACTATTGCATATTTATCATTAATTATCATGACATAATTACCTGGCCTTTTTGAAATCTCTAATTCAATATCTCCTTCATATTGGACAATATAATTATTATAATTTACATCATGTAAAATCTTCTCTGCCTCTATATTCTTTTTCATTTAAACTCCTCCATTTTAATTTTAGGAATTCTTATGAATAATCTTTTAACATAATATTCAATAAAATTATGTTCTAAATCTATATCATTTTCTTGTCTATAGCTTCTGCTAATAACATTAAATGTACCTAATAAGTCAAAAAATCCATAGCCAATGTCTTTACTAGGATATATATAACTAGGATTGCTCCTATCAGCTCCATGTATTAAATAAACTATAATTTTTGTAGAATACATAGTTCTATCATTTCCATTAACAATTCCCCATTGAAGTAAAAGTGCACAAGCTCCTGCTACTATTCCTGTAGCTGCTGAACTACCTGAAACAGTAGTAACTCCACCTAATGCTTTGGTTGTTAAAATATTCATTCCTAGTGTAGCAATATCAGGATCACTTTCAATATTACTAACACTAAACCCTTTTCCTGACGAAGCAACTAAAGCATTGTCATTTCCATAGTAGGCTACCGAAGCTACTTTCCTAGCTGTAGATGGTATTGTTAAAGTAGTAAATGGATCTGATTGAAGAAATCTTGTGTCTTCTGGTAATGTTTTTTTAGGTGGAAGCCATATATGATATCTACCATTATTTATATAATCTCCTCTTAATTGAAATGTCCATATTCCAGCTTTTATATCGGTAAAATTAACATCTATAACTTCATGGCCTGTGAAATGTTCTGGAACATTATATCTAATTGTCATTTGAGTTTTAAAATAAACAAAATTCTTGGTCTCTACTTTATTTATTTTTGCCTTAATAAAATTAGATGCCTCCCCATTTGGCGCAATTGCATTTAAAGATGCTCTGTTAGGTTTTAGCACCCATATGTGAAAAGATAAGTATTTCATTTCTTTTGATATTTTTAATTCTATTGTTGCTATATCACCTACGTATCTTATATTTCCAGAAGCATGTCCCTCTGCCGCTCCTTCATTTCCAACTCCTGCAACTGAAACAATACCTCTTATGCTATTAATAGTTGTCAAATATCTTGAAAACATATTATTACCATCATGGCTACCTTCAGTAGTACCAATTCCTAAATATATAACCATAGGTTTATTCTTTCTTATAGAAAAATTTTTTAAATACTCTACTCCTGCTAAAATTTCAGAAGTATTATAAACTGGAGTATATTTTACACCATTTGCCTTTAATTCATTTCTAAAATTAATAGATTCCCAAAGTTTAACAATTACAAATTCACAATTTGTAGCGATTCCTTGAAATTCTTTATTATATCCTCTTGCACCTATAATTCCAGCCATTTCTGTTCCATGCCCAATATCATCTTTTAAAGGCACAATTCCATATGGATCTTGTTTATTTCTATAAGCCTTAATTGCATTATTGATTTCCTCATTTGAATACGTTTTTCCAATATAAACAGATTGGTCACTAGTATCTTGAATAGTTTGATCCCATATACTTGCTATTCTTGATGTATCATCTTCTCTAATGAATTCCTCATTTAGATAATCTATCCCTGTATCTACCATACCTATTAGTACACCGCGACCATTTAAATCTAAGTAAGGATTAATTTTAATAGCATTTATATTATCTACATTTGATGGCGAAATATCTTGGAGTACAAACTTACTTCGAGGATCAATAAAAGTGATTGATGGTACATCTTTTAAAAGTTGATCTACGTATTGGGGAGATGTAGATATAATTCCAATAGTATTAGTAATTGTATCTCCACAGGCATATGATATTTTATCTATTTCTTCTTTAAAATTACCTCTGTATTCAACTAAATAATCAGGTGAATCTTCATAATACAAATTACACTTCTTTAAATTGGGCACATTTAACTCCTTAATATTACTCCTCCTTAATAATATTTGTTTTCAATATAAATTATTCATTTAGTAATTTATATTTTGATTTGCTTATGATATAGTTTTTTCAATCATTTCAATTTGTTTTCTTATATTATATATTCAATTTAATTTTATTTACAAGAAATAGCATATTAACTATCTTCAGTCTAGTTAATATGCTATTTAAAAATAATTTATATATTTTATTCTTGGCTTGCTAATTTCTTGTAAATATTTAATCTCTCCATTGCATCTTGCTCAGTTTTTTCAAATAATGCATCTGCTTCTTCTGGGAATGCTTTAGCAAGTGATGCATATCGTACTTCTCCCATTAAGAAATCTTTGAAATTACCCTTTGGTTCTTTAGAATCCAATATAAATGGGTTTTTTTCTCCTTTTAGTGCTGGATTGTATCTATATAGTTGCCAATATCCACATTCAACAGCTTTTCTCTCTTCTTCTTGAGAATTGGACATTCCTACTTTAATTCCATGACTAATACAAGTAGAGTAAGCTATTATTAATGATGGTCCATCATAAGCTTCTGCTTCTGCTATAGCCTTAAGAGTTTGATTTTTATCTGCCCCCATAGAAATTTGAGCAACATACACATATCCATAAGTCATTGCCATTCTTCCTAAATCTTTTTTCTTAGTTCTCTTACCAGATGCAGCAAATTTAGCTATTGCAGCTGTTGGAGTTGACTTCGAAGATTGACCACCTGTATTTGAATAAATTTCTGTATCAAATACTAGTATATTTACATTTTCATTACTTGCAAGTACATGATCAAGTCCACCATATCCAATATCATAAGCCCAACCATCACCTCCAAATATCCATTGTGATCTCTTAACAAAGAATTCTTTATCTTTTATAATTTCCTTAGCAATCTTACTATTATCATTTTCGAGAACTTCTATTAATCTCGTTGCTCTATTTCTAGTACCTTCTGAACTATCTTTATGGTCTAACCAATCTTTTAATACCTCTTTAGTGTTTTCTGACATATCACTTTCGAGGGCAAGAACAACATTAGTAGCTATTCTTTCTCTTATCGTTTTTACACCTAAATACATTCCATATCCAAATTCAGCATTATCTTCAAATAAAGAATTAGCCCATGCTGGTCCATGACCTTGTTGATTAATTGTGTACGCACTTGCTGGCGTGCTCGCAGCCCAAATTGATGAGCATCCTGTAGCATTTGCAATCATCATTCTATCTCCAAATAGCTGAGTTATTAATCTTGCATATGGAGTTTCACCACAGCCTGCACAAGCACCATTATATTCAAGTAATGGTCTTTCAAATTGACTTCCTTTAAGAGTATTTTTATTTAATGGATTTTTAGCAATTACCCTTTCTATTGTATAATTCCAAGCTTCTATTTGTTCATGCTGACTATCTTGTGATTTCATAACTAGTGCTTTATCAGGTGCTGGACAAATTTGTGCACAGTTTCCGCATCCAGTACAATCAAGTGGAGTTACTCCAATGGAAAAATATAAGTTTTCATCACTTTTAAGACCTTTAGGAGTAAGTGTTTTCACGCTTTCTGGAGCTTTAGATTTTTCTTCATCATTTAATAAAAATGCTCTAATTGTTGCATGTGGACATATAAATGCACATTGATTACATTGTATACAATTTTCTGGTATCCACTCTGGAACATTGGTAGCTATTCCTCTCTTTTCATATGATGTTGTTCCATGCATAAAGGTACCATCATGCATTCCAGCATTTATAAATGTTGAAACTGGCATAGAATCTCCTTCTAGCCTATTCATTGGTCTTACAATTTCTTTAACAAACTCCGGAAAATCTTCATTATGTTCAAGCTTATCATCTTCAGCAGTTCGCCAATCAAGTGGAACTGTAATTTTTACTATTCCTTCACTACCTGCATCTATAGCTTGATTATTCATATTAACAATTTTTTCACCTTTTTTACCATATGATGAAACAACTGCTTCTTTTAAATACTTAATAGCATCTTCTACTGGAATTATATTTGCTATCTTGAAGAATGCAGCTTGCATTATCATATTTATCCTGCCACCAAGTCCAATATCTTGAGCTATTTTAACAGCATTTATTGTATAAAATTCTATATCATTTACTGCAATATATCTCTTCATTGATGCCGGTAACTTTTCATCTAATTCTTCTGGTGTCCAGATTGTATTTAATAAGAACTTAGAATTCTTCTTTAAACCTCTTAATACATGATACTTATATACATATGATTGATTATGACATGCAATAAAATCAGCTCTATCAATTAAATAGCGCGATTTTATTAATTTAGTACCAAATCTTAAATGTGAAACTGTTATACCACCAGATTTTTTAGAATCATAATCAAAATATCCTTGAGCATACATATCCGTATGATCTCCAATAATCTTAATAGCACTTTTATTTGCTCCAACAGTACCATCTGAACCTAGTCCCCAGAATTTACATGATGTAATCCCTTCTGGAGTTGCATCTATATCATCAAGTGGTCTAAGTGAAGTATTTGTTACATCATCAATTATTCCTATAGTGAAATTATTCTTTGGCTCTTCTAATATTAAATTATCGAAAACTGCAGCTATATGAACTGGAGTTGGGTCTTTTGATCCAAGGCCAAATCTTCCACCCACAATAACAGGTGCATTTGCTTTTCCAAAGAAAGATCTTACTACATCTAAGTATAATGGTTCCCCACAGGAGCCTGGTTCTTTTGTTTTGTCTAAAACTGCAATCCTTTGTACAGTTTTAGGAATAACTTTTAATAGTCTTTCCATTGAAAATGGTCTATATAGTCTAACTTTAACAAGACCCACTTTTTGCTTATTAGCATTTAAGTAATCAACAGTTTCTTCTACAACATCATTTACAGAGCCCATTGAAATTATAATTCTATCAGCATCAGGAGCTCCATAGTAATCAAAACAATGATATTCTCTACCTGTAAGTCTTGTTATTTCACTCATGTATTTTTCCACTATTTCTGGAACCTCATCATAATATGTATTAACAGCTTCTCTTGTTTGGAAATAAATATCTGGATTTTGAGCCGTTCCTCTTGTAACAGGATGATTTGGATTTAATGCTCTTTTTCTAAAATCATCAATAGCTTTATAATCTACAAGCTTTGCAAGTTCTTCTTGTTCTATTAATTCTATTTTTTGTATTTCATGGGAAGTTCTAAATCCATCAAAAAAATTCATAAATGGCATTCTTGATTTTAATGTAGCTAAATGTGCAACTCCACTTAAATCCATAACTTCTTGAACAGAACTCTCTGCAAGCATTGCAAATCCAGTTTGCCTTGCAGCCATAACATCTTGATGATCTCCAAATATATTTAATGATGATGTTGTAAGTGCACGGGCTGCTACATGTATAACACAGGGTAAGAGTTCTCCTGCTATCTTATACATGTTAGGTATCATAAGTAATAGTCCTTGTGATGCTGTATAAGTACTTGTAAGGGCACCTGCTTGAAGTGATCCATGCAAGGCACCTGCAGCCCCAGCTTCTGATTGCATTTCGACAACTTTTACTGGCTGACCAAAAATATTTTTTTTGCCTTGCGAAACCCACTCATCCACATGTTCTGCCATTGGAGATGATGGAGTTATCGGGAAAATCACTGCTACTTCTGTGAATGCATAAGATATATATGCAGCAGCTGTATTACCATCCATAGTTTTCATTTTTCTCATCGCATTTACCTCGTTTTCTTTTTTATACTAAAGTATTTTTATATATTATTCTTGCTTTTTTATTATTTGCTAAGTACATCTTAGTTATTCATAGGTAAATCAAATTAATAAAAAATAGCTTAACTTCATCTTAATGTTATTCAAAGATTTCAAATTTTTATAACTAATCTCTAAAATAAACGTAATATTTTTTTCTAAACTATGTAAATATAGACAGATTTTCTTCTCTTGCATCTTACTTAAACTGTATATTATATAAGATAATTGTCAAATATACTAATATATATATTTTATGTGAGGTGTTAATATGGTTATATTAAGTTTAGTATTTTTGGCTTTTATAGGTATAAATATAGCTTCAAACTCTATGAAAACTAGGCAGATACATGAGTACATGAAAGAAATCGAAACTGAAATATCTAACGAATTGAAAATAATAAAATAATAATAAAAATGATTAAACCATACTATAGAAATAAATAAAAAGGTACCTTCAAATGACTTGAAATCATTTAAAGGTACCTCTTTATTTATATTCTATTTAAAACATATTAAATATTATTCTTGTATTGGCTTCTTTAACATACCTAATATTATGGCACCAACTATAGATCCAACAACTATAGCTCCAAGATATGCAAGTGGATTACTTACAATTGCAATAACGAATATTCCACCATGAGGTGCTCTTAATGCACATCCAAATGCCATTGAAAGTGCTCCAGCTACTGCTGAACCAATTATACAAGATGGTAATACTCTTATTGGATCTGCCGCTGCAAAAGGTATTGCACCTTCAGTTATGAATGATAATCCCATTATATAATTAGTTATACCTGCTTTTCTATCATTTTCAGTAAATCTATTCCTAAAGAATGTTGTACATAATGCAATTGCAAGTGGCGGAACCATACCACCAGCCATTACTGCTGACATTATTGCAAAACCACTATCAGTTCCAGTAGCAAGTGATGCTGTACCAAATACGTAAGCAGCCTTATTGAATGGACCACCCATATCTATTGCCATCATACCAGCAACAACTATTCCAAGAAGAATCTTACTAGTTCCTCCCATTGAATTAAGAGCACCTGAAAGACCAGTATTTAATCCTCCAAAGAATGGATTAACCATTACCATTATAATACCTGTTATTAATATTCCAAGTAATGGATAAATCAACATTGGTTTTACTCCTTCTAAACTATCTGGCAATGCTTTACATGCTTTCTTTAAACCTAAAACTACATAACCTGCAACGAAACCTGCAAATAATGCGCCTAAGAACCCACCACTAACTACTGGTATCTTAGAATCAAAACAGCTTGCATAAGTAACTCCTGCCTTAGCTATAGCTCCAGCAACAAAACCTACTGCAAGACCTGGTCTATCTGCAATACTCATTGCAATATAACCTGCAAGAACTGGTAACATAAATCCAAATGCAGTACCTCCAATATTCATACAAAACGCTGCTAGCGGTGTACCTGAACCAAATCCTGAAGGATTTGTCGGATTAAATGTATCGAAAAGGAATGCTAATGCTATAAGTATACCTCCACCTACAACAAATGGTAACATATGAGATACACCATTCATAAGATGTTTGTAAATTTGATGACCTACTCCTTCACTTTCTATATCTGAACTTTCTTCAGTACCACCTTCATGATAATAAATAGGAGCTTTTCCACTAGTTGCTTCTTCAATTAATTGAGTTGCTTTATGTATTCCATTAGCAACCTTAGTCTTAATAACTCTCTTTCCATCAAATCTATCCATTTCAACATTTTTATCAGCTGCTATGATTATACAGTCAGCATTTTTAATTTCCTCCATAGTTAAAACATTTTTAGCTCCTCCAGAACCATTAGTTTCAACTTTTATTGAAACCCCTAATTCTTTAGCTTTGCTTTCAAGACTTTCTGCTGCCATATAAGTGTGTGCAATTCCAGTAGGACAAGCAGTAACAGCTAAGACTTTGTAACCATTATTACTCATTTGAACGTCCCCCTTAACTTCTTCTGGGAACTTTTCAATTTCCTTTTTGTCTATTAATTTTAAAAATTCATCTTTATCAGAACAATTAATTAAACTGGTTCTAAACTTTTCATCCATTAATATAGTAGATAATCTTGCTAAAACCTCTAGATGTAAATTATCACTATTATCTGGCACTGCAATCATAAAGAAAAGTTGTGCAGGTGCACCATCTAATGAATCATAATCAACACCATTTTTGCTAATTGCTGCTGCAAGTGATGCATTTTTAACTGCATTAGTTTTTCCGTGTGGAATTGCTATCCCTTCACCAATACCTGTTGTGCTTAATTCTTCTCTAGCTAATATTGCCTTTTTATATTCTTCTTTATTATTTAAGTTCCCTGTCTTATCCATCAAGTCAACTAATTCATTAATGCATTGTTCTTTTGTATTAGGATTAAAATTTAAATTTATACCTTGTTTGTGCAATAAATCTACAATTCTCATTTTTGACCCTCCTTAAAAATAAAAAAATATAACTTATTTATAATTTATATTGAAATAATAATATTATCTTTTCAACAATTAATCATTTATTAAATTTACTTTAACAAATCCTTATTTAAAATTGTTTTAATAAATGATATACGTTTTCTTCTGTTGCAAGTTCTTCCGAAAATGCACTTGCACTACCAGTTGCAATTCCCATCTTGAATGCTTCATCTATGTCTTTATTTTTAAGATATCCACATAAGAAACCAGCTACCATTGAATCTCCAGCACCAACTGAATTTTTAAGAATGCCTTTTGGAACGTCTCTTTTTATAGCTTCACCATCTTCAGGTAAGAGAATAGCTCCATCCCCGGCCATTGAAATAAGAACATTTTTTGCTCCCATCTCTTGAAGCTTTTTACCATATTTAATTATGTCTTCATCATCTCTTAATTCAACATTGAACATTTCTGCAAGTTCATGATGATTGGGCTTTATTAAAAATGGCTTGTATTTAAGTACTTTTAATAACAATTCTTTAGTTGCATCAACTATAAATTCCACACCTTTGTCTAATAAACTATTCATAATATTTTCATAGATATCATCTGGCACGCTTCCTGGTATACTTCCTGATAATATTAAATAATCGCCTTTAGTTAAATGAGAAATCTTTTCATATAATATTTTCAAATCATCTTCTGTAATTTCAGGACCCGAACCATTAATTTCTGTTTCTCCATCACTTTTAAGCTTTACATTTATTCTAGAAAATCCATTTTCTAATTTTATGAAATCACAATTTACTCCATGACTTTCAATTTGTCTTAATATTTCATCACCAGTAAATCCAGCAACATATCCGAGCGCTGTATTTTCTATACCTAAGTTTTTAAGAACTATAGAGACATTTATACCTTTACCACCTGCGTAAATTCTTTCTTCGTCAATTCTATTTAAAGAATCAACTTTAAAAGAATCAACCTTAACAATATAATCTAAAGAAGGATTAAGAGTTATTGTATTAATCATTTTTTATCACCTCTATTATATTAGTATCATAACTAATATTATTATCATTTATTTTAGTTGTTATTAATGTTGAATCTGATATTGCTCCAAAACTTGCAAAACTAACTTTTTCTAATTTTGATCCATCCGCTAAAATAAATGATTGTTTGCACATTTTAATTGCTTGAGCTTTAACCATAGCTTCATTTACTTCTGGAGTTGTATATCCACTTTTGTTGCTTACACCATTAACTCCAAAAAAACCTTTTGAAAAATTGTATTTTTTAAGCTCTTCAACTGTATTACTTCCAATAATTGCTTCAGTAGAAGTTTTGATTTCTCCACCCAAGATAAAAGTTCTAAAACCTTTTTCTAAGAGTTTTTTAGCATGAACTATTCCATTTGTTACAACTGTTATATCTTCCGCTTTTATGAAATCTATTAAAAGCTGAGTAGTTGTGCCTGCATCTATATAGATTGCATCTCCATCTTCAATTAATGAAGCTGCGTGTTTTGCTAGCTCATATTTTTCCTCTACATTTAAAGATTGTCTAACATCAACTTTATAGTCATGTTTAGATGAACTTTCGCCAATTGAAATTGCACCTCCATGAATTTTCTTTAAAAGTCCTTCCTTATCAAGTGAATTTAAATCTCTTCTAATTGTAGATTCTGAAGTATCTAACATTTTAACTAAGTCAGTAACTGATACTATTCCTTTTTTCTTCACTTCTTGAAGAATGATATTAAATCTTTCTTCTGTAAACATTATCATCACTCCTATGATATTATCATAACTTATACATCTAAAAAAATCAATCATTTTCTTTTAAATTAATTCAATGGTTTTCAACTTTTTTAATGTTTTTTATTGTTTTAGACTTTATAATGCTTGATTATTATTTTTTATGACCGTTTGTGAACTGTCTAGAGCTTATTTATAAAGTGTTTAAATCTTTTTAATTTGAATTTTACTTATTATAGCCAATGCCTAACCCGTTGATTTTACTTAACATGTAAATAAATGTTATCGAATTTGCTCATTTATAGGTATAATGTATAAACTACTAAAATTTCTAAATGAAAAAATAAAATATATTGCTTGAATTATAGATAATGTAACAGACCAGATGGAACATTTCATTTTAACGTAAGTGGAAGTCCTATCTACGATAGTAAAAGTGGTTTTATTTCAGCAGTAATGATTGTACAGGATGTTACAGATGAGATAAAATCGGAAGAAATCTTATTATTTAATTTATCAAATTCAATAAAGTTCACAAATTCAGGCGGTGAAAGGTTTATAAACATGCTTGATAAAGATGAAACTGTTGAAATATCCGTAAAGGATACAGGAATAGGAATTGACGAAAAGCACCTAGATAATATTTTTCAAAGCTTTTATCAAATAAATAAATCACTTTCACGTAATGCAGAAGGAAATGGTATTTGATTATCTTTAGTAAATCATTAGTTGAATTACATGGTGGTAAGATACATATTGAATTTTCTGATATATATTATATATTCAAAATAAAAAGATTGTCTCAAAATTTCAATTTATAAAATTTAAATAATTTTTTCAGAAAATTTAATTTAAATCAACAATTTTAAGACAGTCATTTATATTATTTTTTAAATATGCCTTATTAAGAATTTATATATTTGATAATTATATCATTATTCTTCTTTTTTATATAAATGTAAAACTCCATTTTTAGGACTAATTGTCAATTTTCCTATAAATCCTCTTTTCTTAAGTTCTTTTTGAAGACTATACATAAAAAATCCATGGGTAATTATTAATATATTTTCTGAACCATCTATTTTTGCTTCATCTTGAAGTACATCAACAAATTTTCTAGCTTTATCTCTAGTTATAGTTTTATTTTCTTCTTGAGATTTATGATTAAAATACCAAGCAAGTCTTCCGCTAACTGCCCAGAACCAATATGGAAGCTTAAAATTACTTTTAAATATAGGATCGATTATAGTTTCTCTAATTAAATCATTCTTAACTATACTTTCTTTATATACATGCTGTGCTGTTATTATTGCTCTTATGAGCGTGCTAGAATAACATTTATCCCATTTTATGCCCAAAAGCTCTACATTTTTTATAAGAACATCACTTTTATTATAATCTTCTTCCCATTCTTTAAATTGCTTTGATGTCATAAATAAATTTTTATGACAATTAACTTTAAAATGCCTTATAAGACCTATTCTCATAAAACCCCTCCGGTCTTTAAATTATTAGTAATTAATTATTATATAAAATAATATTAAGCCTTAATTTGTTTTATTATTTCAATTAACATATTAACTCTATTAAATGGAGTTATGAAATATAATCCATCACAAATACCTTTTAATTTTTTCCCAATTTCTACAGTGATTTTCACACCAATTTCCTGTGATTCTTCTTTGCTCATATTCTCTGAAAACATTTTTACGTATTTCTCCGGTATTGTAACTCCTGGAAGCTCATTATTTAAAAATAATGCATTTCTATAACTGACAACTGGTAGTAATCCAGCTAAAATTTTTATATTTGTTCTTTCCTTAATCCTCTTTAAAAATTCTATAGCTTCGTCATCATATACAGGTTGTGTTAAAAAGAATTTTGCACCTTTGTCTATTTTTTTTAGCATACGATTAAATTCTACTTCCTTGTTTAAAACATTTAAATTTAAGGCACCACCTATAAAAATATTATCTTCTTTAAAAAATTCTGCATTCATATCTTCTATTAGTTCCATCAATCTAAATGAATTTAAGTTAAATACACTCTTTGTTTCAACCTTACTAGCATCCGATATAGGATCTCCAGTGATTGCAAGTATATTTCGTATACCCTCAATATGCGAACCTATCAAACTTGATCTTATAGCATTTGTATTTTTATCTCTACAACAAATATGAGGCATAACTTCAATACCTATTTCCCTTTTTATTTTAGACGCTATAATAGTTGAATCAGCTCTTACTTTAGACATTGGTGAATCAGGTACTGTAACCAAATCAATATTATTTTCTTTGCATATTTTAGCTCCAGTAATAAGCTTTGATATGTCTGTATCTATAGGCGCAGATAATTCTATTGCAACTACAAATTCATTATTATCTAATTTATCTTTAAAAGTATTTTCTATCTTTTTATCATAATACTTAGCTTTTTTTTCTTGTTTAATAATAGTATTAACTATTTTAGAGTTTTCATCAATCAAAGAAGCTAATTGTTTAATATAATTAGGATTTGTTCCACAACATCCACCAACTATTGAAGCTCCAAGACATTTAATTTCATTAACTTTTTTTGCAAAATATATTGGATTATTAGGATAAATTGTTCTTTCGTGAATTATTTCTGGATATCCTGCATTTGGAAGTGCTGAAACAATATCATTCCCTATATTAATCTTTTTTATTATTTCAGATATATAATTGGGTCCTGAACCACAATTAAATCCATATGCATCTATTTCTTTCACATTTTTAACTACTTCAACTAATTTAGATACACTTAATCCATCTCTTGTAAATCCATCTGGTTTAACTGCAAACTGAGTCAATATAAAACTATCTGAATCTTTACTTTTTATGTATTCAGATATTTCTTTTAAATAATTGTAATTACTGAACGTCTCGAATACAAAAATATCAATTTTATGTTCCAAAAAACAATCTACTATAAATTTATATTGATCTAAAATATCCTTATGTGCTTCTTCTAAATTAAGTTCTTTTATAGGACCAATACTCGCTCCTATAAAAACAGATGTGTTTTTTGTAGCTTCTTTTGCTATATTTATTCCTGATTTAATTATATCACTTAATCTTTCTTTAGACACTCCAAGATCATATATATTAGCTGAAAAAGTGTTCGTTCTAATTAACTTAGCCCCTGCATTAATGTACTCAGTATGTATTTTCTTTATAGTTTCTTTATCATTTAAATTACCAAATTCACAATAAGATACATCATTTCCTGTTAATTCTGAATAATATGTCCCCATTGCCCCATCACTTATTATCACATTATTTTTTAAATATTCTTTTATCATTTTTTAATTCTCCCCAAATTTTTATTAATAATACTTAAGCATATGACATAAAATAGACTAGCCTACCGGCATGCTATTTTTTGAATATGTCTTATTAGTAAGTATACTATAAATTATTATTATAGTCCTTATTTTTTATTTTGAAACTTTATATTTTCACGACTAAGATTTTCATTTTATAAATATATCTTAGATAATATATTTATAAATTAAAAATAGGCTTATCCTTTTTTTATAGATAAACCTATTTTTTATAATTTTAAAAAAACATTTTACTGTTTGGTATCTTTATTCACTAAAGCTTCTTCAGTTTTTACTGGTTCTTTTAATGTTTTATTAGAATCTTCTTGAATCTTTCCTGAAGTTGTATTATTCTGAATAATTCCATTATCAGGTGCTATATTAATACTATTTTCCTTTGATGGATTTGATGTTGAAGCTTCATTTGTTCCACTTTGTGTTGGTGGAACATCTGGTTCAACTTCGAGTATTCCATTACTTTCTGGCTTAATATTTTTATCTTCCTCTTTTTTTGTGTCAGTATTATTAACATTAGATTCAGCCTTTTCAGTTGTAACATTAACTTTTGGCTTCTCTGTTGCGGGAATTTCGGTTTTCACTTCAGAATTTATATTTGTTTCTGGCACATCGTTAGTTTTTGCTTTTTCATCTGCGACTTTTTCAACCTCTGCTTGCCATTCAACAACATTTTTTTTGTCTATTATACTTGAAGTAATATCCTTAACTGGTGCTTTATCTATTTTATTTTTTGTTTCTTCATCTACTACAAGCGATGCTTCATATCTTCCTAAACTTATGCCTTTTGTCTTTGCTTCATCAACGGCTTCTTTATCCCCTTTAACATAAGTTACTTTTTCTGTTTTAAAAGTTGATTGAATAGCAACTTTTAGATTTTCTTCATAAGTACTATTATCTCCATTTTTTATAAATGCAAAACCAACTAGTACTTCCTTATTAGTATCTAAATAATTTTTCTCTATCAACTTTTCTTTTATTTTCTCTATTCCATCATCAAGAGAAATATCTTTAATATCACTAAAATCTATATTCTTACCATCTATATTAACACCTTCAACTTTTATGATCTTTTGATTACTATCTGCCTCTATTTGTATACTAGGATTAATATCCAAACTAACAATGGCATAAGCTTGTTCATATTTCATAGTATTAAAGAAGGTGAATACTAGCAAAAATAATGCAGCAATTGATCCAAATGATTTTATAAAATTATTATATCTATGAACCTTATTCGTAGTTGTCTTTACAATATCATCTTCGAAATAGAAAATCTTTTGACCAACTTCCATATTTTGCTTAGATATTATTTTATCCATTAATCCTTCATCGTTTAAAGCTATAGCATAATTCTTCTTTACTTCCATTATCATACCTTTATTCATTATTATCACCTACTTTCTTATCCAATTCTTTAAAGCACTGAGATTTTTATCAATTATTATTACCACAGAAATTATAAATTTCTTGCTTCTTTTAATTACCTTTTCTGTAATAGAGAATTTTAAAACAATTCTTTTAATAGGTAATCTTTTTTTGACATACATAAAAGAAGTACATTCTTCATCTTTACTTATTTCTTCTGATAAACTAATTGCATTTTTTCTCGTTGCTTGCTGTTTAGGAGCTTCATCTACTAAATCTTCTAAAGTAAACCCAAATGAACTTATTTCAGTTTTTAGCCTATTTATTTCTTCTACCAATATGCTATTATCTTCTTTTTGCTCTAAATATTCATCTTTAATTTCTAAGCCCTTGTCCAATAATTCTTCAAGTGATGAATGTTGATGTTTATTTTCACCTTTTAAATAATTCTTTATTCTGCTTCCTATTACAAGCTTTGCAAAAGATAAAAAGTGGCCTTTCTCATTATCATATCTGTCAATAGCCTCATTAAATCCAAGTAAACCAACACTTAGCTCTTCATCATTTTCACATGATACATACCTTCCTGTAACATCTGAAATACTTTTTATTATAAAAGGCATATGCTTTTCTATAAGTTCATTTACACTTGTGTTCTTATTAACATTCAAATCTATTAAAACACATTCGAGCATATTGTGCGCTCCCTTCTTCGGTCATTATTATATACAAAATAAATTATAAGTTTTGGTACTTTTTATTAAATAAATCAAAAAATTCTATTTAAAGTTTTAATTTAACAATTCCAAATATACTTGTATATACCCATTTTATCATATCTCCAATCATAAAATAACAATTATTTATACAAAAAATCGACATGTATCATCTTTCTTATACCATATATTAAACTTATCCTTAAACTACTTAATCTAAAAATAAGTTTAATATTTCATTACTTTTAAGTTTATTTACAATATTTTCATCTTTTAATTCACCAGTTATAACATCATTTATAAGTTCTTTCTTGTCTTCTTGAAGTAGTAGTATCTTTTCTTCAATTGTATCTTTTGCTATTAATTTAATCACTTCAACAGCATGTTTTTGACCTATTCTATGAGCTCTATCTGTCGCTTGATCTTCTACTGATAAATTCCACCAAGGATCAAAATGAATAACAATATCTGCACTGCTTAAATTTAATCCTGTTCCCCCTGCTTTTAAGGATATTAAAAATACTCTTATCTCTTTATTCTCATTGAATTCATCTACAAGTTTAACTCTATTTTTTGAAGAAACGCTTCCATCCAGATAACTATACTTTACATTATGCAATTTCAGTTCATGTGAAATTCTAGATAAAACAGATGTAAATTGAGAAAATAATAAAATTTTATGTTCTTTTATATTTTCTAGTATCAACTCTTTTGCAATATTAATTTTACTGCTACCTCCAGAGTATTGATCAATTATAATAGATGGATCTAAACAAATTTGCCTGAGCTTTGTTAAATAAGAAAATATAGTTATATTATTTTTATTAATCTTTGGATTTTTAATATTATTCTGAATATCTTTAATAAATGCTTTATATATTTTCTTTTGAGATTCTGTCATTTCAACTAAGAATTTAGTTTCTATTTTTTCTGGTATTTCGTTAATTACATCTTTTTTAATTCTTCTTAAAATATAAGGACTAATAAGTATTTTAAGATCTTCTATAGACTTTTTTTGTTGTTTAACAAATTTAGACGAGAACTCTTGCTTAGTATAAAGATATCCTGGCATAATAAAATCAAATAAAGACCAAAGTTCTATCAAATTATTTTCGATTGGTGTACCTGTTAGAACAAATCTACTCCTTGACTCAATTTTTTTTATTAGCTTTGCATTTTGCGATTCTGGATTATTTATGTTTTGTCCTTCATCTATTATTAAATAATCAAATTTAATACTTTTATATTCTAAAATATCATTTTTCAACGTTCCATATGTTGTTAAAATAATATCATAATCATAAATATTATTTAAGACTTTCATTCTCTCATTTTTACTGCCATGAACAATTCCAATCCTTAAGCTTGGAGCAAATTTATCAAATTCTTGCTTCCAATTGTATATAAGTGATGTTGGTGTAACTATTAAAGAATGTCTATTTTTTTCAGATAATAAAAAAGTTATTGTTTGAATCGTTTTTCCAAGTCCCATTTCATCTGATAAAATTCCACCAAGCCCTAAATAACTTAAGCTTTTAAACCAATTATATCCTTTTATTTGATATTCTCTAAGAGACCCTTTAAGGTCTTTTGGAATTTCAAAATCATTCTTATTTAGTTTTTTTAATGCTTCCTGTAATTTTTCTTTTCCATCAATTAAATTTATTTGTTTATTATCTAATTTATTATTTAAGTAATAAAGTTTATTTGATTCAAGTTTATATTCATCTTTACCTTCTGTAACATCTATATTTAAAGAATCTATAATTCTTATAAACTCTTTTAATTCTTCATCTTCTAAATCAACAAAAACATCATCCTTAAGCTTAATATATCTCTTTTTATTTTTATAAGCCTTTATAACATTACTTAAATCTTTATTATCAATTTCATCTAATTTAAATGAAAAATTAAAATTATTATCTTCATCTTCATTTAACTTTACTTCCGATATAGTTCCTTTGTAAAATTTAAAAGATTTATTACTATCTTTTGAAATTCGTATTTCTCCAAGTTTCTTAAGATATTTAAATTTTTCTTTTAAGAAAATATAGTAATCATCATCATTTCCATAAAATATAAAATTTCCATTTTTATAAAAAAATCTATTCTTGTTTAATTCACTTTCTATAAGTCTTATCTTTTTAGAATTTTTTATAATTGAATTGCTGGAATTTAAGACTTCATTATAAGAAAGTTTTTTTCCATTATTGCTTAAGGTAACATTACAATAAAATTTTTCTTCTTTTTTTTCAAACTGAAAATCAATTTTTATATTATCTGCTAATTTTTCAATAATTACCTCATCTAGTGATACATTTCTAGACATAACATTTATATGTGAAATTAAACTACTAAGTTCATGGACACTTATGTCACTATAAAATGTAATTTTATTATCATCTTTTAGCATATTATAAAATAGCTTATACACTTTAATCTGAGCAAAAGATGGAATATATATTTTTCTATCAAAAAAGAAAACATCCATTTTATGATTTAATGGTATTGGAAAAACTTTTTTGGTCGTTAAAACATAGTCTTCTTTTACTGCTTTTAACGTAAAAGAAAGAGGTAAATCTTCATTTTTTATTTCACACAGATAAGTTTGATAATTATAAATGAATTTTATTTTCTTAACTGAAAGTATTTTAAGAAATCTTCTTAAAATTTCTTTATGAATTCTTATACTATTACCTTTATTTTCTTTAGAAATTAATATATATTCATATAAATATTCTAAAATCTCTTCATCCTCTTTTGAAAAATAATATTTATTTGTATTATATATTAAACCTTTTCTAATATAATATTGTTTTGATTTATTAAAACTTATTATGAATTCCTGAATATTACTAATTGGATACATGATATTAATTCCAATAGATATACTAACATCAAAATAATTACCTTTATCCTCAAATGTTTCTTTTAAAGAAATATTTAGCTCTAATTTTTCTTTTGTATTGCTTAAATTAAATTTATCTGAATTTATTTTTTCACTTGACCTAAAGTTACTAATATTAGATAAATTAAATAACAAGTTTTTGTCTTTTCTTAAAACTTCTTTGTTTTCACTTGTTTGATTAAGTTTCTTTTTTATTTGATTAGCAAATCCTAATCCTATTGCAACTAAATGCTCACATAAGTATATATTATTTTTAGAATCAAACTCTAAAAAGATACTACACTCACATTTAGCAAAGGTGATTCTTTTATTTTTAATATCTATTCTTAAATGTGAATTACAACTTTGTATTTTGTTTTTACATTTAAAGTTACCATATATATTATAATTATCTTCTATCTTGTTTATGTTAATTTTAGATAGATCTCCACTTTTTAATATTTCTTTTCCTCTATTTAAATTAAGTTTAAATGTTTTATCTAATATTATTTTTTCTAATTCAGATACCTTCAATTATCTTTCACCTACCTAATTATATGGTTTCTAAGTTATCTTCCAAAATAAGTAATTACTTTTTACACGAACAAAAAGGAGCTTAGAGACCGGCGAAGGACACTCTAAGCTCCATGCTAGCACTTTACGTACCAACTGCTCATTTATAATAACACAATTTTTATTTTATATCAACTAAAATAAAAAAGTTATATATGTTAAATTAATACATTGGATTTAACTACTAACACATTCCGCCATTTCCACTACTATTATTGCCTCCACCACAAGCATTAATATTATTCGAATTAGGTTTTACGTTTTGTTTTGCATATTTTGTAACATAATCAATAACTCTTGTTTGCAATTTATTTAAACTATTTAAATATTCCACATTATTAGGATCTAATTCTACGGATTTTTTTAAATAATTAAGACCACTATCGTACCATTCCTTTTGAACTGCTAAAAAGCCTTGAAGATAATTCCATTCTGCTGAGTTTGCATTATCAATAACATTCAACCTCACTTCAGCATCTATAAAATTGTTCTTTTCAATCAATTCTCTAATTTCTTTATATGAATTTCCATTAATAAGCAAATCATACGCTACCTTAAGAGTTTGAATTTTTTGTTTTGCCATTTTATCTTGAGTTTTCGTATACTCTTCAATCATATCTTTAAATTTATTTTTTATTTCTTCTTCAGATGCAGTTTTCTCAATACATAAAACTTCATATGGATCCACTTTACCAACACCCCTCTACTATATATTTTAAGTTAGACACATGAAAGAAAATAATAAACAAGCATACCTGTCTGTTATTTTTTGAATGTGCCTTCTACTATTAAATATATTTATAAAAGTTGTCAATATTCTTAGCATAGTTAGTTAGTGCGCCTTAATAATCTACAAAAAATACTTTTTTAAAATTACTGATCTTATGCTTTCATATTTTATATGAGATGGAAGCTCTTTTTTTAGAACATTTATTTGATTATAACCATTTTTTTCGCAAGCATTTACAATTAATTCTTCATCCTCTTCATTATAAAATTCTTCTAAATTTATATCAAATATATTCTCGCCAAATTCTTTAATATAATCTGTTACATAACCTAAAATAGTTGAAATTGATAATTCTATCTTCTCTGATATTTCATGAATATTAATATTTTCTTTAAGCATATCTATTGCAATTTGATTATTTTCTCGTATTTCTCCATCAATTACAACTTTTTTTCTTTTCCTATTAGTCCAGCTTATCTCTTTGTTATTTTCTGATAAATATTCATGTACTATTTTTACTATTATTTCTCCATATGAACTAATTTTTTTAGGTCCCATACCACTTACATCTTTTAATTTCTCTAAAGTATTTGGATATCTTCCACTTATCTCCTTTAAACTATTCATAGTTATAATTGATTGCGGCAGTACCCTTTCTTTTTTAGCGAATTCATCTCTTACCTCTTGCAATCTATTGTATAATTCTAAATCTGTAGTTACTTCTAACTTTAAATCATTATCTTTACCCTCCTGATTTTTAAACTCTTGCACCGTTTCTTCACAATTAGGTACTTCAATATTATGTTCTTCTGTAAAGTTTTTTATTGCATCTTCAAATGCTTTACCATATTTGCTATATTTAACTTCTCCCACTCCAGAAATCTTAAGCATTGCTTCTTTATATATTGGATATTTTGTAGCCATTTCTTTTAATGTAACATCACCAAATATAACATATGGAGGAACATTATTTTCTCTCGCCAATTCTTGTCTTATAGCTCTAAGTATTTCAAATAATTCATTATCTTCGTGTGCTTTCTTTTCTACCTTAAATTCTTTTAATTGCACTTTTTCCTGTGATGTTAATACGCTTCTAGATCTATCATTTAAACTTAAAACTGGATAGGTACCTTCAATCACCTTTATATATCCATGAGAAATTAATGTATTAATAAAATTTTTAAGGTCTTCTGCTGAATATTCTTTCATTAATCCATATGTGGAAAGTTCATCAAAATGAAATTGAATAACTTTTTTATTTTTAGAGCCTCTAAGTACATCCACAAGCATTCCACTTCCAAATTTTTGTTTCATTCTATATATGCATGAAAGTACTTTTTGTGCTTCTATAGTTTTATCTACAAATTCACCTTCGCTTAAACAATTACTGCAATTATCACATTGTTTATCATATTCTTCTCCGAAATACTCCAAAATATATTTTCTATAACAATCATTACTATGGACAAAATCAATCATCTGTTGAAGTTTTCTATATTGATTATTTTTCCTTTCACTATCTTCTATTGAATTTTCTATTAAATATTTCTGAATTTGAACATCTTGAGGTGCAAAAAGCAATATACATTCACTTTTCTCACCATCTCTTCCCGCTCTACCAATCTCTTGATAATAGCTTTCTATATTCCTTGGCATATTATAATGAACTATATATCTTATATTAGATTTATCTATTCCCATACCAAAAGCATTAGTTGCAACCATAATACTTGCTCTATCATATATAAAATTCTCTTGATTTTCTTTTCTTATCTTTTCCGGTAATCCTGCATGATAACGTGTTACATTACAACCTTTAGCTTCTAAGTTCTCATATAAATTATTAACTTCCTTTCTAGTTGCAGCATATATAATTCCAGAAACTTCTTTATTATTTTCAATGTAACTATTTAAATATTCTTTCTTGCTTCCACCTTTAACTACATTTATAAGTAAATTTTCTCTATCAAAGCCTGTTACAAAAACTTTGGGATTATTTAATTTAAGAAGTTTTATTATATCTTCTCTTACTTCTTCTGATGCGGTTGCTGTAAATGCTGTTATTATAGGTTTCTTTTGAAGTAAATTAATAAAATCTGATATTTTTCTATAACTTACTCTAAAATCATGCCCCCATTGAGAAATACAATGTGCTTCATCTACTGCTATTTGAGAAATATTGCATCTTGAAATCATATTTAAAAATTCAAAGGATTCCAGTCTTTCAGGCGCTATGTAAAGAATTTTAATTTCGTCATTTTCAAGATTATTTATTACTTCATTTTCTTCTATAGCGCTTAATGTACTATTAATTAATGCACCATTAATCCCCATCTCCTTCAAAGTATCTACTTGATCTTTCATAAGGGATATAAGTGGGGAAATTACTATTGTGATTCCTTCAAGTATAAGTGCTGGGATCTGATAACAAATGGATTTACCTCCTCCAGTTGGCATTATAGCAAGGACATCTTCTCCATTTATTATTTCATTAATTATATCTTCTTGGCCTCTTCTAAAGGTCTTATATCCATAATATTTTTTTAAAACATTTAATGCTGTGTTCTCCATTAATCTTGCTCCTTAAATCGATTGATTTAATATAAATATTTAACTTACTTATTCATATTTTAATTCAATTTTTTATATACTATGACCCATTATAGCATAAATTTATATTTAATTTCTCATATGTCTACATTATAATCATTTCCAATATTGTAAATAATATACGTACCTATGTTCCTATCTTATTCAATGTATCGTATATTAAAATGATTACAGTTTTTAGCACACTATAAATATATTTTTAAGCATAAAAATGGTATAACTAAAATGTATTTGCATACTTTTAATTACACCTTTCCTATATTGCTGTTACTAGATACCCTTTATATTTTTTTATTTCAGCCTGTTCATAAATACGTCTAACATAGTCCTTATTTAATTCAACAAAAATCTCAGGATTTAAGTTCCGATGTTGCTTTGAAAAAGCTTGTTTGCTAACTATATTTTCAAATGTCTCTAATATTCTATCATAAGCTATAATTAGTATTCCTCTCTTATCATTAGTCTTATAATTATAATAATACATATTTTAATTGAATATTAGAGTATAAGTTTAGAGTTAAATAATTATTTATATTTTCTCAAGTTAATGACATTGCCCTCAAGGGATGCCTTGTTATTTAGCTAAAATTTCAACTCCAGTTTCAGTTATTAATACTGTATGTTCCCATTGAGCTGATAATTTATTATCTTCTGTGTAAATTGTCCATTCATTTTCTTCATCAACAAACACATCATAAACTCCTTCATTTACCATTGGTTCTACAGTAAGTACCATTCCCGGAACGAGTAACATTCCTGTTCCCTTTTCACCTATATGTGGCACAAATGGATCCTCATGAAATTCATTTCCAACTCCATGTCCTCCTAATGCTCTAACTATTGTATATCCATTTTTATGAGCATGTTCTTGACAAGCTGCTCCTATATCGCCTAAGAACCCCCATGGCTTTATAGCTTCAATTCCTTTTATCATACATTCTCTAGCTACTTTCACCAATTTCTCTGCTTCTTCACTAACCTGTCCTATCATAAACATTCTAGATGCATCTGAATAATATCCATCTAAAATTGTAGAAACATCTATATTTACAATGTCTCCATCTTCTAAAATGGCACTTTCATCAGGTATCCCATGACAAACTTGATTATTAATTGATGTGCATACACTCTTTGGAAATCCATCATAATTTAATGGAGCAGGAACAGCCCCATGTTCTGTAGTATAATCATATACCAATTTATCTATTTCTGCTGTACTCATACCAGCTTTAATTTTACTTGCAACTAAATCTAATACTCCGTTATTAATTATTCCACTTTTTTTGATTCCTTCAATATCCTTTGGACTTTTGATAAGATCTCTTGATGGAACAATATGACCCTTACGTTTGTAACTTTCTATTTTTTCATCAAATTCTAAGTGACATCTTTTATACTTTAATCCACTGCCACACCAACATTTTGCATTTCTATCTAAAAACATTTTTATAATAACACCTCTTTAAAATTATATTTTAGAATATCACATTATTCTACTCCCGCTAACTATTATACACCTAAATTAATTTAAATGCTCTCCCTATGGTTTTTTCTTCATCAGAAATTTAATATTCTAAATTTAATTTCTTATAAAATGTACAACTTACCAATTCATTTTATATGAAAATATATCATCTAAATATGTTTTTTCTTAAATATTTTATTTATGTGCTTTTTCTACATTGATTTTCTTACCTTTTATAGTCATATTTTTTAATTCTTCTATAACTTTTTTCCCTTTTCCATTTAATATATCTACATAAGATACTGAATCTTGTACATCAATTATTCCAATATCATCTGCACTAACTCCATCTATCCTGCATATAGCCCCAACTATATCCCCTGCACGAAGCTTCTTTTTCTTTCCACCATTTAAATAAATTTTAGTTATGTCAGTATTTATTATTTTAGCTTTTTCTTTTTTTCTCTTAGGCTTACTTTTAAGTAATTCTAAGCTTTCTACGCTTTCTTTTTCTATTTGCTCTTTTCCTGGAATATAACAAACTTGAATTTTAAAACCAATAAGCTCTTCAATTTGGCTTAAAAGATTATCTTTTTCTTTAACACAAAAGCTTATAGCTTTACCTTTTGCTCCTGCTCTCCCTGTTCTTCCAATTCTATGTACATAAGCTTCTTTCTCTACTGGAAGCTCATAATTTATTACATGAGTAATTCCATCAATATCAATTCCTCTTGATGCTACATCTGTTGCTACAAGCAATCTAAAATCTCCTCGTCTATAGCTTTCCATAGTATTTAGTCTTTCTTTTTGGAGCATTCCGCCATGAATTTTATTGATTGAATATTTTTTTGATTTTAAAAATTCGAAAACTTTATCTACATTTTCCTGAGTTCTAGCAAATATAATAGCAGTTTCAGGTTTTTCATGTATTAATATACTATTTAAGTTTTCTAATTTTTTTTCGTAATTCACATAATATAAACTGTGTTCTATGTTATCTGTAATGAGTTTTTGATTTTCAATGGTAATATCTACGGGTTTATTCATATACTTTTTACTTAATTCTTTTATTTCATCTGGCATTGTTGCTGAAAATAACATAGTAACCTTTTTCTTTGGAAGCCTCTTAATTATATCTTCAACTTGGTCTATAAATCCCATATTAAGCATTTCATCAGCTTCATCTATAACAAAATATTTTATTTTTGATAAGTTAAGGCTTCCTTTATCAATATGATCAAAAACTCTTCCTGGAGTTCCAACTACTATATGAGTCTTTTGCTTCAATTTTCTTATTTGATCTGATATTGGCTCTTTGCCAAAAACTGCAACCGCTTTTATTCGTTTAAATCTTCCTATATTAGATATATCTTCACTTACTTGAACTGCTAGCTCTCTTGTTGGAGTTAAAACTAATACTTGTGGGCTATTTTCTTCCCAATCTATTTTTTCACATAAAGGTATGCCAAATGCTGCTGTCTTTCCACTTCCTGTTTGTGACTTAACTATAACATCATTATTCTTAAGAATCTCTGGTATTACTTTTTCTTGAACTTCTGACGGCGTATTATATCCAAGACCTTCTATGGATTTCAAAAGTTCATCACCTATTTTAAATTTATTAAATTCACTATTCATATGTTAAATTATCTCCTCACTCCAAATTACTAATCTATTCATTAGTAATTATATAAATCTTTCTTATTATACCATTCTTCTCTACTTTTAAAACATAATCATTTTATATGATTAATAATAATTTGTAAAACATAAGGCATAATCAAAAAAATAACAGGTCAATATGCTAGCTTATTTTAAATTAAACTTTTAGCTAATACTTTCCCATATAATTACACTTAATTTGTAAATGTATAAAATGCTGTAACTTTAACTAGAAAAATGAACATAATAAGGATATAATTAATTGACAATATATAAGAAAATCATCTTTAAACAGTTGTTATATACTTAATCCTTATGATATGACATAGGTTTATAACATATGTGAGTTATATTGTATTCAAAAAATTAAACTATAAAGGAGAAATTAATGAATAATTCTTTTACTGATTTAAACGTAAATTCAAATATAATAGATGGGCTTCAAAAGCAAGGTATAACTGTTCCAACTCTAATTCAAGCTTTATCTATTTTACCAGCTCTTGATAACAAAGATATAATTGGAGAAGCCTTTACTGGAAGTGGTAAAACCTTAGCTTATCTTATACCTTTATTTCATAAAATAGATACTTCAAAAAGAGAAATGCAAGGAATAATTTTAGCACCAACTCATGAGCTTGCTATACAAATAGAAGAACAAATTAAGCTTCTTGCTGAAAATTCTAAAGTTCCTGTAACCTCTATGTCAATTATTGGAGATGTAAATATAAATAATCAAATTAAAAAGCTTAAGGATAATAAGCCACATATAATTGTTGGATCAACAGGTAGAATTCTTGATCTTATTAGGAAGAAAAAGATTACCCCTCATACAATAAAAACAATTGTTATAGATGAAGGTGATAATTTATTAGATCCTAAGAGAGCAGATATATCTAAAGAAATAATAAAAACAACTATGAAAGATAGACAGCTTATGGTATTTTCAGCTTCTATAAAACCTGAAACACTTGAAACTGCTACGAGCTTAATGAAAGATCCTGTAATTATAAAATCTGAAGATAAACCAGCTATGAATCCTAACATTGAGCATATGTTTGTTGTATGTGATAGACGTGATAAATTTGAAACTCTAAGAAAAGTGCTTGTAGCTGTTAAGCCTGAAAAAGCAATTATTTTTGTTAATGATAATGAAGATATTGAGTTAACTACTGTAAAGCTTAATTATCATAGTAAAGATTGTTTTGCTATGAATGGAAAAATTTCTAAAGAAGATAGAAAGCTTGCAATTGAAAGCTTTAGAAGTGGGAAAATAAAAATATTAGTTTCATCAGACGTTACAGCTAGAGGCCTTGATGTTGAAGGTATAACTCATGTAATTCACTTAGATTTACCACTAAAATTAAATGAATATTTACATAGATCTGGTAGAACTGCTAGAGGAGATGCCCATGGTGCTTCTATATGTTTAGCAACTGTTAAGCAGCTTAATATCATAAAGAAATATGAAAAAGAGTTTAAAATTAAATTCCAAGAAAAGAAAGTTTTTGGTGGAGCTTTAGAAGATACTCATTATGCTTCTGAATCAAGACAAGATAAACCTAAGAACAAAATAAATACTTCAAAATTCCATAAGTAAAATTAAGAAAAAAGAAGTTTGCTATTTATTTCTATAGTAAACTTCTTTTCATATACACTTTTAACTTAATTTATCTTCAAGCCATTTAACTATATGTTTTATCACATGTTCTTCATTACCCGGAGCTATATAATCAACATATTTTTTTAATTGTCATAATTAATTCTAATACTATTCAGTAATATTAGACATAGTTCAATATTATTTTCTTAAATTTCATGGATATGGTATTTATTAAAACTATAAGTTATTGTATACTATGTTAATGTAATCAAATCGCAAAAGGAGACTAAGTTAATGAATAACAAAAAAATCTTATTAAATATATTAGCTTTAATAACTGTAGTTATTTGGGCCATCACATTTATTTCTAGTAAAATACTATTAAACACATTTACTCCACTTGAAGTAATGTTTTATCGATTTGTAATAGCATATTTTCTATTACTTATAATACATCCAAAATTTCATAATATAGATTCATTAAAAGAAGAGGCTATGTTTTTACTATCCGGTATAACTGGTGGTTCACTTTACTTTTTAACTGAAAATACTGCAGTTAAAATTTCACAAGCTTCAAATGTAGGATTAATAGTTGCAACAGCACCAATTATTACAGCACTTCTTGCTCACTTTTTTACTAAAGGCGAAAAACTTAATAAAAATCTAATTTGGGGATTTTTTATTGCAATTTCCGGAGTTTTTTTAGTTATGTTTAATGGTAACTTTATGTTAAAGTTAAATCCAGCAGGTGATATTCTTGCTTTATGTTCTGCTTTATCTTGGTCTGTTTATTCAATAATAACAAAGAAATTTGGGAGTAAGTACAGTTCTCTATACTTAACAAGAAAGATATTCTTCTATGCTTTGCTTACTATGATTCCATTTTTATTTACATCAGAATTTAATTTTGATATTCCTAAATTATTAAACTTTAAAGTAATATCTAATCTTTTATTTTTAGGAGTTGTGGCTTCTAGCCTTTGTTATGTTATATGGAATTATACAGTTGATAAATTAGGAGTAGTAAAAACTAATAACTATATCTATCTTATTCCAGCAATTACTCTAATACTCTCTGTAGTAATACTTCATGAAAAAATTACATTATGTTCAAGTTTCGGAGCATTATTAATATTTCTTGGAGTGTATGCTTCAGAAAATGGACTTAAATCTAATTTCTTTTCAAGCAATAGAAATTCTATTCAAGAAGAGGTTTTATAGATATATACTTTTTTATGAATGTGCCTAGACCTATATAGTTATAGTTAAGGATTCGAATCCGCTCAATATAGCTCCCTTAAACAAGATACATAGGCATATGAAATAAAAAGAATGTGATATAATAAACAAATTTAACTTTTGCTTTGTTATATCACATCTTTTATTTTCTTTATTCAATTTCTAATTTTTCTATTTTTATTATTGGTATTCTATGACTTGCATTATTATCATCTTTTATAGTAGAACTTTCAATGATTCCTTTTACATTAATCTTCTCATTTTCATTTAAACCGTACGCTTTATCATATTCTCCTATTATTCCAACTATTTTTGAATCAGCAGCACAACAAGTTATTATAATTCTTCCTATAATAAATTGCTCTTTATTTAAATAGCTTTCTTTGCATACAAATCCATGAATTTCTAAGTTCCTTCCTATGTATTTTTCAGGATTTAATCTTATATCTTCTAATACCATAGGATTATCTTCATTAACTATTAGAATTTCTTTTTTTTCATTTTCGCCTTTAATTGAGCTATAATCTAATTCATGTTCATATAAGGATTTCATATCTATACTACTCTGGTTGCTTTCTTTCAGTTCTTTATTCAATTCAGTATGTTTAAATGCTTCTT
This sequence comes from Clostridium sp., assembly GCF_021372645.1. GTDB lineage: Bacteria > Bacillota > Clostridia > Clostridiales > Clostridiaceae > Clostridium. The sequence goes on along the minus strand of NZ_JAJFUC010000029.1, from coordinate 40,127 downwards.
GCTTATTAATTGAAATAAACCCCAATATTATAGTTAGTACAATTGGAATTAATTTCATTTTAATATTATTATTCCCTTTTATTGTAAATACATTTTCAAATTGAAAAATTATAAATATACTTATCATTACTATAGTAATGTAACTATATTTAATCATTTTCTTGCCTATATAAAATTCCATTTTACCTGTAAAGATCAAATAAATTATTGATAAATCTAATAAAATAAGAACTACAAGCCATAAAAATTCATCAAAATTAAATCTTTTCACTTACCGAGCCCCCTTATTGTATTCCAATAAGACATATGAAATAAAACAATAAATCAAATATACCTTATATTCCACATATCATAAATAAACAAGAAATTATAAATACAACACTTATTGTAGTTATAACTAATTTAAATACAAAATTCTTTTTGAAAGTCCCAGATAGTATCATTAAGTTCTTTAAGTCAAGCATAGGACCTAAAATTAAGAAAGCTGTTACTCCGCTAAATGAATAATTAGCTAAGAAACTCCTACCAACAAAGGCATCTGCCTCTGAGCAAAGGGATAAAACAAATCCAAGAAACATCATAAAAATTATAACTAATATCTTATTATCAGAAATAAAGTTGAAACCTCCATGAGATGCTACAACTTGAAATACACTAGAGATAAACGCTCCAAATATTAAATAACCCATAATATCTAAAAATTCTCTGTTAGTATGATCAAATATTGCTTTAAATTTGCTTTGATTTTCAAAAGAAGCATTACAACCACAATTGCAATAATTATCATTTTCTATAGAATCTGAAATTATGCACTGTTTGTTTTCTTGTAGAGCATTTACTATCATTCCTATTAAAATTGCTGCTACAAATCCACCAGTCGTCCTAAGAATTACCATGGCTTGCTTATCATAAAATGCATAATAGGTAGACATTATTACCACTGGATTAATTATTGGTACTGCAAGCATAAAAGTTACCCCAACCCCAACTGGCAACCCCTTTTTCATTAGTCTTCTTGTTATAGGAACAATGGCGCATTCACAAACCGGAAAAATAAGCCCTACTAAAGCTGCTCCAATGTAACCTAATATACTTACATTAGGTATTAACTTAGTTATAATTTCTTCTGATATGCAAGTTTGAATTATTGCAGATATAAAAGAACCTAAAATAATAAAAGGGACTGCCTCAAGAACTATACTTGTAAATATACTTGCGAAATCCCCTATTTTTTCTATATTTAAATTTATTTCATATTTTTTATAAATATACAGTAGTAATAGTATTACACTCAGAGTAAAAAAAGTTATAATTCTACTATTCCTATGATTCATAAACATTCCTCATTTCCCTCTTATATTCTGTATTCTTCTTTAATAATGCTTATTTGTAAATTTTATTTTTAATTTCTTAATATATCCGTTATCTAGAACCTTAGATTCTCTAAGAGCTGACTTTAAAATATACTTATTATTTACTTTTAAAATATAAGCTTTAGGATTAATATCCCTTACTTTCTTAAAATCTTCATCTAAAACTTCCTTATTACAAAAATCCATGTTATTCACAACGATCATATTGGAATATTGTATAAATGGAATTATAAAATTTCCAACATTATCAATATATTGTTTTAAGTTCTTTCCATCTGCCACAAAAAATATTGTCGTAATTTTGCTATATTCCCTATAAATTTTTTCATTTAATATATCAATTAATTCCTTTAAATTAGAAGTTCCATTATATTCAATGATTATCCTATTGGGACTGTATTTCTTTATTGAATAAATCATTTCTTCTTTAAGATCCTTAACTTCATTTAATTTTTTAACTTTAACAAAATAATTTATATTAGTCGATTGTAACACTTTCTTTTCTCCATGTTCCAATTGAAAAATTAAAATTTTTTCCCCTTCAACTTGGGTTTCACTTAATAAAGAGTTTATAAAAGAAGTTTTTCCAGCCCCTAAAAAACCAGTCACAATCTCAATATGTATTTTCATTTTCTCACCACTTTTCTATAAATTCTAAATACAAATTAAACAAATCTATCCTACTTAACTTATCAGCACCAATAGCTATATTTGCTGAAAACTCAATTTTATTTATCATATTTAATTAGTGCTCCTTTTATTATGTTTTGTTTTGACGATTAATCATAATATAAAAGGGCACTTTTTTGGTGAATTTAATAAAATGTTTCAAACTATTGATTCACCTTGGCTCGAATGATATTTTATAATTTACTACGCAGTTTTTCGATACTATATTAATTTTCCAAAGTATTTTCTTAAATAAGATATAAATTTAATTTAACTATATCAACTAAAACAAGTAGCTACATATAGTTAATTAAATAATTGTTTTAATTCCCTTTTATTTAATTCACTTCCAATTATTGAAACAACCCTTTTATTAGACCATTTAATCTTTCTACTCTTAAATTCATTTGGGACATAATCAAATTGATAATATCCTCCATCAGTTCCTTTTATAACTCCCTTTGCTCTTATTATTTTACCGAACTTTTCACTATTCTCTATAAACTCAAATTTTCTTTGAATTTCTTGTGTACTTATGTTTTCAATAAGGTCTATAGGATAGCTTTCAAAAACCTCTTTAGCACTATGATTTACTTCTTTTCTAAAGGTTTTACTCATGTTAGCTTTTGCCATAGATATTTCTTTTTTTTCTTCTATATTATTTACTTTTAAAAAATCACTTCCATTAATGCTTTCCCAAGGTTTATATATTATTTCAGCCTTAGAATTAAACTTTTTAAGAGAATCTATGGTAATTTTAATTTTCTTATCATCTACTAATTGGCTTCTGCTTAAAACAATTTTATTTGCTTTTCTTATTTGATTTTCATAAAATTCTTTAAAATTCTTTAAATACATATCATAATTTTTAATATCAATCAAAGTAAAAACATTTCTAACTTCAATCTCATTCTGGAACTTCTTTCCTTGCAATATATTTAATATTTCACTTAATTTTGCCACTCCTGAAGGTTCAATTATTATGTTATCAGGTTTGTAATTATTTAAAACTTCAAATACTGCTTCTCCAAAATCTCCTGATACTTGACAACATATACAGCCCGAATTAATTTCCTTAATTTCAATATTGCTCTCTTTTAATATATCTCCATCTATCCCTACTTCACCAAATTCGTTTTCTATAATAAGTGTATTTTTTCCATAAGCTTTTTCATTTAATAACTTTTTAATAAGCATTGTTTTGCCTGCTCCTAAAAAGCCTGAGAATATATCAACCTGAGTTTTCATTTAAGTTCTTCCTTTCTTATATACTCATATTTTATTTATACTATATCTCTTCTATATATATGAATAAATTTTATGTATAAAAAAAAGCATTTATGATTAATAGTTTTTTATTAATCATAAATGCTTTTTTATAATAGTCGTTTTAAAAATTAATACCATTCAATTAAATTTCAGATGCCATTTTACTAAATTATATTACTTAGGATAATAGAAAAAATGGGTTGCTCTATCTGAAATACTAGTATCTTGCAATACTTGTCTTCTATGAAGAACTAAATTTCCATAGCTTGTCCCTTGATTATCTACAATATATGCATATCCATCTCTATCCCAGCACATGAAAATATATACATGCGAATAATTATTGGTAAATATGATATCTCCTGGCTTTAATTGTGAAAAATCATAACTAGATACAAATCCCCAACTCTTTAATTCATTTTCAAATTGATAAGTATTAGCTACTACATTTGGAATATTAACCCCAACTCTTCTTAAAGCTTCTGATGCAAAATATACACAATTATTACTAGTGTTTCCTCCATGTAACCAAATAGCAGTACTATCAACACTCATTTGATTATTTATATTAGTCATGTATTTAAATAACTGATAATTAGTATTTGAATGTGAATAATTATAATACGTATTTACAGTTTTGCCATTAGCTTGGACATATGTATAGTTATCAATCCATGCATTTTTAATTAATGAACCATCACTAGAAAATTTATATTTTTCACCATCTATAGTCTTTTCTCCTGAAACCATCACACCGGTACTTTGCTCAAAATAATATATCTTATCATCTAAATTTAACCAACCATATTGCATTCCACCGGTGATTGAAAAATAATAATAATTGTTATCTATTTTTTGCCATCCAGTAACCATTGCCCCACTTTCATTTAAATAAAATTTAATATTTTTAATGGTTTGTAATCCTTTTTGCATAACTCCTTCTCCATTAAAATAATACCACTTTCCAGAAACTTGTTTCCAGTCATTTTTCACCAGACCATTTGCTCTATCATAATAATACCAATTCTTGTCTTTATCGCTTTCCCAGCCTTCTCTTACATTTCCATCTTCGTTAAATTCGTATTCTTTACCATTTATGGTCTTGCTACCTTCAATTCTATATCCATTTCTATCTAAATAACACCATTTACCCTTTAGAAAATACCATCCTTCATCAAGTCTAAATTTATTTCCTTCTACATCACAATAACTATAGTTTCCATTAATAATTTTTTGTTTAACACTATCGGGTAATTCTCTAATTTGATTATCGCCTAAATCTAAATAAGTTAACTTAGGTAATTCACCTAAAGATTCCGGAACTTGTCCATCTATTTTAGCAGTATTCACATTTAAATATTCTAAGTTTTTTAATAATTTTATTTCTTCAGGTATATTATTATCAATTTTTTCATATCTTAAGTCAATTTTTTTAATATTTAAAAAATCTTGTTCTGTAAGATTTCTAACTTTCTTATTCAGTTGGCTAGCAACTTCTCTTGTTAACCAATTGTCATTTATTTCAATATTACTTTGCTCAATAATTCCTCCGTTTGTTTTACTATCATTTGCATAAGTTACTACTGGAATACTAGTAATACATAAAACCACAGCAAGCAATGCTAATTTTTTTAACTTATTATGTCGCATCTAATCGTCTCCTTTTATTTTTAACATATAAATTATACCATTTTAGATTTAAAATCTCAAATAATTTTAAAATAATCTAAATTTTGCTGCACATTTATGCTATTTTTCTAATTTCTAATTCTCCATTTTCTATCATGTTAGCAAACGCCCTTTCTAATAAATATACTATTATTAGTTTTTGTCAACTATTTGTGAATTGTGTTTAGTATTATTACAAAAAATTAAGGTAGATTAAGTATTTCTACTTAGCCTACCTTCATTTTGTGTTTTCTAAATTTATATTTGAATTGTTTTGACGAATTTGGATTTAAATGTTTCCAGTAAAATAGTCATTTAAGCATAGTGCACTATTAATTAATATCAATAATTTCAGATTGATTTTTGACGATTTTTTGACGTCAAATAAGGTAGGTTAGGAATGATTTTACTTGTTCCTAGCCTTATTTATTATATTATATATACATCAAATTCAACTACCTATTTTTCAACAACCTCATATCTAATCTTTTTCTCTTCTCTAACCTCTAATAATATATCTTACTCTATTATTCTAATCTTAATAAATATTCAAAAATCCTTTAATTTTTTTGTGAAAGAATGGCTTTTCTCTTCAAATATTTTTCTTGACTCATTTCTCCACTTTAAAATTTTTCTCTAAATTATATAAGTAGTTATTAAAATAAACATATATTATATATAATGATATATGTTATTCTAATATATCATCTATACAAACTACCTTATAATTAATATTATTAATTGCAAACCTATGCTCCATGCTCATTTTGTTTTTACAATTACAAGGCTTTTTGCCATAATTTTCGTCATCTTCTTCATGCATATACATTTCATTTGTATATTCCATGTTCTTTTCCTCTTCCATTTTACTCATTTCATGTTCTTCATCATTATCTTTCTTCATGTAATGCATACAATGTTCATGCTTCATAGCATCATCGTCATCCATGTCCATCATTTGATTATGCATGCTCATCATCTTATTCATGTCACAATCCATACCCATCTTTTTATCATGCATATCAGTCATTTCATGCTTCATGTTCATCATCTCATGGTGCATCTCCATCATGTGCTGATTCATATCCATCATTTCATGATCAATAGAAAGCATTTCCTCAATCATTACTTGTTCTTTATAACTAATATTTTGAGTAGATCCTAAAATGAAACCGTGCATAAATGGAGGTTTAGGCATATCTTTTGGTGACATAGGTTTAACTGATTTAACATATCTTTCTACTACTTCAGGTGTTCTATCTTTTTCTACAAAAAGAGGTGGAGTATGCTTACCCATATGAGCAAATAATACACCAGCTATAATATCCATTGGCTCTTTAAGCACTCCAAATGTAAAAGCATGACCTTCTTTATAATTTCTTCCCCATCCAAATTCAGTTTCAGGATCTTTGTACTTAGCGAAATTTACTGATATTTCATAAGGATTATCACCGTCTATTCTATCTACATTCTTAACATTATCAAGTTGTGAAAAATATTTTTCAAAATTGTTTGATACGGTTTTAGTAGATCCGATAATATAAATATTAACATCATTTATCTTTTTGATTACTTCGAGTATACATTCTGGAATTCTATTTTTTGTACAAACAAAATAGGGTCTCCATGATGTGCTGACCAATATCCAGAAACAATTCCTTCAGAGTACTCTTCACCAGACATTATAAGAATATTTTTAAATTCTTTTCTTATTTTAGATATCATGCATGCAGTTTCATAATGATTTCGACCAGCAATATGGTGTGTTCTAAATCCATAATGATTTAATTCTGAAGATACATTTTTCGAAATATTACCAACTAAAATTACATGAATTCCTTTATATCCGTTAGGGGACAATCTTTGAATTTCTTTTAACGTTTCTTTATTTAAACTGTTACCATCAATAAGCAAAAGAGATGCATTGATTGGAAAATGAATTAATGAAGTGGCTGCTATTGCATCAAAAACATCCTTTTTATTAACTAAAATGACGGCATTAGGTTTCATATTACTAAAGCCAATTTTAGATACTTCTATAGCTGTATCTATAGGATCATTACTACAAATCCTTGTAGTATTAAGTGTAAGTGGACAATTTTCTAAAGTGTTATTCATTATTTTCCTCCTGGGACTTTATTAATAAATAACATATGATTAAACAATATATTTTGTTATAAGACAAAAGAGAAATACCAATCATTTTATAGTATTCCTCTTATTTAATATTTACTATTTATTCACTTTAACTTTCTCTGCCTTAAAGTAGTTTACCCTGTAATTTATATATTAGATATATATTTTACTTAGTGCCATAATGTATAGATGCAATTCCAAAAGTTAAAGATTCATATTCTGAATTTCTAAAACCTATCTTCTCAAATTCTTCCTTAAGCTGCTTTTTGTTCATAAATTTATTTACAGAATCTCTAAGATAATAATATGCTTTTTTATCTCCTGTGCCTATTGAACCTACTGTTGGTAACACATGGTTAAAGTATAAATCATATATATTTTTTAAAATAGGCATATTAGGTTTAGAAAGTTCTAAACACATCACTTTCCCTCCTGGTTTTAAAACTCTATACATTTCTGATAATGCTTTATTCTTATCAGGAATATTTCTTAACCCAAAGGCTATTGTAATACAATCAAAGGTGTTTTCTTCAAATGGTAATTCTAAAATACTGCCTTTAATTAATTTATACTTATAATCCTTTAATGATTGATTTAGTCTTTTAGCTCCAACGTTAAGCATTTCTTGACTAAAATCTATTCCTATAATTGTAGTATTTTTCCCAACAGCCTTGCATTCATAATTGATCATTTGTCCTGTACCACAGCATAAATCTAACACTTTTTGTCCTTCTTTAATATTGCATATTTTTATTGCCTTCCTTCTCCATAATCTGTCAATATTTAAAGTTAAAATTGAATTTAACATATCATATCTTTTTGCAATTACAGAAAAAATTCTTTCGACATCTGTTACATTAGTTTCTGCCATTATAATCACCCCACATTCTTTTATTTTGCACTTAAAAAATGTAATTAGTATATTAATAATTTTATTTCTCATATATAAATTTTTTAATATTATTTTATAATTCGCCACGGCTTATTACATTAGTGGAAATAAAACAAATACAGTGAAATCCCAAATTGCATGAGATATTATTATTGGAACAAGGCTTTTTTCTTTCTTATAAATCCATCCCCAATATATTCCACATACTAAAGCAGCCACCACAAGCATAAAGTTAAATGTAATTATATGAACACCGGCGTACAATAGAGTTGCAAATATATATCCTTTATCTTCTCCAAATTTTTTTGCAAGATTGTTTTGTATAAATCCACGCCAATATATTTCTTCTCCCGGCCCTATTATAAATAATAATAGAGCTCCAATAAGTAATGAATTTCCTTGTGCTCTATTGCTATAAACTGATGATATTTGAGCATCTTTAAATGGAAATAAATATCCCGAAATTATATTTCCAGCATAAAAAACAAAGTACAATATTATTGCTGAAATAATTCCTATTAATATGTGTCTTAACTTTATGTTTCTAAATGAAATTAAGTTCTTTTCAGAAAACAAAGCTACCATCACTAAAACTAATATGGATACTCCCATTTCAATCCAAAAATTAAATGGTTTTAATACAAATATTACAAACCACAATATTGTAGCTATGATTAATGAAGAAATAATGATCTTATTCTTACTTTTCTGTTTCTCCAAAACTTTGCCGCCTTTCTATAAAATATAAGATAAAAGTATAGATAAAATTAAAAGAATTCCAAATTGACCTTGAAGCTTACCACTTTCTTTATCAAGCTCTGTAATATGATTACTTAAATCTTTAGCAATTCTTAATTTGTTAATGTTTTTAATAGCAGCTGGTATTGTTAATAAACAAATTAAGCTTAGATAAGGAATATATTTAAAAATAATCATTAATATAAGAGAAATATATGAAAGTACAATCAAGCTTGAATATACTTTTTGTGCCTTCTTATAACCTATACTTATTGACAGTGTTTTAATACCAGCTTTCTCATCATGTTTTATATCCCTGATGTCATTGGCATGCAATATTGCAGTAGTAAGAAGTGCTGTTGGGATTGATATTACAAATGACTGCATCTTAAACATCTGCATCTGCAAATAATACCCTCCAAGTGTCATCAATGGCCCAAAAATTATAAACACCAAAGGTGCACCTAAACCTCTATATTTAAGCATTAATGGTTTTCCTGTGTAAAAATATCCACATAAAGCACCTATAACCCCAAGTATTAAAATTACTTCTCCTCTTTTATAGGATAAAAATAAACCAATTAAACATCCTAAAACCAGCAATGTGATACTGCTTCTATATACTTCTTTTAAAGTCAGCAAACCTTCTACAACTACTCCACTAGAACCATGAGACTCATTTGTATCAACCTTATTTATAAAATCATCATGATCGTTTAATAAATTCACTGAAGATTGCATAAAAACAATTGCGATAATCGAAAGTATAAAATATCCAAAATTAAAATTAGACTCTTTTAGTGCTAATATTCCTCCAAGTACAACTGGAATTACTGATGCTGTTAAAGAAAAAGGCCTCGAAGCCCTGATAAATAACTTAAATTTTTCAATTGTCATTTTCTTATCACCTCTACTAACTAATCTTGTATTATTTAGATTAATTTATTATTTATTCAAAGTATAATTAGAAAATTATAGATTATCTAAAATTAACTTTAGATAATCTATAACAACTTACATACGCATTGCCATAGGCAATGAGAATAACATTATATTAACTACTGCAAGCAATACTAAAAGAACAGTATATACTATTGTTGTGCTAACTGTCTTTGATTCATAATTGTTCTTAGAAATTTTATATACAGTATATATTGAACCAAGAGTTCCTATTCCTATTAATATAAATTGAAGTGCTTGTATTGTTGGATCATCAAGAATAGCTGTAGACGCATTATGAATTTCAACTCCAAATAATCCTACAAATGTATAAAAAACCGATTTTCCTTCTGCTAGTAAATGGAATAGATTATGAGCTATATGCGCAGCCATATCTAATGGTATGAGAGCATATCCATACTTAGTGAAATTTTCTTTTAATGAAGCTTTATTAAATATTTTTGCAACTACTCCTGTTATAGATAATAGTGCTACTGGTATTGCCATAGCTATAATAAATGTAATAGTAAAAGTAATAGCATAATTTTGTGTTCCAGTTACATTTTCAAGCCATGCTAACATTCCATCCCATATTTTTAACATTGTAATATTTTGTACAAATACAATTCCCATAATTACAACTGCTAAAAATGATGCATCTAACCTTGGCTTTCTTATAAACCATAACTCTTTAGTTGGTACGCGCAATGATATTTGAATTGAATTGTTAGGACAATTCTTTACACAGTTACCACAGAAATTACATTCAGCATTATCTTCCATTGTTTTTGGAAATTCAAACATCGGACATCCTTCTGCTCTTTCAGTTCCTTTATAGCAATGTGCTGCTGTACATTTAGCACATACTTCTTTTGTTCCACGTAATTGTAGCATACCTGCTCTAGAATAGTTTCCTGATAACCCTCCTAGGAAACATAGATATCTACACCATGTTCTACGCTCCCAAAATGCACCTGAAAATATTACTCCAATTGTAATAAGTAAAAGCAATGTTCCAGAACCTCTAGGTGATTCAACAACACCAAAAACATGGTCACTCCAAGTAATAGCTAAAAACATTGCATCTATAAGCCATACACCGTATTTTCTTAAAAATTTAGGTACTGGTTTTTTGCTTCCTACAAATTTTTGAACTACATCACTTAACGCACCAAATGGACATATAGTACACCAAAATCTGCCTGTCAAAAATAATAATATAGGAAGGATAGGCCACCATAATACCCAAGTTCCTGCTGTCCCAAAATTATCATGAGCCTCACTAGGACCTGTTAATAATTCAAATACGATAAATGCAAATACTATTCCTACAAGTAATTGAAATATTCCTGGATACCACTTACTTTTCATAAAGCTCTTAAGTATTTTATTGTCTAATAAATTATTTTCTGTTTGCCCTTGTGATGACTTTGTTTCATCACTAATTTTCTTGTCCAATTTTGGCATTAAACTGTCACCTCTATTCTTTTTCTTTATTTACTACTTTTTTTCTTTACAGCAGCTACTACGATTATTACTGCTACTATTCCTACAAATCCACCTATAACAATCCAGTTTGGACCTGCACTTGCTACATCAACATCAAATTTTATATCCTTCTTCTCGCCATTTACCAAAACATTAGCTGTAACAGTCCATTTACCTTTATCAGTAAAATCTATATTACCCATATATTGACCATTTCCACTACTTTCCAATGCTGCTTCAATTGGCTTTAACTTATCCATATTCATGCCACCCATGTCTGAACTCTTGTCCATTTCTGCACTAATTTTAACATCAGCATTTTGAATTTCTTTATCATTATTATCATGTAATGTAACCATCACATCATTCTTACCAGTTTTAACTTTATTATCTTTATTGAAAGTTAATTCTGCATTAATACCATTTGAACTTTTTTCTGTTCCTTGCCCCATATCCATGTCTCCCATGCCAGCAGCAAAAGCAGCTGTAGACAGACCTAAAGTAAGAACTAAACTTAATATTGCACCTCTAATTGTTTTCTTTTTCATTGTTAATTAAACTCCCTTCATTATTACGTCTAAAAACTTGATTTTTTACGTAATTTATTATCTATCACGTTTCTTTTCCTAATATAATACAATTAACTGATCAATCCCTATTTTATAAGCGTTTGCTCCAGCCTCCATTAAAATTATAGCTGCAGTATATAAAATTGGATTAGTACTAGTAGTCCCTGCTAATAAATAATTTTAATGTCATCTCCCCTATAATAATTTTTATAATTTCAATATTAAGCTTTTTTTGTTTTTTTATTTGAAGATTCAAATACATAATTTAGGAGACTGATTAAGGCATCTTTATAAACCGAAGAATCTAAATTCTTAATTACTTCTTCAGCTTTTAGAGCGAATTCTTCGGCATTTTCAACAGTAATATTATTTTTAAGAGCATTAAGATCACCATCTGTACAATCATCTATAATTTGATATACCATTCCAAAATTTAATCCAAAGCTTTCTAAATCCTTTATTTCTTTCTCTTTTGCTTCAACTGTTATTGCTCCAAGTTTACAGCAAGCACCCATAAAGGTCGCGGTTTTTCCTTCTATTATATTTAGATAATCCTGCTTTGAAATTTCTTTATTTTGAGCTTGCTCAATTTCTGCAATGCACATTTTTTCAATAACTTGTGTAATTATTTCTTCTGCATCATTCGTTGGCAGTTTTAATAATATTGAAAATGCTTTAGCATAAAAAGCATCCCCTGCCAGAACGGCAACCTTCCTACCATATATATTATTTAGCGTCTTTTGGCCACGGCGAAACAAATCATTGTCAATTATATCGTCATGTACTAAACTGGCGCTATGTATAAGTTCAATAGCTACGCATAAATTAATTAATTGTTCTCTTTCATCTATTGTCATATTAGGATTTATAGCTTTAGCTGAAAGTATTATTAAACTTGGACGAAGGTATTTTCCATGAGATTTAAAAAAATAATCAAATATCTCTTGTGTTAAATCCGAACTAAAATCTTTCCCTATATTTTTTAAAATCATCTCAACTTCATAAAGCTCTTTACTCACTGCATTTTTAGCTTCTATAAAACTTGACATGACTCCACCACCTCTCTAAATAATTAATTTTTGAGTAAAATTATTTATTTTAATATTTTTTATAATTGAATTACCTTTCCTGATAAAGTATACAAAGAACATGTGTAGATATTATGAAGATAATTTAAAAATATTTAAAATCATAATTACACTTCAAATTTTTTCTTGTAATTTCTTCTCCATAAGACTATAAATAATATATAGTCTAAAATAAACTCGTATACTTGTGCAGGATGAAGTATTTGTCCATTATAGTTAATTCCCCATAGCATTATGTTTGCCATTGGTTTGCCAAATACATCGCAGCCTACTCTACCTATTCCTTGAGCTAACGCTATACCAACTACTGCAATATCTGCAAGTTTTAAAAATTATATCTTACTCTTAATAGAGTATATGTATCCTGCAGCCACAGCTGAAACAATTCCTCCATGTATAGATAACCCACCTTCATTTATTTTAAATACTTCTCCTGGATTATTAAAATAAAATGATGGATTATAAAAAATAATATAAAATAGTCTAGCTCCTAATACACCTGCTATAACAACAATAACAATTAAATTAAAGATTATATCTTCATTAATTTCTCTCTTTTCTCCTTGCTTAATTGCAAATGCACCACCTATAATTGAGGCTATTGCTATCATTAAACAAAAAAAGTATATATGTATTGGACCAAAGCTAAAAAGCCATGCTTTGCATGGCTAAAATACTAAACTCTATAAATATTGAACTTTCACCTAAAGAGTGATAGAAAAATATAGAAAATGAGACTCTAATTTGTTATAGTTAATTTGCAAAAAACACATTTAACAAACATGAATTTATTAGTGCTTTCTTATTTACCATAATTCTACAAAAACCAAATACTAATCTATTTATTCCTTCTAGTTAGTGCTATGAAAAACTACTTTTCTATAAGTTTCAAACTTAACCCACTTATTCAAGAAATCCCCTAGAGTTTTTTCATTAGTTCCTTTATATTCACTCAAGAATGTTGTAACTTCCTCATTAGAATTTACCTTTACTTCAAACCCTCTGCCATTAATAACCGGAACTCCTTGATACTTATAATTACCAATTGGTTTTATACTGATAATTTCCTCATTACGAACCTCAATTGCTACTCCATCACGAAGAACTAATAAATCAAAATTCTTTGGATATTCGTAACTATCACCTTTTATTGGAAGTTTATCGCCTACAGTATAAGTTTGTTCTTCTGGTTTATATTTAAATATAGACAAAGTTTCTGTATCATAATAAAATTCCTCAAAAATATCTCCTCTTGCTTTTAATTCGTTATATTCAAAAGAAAATTTTCCACTTTTAATATCATTATTATGAACATCTTCTATAACACCACAAGCTGATGTCATATTAGTAATACGATCTATTAAAATAAGTTCTCCTAAAGTTTTATGTGCATCGAACTTATCAACAACTATTTTTTCAGAAAGTAAAATATCACATGCTGCTATTTCATTTTTTGTTAAATATCCAGTTGGTAAATGCTCTCCAGTGTTTACATCAATTTTATATTTTACATCTGTTACAACACCAGTTAACATCTTAGTACCAACTTTTACAAAGTACTCTTTACCTGCTGTTAATTCCGAATCATCCATCCAAAGAATCTTTGCACTAAGCAGCTTGCTTGGAGCAATGTTAGTTCCTTTTGTAAGTACACAGCCTCTTGATACATCAACTTCTTTATTAAGCTGTATTGTGACCGCCTGTCCTTGCCCTGCACTTTGTGATTCCTTATCTGTAACATGAATGCTTTTTACTAGAGCTTTTTCATTGCTAGGAAGTGTTGTGATTTCGTCTCCTACAGCAATACTTCCTGCTTCAATTTCCCCTTGGAATCCTCTAAAAGTATGATTTGGTCTACATACCCTTTGAACTGGCATATAGAAACCTTCTTCTGATTTATTATCAATCTCTACATTTTCCAGATGTGTTAAAAGTGCTTCGCCTTGATACCATGGAGTATTTTCTGATTTCTTTGTAACATTATCCCCTTCTGTAGCTGATACTGGAATTATATGAACATTTTCTAATGAAAGTTCTTTTACTAATTCTTTGATTTGCTCTTCAATTTCTAGGAATCTTTTATGATTGTATTCTACTAAATCTATTTTATTAACTGCAAACACAAAATGTTTTACACCCATTAAAGAACAAATTCTTGCATGTCTTCTTGTTTGAACAAGTACCCCTTGCTTTGCATCTAATAATATAATAGCAAGTTCTGCAAAAGATGCACCTACTGCCATGTTTCTAGTATACTCTTCATGCCCTGGAGTATCTGCTACAATAAAACTTCTATTATCAGTTGTAAAATAACGATATGCAACGTCTATTGTAATCCCTTGTTCACGCTCCGCCATTAAACCATCTAATAATAGAGAATAGTCTATTGCTCCACCTCTACTACCAACCTTACTATCTAGTTCTAAAGCTTTTTCCTGATCTGCATATAAAAGCTTTGAATCATACAAAATATGCCCAATAAGAGTAGATTTTCCGTCATCTACGCTACCACATGTTATGAACTTTAATAAACTCTTCATTTTAGAAATACCCCTCTCTCTTTCTTCTTTCCATACTACCTGCTGCTTCACTATCTATAACTCTAGTTGTTCTCTCAGATGATACAGCACTAAGGGTTTCATCAATAATTGCATCTAAAGTAACTGCATCTGATTCAAAACCACCTGTTAATGGATAACATCCAAGTGTTCTAAATCTTATTTTTTTATGCTCAACTTTTTCACCTGGTAATAGCTTTAATCTATCATCGTCTACCATGATAATATTGCCATCACGCTCAATGCATGGTCTTTCTTTAGCAAAATATAAAGGAACAATATCAATATTTTCACGTTTTATATATTGCCAGATATCATTTTCAGTCCAGTTTGAAATTGGGAAAACTCTCATGCTTTCACCTTTATTTATTTTAGTATTATAAAGCTTCCACATTTCTGGTCTTTGATTTTTAGGATCCCATGCTTGTGCTTCATTTCTGAAGGAGAAAATTCTTTCCTTTGCACGAGATTTTTCTTCATCACGACGTCCCCCACCAAAAGCTGCTGTAAAACCATATTTGCTTAACCCTTGCTTTAAGGCTTGTGTCTTCATAATATCAGTATAAGCTGAACCATGCTCAAGAGGATTAATTCCTTGCCTTATACCCTCCTCATTTGAATGGACAATCATTTCTATACCTAATTCTTTTGCTTTTCTATCACGAAATTCTACCATCTCCTTAAATTTCCATGTTGTATCAATATGCATGAAAGGGAATGGCGGCTTTTCAGGATAAAATGCTTTCATTGCAAGATGCAGCATAACTGAACTGTCTTTACCAATAGAATATAACATTACTGGTTTTTCACATTCTGCGGCTACTTCTCTAATAATATACATTGCTTCTGCTTCTAATTTATCAAGATGTGATAATTCACTCATAATTAGTCCTCCTATTAATTAAAATTACTTAAACAAAGTGGCTATGCCACGTTTAATTAATGATTAATCATCAATTGATTCTAGTATTGATTTGAATCTTTACGATTTATCTTAATTGAATGCTCTGTTCCATTGCTTTCTTCAATTTTCCAATCTGCAATATCATTTTTTAATTTAACTGTCAGACGACTTCCTCTTCCACCAATATCAGCTCCTAAATACAATGAAATTGCACTTGTAGGACATTCTTTTATACAAGAAGAGCATCCCCAACAATCTTTAGGATATTTTATATGAACTTTTCCATCGTCACTTGCTTTCATAAGACTTCCTGGACATACAGATAAACATTTTTTGCATCCAATACATTTATCTTTGTTAATTGCTATGCTCATATGTTTCACCTCTTCCCACTAAATCTCTATATAAAATTGTAAGTTTTCCATCTACAAACTTTGAATTAACATATTTAAGCCATTCATCGCTTTTCTCTGGATAATCTAAGTTTTCAGCAAAACTATGCCATCTAGTTTCTTTTCTCGCTTTTAAGTGAGCAATTACAGATTTACAAATAGTAAGTCTCTCTTTTAACTCATATATAAACATCAACTCATGCATATCCTCTGCATGAAGACTATCGCTTAATTTCTCAATTTGTTCAATTTTCTCAGTTGCCAGTTCCAGTTGCTTTTCATTAAACTGATAACTGCTTCCAATTCCACCTGCATAGGTATCCATTACTTTTTGCATTGCCTCTTCAAGCTGTTCTACATTGAATATCTGCTTTTCGAAGTTCAATATTTTTTCAATTTCTTCTTTCTTTTTCTTTATGAGTACATATTCTTCACCTTTTAATAAATTAACGTTATTCTTTTCATCATTATTTATTGCTTCTACTGCTGCCTTTGCTGCAATTTCACCTTCTACTAATGCGCCTGTAACATATTTTTGTGGGCATCCACCACCTACATCTCCAGCTGCGAAAAGACCTTTTATTGTTGTTTCTCGTTTAGTATCAACCCAATATCCACTAGCAGTATGTCCACCTACTATGTAAGGTTCTGTTCCTTCAATTTCTACATTTTGCTCACTTGGATTTTTGCCTGATTCCATCCATTTTAAAGTCTGACTAGGTGCCATATTTAAGTATGCTTTTTTAAGCTCCTCATCTTGAGCAGAACTAATACCTTCTGTCCTTAAATAACAAGGACCTCTACCCTCTTGATTTTCCTTTACAGTACCATAAACTCTTTCAGAGGTAGTTAATCCATATTTTGTTTCATATATTTCACCTTTTGAATTTACTTGCTTTGCCCCTACACCTTGTGCAATTGTACCTGTAGGTGCTATAGTATCTTTACATCTTAGGGCAATAAATCTCATTTCAAAAGTAGTCATTTCAGCTCCAGCTTTTATTCCCATAGCATATCCTGCTCCTGTATTAAAAGGAGGATACCACATTTTATGTCTTGAAAAACCTGGATTATTAGATTTATAAAGGCCAGCTGCTCCGCCTGTCGCACATATTACCTTCTTTGCTTTAATTTCATATAGGATTTCTTCCCCAACATTAACTGCAAAAGCTCCAAGTATATGATTATCTTTTACAATATAATCAATAACATTAACTTGATTCATAACTGTAACGTCTGAAAGATTCTTCACTGCATCTGCTAGAATCGGTTTAATATTTTCTCCATTGATTTTTATATTTCTATTTCCTCTAGCTACATATTCACCATTTTCATCTTTTAAAATAACAAGCCCTAAATCCTCTAGCTTTTTTGTTACTTTATTTAAACCTTGTGACATTGTAAGTAGTAAATCTTCTCTTACAATATTATCTGCATCCTTTTTAGCGTAATCTACATAGTCTTCTGGAGTTCTTCCTTTTACTATATATGCATTAATTGCATTTACCCCAGCTGCTAGACAGCCGCTTCTTTTAATATTAGCTTTTTCAAGGATAAGTACTGATGCATTAGAATTTTCTCTTATTGTCATAGCTGCATAGCACCCAGCAGTACCTCCTCCAATAATTAATATATCTGTCTCTAATTGTTTTACTTGAATGTTCTTACTCATAGCATATCTCCTTTTTTTAAGGTCAATATTTACTAAACAAATGCAGAATTCCCGCATTTTTAATCATGCAATTTCTATTTTCATGAAATATATACAATGCATTATATATAGATATTTTTGTAATATAATTTTTAATAAGGCACATGAAAGAAAATAATAGACAAGCATACTGGTCCTTATTTTTTGATTGTGCCTAAAACTTCTAAATAAACACTGATGCTTCCTGTGATTTAATTTTATTCTCAACCACTTTTGCATTTTTATCATTAAATGTATAAACTCTATGAATTAAAACTAAAACTTCCTCGCCTATAGTTAATGATTCTTGCTCTAAATTTCTATATCCTGTTAGTAACTGCTCTCCAATTTGGACATCTACTTCGATATTACTTCCTCTAAAGGCAATAGCTTTTACAATTCCTTTTTCGGCTGCAAGAGGAGTTAATATTTCCTTATCATTTTTTGCAATATCTATAAACTCTGGGCGAACTATAGCTTTTGATTCTTTAGAATTTTCTTCAAAACCTTTAAGTTTTGTATAATCATCTATAAGATTAGATTCTCCAATAAATTGGGCTACAAACGGTGTCTTAGGATTTTTGTAAATTTCAACTGGACTTCCCTTTTGCTCAATTTGTCCTTTATTTGTTATTATTATTTCATCAGCTACTTCTACTGCTTCCTCTTGGTCATGAGTTACAAATATACTTGTAATACCAAGCTTCGATATAGTTTCTCTAAGCCAGCTTCTAAGTTCCTTTCTTACCTTTGCATCTATAGCTGCAAATGGTTCATCTAGTAGTAATAGCTTAGGATTTGGAGCAAGTGCTCTAGCAAAGGCTACTCTCTGCCTTTGTCCTCCAGATAGTTGACCTGGATATCTTTTTTCAAGACCTTTAAGACCAATAAGTTCTATTAATTCAGTAACTTTTTTGTTTATATCTTCTTTTTTAGCTTTTTGTACCACAAGTCCAAAAGCAATATTATCGTAAACTGTCATATGACGGAATAATGCATAGTTTTGAAAAACAAATCCAATTCCTCTTTTTCCTGGTTCTATATCATTAACTTTTATTCCATTAATAACAATGTCACCTTCATCTGGAGTTTCAAGACCAGCTATCATTCTAAGTATTGTAGTTTTACCACTTCCACTAGGTCCAAGTAATCCAATTAATTTTCCTTGCTCTATTCCAAAATTAACATTATCCGATGCTTTAAAATCTTCAAATTTTTTACTTATATTTTTTAATTCCACGTACATATTCTAGCTCTCCTTCTTGCTCTTCCATTCCACAATATTTCTAAGAATCAAAACAATTATTGCAATAATAACTAATATTGAAGCAACTGCTGAGGCCGCTGCAAATTGATATTCGTTATACAAAATTTCAACATGTAATGGAAGGGTATTTGTCTTTCCTCTTATATGTCCAGATACTACAGATACTGCTCCAAATTCACCCATAGCACGTGCAGCACAAAGTATTATTCCATATATAAGGCCCCATTTAATATTAGGAAGTGTTATCTTCCTGAAAATTTGAAACCCACTAGCCCCCATCATAGCTGCCGCCTCTTCTTCATCAGTACCTTGAGCACTCATTAATGGAATTATTTCTCTAGCTACAAAAGGAAAAGTTACAAATATAGTAGCAAGTATAATTCCTGGTATAGCAAAAACAATTTTTATATTAGCTTGATTGGCAAGTCCTTCAAGTACACCCCCACGTCCAAAGGTTAATACAAATATTAATCCAGCAATAACAGGTGAAATTGCAAAAGGTAAGTCGATTAGAGCACCTAATAAATTTTTACCTTTAAACTTAAACTTTGTAATTGTCCAAGCCACACATAAACCAAACAAAGTATTCAGAATTGTTGCGACTATTGTAGCTGTAATTGTAAGATTAATAGCCTTTAGAGTATATCCATCTGAAACAGCCTTAATATATGCATTAAATCCTTTTGATAAAGCCTCTGAGATTATGGATACAAGCGGAATTATTAACATTAATATTAAAAATAATACGCTTATAGTTACCAATGCATATTTTAACAACTTATTTTCTTTCCTGTATGTAACTGCCTTACTCAACTTATTCCTCACCTCATATCTTTTTCAATCTACTGTTTCGTAATTGAATTCCATTTATTACGAAAAGTATTAAAAATGATGCTAATAACATCACTACTGCTATTGCTGTTGCACCAGCATAATTAAATTGTTCAAGTTTTGACATAATTAAAAGTGGTGCTATTTCCGTTTTCATAGGTTTATTCCCTGCTATAAAAACAACACTTCCGTATTCCCCTACTCCTCTAGCAAAGGCAAGTCCAAAACCTGTTAATAAAGGTGCTGATATTTCTGGAAAGATTACTTTGAAAAATGTTCTTATTCTACTAGCTCCAAGCATTATTGCTGCCTCTTCATATTGACTATCCAAATCTTCTAATACAGGTTGAATTGTTCTCACAACAAAAGGTATCCCTATAAAGGTTAATGCCACAACAATTCCAAAAATTGAAAAAGATGATTGAATTCCAAAAGAATAAAGTATTTTTCCTATCCATCCGTTTTCTGAATATAATGTGGTCAAAGATATACCTGCAACTGCTGTTGGCAATGCAAAGGGTAAATCAATTATTCCATCTATAAATCTTTTAAAAGGAAAATTATATCTTACTAAAACCCAAGCTAATATCACACCAAATATACTATTTATTATTGCAGCTATAAATGCTGATCCAAAACTAACCAAATAACCATGCAATACTCTAGGGTCTAATATGGTACTTAAAAATTTATCAATCCCCATTCCTGTCGACTTTATGACTAAAGCAGATAAAGGAATTAAAACGATAAGACTTAAATAAACAAGAGAAACTCCCATTGTTAGCCTAAATCCCGGAATAACTCTTTTCGGTTTGCTCATATATATCCTCCTTAATTAATGAATAGTGAATGATTAAGATTGAAATTCCTAAAGGAATTTCTTCCTTCATCATTCATCATTCATACTTAACTGACATTACTTCTTTGGTGTATAAATTTGATCAAAAGTTCCACCATCTGCAAAATGAGTTGCTTGAGCTTTTGCCCATCCTCCAAATTCACTATCTACTGTAACTAATTTAACTTCTGGGAAAGTAGCTTTATATTTTTCAGCCACTTCTTTATCTCTAGGTCTATAGTAGTTTTGTGCTGCTATTTCTTGACCTTCTTTAGTATATAAATAATCTAAGTAAGCTTGTGCAACTTCCCTAGTACCCTTTTTATCAACAACTTTGTCTACTACAGCAACTGGTGGTTCTGCTAAAATACTTATTGAAGGTACAACAATTTCATATTTATCTTTTCCAAGTTCATTAAGTGATAATATTGCTTCATTTTCCCAAGCTATTAATACATCACCAAGTCCTCTTTCAACAAAACTAGTTGTAGCTCCTCTAGCACCTGAATCTAGTACAGCAACATTTGAAAATAATTTAGACATATAATCCTTTATTGCTGCTTCATTTCCATTGTTTTTTTGTGATGCATAAGCCCATGCTGCTAAGTAATTCCATCTCGCTCCCCCAGAGGTTTTAGGATTTGGCGTTATAATAGAAACATCTTTCTTTATTAAGTCATCCCAATCTTTTATATTCTTAGGATTTCCTTTTCTGACAAGGAAAACAATAGTTGAGGTATAAGGTGAACTATTATCTTTAAATTTACTTTGCCAATCACTATTAAGAAGACCTTCCTTACTTAATGCATCAATATCATAACCTAAAGCAAGAGTTGCAACATCAGCCTCTAATCCTCCTATAATTGCTTGTGATTGCGCACCTGATCCTCCGTGAGATTGATTTATCGTTACATCTTGTCCAGTTTTTTCTTTCCAATACTTTGCAAAACTTTCATTAAACTTTGTATATAATTCTCTCGTAGGATCATAGGATACATTTAAAAGTTCTACAGGTTTATTGCTTGTTGCATCTTCGCCACTATCGCTTTGCTTTCCACAGCCTGCAAAAACCCCTATAATTACTGCAGCTGAAAGCACTAAGCTTAAAATTCTAGTCTTTTTCATAATATATCGCCCCTTTTCTTTTATTAAATATTTTAATTTTTCTTATATGTTTAGTAGGTTTTAATCGTACACTATCTTTAATTAGAAATACTTTTAATTTCTAATTATAAATATGATATTAACATTTAAATTTTACGTAATAAGCTAATCCCTACTATTTTTATAGACTTTATATGAAAATAACTATAAAGTATATCTATGCAATTGTCAATAAAATTGTTAAAACATTTGTAAAAAAAATTCTAAAAGATAGATATTTCAATCTCCATCTTCCCAGATTTTACAATTTGAGTACACTCTACCATTTAGAATCTTACTGTAAAATATTCATAATTCTAAATAACAAACATATATAATTTCCGATTTATCATTTATAAAACTAAGTTTATTTCTTTATGTACTTTGATTCCATTACATACCCTTGCAGAAGAACATCCAGAGCAATTGCAGTCTAGCCATGCTTTCCACTTTTAGCATTAATAATACTAATTTTTTAAATTAATTTTTTAATATCATACTTTTCCCATAAAATTATGATATAATATGTTACAAATAAAAATATCAAACACTAGGAGGAATTATTTTGAGTAATCTAAAACAAAAATTATTAATTGAAATAGGAGAATTCAGAAAAATTGGACATAAATTTTTACAAGAAGAAGTTTCC
The DNA here is from genome assembly GCF_021372645.1 of Clostridium sp. Lineage (GTDB taxonomy): Bacteria > Bacillota > Clostridia > Clostridiales > Clostridiaceae > Clostridium. Next base: position 17,026 of record NZ_JAJFUC010000029.1, on the reverse strand, counting down.
GTTGCAGAATTTAAAAAAGCTTCTGGTGGCATGGGCGTATATGCTGAACGTAATAAAAAAGATTTTATGATAAGACTTAGAATACCTTCAGGTATAACAAATATGTCTCAAATGAATTGGTTATGTGACATAGCAGAAAAATATGAGTTAGATAAAATACACTTAACTACAAGGGAAGCTGTTCAATATCATAATTTATCAATAGATAACATTTGTAGCATAATGAAAGATGGAATAGAAAATGATGTATATTCTAGGGGTGGTGGCGGAAACTACCCAAGAAATGTTGCTTTATCATCACTTTCTGGAGTTGATAAGCTAGAAGCTTTTGATGTTACTCAATATGCTTTAGCTGTAAATAATCACTTCTTAAGCAAAATAACATCATATAAATTACCTAGAAAACTAAAAGTATCTTTTTCAAGTAGCAGTTCAGACCTTGGGCATTGCAATATTGCTGACTTAGGATTCTTAGCTACCATTAAAGATAATAAAGAATATTTTAAAGTTTATTTAGGTGGTGGTCTTGGACTAAATCCTAAAATTGGTGTTGAATATGATGAACTTATTGAGCCAAGTAAAGTTTTATATCATGTAGAAGCTATAACTAATTTATTTATAGCTGAAGGAGATTATGAAAATAAAAATAAGGCACGTATAAGATACATAGTAGAAAGAATGGGTAAGGATGCATTCATCCAAGCATATAAAGAACATTTAGAAGAAGTTATTAACAAAGAAAATTTAGATTTAATAATTGATTCAGTTGAATACACAAAAGAAGGTAAAAAAATAGACCTTAAACATTTAAGATTATATGAACAAAAGCAAGATGGTTTATATAGCGTATATTTCCATCCAATTGGTGGGCAAATATATATTAAAGAATTAAGAGCAATTTTAGATGGCTTAAAATCTGTTGAAGACCTAGAAATAAGATTAACAATGACAGAAGGAATTTATTTTAGAAATTTAAATGGTGAAGAAGCTGAAAGTCTATTAAAAGCGACACAAAATCTTGGAGGAGAAACTGCTCTTGAACAAAGTGTATCTTGTATTGGGGTTCCAATATGCCAAGTAGGAATTTTGGAAAGTCAAAAAACCTTAAATGAAATAATCAATTATTTTAAAGAGAAGGAATATTCAAAAGATGTGTTGCCGAGAGTTCATATATCAGGCTGCTCAAATTCTTGTGGAGTCCATCAAGTAGCTGGTATTGGCTTTACAGGAAAACGTAAAAAAGTAAATGATACTGTTGAAGATGTCTTTGCACTTCACATTAATGGTTCATTTGAAGATAATAATGCAAAACTTGGAAAAGTTTATGGCGATATACTTGCACGTGAAATTCCTCATTTTCTATATGAGCTAGCGTTACTTTTAGAAACTAAAAATATTGATTTTTATGAGTATGTTGATGCTAATGAAACTGAATTTGCAGAATTAATAGCTAAATATATTAAATAATAATATTAATTAATACACTCATACCTATTATTTATGTATATTATAAAAAAGATGAATAATTAAGCTATAAGTATTCTATCATATATTCTTTATACAAAAATCAAGGACTTAAGAAAAAATACATATATTTTATTTCTTAAGTCCTTGTAATTACTTATTACCAGCCAAGCTATAAGTATCGTTCTGTATTAAAGATAGCTTGTAACTAAAAATTCTATACTTTAAGCCTCTAGAATACCTCCTTTAGTATAGATTCCAAACTTATATACTAACCTTATATACTTTATATAAGTCAAAAAAATCTAATCTGTGCTACTATCAATCTCAGCCGTTATAATATCTTTTTATTCATATTTTGAGGTTGTATTAAATGAAAGTATTTTTCAAATAAAAAATGCTACCCTTGTACAAAATAAAATGTAAAAATAGATATTATTATTAAAATAATTAAATAAAGCATCATAGTTATCAGTTTTATTTCATTCTCTGTAGAAATATTAACATCTTCTATCTTTCTCTTTGATAATGATATATAAATCACTAACCCAATTATAATTAAACCAAGACTCAATAAATGTGAAATTGAGAATGGTCCCCATACCACAGGATTTATTCTAAAGAATTCCACAATACCTCTTATTATTGCAAAAGCAATTAAGTAAATTGCAAACAGTTCACCTTCAAACTTTTTCTTATAACTTCTTCTCCATAGAACTATAAATAATACGTAGTCTAAAATAAACTCATATACTTGTGCCGGATGTAGTATTTGCCCATTATAGTTAATCCCCCATATCATAATACTATTCATAGGCTTACCAAATACATCACACCCTACTCTTCCAATACCTTGAGCTAATGCTATTCCAACAACTGCAATATCTGCAAGCTTAAGAAATGATATTTTGCTTTTAATTGAATACAAATATCCTGCAGCTACAGCTGAGAAAATTCCGCCGTGAATTGAAAGTCCACCTTCATTTATCTTAAATATTTCCCCTGGGTTGCTAAAATAAAATGATGGATTATAAAAAAGAATATAAAATAACCTAGCTCCCAGTACTCCTGATATAACTACTATATTAATTAAATTAAACATTATATCTTCGTTTATTCCTCTTTTTTCTCCTTGCTTAATTGCAAATGCTCCACCTGTAATTGCAGCTATTGCTATCATTAAACCAAAAAAATATATATGTATTGGTCCAAAGCTAAAAAGTTCCTTCATATGTTAACGTCCTTTCTTAAATATAAAATTACTATCAAATTATTTATTGCACTTTTTCTTAGACTTATCATCTTTACTACAACAACATCCTCCTAACATATTTTTTATAACTTTGTGATAAAGAATATGTGCAACGACTAGAATTAATGCAACTGTTATTATAACTTCAATACTCATTATACTTGCCTCCAATTTAATATTTATTTAAATATTATAGTAATAAAATATGTAGAACATATGAAGATTAATTAATATAGACAATTCAATAACGATAAAATCAAAATACCGCAATTAATGCGGTATTTTAAAATATGGCTTTTGTATGCTTAAATTTATTTAACTCTTCTAGCTGTAATGTAATCTGGTCTATCCATTGATGATATTTTTATCACATCACCTGTTCTTGGCGAATGAATATATATATTATTGCCAACGTACATACCCATGTGAGTAGGATCACCATTCTTACCAAAGAATACAAGATCTCCTGGCTGTAGCTCATCTCTTGATATACCGTATCCATCATTTATTTGGTCATAAGTTGTTCTTCCTAGGCTTATCCCAAAATGCGCATATACATATTGAGTAAATCCTGAGCAATCAAACCCTGTTGATGGACTTGTCCCTCCCCAAAGATACGGAGTTCCCAAGAAATTTGATGCATATGCTATTATGTTATTGTTAGAAACTGGCGCTGCAGAAGTTGCTCCTCTTGAAGCCTTAACACTAGGTGCTTCATTTCTTATTTTAGTTACTGCCTTCATAGATGCATTTACTAAAGCTTCAGATTCATCTACCTTTGATGCGTATAGTTTTTCTTGAGTTTTAGCATCTTCAATAAGTTTCTTCTGATCTGCTACGCTACTGTTTAAGTTTGTTAATTTATTTTCATTTTCACTCTTCAGTGCAATTAAATCATTATACTTTACATCAAGGGATGCTTTTTTGCTTTCCACTTCGGCTTTCATATCATTTAAATCGCCTATTACTTTTTTATCCATACCTATTATTTTTCTAATTGCTTCAGCTCTTGTTATTAAATCACTAAAACTTTCTGATTCTAATAATATATTTAGATAACTAGATTGGCCATTTATATACATTGCCCTTACTCTTTGATCCAAAGCATCTTGCTTACTTTTCACTTCTTCTTCAACTTGAGTAATTTGTTTCTTTGTTGTTTGGATATCGTTTTCTGTTCCTGTTATACTCTTTTTATTTTCCTCAATTTTCATCATATAATCTTCAATTTGATTATCTAGCTCTTCAATACTTGCTTCAAGTTCATGCCTTTTGTCTTGCGCTTCCTTTAATGAATTTTTATTTTGCTCCAATTGAGTTTGTGATTGAGATGTTGGTACAGCAAATGCTGAGACTTGAGTAACTATCACTAATGCTGTTGCAAACATAACCGTTTTAATTGTTTTTTTCACTTATATCGCTCCCTTATTTATAGAGTATATTCTCTTTTATTTATAGAGTAATACTTATCCCTCTTTTGTAAAGTTACTCCAATAATACACTAAAATTGTGTAGAAATTATGTAGATTCATATATAGGTATATATTACCAAATAAAAACACATAATTTCTTCATAAAAATAAGTTATAATATCACAAAAATACACAAGGATATAAAATATCATTTAATTGGAGGATTACTAATGATTAAATTTGTAGACGTGACTAAAGCATATGACAATAACACATTGGCTCTTAAAAATGTGAATTTAACTATAAAAAAAGGTGATTTTGCTTTTTTAGTAGGCTCAAGCGGTGCCGGTAAATCAACAATAATAAAAATGCTTTTCAAAGAAATTGATCCGACACATGGCAAGTTAATTTTAAATGATACTGATGTAACCAACCTAAATAAAAATCAAATACCTTTTTACAGAAGAAAGATAGGCGTAATATTTCAAGATTTTAAACTAATTCCAACACTTAATGTATATGAAAATGTAGCTTTTGCATTAAGGGTTATCGGTGCCAGTACTAAAGATATAAAAAAGAAAGTACCTATGGCTTTATCACTAGTTGGATTATCTGATAAATTCAAGTCATTTCCAAGCCAATTATCTGGTGGTGAACAGCAGAGAGTTTCAATTGCTAGAGCTATAATCAATGGTCCTAATATTTTAATTGCCGATGAACCAACAGGAAATCTCGATCCTGAAACTGCAATGGGAATTATGGACACGCTCGATAATGTTAATAAAAACGGTACAACTATACTTATGGCTACTCATGCAAAAGATATCGTTGATTCAATGAGAAAGAGAGTCATTGCTATTGATAATGGAACTATAATACGAGATGAAATTAGGGGGACTTACGATTATGAATGTTAATACTTTCAAATTTTATATTATTGATGCATTAAAGAGTTTAAAAAGAAATAGAACCATTAGTCTAGCATCGGTTATTACAGTAACTGCTACTTTATTTATAATGGGAGTTTTCATACTATTAATGCAAAATATAAATATAGGAATGAGTAATGTTGAATCGCAGGTTCAAATACAAGTATTTTTAAATGATAACATTACTAATAAAGATCAGGAAAACATAGATCAAAAGTTAAGTAATATATCTGGTATCAAAAGTGTTAAATTTGAAAATAAATCGGAAGCTTTAGAAAAGTTTAATAAACAGGTTTCTGAAAATAATAGTTCTCTATTAAATAATTATGATTCTTCCAACAATCCATTACCTAATTCATACATAATAGAGCTAGAAAGTCCTGATATTTATCAACAAGTCATAAGTTCAATGGAAAATATGCCTGGTATAGAATCCATTGGCAATGATCAAGAATTTGCTAATAAAATAATTTCAATATCTAAAAACGTGAAATGGATTGGAATTTCTTTATTCATATTAATGGTGTCAGTTTCTATATTTCTTATTAGCAATACTATAAAATTAACGATTTACTCAAGGCGTAGAGAAATTGGAATAATGAAGTTCGTTGGAGCAACTGATTGGTTTATAAGATGGCCACTTATTATTGAAGGTGCAATTATTGGTTTGTTTGGGGCTGTGTGTTCCAATATTTTAGTATACTATTTTTATAAATTAATTTTTATAAAGATAAACGAAAATTTACTTTTAATAAACTTATTATCACCATCTTATATTACCCAAACCCTTCAATGGCAGTTTATATTAATCGGTATTTTAATTGGAAGTGTGGGAAGCTCATGGTCTTTAATTAAATTTTTAAAAGTATAAATCACAAAAGGTATTAAAAAGTGTATTGAAAGCTAATTATTTTAGAATTCAATACACTTTTCTATATATTGAGAACTATGATTTATATAAATCACTTGCTCAATTTATTTAAATTATATTTATTTCCACCACAATATTAATTACCTGTAGCTTATTCCATTTGGCTCTCCTTCTACTTTTGTAGTTTTGATAACCTTATCTGTACTATTGTCAATAACACTTACAGTTCCATCATACATATTAGTAACATAAACATATTTATTATCAGGGCTGACTACTACTCCGTGAGCTCCTTTTCCAGTTTCTATTGTTGCAACCACTTTCTTAGTTGACATATCTATCTTTGAAACAGTATTTGATGGTGCATCCTCTGTTCCTTGATTTGCTACAAATGCATATTTATCATCAGGTTCAATGTAAACTTGAGCAGGCCCTTTTCCCACAGCTACCTTCTCAACTTTATCTGTAGATAAATCAATTATGGCAAGGGCATTTTCACCATTTACAGTAGCAACCAAAGTTTTCCCATCACTTGTTATTCCTGTTGTAACAGGTGTTTTACCTACTTTAATTTTTCTAACTTCTTTATTTTTGTTTATATCAACAACGCTTATAGTATCTTCACCCATATTTGCTACATAAGCAAATTTACTGTCTTTTGAAATACGAAACCCATGAGGACCTTTGCCTACTGCGATAGTACCATTTACATTATAAGTTTTCGCATCAATTACTGATACATTATTATCTTCATTATTAGTCACAAGTACATATTTTCCATCCTCTGTAAATACTATATGAGCTGGATGTTTACCTACTTCAACTTTTTTAATAAGTTTTCCTGTATCTGTATCATAAAACACTGCAAAACCATTCATGTTCATATTCAGATTTTTATCTTTAGATTGATTTTCAGTCATTTTTGCTGCTAATGTATAGGCAACCACTTTTCCATCAGGTGAAATCTGAACATTATGTGGTGAACCATCAGCTTCCTTAATTGTATCCATAACTTCATTAGTCGTAGCATCTACTTTAGAAACACTGCCACTTTCATTAGCAGTATAATAGAAATGTGTTTTTTCCCCTGTATTACTTTGAGCCTGATTTTGGCTGTGGGCTTGATCTGCAGATTTATTGACTTTTATAGTATTACCACAACTAGTTAGCAATATTATTAGTATTGCAAAAGCTGTTATAGCCTTTATATATTTACTTCTCATTATTTTTATCCTTTCTCCTATGTTATAAAATAACAATTATTATATTTAACAATTTATAAAATCATTCTTTTATATAAATACAATATATATTTTTTTCTAATACAATAAAAATATACTTTGCATTATAAATTAGCTAAATAAAAATATAAAGGGTATACAATTATTAAACTGCATACCCTTTATATTTTTTATAAATCCAATTATTTATATTTTAAATTTTTGTACTAAAGAATTAAGTTCCTCAGATAATTGAGTTTGTCTTTGTGCTGAACTCGCAACCTCTTGAGTTGCAATAGTTGTCTCATCTACACTATTTAGTATTCCTTCTGAGCTTTCTGCTGATTGCTGAGCAGTAGTAGATACTGTTTCTATAGCAACACTAGTTTGTTCTATAGAATGAAGTATTTGGGTTGTACCATTTGCAATTTCTTTTGACATAGTTTTTATAAATACTGCATCTTCTTCATATTTAAAAGCAGTTTCTAAAAATAGCTCATAATCTGGATTTACATTATTATCAATATGGGCCAATATCTCTTGAGTGTTATTCGAAAGATTTTTGAAAGCATTATTCACCTGAGTGATAACTTCTTGTATACTTGAAACATTCTCTGCTGACTGTTCTGCAAGCTTGCGTATCTCATCTGCTACTACCGAAAAACCTTTCCCCATTTCACCAGCTCTTGCTGATTCAATAGCTGCATTTAATGCTAAAAGGTTTGTTTGAGATGCTATATTGGCTATAGAATCAGCCATAACTTTAATTTTTTCAACAACTTTTCCTTCTTCTATTGCTCTCAATATATTTTCTTGCTTCTCTTTATACATTTTCTTAGAAATATCTATTGATTTTAACCCTTTATCTTTTATTTCTGTGGCACGTACCTGAATCTCATTAGAAGCTTTATCACAATCCTTTGCCTTATTTGATAATTCAATAGAATTTGAAGTTATTTCTTCAATTGATGCATTTACTTCTTGTGATTTTGCACTTAATTCTTCTGTACCAGCTGATATTTCCTTTGTAGCTTTATTAATATTATTCATTTTTGTAGATATATCTTCTATAGTGCTATAAATTTCTTCACTTGATTCTTTTATACTGCTAGAATTCGAAATTATTGCTGATATAAGATTTCTAGTATTTTCAGTTGCTTTATTTAACGCATTTGATATTTTTCCTATTTCATCTTTTGAATAAAAATCTATTCTCTGAGTTAAATCACCACTACCTAGAGCATTCGCAAATATTAAAACCTTATTTATTTGTTTTGATATTAATGTTGAAATTAAAACTCCAAGTAATATTGCAAATACGAAACCAAATATAACTATACCAAGCATTAAATTAAATGAATTCTTAAATATTAAATTATTAGCATTATTTGCATTTTCAGCTTCTTTTACATTTGACTCAATTATTTTATTAATACTATCAAAAGTTTTATCTCTAGTCTCAGTTACCATTTGAAAAGCCACTTGTGCTTCATCGTATTTATTTGCATTTATCAAATCCATAAAATCTTTACGTGCCATCATATATTTTTCGTGAAGCTTCATAAAATTTGTTAATAATTCCTCTTCTTCGCCAGTTTCACCTGCATTTTTAAATTCTTCAGAAATCATCATATCTTCATTGGTTAACTTTTCTATTTCATTTTCAATTTCCTGCTTTTTTGCCTCATCTTTTGATGTTAAAAGCGCTAGTAAATCTGAATGTATCTGTAAAAAGTTTGCTTTTAACTCTTCAACTGTTTTTAAATGTATTAAATTATCCTCATACATAGAAGTTGAATTTGCATTTATTTTTTTTATTTCTGATATCCCTCTAAATCCAATGATCCCCATAAGAAATGAAATTAATAAGAAGCAAAATATAAGCTTTTGTGCAAGTTTTAAATTATTAAATATTTTCATAATATGTCCCTCCCCAATTTATAGTTATCTCCTAATAGAATAAGCATATCATTTTGTTTTCGAAAACTATTCTTAAAATACTAACTTTTAACAATTCAAATAATAACATTTTTTTATGAAGATTTTATGAAGATTATTCCAATTTGTAACACTATATTAAATTCCTTATAACTTAATTTTACGATGTTGTAATATAATAAATTTTACACTATGTAAATTTATCTTTTTTAATTGAATAATAGATTTTATTAATCAACAAAAAAGAAAGCTAAAAATTTAATAGCTTCCTTTTTGTGAGATTGCAATTATCCAATTTAATTCTATTTTTCTGTAGAAATTAATTTCTGACTCTTTCCTTTGCTTTAATGATTAAAATGATTAAATTACTTTTCCTATTCTACTAGGCTACTTCATTATTCGTTCCTTTGAATAATAGATAAATTGCATATATTCCCGCTATACCAACTATGCCACAAACTACTCGATCGAACCAAGACATTGTTACAGGTGCAGAACCAAAGGCAAGCCCTATGAAATCAGCTCCCAAAAAACCTATTATTCCTAATCTTATAGCAGCTGCAATAACTAATACCCATGTTATTGTTCTCATTTTTATTCACTTCCTTTTACTAAATATATTTTATTATGTTTAAATTTAATAAAATATAATAATTTAAATATTTTAAATACTTCATCTATTATTTGTAAATAGATAAATATTATACAAATTAAATTAATACAAAATACTAAAATTATAGTATTAAAGATCCTTAATCTGAAGTTAATTCATATTAGACTCCTTAATACTTTTAATTCAGTAAAAAATTCAGCATCCCATGTTTCCCCTGATGCTACATGTATATTGCTCTTTTTTCATTCTATTTCGTGGATCTATTATATTTCCATCAGCAGCCGATATTATGAACTGATGTTTATGAATATGATGAGCCTTTTCCATAGCATTTGCTAGTCTTATCTTTATATTTTCACCATGTTTCACTACTAAAGGAGTGGTAAAAGGAAAAGCTCTTCCATTCATTGTAAAGAAATTAAAGTCATGTGAATGAGGATCTATTTCATATTTACCAGTTTTAACTACTCCCATTGGTAATTCTTCTACTTTAAACTCTTTGAGCATGATAATATAATATCTTCTAATACTATATTTTTGCGCACATTCTGAAGAATATATATGGTAATATGATTTAGAATATATAACATAAACTCTATTAATAAATTTATCTAATTTATCTCTAAATAAAGATATAGTCTGTGTAAACATCACTTGATTATTTATCATATCATCTTCATGAAGTTTACACAGACTATTTTTATTTTACACTCTTTCCTTCTAATGTATTAGAATTATAATATTTTTTGTTCCTTAAGCTTCTTCAATTTCTAAAACATCATATCCTGCATCTTCAATAGCTGCTTTAATTGCTTCATCAGAAACATCTCCAACTTCAGCAATGGCATTTCCTTCTTCTAGATTTACTTTTATATCACCTGCTCCAACCTCCTCAAGAGCTTCAGCAACATGGCTTACACAATGCCCACAACTCATACCTTCAATTACTATTTTCTTTTTCATTTTCATTTCTCCTCTCAAATTACATTATTAGCTTTAAGGCTTTATTTAATCCTTTTAAGCATTTTTTATTATAATAAATCCTTTAAACTAAAGGTTTAAAAGTCTTTAGCCTAAGAGCATTTAATAATACAGACACAGAACTTAAACTCATAGCAAGTGCTGCAATCATTGGGTTTAATAATGGACCACCAAAAGCATATAATATTCCCATAGCTACTGGTATTCCTAGAGTATTATATCCAAAAGCCCAAAATAAATTTTGTTTTATATTTCCTATAGTTTTCTTACTTAATTGAATTGCTGTAGGAACATCCATTAAGTCACTTCTCATTAAAACTATATCAGCAGATTCAATGGCTACATCTGTACCTGAACCAATTGCAATTCCCATATCTGCCTGAGCCAATGCTGGAGCATCATTTATTCCATCTCCAACCATTGCAACAACTTTGCCTTTATCTTGAAGACTTTTTACTTCCTTCGCTTTATCATTTGGTAGAACTTCAGAAATAACTACATCTATTCCTACTTCCTTAGCAATGGCATCCGCAGTTCTTTTATTATCGCCAGTTAACATTGCAACTTCTATACCCATTGAATGCAATTTTTCAATTGCTTTTTTGCTGCTTTCCTTAACAGTATCAGCTACCGCAATTATGCATTCCAACTTGTTATTAATAACAATATACATTGGTGTCTTTCCTTCAGATGCTAATCTATTTGATTCATCTTCTAGAAATTCGAGACTTATTTCTTTATCAATCAATAATCTTCTATTACCTAATAAAATATTCTTATCATCAATATTAACTTCTATACCTTTTCCTAAAATAGCTTTAAAATTCTTTGTTGGTTTAAATTCAATTTTTCTTTCTTCAGCAGATTTTACAATCGCCTCTCCTAATGGATGCTCTGATCCTTTTTCTCCGCTGGCAGCAATTTGAAGTAATTCATTTTTTGATAAATTTATTGATATTATATCTGTTACCTTAGGTTTCCCTTCAGTAATAGTTCCTGTTTTATCAAATACAATTGTTTTAACCTTGTGAGCAGTTTCTAGAGCTTCACCACTTTTGATAAGTACACCATTTTCTGCACCTTTACCTGTTCCAACCATAATTGCTGTTGGCGTAGCTAAACCTAAAGCACAAGGACATGCAATAACTAAAACAGCAATGAAGATAGTTAACGAAAATGTAGGTGATTGACCAAGAACATACCAAGTAATTGAAGCTATTAATGCTAAACTCATAACCACAGGAACAAAATAACCAGAAATTATGTCAGCCATCTTAGCTATAGGTGCTTTTGATCCTTGAGCTTCCTCAACTAACTTAATAATTTGAGCTAATGCAGTATCTTTTCCAACTTTTTTAGCAACATATTTTATAGATCCATTTTTATTTATGCTTGCACCAATAACTTTTGAACCTATAGCCTTTTCAACTGGTATACTTTCACCAGTAAGCATTGATTCATCTATAGAAGTCATCCCTTCTATAACTTCACCATCAACAGGAAGTTTTTCACCTGGTTTAACAAAAATTATATCTCCTACCTCAACATCATCTATTGGAATTATCATTTCCTTGCCATCTTTAATAACAGTAGCTGTTTTTGGAACAAGCCCCATTAGCTTTTTGATAGCTTCTGATGTTTTACCTTTAGTTACTGATTCTAAATACTTACCTAATGTTATTAATGTTAAAATTGTAGCTGCTGATTCAAAATACAAATCATATACATAATTTAAATTTCCAATAAGAATCTGATATATTGCAAAAATCCCATATAAAAATGCTGCTGATGATCCGATTGAAATCAATGAATCCATATTGGGACTTCTCATAATTAAGGATTTAAATCCCACTTGGAAAAATCTCTTTCCTGCCAGCATTACTGGAACAACTAAAATAACTTGAATTATTCCATAATTAATTGGATTTATCATTGGATCTATAAACTCTGGTAACATATAACCTAACATATGCCCCATTGTAATAACTAATAATGGTACTGTAAATATAACTGAAACTAGAAATCTTCTCCATAGATTCTTGATTTCTTTTTCTTTTCTTTCTTTATCCTTATCAACTGTTGCTTCAACTTCACTAGTAGCATTGTATCCAGCTTTATCCACTGCCTTTTTTATTTCTGATATTGTTACTATAGAAGGTTCAAAAGAAACAGAAAGCTTTTCTGTTGCTAGATTAACATTAGCTTCAACTATTCCATTTAATTTTTTCACAGCTCTTTCAACTGCCTTTGAGCATGCAGCACAAGTCATTCCCTCTATCCTTAAAGTAGCATTTGTAGCTTCATTTATCGCTTTATATCCTGCTTTTTCTATTGCAGCTTTTATTTTTTCTAAATCAGACTTTCCTTCATCAAAAGTTATACTTAATTTTTCCGTAGCTATATTTACATTTGCATCAGTAACACCATCTAATTTTTTAGCTGCCCTTTCAACAGCTTTAGCACATGCTGCACAAGTCATTCCTTCTATTTTAAGTATTTTATTAGCCACTATACAAAACCCCTTTCTAAAAAATATTATTTATTAATTAGGCAAATTCCTAATGTGTTATTTATTTTATGACTATATATTAACTCTTTTTTATGAAGAAAATATGAAGATGAATTTATAAAATCTAACTAATTGCTTTTATGCTTACTTTCATTTAGAAACTTAATAATTTATTAAATAGTAAAAAGTACTACTTTAAATTAAGCAGTACTCTTTACTAAATTTCTTTAATCCTACTACATATTAGTCATTTTCCTACATTCATCTGCACATGCATAACATTCTGTAGCGCAATTTCTACAATGATCATCCTTAAACATATCACATTCTGCAGCACATTTATTACATATATCAGCGCACAATTTACAATGTTCTTTCATAAATTTACCTTCCATTGACATAAGTGAAGCTGACATCTGGCACATTTGTGCACATTCAATAATCAAACTTATACAGTTCTTTCTTGCATTAACATCTGGTTCATTTAAGCATGCTTTAAAGCATTCATAACATGCTTGTGCACATTTATTACATTCATCGATACATGTTTGATGTTTATTTTGGGTCATCATAGCCATACTCGTTATATTGTCCTCCTAAAAATAATCTAGATATTTTTAATATCCTTGATTATTATTTGTAAGTAGACAATTATTATACTAGTAGCAAATATAACAGTAATTCGTTAATTTTCCATTTCTTTTATTTTTATAAAAAAACACTTACATAAACTGTTATTCTATTTTGTTTTGGCTTTCATTCACTTCTTTCTTTCCACTACAGCAATTTTCATGCTTACTATCCTTAAACATCATCCCCATCATAAGTACCATCATTATAGGACATATGAAAGGTGCTATTCCCCCTATTGCTGCTTTAAATCCTGTTCCAATATTTACAAAAGAAAGAGCTCCAACAATTATAAAAGGTAATCCGCAGCAAAGTACCATCATTAACATATGCTTAATTGGATTGTGTTTTTTATTTTCTCCATTTTTATTATTTCCATGACAATTCATAATAATTTCCTCCTCATATTTTTATTATAGCGAATGTTCCAACTTAACGACTTTCCCACTTAAAATTGATCTATTTACAATGTCTTTAATATCTTCTCTTGATATCTCTTTACCCTTATAGATTACTTTAATTTTTTTTTAGATTCTAGATTAACATCAACTCCTACTAACTCCTGAAGGGAGCTTAACGTTTTTACAACATTCATTAGACATCCATGACAAAGCATACTTTCTTGTTTAAAACTTAAACTATAGCTTTTCATCATTATCGCCTCCTTGTAAATACATTATAAATAAATGTTATGAAGATAATATGAAGATAGGAATCAATTTTAATTATTATTTAAAATTTTAATTATCCAGATAATTAAAACTGACTACATAAATTATATACATAACTTTCACAATAAAAAGTTGATATCTATTTATATAGTAGACACCAACTTTTTCATAACGAACTTTATCCATTTATTAATTTTTTACGAATATCCTCTAAGTTCACTGTTTTTAATGAATCAGTAACTTCAAGACCAACTGCTGCTACATTATCTTTAATAATAACATAAGTTCCAGCTTTATCTATCTTAAATTCAACATTAACTATACCTTTTTTCCCTGTAAATGAACTTACCTTCTCGCCACTATCCGAATTTACTAAAGTAAATTCACCATTCGAATTATCAAAATCATTAAGATCAATAGATAGGTTAGTTTTTATTCCTTTTTCCAGCACTACTACAAGTGGCTCAAACTCATAGCCAGTTCCTTTTATATTTAATCTTTGAGTGCTTCCTGAAATATTAGCCTTTTTAACTAATCTATCAGTAGAAACTTTACTTAAATCATTACCATATATGCTTGGCGTTTGTGGTGCAGTATTTGCTGCTCCACCACCACCTGTACAGCAGCTCATTCCACTGCTTGGAGCTGGAATTGATGAATCTGCCTTTGATGTATCTACAGAATCAAGATTATCTGTAACTTTAATTACTCCTCTTATCATTCCCATCCAACAACTAAAATTTATATCTTCATCTTTTGGTGTAAATTCTATTATATTTTCACCAGACTTTAAAGTTTTTTGTATGTTAAGTGATGGTACTACTACTTCATTATTACAAGAATTAATTTGACTTCCTGTGATAATCCACTTAACAGGTATACCTTTTTGCACATAAAAAGCATTAGGAGTATAGCCATTATTATCTGCAGTCATCTTAATTACTTGAACTCCATTTTCAATAGTTGCCTTAGCTATATTGGTTTGAGATGCCTGAGCTCCATTTCCTGAAATGCTTTGTGTTAATGTATCAACACCTGGAACTCCAACACCTGCTAGGGCAAGACCTCTATTCCCCATTATTATTCCAAGTATTATTACTAAAATCCCACTAAACTTTAGAAGTTGTTTCGTATAACCTTTACTTAAAAAACCTGATATTGCTCCAAATACTAACATTAAAGGAACTGTTCCTAATGAAAACAATAACATTGATATAGCTCCAGCTGCTGCACTACCTGTGCCTAACGCGTATAGCTGCATTGTTTGTAATGGTCCACAAGGCATCAATCCATTTAGCATTCCAACCAAGAAAGAAGCTTTAGGTTTATTTTTTATTTTACATGATGACCATGGTAATTTAATATTGAACTTTCTAAATAAAGAGAAACCAGCCATATTTAATCCCATTATCACCATAAATACTCCAGCAAATATTTGAAGTCCAGCTTTTACATTAAGTGATAATGATAATACAGAACCTAGAGCCCCTACAATACCACCTATGATAGTATATGAAGTTACTCTTCCAGCATTATATAAAATTGAAGGCATTAGAGTCTTTAATCTATTCTGCTTTTCATTTACAATGCTGTTTTTAGATAAACTTTGTGTAAGCATTATTCCACCACACATACCAACACAATGGATAGATGTAAGCATACCAACAACAAATAACACCACGTAAGATGCATTATTTAACTTAGCACTCATATCAAAACCTGATGTAGAATTACCTAGTAATAAAATAGCTGCAACTACAACAAAAAAGCCTGCAAATTTAATGTTATTTGAACTTTTTGTACTATAACCAGTTTTATTAATAGCTTCCTTTAATTGTTCCCTAGCGCATAATTTACTGTCATATTCAACAGTAACTTGCTGTGCACTATAGCTTGCCATTGCATTTACAACTCCGTCAACTTTCTTTAATGCTTTTTCCACTCTGTTTTCACAAGAAGTACATGTCATGTCATATACTTTAATAATCTCTCTCTTAATGCTCATATTGCCCTCCACCGAATTATTTTACTTTATTCCAGTAACAAACTTTAATTATAATCAATCTATACATATATTAATTATAATAAAAAGTTATGAAGATTTTATGAGGATTGCATATAATTTTTTTGCTAAATTTGTAATTACATAGCACATAGTTATAAAAATATATTAATTATTTTTACTTAAATATGCAGTAAATGTAGTTCCTTTATTTTCCCTGCTCTCTACATCTATTGTTGCAGAATGCAACGACAATATTTTCTTTACGAGAGTAAGCCCTATTCCGTTACCCTCAATTTTATGCCGGCTTTTATCTCCACGATACATTCTTTCAAAAACATAAGGCAAATCCTCTTTTTTTATTCCAACACCATTATCCTTAATTTCAACAACCACAGAATCTGCATTGCTACTTAAATTCACCAATACAGTTCCATGTATCTTGCCAAACTTAATTCCATTTGAAATAAGATTTATAAATACTTGTTTCAATTTATCATAATCGCCTAATACAATAAAATTTTTATCTTTTTC
>NZ_JAJFUC010000028.1 GCF_021372645.1 Clostridium sp. | reverse complement strand
GTATAATCTTTAGTGTGTAATTTGGTTTTTAGCATAAGTAAATTATACAATGAATGTGAGTTCTTTGGAATTCACATTTTTTATATCTAAAAAAATGAGCCGCTACAAAACTAACTATGTTAGTTTTGCAACAGCCCCTAAAATCATACCATAATATTTATTTCCATAAAGATCATACCAAAACACTAAAATCTGATATTTCTATTGTTTTAAAATTTATTCTTAGTAATTTTTTCAACCTTATGGCTGTTTATGATTTCTAAAATAATTTTTTTCAATGATAGAATCAGCAATCTCAAATGTATCTTTTAAATGGTTAAGTTCCTTTTCATCTTTTGGAGTACCCATAATGTCACCAGAATTTAAAATAGCAGCATCTCTTTCTGTATTTACTAATACTCTTCCCATAGAACTATTGTCAAATTCACTTCTATCCATTCCAAGTAAATAAGATATTGTTGGCAAGAAATCTGACTGACCACCTGCTTTAGATATTACTTCTGGCTGTAAGTCTTTAGAGTATATTATATATGGTATTTTTTTATGATTATCTTTCCACCAATCTCCTTCTAAAGGAGAATTTTTTATATCATCTTCATAAAATTTATGAACACCACAATGATCTCCATAAAGCATAATAACAGTATTATCTAATTGATTATTTTTTTCTAATTCTTCTAAGAACTTTCCTATAGCTTCATCAGTATATCTTACACTTTGAAAATATCCACCTAGCATATTTTCATCAAGTTCTTTTGGTAAATTTAAATATTTCTTATTCTCTGGCATTTCAAAAGGTCCATGACTAGTTAATGTAGTCATAAATGCATAAAAAGGCTCATTTTCATTTTTTAATTTTCCTGCTACCTGTTTCAAATAAGATTCATCAGATAATCCTAAGCCTATTATTTCATCTTGATTATACATTCCTATGTCCAATATTTTATCAGCCTCAAAAGATTTATGAAACTCTGCCCAATTCCAACTACCTGGTAGTTCTGCATGAGTAGAAATAGTAGTATATCCTTTACCATTTAATAAGTGTTGCAACGAATTATATTTGTCCCAAGGATAAGAAAAAACAGTTGTATCTTTTCTTATTGGAAATATAGATGTATTTACCAGTAAATCTGCATCTGAGCTTGTACCAGAATTATTTTGTTCATATATATTATCAAAATATAAACTTTTGGATAATAATTTATTTAAATTAGGTGTTATTTCTTGTCCATAGACTTTTTGTTTTATAACAAAATTTTCCAAAGATTCAATTTGTATAGCAATTAGATTTTTTCCCTTAAGCATACCCTTGTACTTATTATCTGGGAGATTTTCTTTATTATCATTAAGCCAGTTTTCTATATCAGTTACTTCATCAGAGGTTAACGTTTTATTTTTATCTTTATAAAAATTTAAATCAAATCCATGATATCCTAAAGGACTCATATCACTAAAAGTTTGAAATGGCGCCCAAGATACTCTAAATAAATTTTGTCCTGATACCATTTGTTTAATATCTATATAGTAATGACCTATGCCTATGGCAAATGCACTTACTAAAAATATTGATATAGCCTTTAATGATCTTAAAAATAATTTTTTTTCACTTTTTTCTTCTTTTATCTTAATAAATTTATAAATTAAAAAAAGCATAATAAAATCAATAAAAAATACTAAATCTGCTACTCTAAAATTAAATAAATTTTTGCCTATTGGATTAAATATTTCATTATGTGCTAAATGTCTAATAGATAAAAAAGTTCCATTAGCACGATAATACCATATGTCTGCTACAAAAATAATTGTAACTAAAATATCTATAATTAGAGAAGCTCTTAACTGCCCCTTTTCTTTAAAGAAAAATATAGGACTAACTATTAATATTATTATAGCTACATGTGCCCATTTTGCAGGAGTTCCAAAATAAATACTACCTAAGTTTATACTTGATGAGTTCGGTGTTCTAAGCATAGATAGTAATATCATTGATTTAAATTGAAGCATCACCACCATAAATACAAATAACCAATTTCTTTGAATACTATTTTTTAACCTTTTTTTCATTTTTGTTCTCCATTAATTCTTTATTTTTCTTGCCTTCCTATATTGTAACTCAAACTTTGGTTTTAACCAAGAGGATTTTCTCTTGGCTAAAACACATTATTTTAGGGCAATGTTGTATTGTTATTTTTTTCTTGGATCTTTAATCTTTGTGCTTTATATAAAAATTTAAAATGAAGCTGATTTAAGACACTGTACTCTAAAATTAATATAAAAAACCTAAAGTAGAAATTTGCTTAAAATCTGTTTTTCTACTTTAGGCTAAAACTTATTAATAATACTTATAAAATACTCTTAATTATTATTGCTTTGGAAAGTAGCTTTTAAGGATTAACTACTAAGAACCCACACCTTATTACAATCTCTATAGAAAAAATTTATTAACTATAAAATCTAAAGGTTATAACTACTTATCATTTCTTTCACATATTCTTTATATGTTCTAATATTTTTAGATCATACAGGCTAAAAAAGAGTTATAAGAAAATCTTATAACTCTTAAAATAATCAAAACTATCTTCTGTTATTTTGTTGTTTTCTAGCTCTTCTGCAATCTGAACATCTTACTGGTTCATTATCGAATCCTTTTTCTTTGTAGAATTCTTGTTCTCCAGTTGTGAAAACAAATTCATTTCCACAATCTTTACATACTAAAGTTTTATCTTCCATATTAAATTCCTCCTTTTAAATTAAAGATTAATATCGATTCATATAATTCTCTAAAAGGAGAAATGTACATCTCTATTAAAAACCTTTTTTTATTGTAATATTTATTATAACAGCTTTTCTTTTAAATATCAACATTTTTATTTTATATATTATCATATCTTTCATATATCTTGTTTAAATTGCACTTCATATCCTGAAATCAGTAACTTTACAACACGAATATATATGGTTTAGGATTAGGATAAAACCCTTACAAACATGGATAAATTCCGCCTAAATTTTTCATAGCATCAATTCCTTCTTCTTTTACATCATCATATAATTTTTAAAACCCATATTCATCCTTTTCTATCTTTCCATCTAATTCATTAAGATTATCTTTAAAATAATCACAAATTTCAATTTATGCATATAATTATCTCTACTATAACTATATGCATCTACAATACCTATTTACATATATATACCACATGAGGTTACGAAAATATAATATTTCATAGAAATTCTTATATTTTGCATTGACTTATTTCTAATTTCATTACATAATTATGTATAAAATAACAAGTAGATAACTTAGATAGAGGTGCGAAACTTAAGAGTAATATTATGGAGGTAAGCTCAATGAAGTAATATGAATAGAACCTTCGCCGAAGTAAATAGCTAATTACTTTGATGCTGTTTACTGGGCTTATGTAAAATATGCATAAGACTGTTACAAATTATTTTGTGGAGAGCTATTTTCAATGAAAATATACGGCATTTCTTATATTTATTTAAATATGAGTTTTCGTATTTATGTCATGAATAAGCTTTCATGGCATTTTTTTATTGTTCAAATCTTTATCCCATAGCTTAGTACCACTAATACATCAAACTATTTATGTTGGTTACAGGTGTACTTAAGCTCCTGGATAAGTTCAGCTAAGATTCAAATGTAGACAAGCCATATTTGAATCAAGTTTCACTTTATATTATCTTAGTTAGTTACTCAGGCACAATTAAAAAAATACTAGACCAGTATGCTTGTCTAGTTGGTGTCATATTTCATCGGTAAGTTCCGCTAATGGCCACTATGAATAAATCTTACCACCTTATCTGACACCAAATATACTTTGCATCTTTGTCCTATTATTTTCTTTTATGTGCCTTATGGAATTTTAAAACCATAAGGAGGATAAATAAAATGATTGAAGAAAAAAACGAATTAAAAAGAGGTTTAAAAGCAAGGCACTTAAACATGATAGCTTTAGGTGGTTCCATTGGTACAGGCATATTTCTTGCAATGGGAGATACCTTAAATCAAGCTGGACCTGGAGGTGCATTAGTAGCTTATGGATTAGTAGGTATTATGGTGTATTTTTTAATAACTAGTTTGGGTGAAATGGCAACTTATATGCCAATATCCGGTTCATTCAGCACATATGCTAATAAATTTATTGATCCAGCACTTGGATTTGCTCTTGGCTGGAACTATTGGTATAACTGGGCTATAACAATAGCTGCTGAAATGGTTGCAGGATCTTTAATTATGAAGTATTGGTTTCCTAATATAAGTGGATTCTTCTGGAGTATATTATTTTTAGCAATAATAGTAGGATTAAATATTTTATCATCAAAAGCCTACGGTGAATCAGAATACTGGTTTGCTGGGATTAAAGTAGTTACAGTTATTGTATTTTTAATAATTGGTATTTTAATAATTTTAGGTATAATGGGTGGAGATACAATAGGATTTCACAACTACACTGTAGATGGTGGACCATTTAATGGAGGTATTAAGTCTATATTTGCTATATTCTTAATTGCAGGTTTCTCATTTCAAGGAACTGAGCTTATAGGAGTTGCTGCTGGCGAAAGCGAAAATCCTGAAAAAACTATACCCAAAGCTATAAAGTCAATATTTTGGAGAATAATGATATTTTACTTAGGTACAATAATTATCTTAGGGGCTATAATACCATTTACAGAAGCCGGAGTTTCAACAAGTCCATTTACCATGGTATTTGAAAGAGCTGGAATCGCAGGAGCTGCTTCATTGATGAATGCAATTATATTAACTTCTGTATTATCTGCTGGTAACTCTGGTATGTATGCATCAAGCAGAATGTTATTTTCAATGGCTAAAGAAGGGATGGCTCCTAAAATATTTGCTAAGACTAATAAAAGAGGTGTACCTGTAAATGCTGTAATTGCAACTACTATAATTGCTTCAGCTTGCTTTTTAACTGGTATGTTTGCAGAAAGTACAGTTTATGTTTGGCTAGTTGCTGCATCTGGTCTTGCTGGATTTATAGCTTGGGTAGGTATAGCACTATGTCACTATAGATTTAGAAAAGCATTTACTTACCAAGGTAAAAATTTAAAAGATTTAAAATACAAAGCTATATTATATCCCTTTGGACCTATATTAGCATTATTAATGTGCATAATTATAATTCTTGGTCAAGGATACTCATGTATAAAACCAGAGGGAATTGATTGGCAAGGATTAATTGCTTCCTATATAGGAATTCCACTCTTTGTTGTCTTGTATATATGGTATAAAATCAAGCATAAAACTAAAGTTATTCCTTTGGATAAAGTTGATTTAAATTTTTCTGAAAATGATATATAGAAAATTACCTAAAAAACATATTTTTTAGGTAATTAAAAGAAGAGTATCCCAAAATGATTTTCTAATCGTTTGAGGATACTCTTCTTTTCAGCTATTTTTCTATAAATTATTCATTAATTATATAAGGGACAGTTATAATTATTACATTTCTCATTTTCAATATAGATCTTCTTAAAAATATAGATGTTTGATTGTGAAGAGCTTGATGCCACCATTTATGTATAATAAATTGAGGCAT
The DNA here is from genome assembly GCF_021372645.1 of Clostridium sp. Classification (GTDB taxonomy): domain Bacteria; phylum Bacillota; class Clostridia; order Clostridiales; family Clostridiaceae; genus Clostridium. The sequence goes on along the minus strand of NZ_JAJFUC010000028.1, from coordinate 12,986 downwards.
TACTATTGTAATTACTTCATGGGTTTTCAAATTTTTATGTTTTTCTTCTACATAAGCAAGTAATTTATCACTAATATTTCTATATGGTGCATTTTCTATTACTAGTTGTACATTTATTCCTAATTTATCAAATTTTTCTATCATTTTTTTTGTTACTTCATCATCTGTACTTACATGATAAACTTCTATATTATCTCCAATTGTTAAAGCATAATTTAAGCTTTTTATGAATGATTTGTTTATTGTTTGTACTGGAACAATAACATGCTTAGTTATAGCTTCTCTTACAATTAAATTTTCTAATCCTGTTTCAATTTTCAAATTTTCTCTTACTTTAGTATAATGTCTTCTCACTCTTAACATTCCTGTTACAAGTATTGGTATACATATAAACACAATCCATGCTCCATGTGTAAATTTTTCTACTCCTATAATTATACATGTTACTGCTGTAACAATTGCCCCTAAGCCATTTATAAAAGCTTTATGTCTCCATCTACCTTCCTTACCTTTTATCCATTTTTTAAACATTCCAAATTGTGATAATGTAAATGATATAAAAACTCCCACTGCATATAATGATAGAAGCATATGTGTACTACCATCAGCTATGTAAACTAAAAGTGAAGATACTAAAAATAATAATACTATACCATTAGAAAAACTTAATCTTGTTCCTCTATTACCAAGTTGTCTTGGAACATATCCATCCTTAGCCAATATTGATAATAATAAAGGTAAATCTGAAAATGCAGTATTAGCTGCAAGAGTAAGAATAATAGCTGTTGTAGCTTGTATAATAAAGAACATAAAACTATTTTGTCCAAAAATTTGCATTGCTATTTGCGCTATTACTGTAACATCTTCACCTGGCACTGCTTTATACATTGTAGAAAGGTATGATATACCTCCAAATATTGTAAAAACAATACAAGCCAATGTACCTAATACTATTTTTGCATTTTTTTGAGCTGGAGCTTTGAAGTTTGGTATTCCATCACTTACCGCCTCAATACCAGTTAGTGCCGTACACCCAGAAGAGAAAGCCTTTAAAAATAGTAATAAAGTTAAATCACCTGTAGCTTCTTTTATAGTGTATACTGGCACTGGAGTTTCCTTTAACACTAATACTTTAAATATTCCTGTTCCTATCATTATTATTATTGATAAAATAAATAAATATGTTGGAATTCCAAATAATTTAGATGAATCTCTTATTCCCCTTAGATTTCCTAATGTTATTAATCCTATTACAAAAATGGCTATTATCGCTTGGTATGGCAATAATGCTGGAAATGCAGATGTTATTGCAGCTGCCCCAGCACAAGTACTAACTGCAACTGTTAATAAATAGTCTATTATTAACGATGATGCAGCTACTAATCCTGGTAACTTTCCTATATTTTGACTTGCAACAATATATGATCCTCCTCCATGTGGAAAATTATCAATTATTTGTCTGTATGAAAATATTATAATACCTAACAATAGTGTAATTGATATTACTATTTCTACCATTGATCCATATGCACGCATTCCTAGCACTGGTATAAGAACCAATAATATTTCTTCACTAGCATAAGCTACTGATGAAATAGCATCACTTGATAATATAGGTAATCCCCAAAGAACACTAAATTTTTCTTCTGCTAATTCTGTTGTCTTAAGAGCTCTTCCAATCAATAGTGATTGAATTTTTTTAAACATATTTATTCCTCCATATTATTTTAAGACTAACTACATATTATTAAATCATTATATAACAATTGTATTAAAGGTTTATAATTACCTTTTATTATATGTCATTATAACAATAGATATTATATATTCATTAATATCTATTGTAAATATCATTATTTGTCATTAATACGTTTTCACAAAGATTTATTCTTCGACATTTTTCTTTATTATAATTAGTATATCAGATTGACCTTATTTTTAAACATTTTCCAAAAAATAGATAAAACCTTTAGGCATATTTAAAATTTAAATAATACTTAAAGGTTTTATTGGCAAGCCTTCTAATAAGTTATAACTAGACCCAGCTATAATGTTTGATGCCTTATTTATGCTTTTATTATTAATTTAGGAACATTTCAATATCATCTTCAACATTTGTTATTCCACCAATGCCAAAGTTTTCTACTAAAATATTAACTACATTTGGTGAAAGGAATGCTGGAAGTGTTGGTCCTAAGTGAATATTCTTTATTCCTAAGTGTAATAAAGATAAAAGAACTATTACTGCTTTTTGTTCGTACCATGCAATATTAAATGCTATTGGTAATTCATTTATATCATCAAGTTTAAATACCTCTTTAAGTTTTAATGCAATTACTGCTAATGAATAAGAATCATTACATTGTCCTGCATCTAAAACTCTAGGAATTCCACCGATATCTCCTAATTCTAATTTGTTGTATTTATATTTTGCACAACCAGCCGTTAATATAACAGCATTCTTTGGAAGAGCTTTAGCAAAATCTGTGTAGTATGATCTAGCTTTTTGTCTACCATCACATCCTGCCATAACAAAAAATTTCTTTATTGCTCCAGTTTTTACTGCTTCAACTATTTTATCAGCAAGTGCTAATACTTGATTATGAGCAAATCCGCCAATGATTTCTCCTTCTTCAATTTGAGTAGGTTGTGGACATTTTTTAGCTTGTTCAATAATTATTGAGAAATCTTTCTTTCCATTTTCATCAGCTGCAATATGAGTACATCCTTCATATCCTGATGAACCTGTAGTATATAATCTACTCTTATAACTATCTCTTGGTGGAACTATACAATTAGTAGTCATAAGTATTGGTCCATTAAAGCTTTCAAATTCTTCTGGTTGTTTCCACCATGCATTTCCGTAGTTACCAACTAAGTGTGAATACTTCTTTAAGTTTGGATAATAGTGAGCTGGTAGCATTTCAGAGTGAGTATAAACATCTACTCCTGTTCCTTCTGTTTGAATTAATAATTGTTCTAAATCCTTTAAATCATGACCTGAAATTAATATTCCTGGTTTTGTTCCTACTCCAATATTAACCTTAGTTATTTCTGGATTACCATAAGTATCAGTATTAGCTTTATCTAATAAGGCCATTCCATCAACACCAAATTTTCCTATTTCTAAAGTTAATCCTATATATTCATCTATTGTTACATTATTATCAGCAGTTAATGATAATGCTTTTTGCATGAAAGCACATATTGCTTCATCTTCATATCCTAAAACATTTGCATGTTTCATATATGCAGATAATCCTTTTAATCCATAAGTAATAAGTTCTCTTAAACTTCTAATATCTTCATTTTCAGTAGCTAATACTCCAACTGACCCTGCTTTAGCTTCCATTTCTTCTCTGCTTTCAGTCTTCCATAAAGCAGCTGAACTTAAAGATTCTTTATTGCTTAATTTTGCTAGTAATTCTTCTTTTATTCTTAAAGTTTCTTTTACTCTGCCATAAAATACTTCTTTATCAAAATTAGCATTAGTTATAGTAGTGAAAAGATTCATTGTTACTGTAGTATTTATAGCTTGTGATACAATTAGACCTTCTCCTCTAGCTTTTGTTGCTACTTCTGATAAACCTCTAGTTGCATATATTAATAAGTCTTGCATTTTTGCAAGGTCTGGGGTTTTACCACAAACACCTTTTACAGTACAGCCTGTACACATTGCTGCTTCTTGACATTGAAAACAAAACATTTTATTATCCATAATTATAATCTCCTTCACACATTTATTTTTTTATTTAATAAATTTTTTCAATTATTTCCTGGATATCTTTTCTTCAATTACCTTACAAACTTATTCTACATTTAAATAAAAAAATAATCTGTAACACCTGTTACAAATTATTTTGTCTATACAATAATATTTATTTCGATACTTAGATAGTGACAGTCCCGTATGTTTTTAAACGTTCTCTAAAAATATGCAGTATCATTAAAACCAACTCTATCCACAATCTCTGAAATTGGAATTAATTAAATAATTCTTCTTCTAATTCTTTAATTTTTAAAATCTTAATTACATTTCTATCAAATTTAATATAATTTAAATCTCTAAGATTCATTAATTCTCTCGATAGAGATGGTCTAGGAATTCCCATTGAAGATGCAATTTCTTCCTTATTTTCTTTTAAGTTTATTGTTTCACTTTTTTGCATCTTTGCTTGTTCTAATATAAAGTTAATTACTTTATGCTTAATACTTTTGAAGGCTATACTTTTTATTTTAGAATTTAACATCAATATCTTATTACTTAATGCAGATATAAAATTTCCTAGTACTCTTTCATCCATTGTACATAGTTTCAATATGTCTGCTTTGCCTATATAAAGTATGCTACATTCACTAAAAGCTACAACAGTCGATGCATATTTAGATCTATTTGAAAAAATTAAAGCTTCACCAAATACATCTCCATTACTTAATCGCTTTAAAGTAATCTGTTTTCCACTCTGATATATTCTTTGAATCTCTATTGTTCCATCTAAAACAAATCCTAAACTATTGCACTCATCTTCTTCATTTGCTATGACTTCACCCTTTTTATATGCTTTCACTGAATATCCAATATTAGAGATTAGCTTTTCAATTTCTTCATTATTAAGGTTATCAAAAAATTCATTTCCTTGTAATTTATTAATTACTTCTTTCATACCAAGTCTCTCCTCCGCTAAAATAAATCAAAGGATTTTTTTGAGATTTCCTATTTCCTATTCTAAAATTATTAATAATTCATCTAAAATTTTTTTCAATTCAATAACTTTTTCTATTGGCATGTTTATCTTACATGCCATTTTATGTGGCACTTCTGTTACATTATCCTTTAAAAGCCTTCCATGCTCTGTTAGTTCAACTATTACCAATCTATCATCATTTACATCTCTATACCTTTTTATTAATCCCATGCTTTCTATCTTCTTTAATAATGGAGTTAATGTCCCTGAATCTAAGTGCAATCTTTTACCTATATCTTTAACTGTGCTTTTTTCATCTTCCCATAATACAAGCATTGCAATATACTGCGTATATGTAAGATTAAACTTATCAAGAAAAGGCTTATATAATTTTATTATTTCTCTTGATGCTGCATATAAAGAAAAACAAACTTGATTATCTAATTTAATACTCTCATATTTATTCATAATTTTTTCTCCTATATCCACTCTGATTTATACAAGGCATATTTCAGAAACTTACAAATCAATATACCAGTCTATTTTGCGTCATACTACACCGTGATGTTCATCTAATAGTCCGCTATTAAATAAACATCATGCCTTGTCTGGGGTAAAATAAACATCGTTCTTTAACTCGTTATTTCTTTCATCTGCCTAAAGATAAATTACTTTTTACAAATGGAATCAACATAACTCACTGCTGATAATGCTGCTATGTTGCCTTCTCCAGCTGCTTTTATATATTGATATGGTTTTCCAACAACATCACCTGCTGCAAAGCATCCATTTATATTTGTTTTCATTAATCTATCTACTTCGATATGATTATCTACTATTTTAAGTCCTGGTACCAATTGTCCAGGAGAAATGCTATCTCTTAATATAAAAATACCATCTGTATCAATCTCTGAATTCTTAAGTTTCAGCTTACTCACCGTATCTTCTCCTATGATTTCAATTGGAATATCATTTATGATTTCGATAGAAGAATTTACTTCAACCTCTTCTTTATACATAGGAATATAATAAACTTTAGATGCTATGGTTCCAATGAAATTAGCCTCTTCCTCTTCATGTCTATTATACGCTATTATTGTAACAACTTTATTTTTATATAAAGGCGCATCACAAGTTGCACAATATCCTACACCTTTTCCAAGCAATCTTTCTTCCCCTTCAAATAATTTTCCATATTCAACTCCTGTAGCTAATATTACAGAAGTAGCTTCATACATTTTTTCATTTACCATTAAGCCAAAATAATCACCCATTGCGTATATATTATTAATTTTTTCTTCTGTTATTGTTATATCCATTTCATTTAAGTGATTGCTAAACTCCTCTTGTAACTCTTTTCCACTTTTTCTGTAAAATCCTAAATAATTATTTATTTCATGAGCTTTTGTAAGCCTGCTAGTAAGTTCTCTGTTACCAAACATTATAAAGTTTTTCTTTCTTATTTTTGCATTTAATGCAGCTGATAAGCCTGCAGGACCACTTCCTATTATTGCAATATCATATCTTTCACTCATATTAAAATCCTCCATCATTTTATTTCAGGTAACTTAAATATATATTATAATATGAATTCTTACTTAAAAATCTTATTATTATTTTCTATTTTCATATATATTCTTTTCTACTATGCATATATATGATAATTTAATAATTCAAATCTCTACATACACAACTTGTTATTTGACTTTAGACATAATCAAAAAGAATTTTATGTTTACAAAAATTAAATTGTATTAAATGTATATTGTTATAATAAAAACATAGCACTAATATATCTATGTACTATGTTTTTATATGTTAATGAAAATATATTATAAATTAGCTTCAATTGCTTTTTGAATTTTTTCTTTTGGTAAAAACCCTACAAGTTGTTCTGCTTTTTGGCCATCTTTAAAAATGACCATTGTTGGTACACTTGAAATTTGAAATTCATTTGCTAAATCTAAACTTTGATCTATATCAACTTTTATGAACTTAGCCTTTTCTTTCATATCACTTGATAATCCTTCAAGTACTGGAGCTAACATTTTACAAGGTCCACACCAGTTTGCAAAGAAATCTACAACTGTAATTCCACTCTCTATTTCACTTTTGAATTCATTGCTATTTACTATTTTCATATTTCATTCCTCCACTTTATCTACAATTAAAATAATTAAAGTTTATTTCTTTAATTATTTTAAGCTTTTTCTGTATTTATATACATATATTTTAATTAAATTTACTAAAATTAAATTTAATTCAATTCATTTATATTGCTATTGTATGTTGTATAATATTTATTGTCAATATGTCTTATTATTATTTTATTATAATTTTAAACTCATCAAGGCTTATCTTATATTCTGTAAGTATCTCTATAACAGTATCCCTAAAAGAGTTTTGAGCTAAATTATTCAAACCATTTTGAATTTCAATAGACATAGTTAGTAACGCTTTAATATCACTAAACTTAATCATCTGATAAAATTCTTTATCTTACCTATTACTAAGTTCAATAAATTCTTTTATATCCTCTTCAATTGTCTTTAAAGAATTCTTCCAAAATTCCTTATCATTTATATCTATTCCCATAACATTTACTACATCTGCTATTTTATTTTTTCCTGTAATTGAAAGAAACTTTTCATAATCTTTAGCAAAAGCTTGCCCTTTCTTAAGGTATTCAGCATATAACCCTTTTGCAAATAATAATCCAAATGCATATGGAAAATTATAATAATTATACTCTGCATCATAGTAATGAGGCTTCCAAGTCCACATATATGGGTGTAAAAAATTAGGATCTAAACCATCTCCATAAGCTTCTCTTTGAGCATTTAGCATAAGTTCTTTTATTTCTTCAACACTTAAAGAGCTTTCTTTTCTTGCTTCAAAAAAGGACTTTTCAAATAAAAATCTGGAATAGATATCAACAATTACTTGAGTACAATCACTAATTTCAGTTTCAAGAATAGCTAATGCTTCATCCTTAGTTGCTTCTTTTATTGCAGCCTTCTTAATTATTGTTTCACAAAAAGTAGATGCTGTTTCTGCTATTGGCATTGGATAATCTGAATTTAATGTAGTTTCATCATTTAAACATTCTCCATGAAAACCGTGGCCTAATTCATGAGCAAGTGTTACTACATCGCCAAAATTATCTCCATAATTTAATAATATTCTGCTCTCTCCAATAAAATGTATATTTTCGCAGAAAGCTCCACCAACTTTGCCTTCTCTCGGTTTAACATCTATCCAATTATTATTTATTGCCTTTTTAGCGAAATCTCCTAAATGATCACTGAATGTTCTAAAGTTCTTTTCCACAAACTTAGTCCCTTCTTCATAAGAAAATTTCATATCAGCTTCACAAACAGGTGCATATAAATCATAAAATGGTAAACCATTCTTATGACCTAGCATCTCCCCTTTTCTTCTTAAATACTTTCTAAATACAGGAAGACTTTCTTTCATAGCTGAAAACATTGCTTCTAATGATTCTTCATTCATTCTTGAATCTATAAGTGTCTTATCTAAAGGTGACTCATATCCTCTAAAATCACAAACAGTTAAAACTTCACCTTTTATAGAATTCAGTGCTGCTGCCACTCCTTCTTCTACTTTCTTATACGATGCTATTTCTGCCTCATAAGCTTTCTTTCTTAACTTAGCATCCTTATCATATGCCATATTTAAAACTATAGTTAAAGGTACTTCTTTAATTTCATTATCTTCTTCAATTTCAACTTTTAATGTGGAGATTAAATTATCTTTAAGTTTAATCCAAGCATTGGAACCCGTATTTTTCATATTAGCTATTATATTTTCTTCTTTATCACTAAGCAAATACTTACTTTGTTCAATAATAGTCTTTAATATAAACTCGTGTTCTTTAAGTAGTTCAGATTTATTTATAATATCATCTATCTCTTCTAAACTACTAATATATCTTTCAAGCTTAGCTGAACTCTCTACTAAATTTGTTAATTTCTTTTCTAAAATATCTGAATACTTTAATGCTTCTTTATCTTTTGTATTTACACTTAAACTAAGGTTTATAAAAATGCTAAGTTTACTAGATAAGTTTGTAACTGTTGTAAATTTATTTATATACTCTTCTAACTTCTTAACTAAATTTTCTTTATCTTTCACAATATCGGTTGCCCATATATTAATATTTTCTATAACCTGCGTGAGATTCTCTAAATCCTTCTTAAACTCATCAGTATCAAATGCTGAATATATTTCCTTTAGACTCCAATTTAATTCCATATTAATTCCTCCTAAAATAATTTGACTTTCTTTGCTATTTTGTCTTAACCTTTATTTTATAATTCTTTATTTTATAATTCATTATTTTATATTCCAGATGAATTTAGTTGAACTTATCTCCTAAATGAACAAAATAGGCTATCATACTGACTTTACATTTTCTTTAATATGCATTATATTCCAATATTAATTATAGTACATCATAACTTTTTTTCCACATATTATTTTAGTTATGACAACAAATAGAGGCAATACCTCAACAGCCTAAGCTATGAAATAGAAATAAAATTTTTAATTTAACCAATTAATTTTAAAACAACCTCTTAATATTAAATTTTGTTAACAAAAAATAAAACTAGAAGTTAAACACTTACAACAATTGTTTAACTTCTAGTTTGGTTAATTATTATTTTAATCTATTAAAGAAGGTCTATATATAATTCAAATTAATTATTATTATTTAAGTTACACTTAAGCCTAACCCTCGAATGCTTGTGATAAATCATAGATTATATCATCAATGTGTTCTGTTCCGATAGAAAGACGAATTGTATTTGGTTTGATTCCTGATTCTAATAATTCAGTTTCATTCATTTGTGAATGAGTTGTGCTTGCTGGATGAATTACTAATGACTTAACATCAGCTACATTGGCAAGTAAAGAGAATATTTCTAATCTATCTATAAATGCCTTAGCATCTTCTGCATTACCTTTAATTTCAAATGTAAATATAGAACCTGCACCATTTGGAAAATACTTATTGTATAACGCATTATACTTACTATCTGGTAATGATGGATGATTAACACTCTCAACTTGTGGATGAGATTTTAAGAAATCTATTACCTTTATAGTGTTTTCAATATGGCGTTCTACCCTAAGCGAAAGAGTTTCTAATCCTTGTAAGAATAAAAATGAATTAAATGGACTTATACAAGCTCCAGTATCTCTAAGTAATGTTGTACGAATTCTAGTTATATAAGCTGCTTTTCCTGCTGCTTCAGTAAATTTTACACCGTGATAACTTGGATCTGGTTCACTTAAGCAAGAGAATTTTCCGGATCCTGCCCAATCAAAATTACCTGAGTCTATAATTACACCACCTATTGATGTACCATGTCCACCTATAAATTTAGTTGCAGAATGTACAACAACATCAGCTCCATGTTCTATTGGTCTAAGTAAATAAGGTGTTGCAAAAGTATTATCCACAATTAACGGAATATTATGTTTATGTGCAATTGCTGCAACTTTATCAATATCTATAAGACTAGAATTAGGATTTCCAAGTGTTTCAATAAAAATTGCTTTTGTATTTTCTTTAATCGCATTTTCAAAACTACCTTCTTCATCTGCATCTACAAAAGTTGTTGTTACTCCAAAATCAGGCAATGTATGTGCTAATAAATTATATGATCCCCCATATATAGTTTTAGCTGAAACTATATGATCACCAGCACGTGCAATATTTTGAATAGCATAAGTAATTGCTGCTGCTCCTGATGCAGTTGCTAAAGCTGCTATTCCACTTTCTAATGCTGCAATACGTTGTTCAAAAGCATCTTGAGTTGGATTCATTAAACGTCCGTAGATATTTCCACCTTCAGTTAATCCAAATCTTCCTGCTGCTTGAGCTGAATCTTTAAATACATAAGATGATGTTTGATAAATTGCAACTGCTCTTGCATCTGTTGCTGAATCAGGTTTTTCTTGCCCCACATGAAGTTGAAGTGTTTCAAATTTTAAATTTCTTTCTTTGTTGCCCATAATTTTTTGCCCCCATTTATTTATATTTTTTATTTTTATCAATTCGTATATATATGATAGATTTACTATGATATGATAATACTCCTATTCTTTCTAATTGTCAATAAACAAAATTCATATTTTTTTATTCTCCTTTACTTAAAAATAAACCCATCTAATAATATTTCTATCATTAAATAGGCTTATTCATAAAATAATACACAACCAATATTTTTCTTTCCAGACAGCTAGCCAGCCACTAATTTTATTCATTTAAATATACTAACTCACCATTAAAATAAGTTCTCTCAACATTAATATCGTGTATCTCTAATGGTTCTGTAGTAAATATATTTTTATCTAATATTATGAAATCTGCTTTTTTCCCAATTTCTAGACTCCCTACTTCTTTTTCTTTACCTAATACATAAGCTGCATCTATCGTAAACGCTTTGACAGCTTCTAGTGCTGATATTCGCTCACTAGGGTTTAATCTATATCGTGTATCATTCATATCTACTCTTTCAGGATATTTTGAGGGAATAAAATCATATAAATTACGTATTATCGCACATTCTATAGCATTTAATGGATTAGGTTCTTCTGGCACTTCATGGTCTGAAGATCCTGCTGTAACAATCCCTTCATCAATTAACGATTTAACTGGATATTCTCTATGTGCTCTTTCTTCTCCTATAGCTAGCACTTCATTTTTGCTTGAGTTTACATTCTTATAAAACCAAAATGGTTGTATTATAGCATTTATATTTAGAAGTTTCATTCTTCTTATATAATATTTAGATATTAAATCTATAGGAGTTAATGAATTTCTATAGCTGTTTCTTATATTATTATTAGCAGAGTATTCTATTCCATCAATTGCAAGCTTACAAGCCAAATCTCCTACAGCATGAATGCAGACATTAAAATCTAGTCTGTTTGCCATCTTTATTGCCTCTTTAAATTCAAGCATATCCCACCTAAAGATTCCATTGGTTTTAATAGATTTTTTGTCTATGATTCCATAAGGCTTAACCAAATAAGCTGTTTCCATTTCTATAATTCCATCTGCAAAGAACTTTGCTATTGATATATCGAATAAATCTGTTTTATACAATATTCTATTTCTTTTTAATTGATGTATTTGTTCACATATAGTTCTTTTGCATACATCATATGGCATAATAGTGACCCCATAACTTACCCTTAATTTAAACTTATTAGTTATTTCAAGTCTTCTATAAAGCTCCAATGGCATTTCTAATTTTTCCTCACCAATTAGACCTATTGTTGTTATTCCATATGAATGCAATATATTTTGATGCTTTATAAATCTACTTAAGTATTCTTTATCTTTGTAATTCTTAGCATTATCTATGTTAACTAATCTTGTAGCATTTTCTTTTAATGTACCCCATAGTTCTCCTTGTTCATCTAATTCGATTTTACCTCCAACCGGAACTTTAGTATGTTTAGTTATTTTAAAATACTCAAATGCTTCATTATTTAACCATAAGGCATGACTATCACAATCCTTTAATACTATTGGCTTATCAGTTTTTATCTTCTCAAGCCACTTCTTATGAGGTCCCTTAAACACTTCCGTATATCTATTAGAATCATTCTCTGCTCCTTCAAAATTAGAACTTTTCCACCCTACGCCATAAATTATCTTTTCTTCTGGATGAGAATCAACATAGCTTTGAATTAATTTTAGATATTGCCAAGGATTACTTGCATCATATAAAGATAGTCCATCCTTTTTTATCATCATTCTTTCTGATATATGACAATGAGCATCAATAAATCCTGGTAACACTATTCTAAATTTCAAATCAACTATTTCTGTTTTATCAGTAGCATAGTTACTTACTTCTTCATTACTTCCTAAAGCCATTATGCTTCCATCTTTAATAGCCATTGATTCATACACACTACACTTGCCGTTAATACTATATATAACTCCATTAACAAAAATCTTATCAGTATTATCAGAAGAATTTTTATTTAACTTCATCATTAAGTTACCCCCCCCCTCTTATTTTACAATAAATTCCAAGTCTACTTTATTATATTCATAAGACTTAAATTTATGAAAACCCTTGAATAGATATAGTTAATAAAAATTTTTACTATATCTTAGGTAATTGCGAAACTCATTTATAAAACTGAATAAAAATTGATTAGAAATTGCAAAAACATCATTAATTGATGGAAAAGTTGCTTTTATACAATTCCAATGGTTTTATTAGCTAAAAAAGGGCGCACAAAATAAAGCAA
>NZ_JAJFUC010000003.1 GCF_021372645.1 Clostridium sp. | reverse complement strand
TTTACCGAAGGTATTTATACAATATCTGATTTTATTCCTTCAAAAAATGATATTTATGTATTTTCAAACGTTTCTGCAACAGATGATATCTACATGATTATTATGGATGAAAATAAAACTATACATCATTCTATAATACTACAACCAAATTCAGAAAAACACACTACAGTACCTGTCCTTCCTAATTACAGAGTTATATTATTTGGTAAAGGACAAATGTATTTTTATCCGCAGGAACCTAAATAGTGATTTTGTTTCATTATTGAAGTAGTAAAATAAATAATAAGTATAAAATATCGCATTATTTTCACTGTCTACTTGACAGGGTGCAGTTCAAAGTGAATTTGCGATATTTTTTTCTACGTAATTTTCGTAAGAGGTGTAACTTATAAGATTTTGTTGTTGTTATAACTCAAGCAATTATCCTCAATGTAAAAGATAAGAAAGATAAGAAAACTTTGATTAAGCTTTTTGTAGAGTATAACGTTAAGAATAAAGAGGCAGAGTCTAGGATAATAATGGTTCTGCATCCGTTTGGAAGAGATTTAAAAACAAATATGCATGTTCATATGTTATGACAGAAGGTGGATTAATAAAAGATCAAAACTTGATAAGCATGCCATATATTTACTATAAAGTTATAAGAAAGAAATGAAAGTATGAAACATTAACAGCAATTTAGATTGTGCAACTGAATAAAAAAATATCAAATAAACAATGTTGTTTTGTAGAAAAGAGGAGTATAATTTAACTCGTAGGTGGAAAATGTTAGCGTTACATAATCAAAGGTTAACAAAATTATTTAATGAGGAGGAATAGAAATGCCAGTAATTCATTGGATTGGAGCGGTAATTGGACTTATAATTGCGATAGTATTAATTTTTAAAAAAGTAAACCCTGTATATGCGCTTTTTGTCGGAGCAATTTTAGGAGGAGTTGTTGGAGGTGCATCGGTTGGACAGACAGTAGATATTATTATTGATGGTACTAATAGTGTTATGGGGGCAGTAGTTCGTGTAATAGCAGCAGGTGTACTTGCCGGTATCTTGATCGAATCGGGAGCTGCTGAAAAAATTGCTGAAACTATTGTTGAGAGTTTGGGAGAAAAGAAAGCTCTTATAGCAATTGCTTTGGCAACTATGATTATAACTGCAGTAGGTGTATTCATTACAGTTTCTGTTATAATAGTTGCACCAATTGCTATATCTGTAGGTAGGAAAGTAGGAGTTTCTAAAACTGCCATTTTCATTGCCATGGTAGGTGGGGGTAAGGCTGGAAATATGATTTCTCCAAACGCGAATACAATTTCAGCTGCAAAAGGATTTAATATAGATTTGGCTAGTGTAATGATTGCTGGATTTATACCTGCTGTTGCGGGATTGATAGTAACTTTTATACTTGCAAGTTTATTAAGTAATAAAGGTGTTCAGCTAAAGGAAATATATTCAGAAGTGGCTGCAACATCTACAAAGGAAAGACCAAGCCTTTCAAAAGCTATAGTTGCTCCAATTGTTGCAATTGTATTATTGGGAATAAACCCTGTTAGTAATATCCTTCATGTAAAAGCACTTATGGCATTTAATATAGATTCAATGATTATTCTTCCTGTGGCAGGTATAGTAGGATTATTGGCAATGGGAAAAGCGAATAAAATTATTGCATATACAACATCAGGCTTAAACAAAATGACAGATACTGTAATGCTATTAATTGGAGGTGGAGCAATAGCTGGTATTGTATCAAAATCAGACCTGGGTAATATTATTGTAGCGAGCATAAAAGCTGCAGGTATCTCGGGAACATTCCTTGCACCTATAGCAGGTATATTTATGGGTGGGGCTATGGCGGCAACATCGACTGGAGTTGTTGTAGCATCAGGTACTTTTGGAAAAGCGATCCTTTCAATGGGGATATCACCATTAGGTGCAGCAGTTATGGTGAATACAGGTGCAACTGTACTTGATCATTTGCCTCATGGAGGTTTTTTCCACTCAACAAGGGAGGCAGTTAAAATGAATATAAAAGAGAGTATGAAGATGATTCCATTCGAAAGCATTGTTGGACTTACTATGACCATAGTTGCAACAATCATTTATGGATTTTTAAGATAAAAAGTATACCCAAAAACTGCGTACCCAACGTCGTGAACTTAAGAAATAAGTAAAAAAAGAGAATTTTGAAAAAAACACTTGACAATAGAAGAAAAATTTGAAAGGGGCTGTTGCAAAATAGAAATATAAATTTTATTTTGGACAGCTCACTTTTTTTATTCTTTAGAAAATTATAATCAAGTCAAATCTGTGAATAACTTTTGAAAGTAGTATAAATACATGATTAGTAAAGCAATTTTAAATATGAATAAATTATTAACAAAAATTATTGCTAAAGAAAATAAGCAGACTCTTAGAAATGATTATTATTTAAAAATAGCATTTACACTTTATGAAGTATAAATAATAGGATAATATATACATTGACAATATACATTTCGATTTTTATGCACTCATTAATCCATTTTTATCTAAAATTTCAACATAAATGAATGTTATTCAATTCTATATCTCCTTATTATTGAAAAAAATACATCTTTAGTTATATTTTTTAATATATTGAATTTAACTGTCCGTAAGTCAGATGCTAAAGGTGAATGTAAATAAATATGAAAGAAGCAGAAAAGCAAGAAAAATATGTTTAGATCATTATGGATATAAATGTGCAGTTTGTGGATTTGATTTTGAGAAGGCTTATGGTGAATTAGGAAAAGGAATAATTGAAGTGCATCATAAAAAGGCCTTAAGTGAGATAAGAGAAAATTATAAGATTGATCCAATAAATGGTTTAATTCCTTTATGTTCCAATTGTCATACTGTAATTCATAGTAAAAATGATGATTTATCAGTTGAAAAATTGATAGAAGTAATTAAAAGATAAGTAAACAAGGGCTAAATTAATAGATTATTTAAATGTTACACTAATAACAAAGATCATTTAATATGAAAAATAGATGAATGCTTTTTCTCATACAGATAAAGCATTCAGAATATGAAAAATCTATATGTAATTAAGTTAAAGTTAGATTATGTAAAAATAAATGTTATAATTATAATAAAATATATAGTAGATAAATACAAAAGTTATACATAATGTATGAGTGGAGGAAACAAAATGGCTATTAAAAAGAGTGAATTATATAGTTCGCTATGGAAAAGTTGTGATGAATTAAGAGGTGGAATGGATGCCTCACAATATAAAGATTACATATTGACTTTACTTTTCGTAAAGTATGTTTCAGATAAAAGCAAAGTAGATGAAGATTTTTTAATAGAAGTACCTGAAGGTGGTAGCTTTGATGATATGATTTCTGCAAAAGGAAAGAGCAATATCGGAGAAGAAATGGATAAGATTGTTGCAAAACTTGCTGAAGCTAATGATTTAAGAGGAGTAATTGATTTAGCTTCATTTAATGATAGTGATAAGATTGGAAAAGGAAAAGAAATGGTTGATAAATTGACTAATCTTATTGCTATATTTCAAGATGATAAAATGAATTTTAGTAGCAATAAAGCAGAAGGTGATGATTTATTAGGTGATGCTTATGAATATTTAATGCGTAACTTTGCTACTGAATCAGGTAAGAGTAAGGGACAATTTTACACTCCTGCCGAGGTTTCAAGAGTACTCTCAAAAGTAATTGGAATTGGAAATTTAAAAGAAGGTTCAATTACAGTATATGATCCAACTTGTGGAAGTGGTTCATTACTTGTAAAAGTAGCAGATGAAGCTAATTGTAATGTTACAATCTATGGTCAAGAAATGGATAATGCAACTGCAGCTTTAGCTAAAATGAATATGATTATGCATAGTAAGGAAACAGCTGAAATATGGCAAGATAACACATTATCAACTCCATATTTTAAAGATGAAAATGATTCAAGTAAATTAAGAAGATTTAATTTTGCTGTGGCCAATCCTCCATTTTCTACCAAATCATGGAGTAATGGAGTAGATGTTGGTGGGGAAACATATGAGAGATTTAAAGAATTTGGAGCACCACCAGATAAAAATGGTGATTATGCATTTTTATTACACATAATTAAATCATTGAAAGCTGATGGAAAGGCTGCTGTTATATTGCCTCATGGTGTACTTTTTAGAGGTAATGCAGAGGAAGCTATAAGAACTAATATAATTAAAAAGGGTTTAATAAAAGGAATCATAGGATTACCTGCCAACCTTTTTTATGGAACAGGTATACCAGCATGCATAATTGTAATTGATAAAGAAAATGCAGAATCACGTAAGGGCATTTTTATGATAGATGCTAGTAAAGGATTTGTTAAAGATGGAAATAAAAATAGATTAAGAGATCAAGATATTCATAAGATTGTAGATGTATTTGAAAAACAATTGGAGATTCCTAAGTATAGTCGTATGGTAACTATTCAAGAAATAGCAGAGGATAATGAATATAATCTTAATATCCCAAGATATATAGATTCAAGTGAAGAAGAAGATCTTCAAGATATTTCATCACATTTATTAGGAGGAATACCTAATAGAGACATTGATAAGTTAAATGATTATTGGGAAGTATATCCGACCTTAAGGAAAGTTTTATTTTCTCAAGGCAATAGAGAAAATTATTCAAAATTGAATGTTTTAGAAGATGATATAAAAGAAAGTATATTTACACATAATGAATTTATAGAACATCAGGAAAAAGTTAATGATGTTTTTAATAATTGGAAAACAAATAATACTCATATATTAAATAACATTTGCGATGATAGTAAACCAAGAGAAGTTATAAAGGCTATTTCAGAAGATATATTAGAAAACTTTAAGAGTGTTAAATTGATAAATGAATATGATGTATATCAAGCATTAATGTCATATTGGAATGAAACTATGCATGATGATATTTATTTAATTGTTTCAGATGGTTGGAAAGCTGGAAATGAATTTGAGTTAATTTATACAGAGACCAAAAAGAAAGATGGAACTATAAAACGTTCAGACAAACCAAAGGATTATGAAGGTAAATTAATTCTAAAGAATTTAATTATAAATAGATATTTTGATGATGAACAAGAAAAAATAAATTGCTTAGAAGCAGAAAAAGATGAATTAGTCAGAAATCAAGAAGAAATGATAGAAGAACATGGCGGAGATGAAGGGTTACTTTCTGAAGTAATTAATGATAACAAAATTTCAAAGGCTAATCTTACAAAAAGAATTAAAGAAATTAAAAAGTTACATGGTTACGAAGACGAGCTTGAAGTTTTAAACAAATATTTAAAGTTTGTAGAAGAAATTTCAGGAAAAGATAAAAAAATTAAGGAATTAAAAGAAGCATTAGATAAAAAAGTTATGATTAAATATAAGGAGTTATCTGAAGAGGAAATAAAAGAGATTGTTATACAAGATAAGTGGATGAAAGTATTATCAGAAGCTATTGAAGAATTATTAGATGGCATATCACAATCTTTAACAGGAAGAATTGTTGAACTTGCTGAAAGATATGATGAGCCAATGTCACAAATAGAAGCAGAAGTAGAAGAATTAACAAGCAAGGTAGATGAACATTTAAAAAGGATGGGATTTCAATGGTAAGAGAAAAGAAAATTCCGGATGGATATAAGGAAACAGAAGTAGGGATCATACCAAGTGATTGGGATATTAGAAATGTGGATCAGTTTGCTGAAATAGATACAGGTAAGAGAAACACTGAAGACAAAGAAGATAGTGGAAAATATGATTTTTTTGTAAGATCCAAGCAAATCGAGAAAATAAATTCATATTCTTTTGATGGTGAGGCGGTATTAACAGCAGGAGATGGTGTAGGTGTTGGGAAGGTATTTCATTACATTAGTGGAAAATTTGACTACCATCAAAGAGTATATAAAATAAGTAACTTTAAAAATGTTAATGGTAGGTATTTTTATGAATATTTTAAGAATAATTTTTTAAACCAAGTATCAAAATATACAGCAAAATCATCAGTAGATTCTGTTAGACTTGAAATGATTTCTAAAATGAAAATTCCTATACCATTAGAAAAGGAGCAAAAAGCTATAGCAACAGCACTTAGCGATATAGACGATTTGATTTTATCTCTTGAAAAACTAATAAATAAAAAGAAGTTAATAAAACAAGGCGCTATGCAAGAACTTTTAACAGGGAAAAAGAGATTAGATGGATTTAGTGAAAAATCAGGAAGAAGATATAAAGAAAATAAAAATACTGAAGGATACAAAAAAACAGAGGTGGGAATTATTCCTGAAGATTGGAATTTAATGAGTTTAAGTTCTATATGTGTTCCAAATGGTCTTGTAAGAGGACCATTTGGTGGTAGCTTAAAGAAGGAGTTTTTTGTAAAAAAGGGATATAAGGTGTATGAACAAAGAAATGCTATATATAAGGATTTAAATATAGGAAATTACTATATTAACCAAGAAAAATATAATGAACTTATTAGATTTGAAGTGAATGTAGGTGAGTTTATTGTTAGCTGTTCAGGAACAATAGGCAAGATATATAAAATTCCTAATAATGCGCCAAAAGGTGTTATTAATCAAGCATTACTAAAAATTAAAATTGATAGTACTATAGTAGATGATTCTTATTTTAATTCTTATTTCAGTTGGTACAAATTTCAAAATAGAATAATAGATAGTACACAAGGTGGGGCAATGAAAAACTTAGTTGGAATGGATGTATTTAAAAATACACTAATACCAATTCCAACGATAGAAGAACAAAAAGCAATAGCAAACATCTTATCAGATATGGATAATGAAATAGAAAAACTAGAAACAAAGCTTGATAAATACAAGAATATCAAAAGAGGAATGATGGAAGAATTATTAACAGGAAAGAGGAGATTAGTTTAGATAAAGAAATAGAAGGAGAAGACTTTATGAATATTAAAAGTGTTAATATAAAGAATTTTACTGTATTTGATGATTTTGAATTAGATGTATCTTTAGGCATTAATATCATAATTGGAAATAATGGTACTGGAAAAACTCATTTATTAAAGGGGGTATATGGAGTTTGTGAAAGTGCAAATAATGTGAATAAAAGTAATGGAGCATATGATATATCTCAGCCTTATTTCAAAGTAAATTCAATGGATTTAGTTAGAGATAAAAGCAGTATAGATAAAGAAACATCGATAACAGTAAATTATTTAAAAGATAGTTATGCAAAATATGTGATTATAAAACATGAAGGTATGAAATTAGCCGGTGATGGTTCAGGATATAAGGACATTGATTTTGCTATTAATGATATTTTTATACCAGCAAAAGAAATACTATCTCATTCAAACGGATTTTTAGCATTAAATAATAAATACGATATGCCATTTGATAAAACTTATGTAGATATTATTACAAATGCTGAATTGCCAGAAGCTAAGGATGTATCTGAAATTAATAAGAAAATTTTAAAAATACTTTCAAAAGTAATTGATGGGGAAGTAGTTTGTGAATATGATAATTTTTATGTAGTTAAGAACGATGGCAGTAAAATAGATTTTTCAATTGAAGCTGAAGGTATTCGTAAGTTTGCTCTTTTGTGGAAGCTTATACGAAATGGATTAATTGATAATGAGACAATTTTATTTTGGGATGAACCGGAGGCTAATATTAATCCAGAATTAATGCCAATATTAGTTGATATATTGATAGAATTGCAGAGATGTGGCGTACAAATCTTTTTGGCAACCCATAGTTATAATTTTGCTAAATATTTTGAAATAAAGAGAAATTCCAATGATAAAGTTTTATTCCATAGTTTATATAAAACAGAACAAGGTGTTAAGTGTCAAAGTGAAGAGAATTTTGGTGAGCTTAAAAACAACTCAATTATTGAAGCTGATGCAAAGCTATTAGATGAGGTAATTGAGGGAAACTTTGAGGAGTAAATTTTATGGAATCAAAAATAGTAACTGATGAAAATAATCAATTTAAGTTTGATTTTACTAATTGCAAATATGTTATGGAATTACATGATTTGGCTAATAAAATGAAATTAAATGACGTAGACTTTATAACAGAATACAATAATAACATAATTTTTTTAGAATATAAGAATGCTAATATTAAAGATGCAGTTAATCCTAATGCATTTGTTGATAAAATAAAGAGAGATCCAGAGAAGTTTTATAAAAATATCGCAAAGAAATATTATGATAGCTTAATGATGCTTTGGGCAACTGGTGGAAATAAAGATGAATTTCCAATAATATATGTGCTATTAATAGAAGCACCAATTATGGATGCTAAAATAAGAAAACAATTAAGAATAAAAATAGGAAAGCAATTACCATTGAATTTAAAAGAGGATAGTATTGTTAGAGAAATGCTTTCAAAATTTGAAGTGCTTAGTATTGATGAATGGAAAGAAAGATTTAAAGAAATCAATATAGACGAAATATAAGTTGAAAGAAGCGATGAATATGAGTGGGGTAGGGGAAAGAGAACGTGTTACTCAAAATAATGTTATTAACTTGTTTGTTGAAAAGCTAGGATATAGTTATTTAGGTAACTTGAAAGAGTTTGAAAATACTAATATTAATGAAAAGTTATTGAGATTATATTTAAATAAAAAAGGTTATGATACTGAACTTATAACTTTAGCTATAGCTGAATTAATAAAAACAGCGGGAAATCAATCTAAAACTTTGTATGAAGTTAATAAAGAAGTTTACACATTGCTTAGGTATGGAGTTAGAAAAAAACTTAGTAGTAGTGATAAGCCTAAAACAGTTGAGTTTATTGATTTTGATGAACCGCTTAACAATGATTTTTATATAGCAGAAGAGGTTACTGTAAAAGGAAATAATATTAAAAGACCTGATTTAGTTTTATATGTTAATGGAATAGCTTTAGGAATCATTGAGCTAAAGCGCAGTACAGTTTCTATATCTGAAGGTATCCGTCAAAATCTTGATAATCAAAAAGATACTTTTATAAAATCATTTTTTAATACTATTCAGTTAGTTATGGCGGGGAATGATACTCAAGGGGTAAAATATGGAGTTATAAAAACTTCTGAAAAGTATTTCCTTACCTGGAAAGAAGATAAAGAAGCTGAAGATAATGTTTCTGTTCACGTGAAAAAACTTTGCGAGAATACCGAAAATTTATTACACAAACATTTAATTGGATTGTGCAATAAAGAAAGGCTTCTAGAAATAATTCATGATTTCATTGTTTTTGATAGAGGTATAAAAAAAGCATGTAGACCTAATCAATATTTTGGTGTAAGGGCAGCTCAAGCTAATGTTAAAAAACGTGAAGGTGGTATCATTTGGCATACTCAAGGTAGTGGTAAGAGTTTAACTATGGTTTGGCTTACAAAATGGATAATGGAAAATAAGAATAATGCCAGAGTTCTTGTTATTACAGATAGAGAAGAATTGGATGAGCAAATAGAAAAAGTATATAAAGGTGTAGAAGAAGATATTTATAGAACCATAAGTGGTGCAGACTTAATTGAAAAATTGAATGCTACAACACCAAGATTAATATGCTCCTTAATACACAAGTTTGGTAAAAAAGAAGACAAGGCTTATGATGATTTCTTAGAAGAAATGAAATTAAATTTACCTAAAGACTTTTCAGCTAAAGGAGATTTATATGTTTTTGTAGATGAATGTCATAGAACCCAATCAGGAAAATTGCATGAAGCTATGAAAAAGATATTACCTAATGCATTATTTATTGGTTTTACTGGTACTCCTCTTTTAAAAGAAGATAAGCAAAGCAGCAGAGAAGTATTTGGAGATTATATCCATAAGTATAAATTTGATGAGGCAGTTAAAGATAAAGTAGTATTAGATTTAAGATATGAAGCAAGAGATGTAGATCAAAATATAACATCACAAGCTAAAATTGACCAATGGTTCGATTCTAAAACTAGTGGACTTACAGATGTTGCGCTTGCCCAGCTTAAAAAACGTTGGGGTACATTACAGAGTGTTTTTAGTTCTAAATCACGACTTGAAAAAATTGCAGCAGATATAATTTTTGACATGGCAACAAAAGATCGTTTGCAAAATGGAAGAGGAAATGCAATGCTTGTAG
This sequence comes from Clostridium sp., assembly GCF_021372645.1. Classification (GTDB taxonomy): domain Bacteria; phylum Bacillota; class Clostridia; order Clostridiales; family Clostridiaceae; genus Clostridium. The sequence continues at coordinate 32,956 of NZ_JAJFUC010000003.1, read as the reverse complement.
CAGGTAGTATTTATGAAGCATGTAAATACTATGAAATATTTTTAAGCCATGGATTTAAAAAATGCGCAATAGTAACTTCATATACACCAAATATTAATGACATAAAAGGTGAAACTACTGGAGATGAAGGTGCAACAGAAAAACTAAAAAAATATGATATATATAATAAAATGCTCAATGGTAAAAAAACAGAAGAGTTCGAAAAGGAAGTAAAAGAAAAGTTTATTAAAGAGCCTGCTCAAATGAAACTATTAATAGTAGTAGACAAACTATTAACAGGATTTGATGCACCTCCAGCAACTTACTTATACATTGATAAAAGTATGCGAGATCATGGATTATTCCAAGCTATATGTAGAGTAAACAGATTAGATGGAGAAGATAAGGAATTTGGATATATTATAGATTATAAAGACTTATTTAATAGCCTTGAAAGTGCAATGGGTGATTATACTACAGATGCATTTGATAAGTATGAAAAGTCAGATGTAGAAGGATTACTTAAAAATAGATTAACACTCGCAAAAGAAAAACTAGATGAAGCATTAGAAAGTGTACAAGCTCTTTGTGAACCAGTTGAATATCCAAGGGAAACACAACAGTTTATTAAATATTTCTGTGCTAGAAATACTGAAAATAGGGAAGACTTAAAAGAAAATGAATCTAAAAGGGTTGCATTATATAAAATGGTATCTTCACTTATAAGAGCATATTCCAATATAGCTAATGAAATGATTAAGGCAGGATATACACCAGATGAAGCTAGGATGATAAAAACTCAAGTTACCTATTATGAAAAAATACGTTCTGAAGTCAAATTAGCAAGTGGTGATTATATAGATTTAAAAGCATATGAGCCAGCTATGAGACATTTAATCGATACTTATATTGATGCAAAGGAAAGTGAAGTTATATCAGCTTTTGATGATATGTCGCTTATAGATATTGTTGTTAGTAAAGGTGCAGAGTTTGTTGATAGCTTACCAAATGATATAAAGAAAAATAAGGAAACAGTTGCAGAAACAATTGAAAATAACGTTAGAAAATTAATTATAGATGAAACACCAACTAATCCAAAATATTTCGAAAAAATGTCGGAGTTATTAGATGAAATAATAAGAGAAAGAAAAGAAGCTGTAATTAACTATAAAGAATACCTTGATAAAATAGCTGATCTTACTAAGAAGTCTAAGCATCCTGAAAATTCATCACAGTATTCTGAATCAATGAAAAAATCTCCTGCACTAAGAGCACTTTTTGATAATATTGGAGATGAAGAAATTGCCGAAAACTTACATGAAGATATTGTTTCATATAGTCCTGATAGTTGGAGAGGCAATACAATGAAAGAAAGAAAAGTTAAAAAGTTAATAAAAAAACACATAGAAGATGATGAACTATTTGAAAAGATTTATGAAATTATAGTACAGCAAAATGAGTATTAGGCATATGAAGGAAAATAATAAGTCTATGATGTGATGTATATTTCCTGTCAGACAAGGAAGTATTTTTGCCTCATAGCGAGTCTATTAGGTAAAAATGCTGATAAGCAGAGAGCCAAAAGTGAGAGTCCAAATTTTATATTTGGCTTCTCGAACTTTCACACAGTGCAATCTGTGATTCTGAGTGAATCGCTTACTCAGGAAGTGTATGCGAGTCGAGCTTCCATGACGGGAAATAGACTATCATGCTGACTTATTATTTTTTGAATATACCTTAATAGAAAGGCATAACTTTATGATAGTAAATGGTATAGAGATACAGGTTTTAAAAAAACATATTAAGAATATCCATCTAGGAGTATATCCTCCTGATGGAAGAGTAAGGGTGGCAGCACCTATTCATACTACAGATGAAAATATTCGTTTACTAATTGTGTCTAAGCTTAGTTGGATAAAAAAACAAAAAGAAAAATTTATTTCCCAAGAACGACAATCGAAACGTGAATATGTTTCTGGTGAAAGTTACTATTTATGGGGAGAAAGATATTTGCTTAGAATAATAGAACACAATGGATATTCCAAAGTAGAAATAGAAAATAAAAGATATATAAATCTCCATGTAAAAAAAGAAACTACATTAGAACAAAGAGAAAGAATATTAAATAGGTGGTATAGAAATCAAATAAAAAACAGGATTCCAGAATTAATAAAAAAATGGGAGCCAATAATAGGTGTAGAAGTTAAAGCATGGGGTGTACGAATCATGCGAACTAAATGGGGAACCTGTAACCAAGAAGATAGTAGGATTTGGTTAAATCTACAACTTGTAAAAAGACCACCTAACTGCTTGGAATATGTTATTGTTCACGAGATGATACACTTAATTGAAAGAACACACAATGAAAAGTTTAAAGAACTAATGGATAAATATTATCCTAATTGGAGAATTGTTAGAGATGAATTAAACAAATTTATACTTGAGTCGTTAGGATAATGGAAGCTTTAATTGATAAAACTTCTGATTCATTATATAATCTTTTTATAAAATATTTTTGGTTTGCATAAAAAATATTTTATCATAAATCTCAGATTTATAGAATCTGGGATCTATTTTTTTGCACAAAAATGAGCTGTGCACTAATTGTTTAGTGCGACAGCCCCTTTGATATTATCATTCTATAGTATTTATTCTAAAGTATAATCAAAATAGCAGTTACCTAAGCCTCTAGAACCAGTAGTTGACATATGTCCTTTCCCAGCACCTTGTCCATTACCTCTTCCAGCACCGTGGTCAGTTCCTACTATACTTCTTCCTTGTCTTGGTATTCCTGTGCAATTATCAAGATTATTTTTTAAAGTTTCTTTTAGTGAAACACCTTCTTCATTTGTTATAGTTCCATCTGCAACTGCCTTATCAACAGCTTTATTTCTTTCTTCAAGTAGAGCTGCTTTAAATTGATCTTCTGTCATTCCTTTTTCTTCTGCTAAAGTATACATTGTTTTTCCAGAATTAAGCCCCGCTGTTATTTCTGCATCTGTCATACCAAGGTTATTCTTTAATATTGATTCTACATAATCATAACCTCTTACTCCTGTAATTCTTCCAAGTCCAGCTCTTTGGTGAGTAGCAGTTGATGATGTTGTTGTTATTTCTGTACTAGCTGCATAGGCAGTCACACCTAATCCCATTGTAATAGCCATAGTAAGTCCTAATATTAATTTCTTTGATTTCATTATATATTCCTCCTTGAATTTTAAGTTAATGTAAAAGTTTGTTAGACTGTTTTTTTAGTTTGATGTTGTCTACACCCTAATAATAAATCATTTCTAATATGTAAAAGTGTCTTAATTGTGAAATAAAAGTACACAAATAGGACACAATTTTAGCTACAGTTAATGATATAATTTTGCCATGGGCACATCAATAAAAGATGCGAGGTGATGAAAATGAGTAAAAATATTCTGATTGCTGATGATAATATGGAAATAATTAAAATTTTAAAACCTTATATAGAAAAGGAAGGTTTTAATGTGATTTTTGCTCTAGATGGAGAAGAAGCACTATTAAAATTTAAACATTATAAGCCGGAGTTAATTCTACTTGATATTATGATGCCATTAATGGATGGAATTGAAGTCTGCAATAGAATCAGAAAGGAATCAAATACTCCTATTATAATGATAACTGCTAAAAGTGAGGATGCAGATAAGATACTAGGATTAAATTCTGGTGCTGATGATTATATTATAAAACCTTTTAGCCCTGGGGAAGTAGTAGCAAGGATAAATGCAGTCCTTAGACGTATTACTCCAGTTCTAAATAATAAGTTGTCAATAATTAAATATTCAACACTTGAATTAGATATTAATAATTACTCTGTTAAGTTAGATGGAGTATCTATGAATCTTACCAAAAAGGAAATTGAAGTTTTATGGATGCTTGCAAGCTCTCCTAATAATATTATTAAGCGTGATGATCTTCTAGATAATGTATGGGGAATAGATTACTTTGGAGATCCTAGAACAGTAGATACTCACATAAAAAGGATAAGAGCTAAACTTGACCTTGAGGGTCAGTATAACTGGGATATTAAAACTGTTTGGGGCATGGGGTATAAATTCGAGGTGGAAGATGAAGATTAAGAAAAATATTACTTTTAAATTAACACTTGGCTTTTTAGCTATTGTTGTAGTTTCAACACTTTTTATAGGAATTATTGCCTTAAATATATTTAGAAATAATATTTATGAAGTTAAAAAGAATAATATGAAGAAACATGCTTTAGCAATTTCAGAAACGATTAAACCATATGTAGGTAATAGTTCAAATAATATAGAGTTTGTGAAAATTGTACACTTATTAAATGATATTGATAATGCAAAACTTTGGATACTTAATCCAGATAAAAGTATTATAACTGCATCAGATACTAATGATAACATTAGTTACGTTAATAATGTAGAGGTAAAGGATTTATATAATGATGTTAATAGCAAAGTATTAGAGGGAACAGAAGCATATGATGAAGGCTATAATCCTTATTATAATGAGGACATGATGACAATAGCAGTGCCGATAAAAGAGAATAAAATCATAATAGGAGCTGTAATTCTTAATTCTTCAATGACTGATTTATTAAATTCTATGAACAAATTCTTTATAAGTTTAATTTTAGCTGTTTTAGGTGAAATAATTATTGTAGGATTATTAGGATATTATTTTTCTAGGAATATTTCTAGACCAATAAAGAAAATTAATTCATCTGCCTTGGAATTAGCAAGAGGTCACTATGGAATAAAAACAAACATATATCAAAAAGATGAAATAGGAGAATTATCAAGCTCTTTTGATTTATTATCTTTAAAGCTTAAGTATATTATTAGTGAGCTTTTTGAAGAAAAAAATAAATTAAGTAATATTATAACGAGTATGAGCGAGGGAATTTTAGCTTTGGATAGAAGTTCTGAAATTATAAATATAAACGAAGCGGCTATAAATCTTCTTTCAAATAAAAGGGTAAAAGATAATATGGAAATAATTAAAATATTATCAGAATTAAATATAATTCAAGAATTTAATTCTGCTATATCCATCAATGATAAAAAATTAATTATAAGGGAGCATGAAGGAAAAATATTGGAATTCTCAGTGTCTCCCATAAAGAGTAACTTAAATGAGATTATAGGTGGTGTAATTCTTATTCAAGATATAAGTGAAAAAGAAAAACTTGAGCAAATGAGAAAAGACTTTATTTCAAATGTTTCTCATGAGTTTAGAACTCCTTTAACAATTATAAAAGGTAATTTAGAGTCAATTTTGGATGGAATGACAAAGCCAGAGTATATACCTGATACCTGTACTACACTTATTAAAGAAACAAATAGACTTGAAAGAATGATTAAAGATTTGCTTAATTTAAGTAAATTGGAATCAGGAAAATTAGAGGTTGAGTTTAATAAAATGGATGTTAATATGCTCATTAATGATACTACTAGAAGCCTTAAACCTTTAATACGTGGTAAGGCTATAGATTTGCAATTATCTTTGGAAAGTAATTTACCTACCATATTAAGTGATTATGATAAATTAAAACAGCTAATCATCATATTTTTAGATAATGCAATTAAGTTTTCTGAAAATAAAGGTGTTTTAGAGGTAACAACATATACGGATAACAAAAATATTTATATAGCTATAAAAGATAATGGAATAGGTATACTTAAAGATGAAATTCAGTATTTAGGTGAAAGATTCTATAAGGCAGATAAAGCAAGAGTTTCCAATGTAGGTGGAACTGGACTTGGACTTTCGATAGCAAAAAGGTTAGTAAAAGTTTTAAATGGAAATGTCTCAATAGAAAGTGATTTAGGAAAAGGCACAACAATAACTATTTCATTTTTAATTATATAAGCGGAGGTGATTTTAGTGAGACATGGATATCATATGGGAAATGGGTATGGTTACAATAATAGATATGGATTTTATGGTTCAGATATCTTAATATTTATTTTAATAATTTTTGTTGCCTTAGTATTTATATTAATAAGAAATAAGAAAAGAGAAAATCCATTTGTAATAAGTTTAATTGATATTCTTAAAGAAAAATATGCTGTAGGTATAATTAATGCTGATGAGTATATAGAAAGAAAAGCTATTATTGAAGATACAGAATACTCCAATACTTATACAACTATACTTCTTAAAAGATATGCTAAGTGTTCCATAGGCACCAAGGAATTTTTAAATATTAAAAATGAAATTGAAAGTAATAATATTAACAATTCATTGCAAGAAAAACTTGCAAAGGGAGAACTATCCTATGATGAATTTAAATCTAGAATGGGTAGCAAAATATAATAGAGAGCCTATAAAGTTATAAAAACAGATAAATTGAAATAAATTAAAAAGTATTAGGGGGAAGATACATGAAAAATAATAAATTATTAAAAAATATACGTTATGTTTTACTAGCAATATTTTTGATACATAGTACTGTAGAAGCATATCTTCATCAGCTTCTAGGAGGCGGAAAAGTTCCATCCATACATGCATTATGTCCTTATGGAGGCTTGGAATCATTATATGGCTTAATATTTGGAGGAACATTTATACAAAAGATATTTTCAGGAACTCTCATTATTCTTATCATAACATTGATAATAGCATTAATTTTTAAAAGAAGTTTTTGTGGACTTATTTGTCCTTTCGGAGCTCTTCAAGAATTCTTTGGACTTATAGGGATAAAATTATTTAAGAAAAGATTTACTGTACCGATAAGTGTGGACAAGCTATTGAGATATCTCAAATACGTTATATTTATACTTACAATATTTTTGGCTTGGAAGACTGCTGGATTATGGGTGAATCCATATGATCCTTGGGCTGCATATGGGCATATGTCTGCAGGAATGGAATCACTTATTGAAGAATATTCAATTGCACTTATTATACTAATAGTTACTATAGTTGGATCTTTGTTATATGATAGATTTTTTTGTAAATATCTTTGTCCTATGGGAGCATTTTATGGGATGATTTCAAAATTAAGTCCATCAAAGATCACAAGAAATGAAAATACGTGTATTAATTGTGGTTTATGTAATAAAAACTGTCCTGTTAACATTAAAGTTTCAGAGCTTAAAGAAATAAAATCTGCTGAATGCATTAATTGTCAAAGTTGTATACTTTCTTGTCCTAAAAATAATACATTAGAATTTAAGGTTAAAAGTAAATCAATAAAACCAGTATTTATTGCACTATTTGTATTTGTAATATTCTTTGGAGGAATAGGAATTACAAAACTTATGGGAATATATGAGCTTACACCACCACCTATAACTTCTGAAACAAAAATTACAACGGAAGAAATAAAAGGTTATATGACTTTAGAGGAATTATCAATAGGCTTAAAAATGGATTTAAATGAAGTGTATAAAAAACTTGATTTACCTACATCTATTCCAAAAGAAACTAAATTAAAAGAGATCAATAATACCATTCCTGATTTTGATGTTGAAGGAGCTAGAGAAAAATTAAAATAATTCAAAATGTCAGGGGCTTTTTTTGCTTGAGCTAGGGATGTTAGCATCTGAACGCACCCGTAATAAGTTCCTATCATAACAGAAAAGGTAGATATTAATATGGCTACATTTATTAAAGAGGAAGCCCAGCTGTAGCCTATATTATTAAAACTTTGAACAAAAGGGGATACACCAGTATTGATTGAATTCCAATCAACTGTACAAATAATAACAAACATAGAAAGTACATATAAGGATACAATTCCAAGTGTCATAAGTATTGTTGCTTTAGGTATTTCAAGGCAAGGCCGTCTTACTTCAGAGGTGGCCATAGCAACTGTGCTAATTCCGCCATAGGTAAAGATTACTATTAACATTGACTGCAAGAAACTTGAAATTTTATTTGGAAAAAATGAAGCAAAACTACTAAAGGGATTTTGTTTTATAGAAATATTAGTTTTAGTAATTATATAAATTCCTAAAGCTATAAAAATAATTAGAATAATAATTTTTATAACAGATATTACAGATTCTATGTATCCAAAATGCTTAGTACCAAGTCTATTTATTCCTATTACTATAATTAAAGAAATTAAGGCAAATAAAGATAATGAAATATTAGGAATCCAGTATTTTAAAAATATCCCTGTTGCAATTGCTTCAGAGCCTAATGATAAAATTCCAGAAGTAAATAATGCCCATCCTAGTAAGAATCCCATGAATTTACCAAGATATTGTTCTGTGTATACACGAAAAGAACCTTTCACAGGTCTATTTATACTTATACTTGTCATTGCACCAAGTACCTGAGACATAATCAAACCACCAAATAAAAATGCCAATATTACCGAAGGACCTGCTTGATTAATTGCCAAGCTTGAACCAAGAAAAAAACCTGCTCCAATTATCCCTCCAATACCAATGCCTGCCAAACTATATGCATTTAAATGATTTTTAGATGCATTTTTAGTATCATTTATGCAATTTTTTTGTTTCAAATAAATCCCTCCTAAGTACAAAATCATCTCTCAGCAATCGTCAAGGTTTGAGTTTCAAGGCTTTCCTCAAAACTCTTTTATATCAATCCGCCTACTTTTGTAGGAGGATTTTTGATTTTATGAAAGTGATTTGAGTTCTATTTTAACTAGAGGAAGTATAAATTGCCAAAGTACGTCAGTAGCAAATGTTATATCAAATAAATATAATATCTTAAGAAAAAATATAAAGAGGGAAAATATGGAGAATGAAAGTAATGTAAATCTCATGAACAGAACAGGTAGATTAAAAATTCAATGCTTTAGAGGTAGTGATTATATTCCAATTGATAGAGCCAAGATAACTGTAAAGGCAACAGAAGGAGCTGAAAGTTTAAGAATCATTGACTTAGTTACTGATTCGGTAGGATTAACACAGGAAATAGAGTTAGCAACACCACCATTGGAGTATTCCTTAAATATATATAACGATAAGATGCCGTATAGTTTATATGATATAACTGTTGAAAGGAATGGATTTAAACCAATATTAATAAGGGGATGTCAAGTGCTTCCTACACAAACTGCATATCAAATATGTAATTTGGAGGTTAGCCTAGGAAGAGGAGATATGAGGCAGGAAGTTATAGATATACAGCAGAATACGCTATACGGAAATTTTCCACCTAAAATACCAGAAGAGGTAGATAAACCATTACCACCGCCAACTTCAGGTGTTGTATTGCCTACGCCTATAGTTCCAGAATATATTATTGTGCATCAAGGCGGACCAAATGATCCATCAGCGCCAAACTATAAAGTACCATTTAAAGATTATATTAAAAATGTTGCTTCATGCGAAATATATTCAACTTGGAATAATTCAGCATTGAGGGCAAATATTTTTTGCATTGTATCTTTTACATTAAATAGAATTTTTACTGAATGGTACAGAGGAAAAGGTAAAAACTTTGATGTTACGAGCTCTACTGCTTATGATCAGGCATTTAGTTATGGTAGAAACATTTATGATAATATAAGTCAAATTGTAGATGAAATTTTTTCTACTTATATAAGAAGAATTGGGAAGAAACAACCGCTTTTTTCTCAATACTGTGATGGAAAGAGTGTTACCTGCCCGGAATGGTTAAGTCAATGGGGAAGTCAACAATTAGGAACTCAAGGTTTGGGACCATATGATATATTAACACATTATTATGGAAATGACATTGAATTAACTACAGCTGAAAAAGTTGCTGGAAGTCCAATGTCATATCCCGGAGAAGAGCTAATTATTGGATCATCTGGACCAGCAGTAAGGGCAATTCAAGGTCAATTAAATAGGATTGCAAGAAATTATCCATTAATCCCTAAAGTTGTTGAAGACGGAATATATGGACCAAAGACAGAAAAGGCAGTAAAAACATTTCAGCAAATATTCACATTGCCACAAACAGGCATAGTTGACTATGCAACATGGTATAAGATATCAGATGTTTATGTTGGAGTAACTAAACTCGCAGAACTTAAAACTACTGAATCAAGTAGGGCTAAAGGAAGACGTGAATTTATACCGCCAATTATACAAGGATTAGATGATAAAAGGAATATTCCAAAGTTTTATTATTAGATAGTTTTAAAAATAGTAGTTCGATTAGAATGAGCTGCTATTTTTGTTCACATATTTATTTTGAAAACATGTGGAAAGAATTCAGTATCATCGTTTTAAGGACTAGTTTATGCAGTAAGTTTAATATATTTAAATTTAGAATATATATGTTTTGTGTTATATTTTTAAAATAGAAAAATGAACATAAAAATATTAAATTAATATAATATAAGTGAGTTAATTATTTTTAGGAGAATCAATAGGAGTTATGGAACAAAAAAATAAGCCAATGATTAATGACGAGCAGTTACAGATTGCGCTTAATGACATTAGAAAAGCAGTTCAAGGAGAACGAGAAGATGAATTGTTTTATGATTACCTTATTAGGCAGGCACCTACTACTGATGAAAAGACAATAATATCATCTATAAGAGATGATGAGCGTAGGCATAATAGAATATTTAGAATGATTTATGAAGATTTGACAGGAGAGAATCTTCCAGCAGGTGAAGAAGAAGCTTTTGAAAAACCTGAATCATATTTAGATGGTATTAAAAGAGCTTTATTTGGAGAATTAGCAGCAGTAGAAAGGTATAGAACTATTAGAAGAATGCTTCCTGGTCCATATAGAGACGTATTATTTGATATAATTACTGATGAATTAAGACATGCTTCAAAATATAATTATCTATTTACATTAAATAGTACCATGAAAAATTCATCTATAAATGGAAGTTTAATGAGACAAAATGCAACAACTACAACTGATACAAGTAAATTTACTCCAGACGATTGGGTTAAATATATTGCACCACTAGTTAATCGTGCTTTGGCGGAAGCTAAAGTAGGTATTAATCCTGAACATTTATATCAAGAATTTATACTTTCAGGTGTACTTGTTGGCTTGGGAAAAAAACCTCAAGAAGCCATTGAACAAGTTGAAGAATGGGAGCAAAATGGAACTTCTAAGCTGCTCGCTATGAGTAAAATGAGTAGGTATTTTAATTATTAAGATAATAGTAAAATAACTTGAGGTTATAGATAATAAAAAATAAGAGATATTATTTAAAATACTAAAAGCTAATAATTATGCTGACAATGATTTGAATAATATAAGATAAGTATATGCTAAATAGTTGTGATTAGTTGAAAAAGAGGGGAGACTAGAAAGTAGTTTATCTCCTCTTTTTGGTTGAATCATATGAGAAGTTTTCAACGAGAAATTGAATATATATTAACGTTGAGGTAAATATATATATGAAAATATTAACATAGGGAGTATATAATGAAATGATAGGAAAAATAATTGAAATAGTTCTTAGAAGTACTTCTACTTACATTATTCTATTAATATTAGGACGATTAATTGGAAGAAAACTAATATCAAGGATAACTTTTTTTGATTGACTGTATTACCCAAAGTAAATAAACAACCAGTTACAACTGGCGACTTAAATATTGCAGCAAAATATAATGGATTAATAACAGACATAATTATTGATGGCAAAATAATGTATGATAATTTACAAAATACAAATCATGATGAGCAATGGGTTAAAAAGCAACTCAATACTCATAATGTTTCTGATGCAAAGGAAGTTTTCTATGCTGGTTTAAATTCGGCAGATGTTTTTTATGTCTCAAAAAAAACAAAAAAGAAAGATTGAGTATTACAACAAATTATCATGAAGATATAATAAAATTCTTTAAACTAACAATGCTATATATTTATAAATAGGTAACATTTCTAATTTGAAGAAAAGTAAATAGTTGAACATTTTTTTATTAATATAGTCATACACTTTATAGATAGAAATATTAAGGGGTATTTATGTCCATGCGTTTTGAATTCAAAACTATTAGTGAAGTTATAGGAGATAATTATTGCAGACAAGAAAAGCAATTTACATTAGAGGAATTATCACAATATGATGGAAGTAATGGAAAACCTGCTTATGTGGCAGTTGAAGGTATAGTTTATGATTTGAGTAAAGTAGCAGCTTGGTCTGGAGGAACTCACTTTGATCTTAAAGCGGGTAAAGATTTAACAAATGAATTTAATTCCCATCATGGAGTGATTAAAAAACTCAGTAGTATACCAAAAGTTGGAATACTTACAGTAACTAAAGATAAGAATATTGCATCTGTAACTAGAGTTGCGTTAGTAGATACATATGATTTTAGTCCTGATGATTGGATTCAGTATATTACTCCATTAGTTAATAGTGCATTAGAAGAAGTTAATTCTGGAATAAAATTACAACATGTATTTCAGAAATTTATTTTAATAAGTATATTTGTAGGGCAGGGAAGAACTTTTCAGGAAGCTACTAGTCAAGTGGAAGATTGGGAAAGGACTGGTATATCTCAGTTATTAAATGAGAGTAGGTAAATTAAGATTATTATCAACATAATTGATCATAAATAAACCACCTTTCTTATGTAGATTGGCTTTGCAAATCAATTTTACACTAGAAATGGTGGTTTTTCATTATTTTTAAATCGAATTTTTCCTTAGAATTGATTTTGAAAATTATATGGTTATTAACTGTCCGTAGGTCAGGTCTTGTAGCTACTTTATGTTAAGGATTGCCTATATGAGAAAATTGATATCAAGGATAATATTTTTTGATTTTATAGTAGGAATTACCATGGGATCTATTGCAGTAAGAATAGCATTATAAATAAATTAATGGCGCAATTAAGAGAAAAAGATATATTTAGTTTTGATGATGTAGCAGTTGCAATTATAGAGAGTGATGGAGAATTGACTGTGTTACCAAAAGCAAATAAACTTATTACTTAGAATTCCTTAATGAATTCTCATCTACTATTGTAATAGAATATGCATCATATTCTATTAATTCATCTTTACGCATTTTATTTAATTCACGAGATAGAGAAGGTCTTTGTACTCCAAATTTTTCTGCCAATTGTTTTTTAGTTAAGGTTAATTTTATAACATTACTTTTTTGAATATATTTTTCGTATAATAAAAAATCAACAATGCACTGTCTAATGGATTTTAAGGATAATGTTTTTATTTTATCTGTTAGGATTAGAGTTTTATCTGAAATTTCCTGAAGAAATCTAAAGAGGAAATTAGCATTATATTGGCATAGTTTTAGAACTAGGTCTTTTTTTAGTTTTAATACAGTCACATTAGTTTTAGATAAAATCATCATTGGATAGAAGTTATTGCGGGAAAATATCAGGTTGCCACCAATGATATCGCCAATATTGAAATCACTTATAGAAATATAATTTCCCTTGTCATCAATTCCGTGTACAGTAATAACTCCGCGAATTACTATATCTAATGTTACGCACTTCTCATTTGGAAAGTATATTACAGAGTTTTTCTTATAATTTTTTATTTCATAAGAATCTTTCTTAAGTACAGTATCAATATCTTCTGTAGTAAATTCTTTAAACAAATCGATACTTTTTAGAAGAGGAATGAAATTAGGCATATATAATGTATCTCCTTTTTGAAAATTAGTAACCTAGGTAACTTATTATAATATTAAAACCAATTATAATTCAAGTAAAGATACTGAAAGGAGAAAATGATATGAATATTTTTATTCTAAGTATTTGGATGATCACAATAATTTGTTTTGTGATATCTATAGTTAAAAATAGAAAGAAAATCTATAATGCTATTAAAATGTCAAGCACATCATTAGAGATATGATAGAAGAAATTATATAGGAATTAAATAAGATAAGGAATGATAGACAGATGAATACTATAAAGAAAGAATCTTTTTTTAAGAAAATATTATTTATGCCTTCTCGGAATACTGCTTCAGTTATACCAATAGTCTTAATCGTAGGATTTATAACAGGTTTGATATTAGATACTTCTGGTTTGAAGAACTTTATTCTTCCAGTGACAGTACTTATGATTTATCCAACAATGATTGGCTTTAAGCTAAATGAAGTTTTTAATCTTAGTCATGGAAAGCTTCTTTTAACATCAGAATTTATAAATTTTATAATAATACCTTTAATAGCCTATATATTAGGAAAAACCTTTTTAATGAATAATCCTCAATTTTTTGCTGGTTTAATTATTACCTCGCTGCTTCCTACTAGTAACCTTACAATTGCTTTCACAATGTTAGCTAAAGGTAATGTGCCAGGAGCTGTTAAACTTACTACCATAGGATTGATTTTAGGATCTTTGCTGACACCAGTATATCTTTCAGCATTAATAGGAAAGTACTTACCTGTAGATATTTTAGGTACATTAGTAACAATATCACAAGTAATTTTAATTCCGCTAATTTTAGGGATACTATCTTATAAATTTTTGTTAAAAAAGTATTCTGCAGAAGAATTTCAAAAAAATATAAAACCTTATCTGCCAGCTGTAAGTTCATGGGGGATGGTCTTTATAGTTTTTAGTAGTATTAGTATGAATGCTTCACGTATAGCTTCCCACTTGGATGTTTTTGCAGTTGCTCTATTGGTTCAAGTATCTTTTTTCTTCATTAATTACATAATTTCAGCATTCGTTGGTGGTGTTTTATTTAAACCTCAAGATGCTATAGCCTTTGTATTTGGTACGGCTTTACGTAACCTTGCAATTGCTATGGGACTAGCAGCTACTGCATTTGGGCCAAATGCAGCTCTGATGGTTTCTTTAGCATTTATTATACAACCTCAAGCAGCAGCATGGTTTGTTAAGTTAAATGAAAAATATAAATTTTTTTATAAGAATGCTACAGTATAAATCAAATAAATTAGTAACCATATTTACTGTTAATTAGTATTAAACAAATTATAATATAACCCAAATTAATATTGAAAGGAATTTTATATATGATTGAAAAGACTTATAAATTTAACAAAACAAATGAAAAACTAATTGAGAAAGTAGTAGATAACGATAATTTGGCTTTAAATCACATGATTCTTACTAAGGGAACAGGACTTCCTGAACATTATTCAAATTCAAATGTATATATGATTATAGTTAGAGGAACAATGACAATAAAATTAGGAGAACAAGAGCCTCAAAAATATAAAGAAGGTCAGACTTTAAATATTCAATACAATATAAAAATGAATGTTAATAATTTTGATGATGAAATATTAGAGTTTTTTGTGGTAAAGGCACCAAATCCAAGGTATTTTACAGGTAAATAAAAGGGTTGGAAAATTAGGCACAGATATTATTAAATCAACAAATACAAAGCTTAGAGATATCACAATACAAGCAGATTAGATATGATGGTAGAAAATGAGTATAAATCTCAAGTTCTACCATCTATAAATTTATAATTTTTTATATTTAAAATTTATGATAGTTCGTGATAAAGTTACAGAGAATTATAGAATAATTTAATAGAATAAAGAAGAAGTGTTCGAACAATATAAAATTTATATGAAATAATTATAGTAAATTCAGGGGGATAATAATGGAAAAAGTTTTGAAATTATGGAAGAAGTATTCATTTACACTATTAATCGCTTTTATAGTATTAGGTATGTTTGATTTAAGATTTGCAGTGGTAGCAGCTATTTGTATGATAGCACCAGTAATTGTATCTATCTTTAAGGGGAGATTTTGGTGTGGAAATCTATGTCCAAGAGGAAATTTTTATGATAATGTAGTTTCTAAATTTAGTAATAAAAGAATACCACCTAAGTTTTTTAAGTCCTATTATTTTAGAGCTATAATACTAACAATTATGATGACAGTATTTATTTCAGGAGTAAGTAAAAACTGGGGTAATCTTTATGGTATAGGAATGGTATTTTATAGATTAATTGTTGTAACAACTATAATTGGTATAGTATTATCTTTATTCTATAATCATAGAACTTGGTGTAATTTCTGTCCTATGGGAACTATGGCATCAGTTATATCAAAATTTAGAAAAAATAAAGATGTATTACAAGTATCATCTTCATGTATTTCATGTAAAGTTTGTGAAAAGAAGTGTCCATTAGGATTAGTTCCTTATGATTACAAAGGTAATATATTAAGCCATCCAGATTGTATACAATGTGGTAAATGCGTAACTGCATGTCCTAAAAAAGCAATAGGATATAATAAAATCACTATAAAATAGTTATGATTAGTTGAAAGAGAGGAGATTAGAAAATAGTTTACCCTCTCTTTTTGTTATATTATATGCATATGTAACTAAGTCGCATAACTTTGCAAAAGATTAATCTATAATAAAGGAAACAGGAAAAATAGATATTAATTTGAATAATCTCATATTAAAAATAGAATGAATTTTTAGTAAGTGCCCATTTTTTATATTATTTTAACGTGTACATAGGCACTTAACAGAACAAATTTTAAATTGCTGTTTTTTATTATTATGCTAACATAAATTGTTATATTTTTCGTACTCCTGAGTAAATAATTTAAGATGAAGTTCTTCATCAAGAATTATTCTTTCAAGTAATCTAATGATATGTCTATCTTGTATCAAAGTAATATGATATCTGTAATTTTCTATTGCATTCTTTTCAGCTTTAATATCTTCCTTAAGCATTGCCATTATATAAGTAGTATAGTTAACATACATAGGACTCCAAAGCTTTCCATGAGGTGAAGCATTATCAATATACATCGGTTTAATTCCTTCTAATTTAATAGTCTTACCTAGAAGTTCCAAATGTTTCATTTCTGTAACAGAGACTCCACCGATAAGTTCTGCATAATCCTTATATTGGCCTTCGCTAACAAAATGTTGATACACATATAAACTAATAGCAGTAAATTCACTAACTGCTCCAGCATAGTCCTTTAAAAGAAGGTTAGCGTACTCTATATTTTGCATCTCTATCATTGGTTCTGGATATGGTAAATTTATGGAGTATTTATTATGTTTTGATATATCACTGTGCATATTTATCTCCTAAATAATTTAATACACAATATTATATTTATTATATATATAAATATGCAGCCAAAATAATAATGATAGTACAAGGATAATTTATGTTTCTACAACTTATTTTATTTAAGTCTGCAAATCATAAATATACTTTAAGGAACTTTTTCGAAGAGCAATTTTATATATTTTATACGTGCAAATGATTAAGAGGTATCTATGGTAATAAATGCAAAAGATTAATCTATAATAAAGGAAATAGGAAAAATAGATATTAATCAATATTATTAGATTATATATTAAAGCATTTTTATACTATTATAATCATACACTTTATACATAGAAATATTCGAGGGGGTTATGTCTATTTATTTTGACTTTAAAGCTATTACAGAACTTATAGGCGATAATTATTATAGGTAGCCAAAAGAGCTTAATTATTAATAAGTTGCAATACTTGCAGTAAAGTAATATCTATTGGAGGAATTAAGTTGACTAGTGAGGAAGGATGTCCACTTACAGAAGTTAAAATTCATACCTCAAAGAGAATTGCGGATGATGTTGTTGGAATGGTTAAAAATAAAAACACTAAAAAGATGAATGCTATATGGCTAGAAGTAACAGGCTGCTCGGGAAATATAATTTCTTTACTCAATAGTCAAAATCCTGGACTTTATGGCATTTTAACCGATATTGTGAATTTTACTTTTAATAATACACTTATGGGGGGAGAAGGAGATTTTGCTTTTGAAAAGTTTTTAGATACATTAGATACAGAATTTATATTACTTATTGATGGTGCAGTTTCAACAGAAGAAAATGGACGTTATAACATTGTAGCAAATTATAAGGGGAAAAAGATTACAGCTTTAGAAGCAGTACAATTGGCTGGAGGAAAAGCAAAATATGTGGTTGCAGTAGGAACTTGTGCTTCCCATGGTGGAATTTCAGCGGCAAAGCCAAACCCTTCAGAAAGTAAGAGTGTGCAAGAAGTATTAAATAGGCAAGTAATTAAATTACCAGGGTGTCCTTGTCATCCAGATTGGGTAGTTGGTACTTTATCGCATTTGGTTGGCTATGGTATTCCTGAATTAGATGAGGAAGGAAGACCATTGCTTTTTTATGGAGTTACAATTCATGACAATTGTACAAGAAGAGGATTTTTTGATAAAGGTATTTTTGCACAAAAGTTTGGAGAAGAAGGATGTATGTTTAAAATAGGTTGTAGAGGGCCAGTTACAAAAACTGATTGTCCTAGACGAAAGTGGAATGGCTATGTGAATTGGCCTATTGGAGATAATACTAACTGTATTGGTTGCGCACAATCACATTTTCCAGATGGAATGGAACCTTTTGTAAGGTACAAGGAGGACTCATGAGTAAAACAATTACTATTGATCCAGTTACAAGAATTAGTGGGTTTTTAGAAATAAAAGCAAAAGTAAAGAAGAATACAATTGTAGAAGCAAATGCAAGTGGATTGCTTTTTAGAGGATTTGAAAAAATGTTAAAAGGAAGATCACCTTTAGATGCTGTATATTTTACAGAGAGAATTTGTGGAATATGCTCTACAGCTCATGCCATGGCTTCCACCTTAGCATTAGAAGATGCATTAAAAATAACAGTTAGTTTAAATGATAGTTACATTCGAGATATTATGCATGGTTTTGAATTCGTACAAAATCACTTAAGACATTTTTATCTACTTTCTATGCCAAGTTATG
Source organism: Clostridium sp. (assembly GCF_021372645.1). Classification (GTDB taxonomy): domain Bacteria; phylum Bacillota; class Clostridia; order Clostridiales; family Clostridiaceae; genus Clostridium. The sequence continues at coordinate 14,324 of NZ_JAJFUC010000003.1, read as the reverse complement.
TGAAAATTTCTAATGTAAAATTGGTAGGAGCAGAGCAGTATAGTGATTATAGACTTTCAGAAAAAATAAATAAAAAAATAGAAGAACATTATGTTAAAAGTATTGAGCTTAGTAGATTAGCTCATGAAGGACTTGCAATTCTTGGCGGAAAAGCTCCTCACAGTCATGGCATTTTTGTAGGGGGAGTTACAGTAAATATAGATGCATATAAATTAGAAAAGGTAAAAAGCATCATTAAAAATATACAATCTTTTGTAACAACTACAATGAAAGAAGATGTAGAAATCATCTCTAAATATTATCCTGATTATTTTAAAAAGGGAATATCTTATCCATATTTCATGAGCTATGGTGTTTTTGATAAATATGAAGATCCAGAGATTACTTATGTTAAACCAGGAGTAATCAAGGATAATGTTAAATATCCTTTAGAACCAGATAAAATTACAGAACAAATTCATTATTCATGGTATAAGAAAGATGAAGAACTAGAGGAAGTGGATTTATCTAAATTAGATGCATATACTTTTATAAAAGCTCCTCGTTATTTAGGTATGCCTATGGAGGTTGGTCCTTTAGCGCGGTTAATCATCAGTGGAGAATACACAAATGGACATTCCTGTATGGATAGAAATATTGCAAGGGTGTTAGAAACAGGAAAGATACTAGAAATAATGAAGAATCTTACTGAGAGAATAGAGCTAAAACCCAATAATCAAAAGGTCTATGATATTCCAGAAAAGGCTTATGGGATAGGTCTCATAGATACTACTAGAGGTGCCCTTGGACATTGGATTGCAATTGAAAATAAGGTTATTAATCATTACAATATCATAACACCTACTGTATGGAATTTATCGCCTAAAGATCAATCAAATCTTCCTGGAACTATTGAAAGAGCTTTAATTAGAACTAAATTAAATAATATTAAAGAACCCATAGAAATTGGACGGATTGTAAGATCATTTGATCCTTGTGTATCTTGTGCAACTCATTTAATTGGAAGCACAGGTGATACAGAAATAGTAGAGGTTTTAGTTTGAAAACATATGTATAGATAAACAAGTTGAAAATCATACTTATGTGATAACTCGCCGAAAGAAGGAATACTCTGTAGTGGTATATATTTCGAAGTACAAATTAAACTTATAATTGGTGTATCTATAGAAAGTGGAGAAATAGATATTATGATAAATAGAAACTCTAATATTAAGGTTATAGCGATGGGAAATGTTTTAATGAAAGATGATGCTATAGGAATTGAAGTAGCAAAAGGTATAGAAGAAAGACTTTTAGAAAGAGGAATTGAAGTTATTTACGCTGAAACTGATGTTCAATATGGAATTTCTAATATACAAGAAGGTGATTATATTTTTGTTTTAGATGCAGCATATTATGGAAAGGAGTCAGGTGAAATTACTTGCTTGCCATTGAATACTTTTGTTTCTAAGAAAAAAGGAAATTCACAGCATAATTATAGTTTTATAGATTTATTAAAACTTTATTATCCTAGTGTTAAAGGAGAAATTTATGCAATTGAGGTTAAAGAAGTTGAATTTGGTTTTGGATTAAGTTCTGTGTTACAAGAAAAATTAGAAGTCATCTCTAAAGAGATTTTAGATAAAATAAAAAAATCTATGATAAAAAATAAATGAAGGGATAGTGAAAAAATATGCATGATACTATTTTATTAAGTAAGATTTCTGAGGAATTAAAGGAAATATGTACAGCTAATAATATTAATAAAGTTAATACATTTACTGTTATTGTAAACCATAGAAGTCATGTACATTCGGACAATCTTTATGACCATCTTCAACATGCTTATGGAAATTTAGTTGGAGAATGGACAAAGATTAATGTACAGAGGGAAGATATACAGGATCAAACTGCTATTCTTAGAAGCATTCAAGGAGAACAAAGTGAAAATTAGAATAACATAGAAGAAGGTCTTTAAAATATGAGATATATAGTAAAAATTTATGGGATTGTACAAGGGGTTGGATTTCGCCCCTTTGTATATAAAAAAGCAAATGATTTCAAAGTCTATGGATATGTTAAAAATGTAGGTGGTGCTGTATTAATTGATTGTTCAGGTAAGAGGGAGAATATAAAACATTTTATATCAGATGTTATAAAAAAGCCGCCTAACCTTGCAAAGATAGAAAAGGTTCAGTGTATCCCTATTAAAAATGATTTATTCATTGGTAAATATATTAATAAAGGCAAATTTGTGATTAAGGAAAGTGTTAATCAGAAAAATGAAGTAAAATTTATTTCACCTGATATAGCGACTTGTCCTAAGTGTTTAGAGGATATTAAAAAGAAAGGAACATCTCGCTTTCGATATGCTTTTACAAATTGTACTCAGTGTGGTCCAAGGTATTCGATTATTACAGCTTTGCCATATGATAGACAAAATACCACCATGGAGGATTTCTCTATGTGTGAAGATTGTAAAAAAGAATATGATAATCCACTAAGCAGGAGATTCCATGCGCAGCCAAACTGCTGTGAAAAATGTGGTCCTAAACTTTTTCTGACAAATAATAAAGGTGAGCAAATTCAGTGTGAAGATCCTATTAAAGAAACTATTAAACTTATTGAAGAAGGAAAAATATTAGCAATTAAGGGAATTGGGGGATTTCATCTAGTTTGTGATGGAAGGAATGAACAAGCTATTAATCTCCTTAGAAGTAGAAAACACAGAAAAGATAAACCATTAACTTTGATGGTAAAAGATATTGGAATTGTTAAAGAAATTTGCTATATATCTGATACAGAAGAGGAGGTGTTAAGTAGTAATAAGAGACCTATTGTAATATTAAAAAAGAAATATCCTTCTTCATTGCCAGAGATTATAGCACCAAGGCAAAATAATTTAGGAGTGATGTTGCCTTATACACCACTTCATCATTTCCTGTTTAATGAAAATCTAAATCTTTTAATTATGACTAGCGGAAATATAAGTGGGATGATAATGGAATATAAGAATGAAGAAGTAGTAAAACATTTAAATAAAGTTGCAGATTACTTTTTAATACATGATAGAGAAATTTATGTTCCAGAAGATGACTCTGTTGTAAAAGTTATAAATGAATCAGAAAGGGTTATTCGAAGAGGTAGAGGGTATACTCCATATACAATAAAAATTAATACAAATAGACAAATTATAGCTGTTGGAGGTCAACAGAAGAATACAATATGCATTTCTAAAAATGGATATGCATATTCAAGTCAGTATTTAGGTGATTTAGGAGAACTTGATTGTTATGAGAATTTTAAATATATGATTAGACATTTTAATAATTTATTTGATATTAATGTAGAACTATTAGTACATGACATGCATCCATCATATTTAAGTACTAAATATGCAAAGGAGCAGAAAATAAGAAAAGTGGAAGTTCAGCATCATCATGCTCATATGGTTAGTTGCATGGCTGAGCACTCTATTTATGATACTGTAATTGGAATTATATTTGATGGTACTGGATTTGGACTTGATGGAGCAGTATGGGGTGGAGAATTTTTTATTGGAAATAGAAGCTTTTTTAAAAGAGTAGGACAATTAGAATATGTAAATATTCAAGGAGGAGAACAAGCTATAAAAGAGCCTTGGAGATGTGCTGCAAGTTATTTATATGCTTTGGGTTATGATCCATTAGGAATAATTGGAAATGTAAAAAATGAAAAAATTGAAGTAATTAAACAAGCCTTAAATTCCAATGTAAATTGTTTTTTATCTTCTAGTGTTGGAAGATTGTTTGATGCAGTAGCAGCACTATGCGGAATTAGAAGTAATATATCTTATGATGGGCAAGCAGCAATAGAATTAGAGCATGTTATTGACGATGAAGTTGAAGAAAGTTATTTATGGAATATTAAAGAGGATAATGGTATTTTTAATATTCAATATAAAGGAATTATAGAGGGAATATTGAAAGACGTTGAAAGAAAAGAGTTAATATCTAAAATATCTTCGAAGTTTCACAACTCACTTATTGAATCTTCATGCGCCCTAGTATGTAAGTTAAGAGAAAAAGAATATATAAATAAGGTTGTTCTTAGTGGTGGTGTTTTTGAAAATGAATATCTTTTAAAAAAAATATATAAAAATTTAATTAAGTATGGATTTAAAGTCTTTTATAATGAACAAATTCCTACTAATGATGGAGGAATTTCTTTTGGACAACTTCATGTTGCAAGTGCAATTATGGAAAACAATGAACAATTTACAGTGTAAGGCAGATGGACTTGTTATTTTTTTGAATGTGCCTAATTATAGAGAAGGAAGGGAGATATATGTGCCTTGCAGTGCCAGCTCAGATTATAGATGTAAATAATTATAGTGCAATAATAGATATTATGGGATTAGAGAGTAAAGTTAATGTTCAACTTATTGAAGACCTAAAAGTAGGAGATTATGTTTTAGTTCATGCAGGATGTGCTATTCAAAAGATTGATAAGGATTATTTTGAAGAATTACAGAAAATATTTCAATCAATACTAGATAGTGAGGAAAAAGATGAATAAACAAACCTTGATTAAAGGTATGATTAAAAAAATTCAGCAATCTCCAATTAGAGGTTTTAATGTTATGGAGGTTTGCGGAACTCATACCCAAGCTCTCTCAAAATTAGGAATCAGACAATTAGTTGAACCCAAAATACACTTACTATCTGGGCCAGGATGTCCAGTTTGTGTTACTTCAGAAAGTTATATAGATGCAGTTATAGAGCTTTCTAAACATCAAAATGTTATTTTGAGTACCTTTGGAGACATGATGAAAGTAAATGGAAGCAGAGAAAATTTAATTGAGCAAAGAGAAAAGGGAAAAGACATTAAAGTGTTATATTCTCCTTTAGATTCAATAACACTTGCAGAACAAAATAAAGATAAACAGATAATTTTTCTTGGGGTAGGATTTGAAACCACAACTCCTCTAATTGCTCTAGCCATAAAGATGGCACAGGAAAAGGGTATAAAAAATATTTCCTTTTTAATAGGAATGAAGAGAATGGAGCCAATCTTGCATCATATACTTAAAGATCCTAATCACAATATACAGGGATTAATTTGTCCAGGACATGTCGCAGCAGTAAAAGGAGCAGACTATTTTAAATTTATTGTAGATAAATATAATATTCCAGCAGTAGTAGCAGGTTTTGAAGGTTTAGATATTGTTGGAGCTTTATATTTTTTAATGAAACAACAAGGCGAAGTTAAAAAGAATTTTAAAAATTTATATAAAACTTGTGTAACCCTAGAAGGAAACAAAAGAGCAAATAAACTAATGGAAGAAGTATTCACATATTGTGATGAAGAATGGAGAGGAATAGGAACTATTAACGATTCGGGATTTTCTTTAAGAGAAAAATATAGAAATTATGATGCTACTGAAAAATTTGGAATAAATTTAGAAAAAACTTTAAAAAAAAGTAAAATTAAAACTTGTATATGCAGTGAAATTTTATTAGGAAAGAAATTGCCAAACAAATGTGAACTTTTTGGAAAAAGTTGTACACCAGAGCATCCAATAGGACCTTGTATGGTATCCTCTGAGGGATCATGCTCTATTTTTCATAAGTATAAGGGAGTGGAATAGATGAATGAAGTGATTAAGCTTATTCATGGTGATGGGGGAAAACATACAAAAATATTAATTGAGCAACTGTTCTACAAATATTTTAATAATAATATTCTTTTACAAGAGCAGGATTCAGCAACATTTACAACAATACAAGGAAAAATGGCTTTTACCACAGATTCTTTTGTGGTAAAGCCACTGTTTTTTTCTGGAGGAAACATAGGCAAGCTTGCAGTTTGTGGAACTGTTAATGATTTAGCTGTATCTGGAGCAAAACCACTTTATTTAAGTGCGAGTTTTATAATTGAAGAAGGATTTTCAATGCAAATGCTTGAAAAAATTGTGAAATCTATGGGGCATACCTGCCTAGAATGTGGGGCTAAGATTGTAACAGGGGATACAAAGGTAGTGGAAAAAGGGAGTGTAGATGGAGTCTTTATTAATACTAGTGGAATTGGATATATAACAAATGGATATGAAGTGAAACCCATCGAAGCAGGAGATAGAATTATAGTAACAGGGGGAATTGGTGAACACGGAACAACAATTGCTGTAGAGAGATATAACATCAAAGTAAAAGGTGATTTTAAAAGTGATTGTGCAGCATTATATCCTTTGATAGAAAAACTTAAAGAACATTTTACTTCTATAAAGATAATGAGAGATCCGACTCGCGGGGGATTAGTTACTGTATTGCATGAGTTTTCTTCACTTTGCAAGCTTGGAATACACCTGATTGAAGAGGAAATTCCTATTAGTGAAAGTGTTAAGACTATCAATAAGCTTTTAGGATTGGATCCATTATATATGGCATGTGAAGGAAGAATGGTATTAGTTGTTAAAGAGTTCGAAGCACAAAACGTACTAAAGATAATTCAATCAATTGATCAAGGGAAAGGGGCAAGAATTATAGGCAAATTTGTTGAGGGGGTTACTCGGAATATATTTATAGAAAATGGTTTTTGTGGAAAGAGAATATTAGCACCTTTAGAGGGAAATATGTTACCTAGAATATGTTAAGGCACGTGAAAAATGTGAATCTAATTGAGTACCTAAAATAAAGGATGTGAGTGAACACATCTTTTTTTATAATAACAATTCAAAGATGTAACCTATATTCTGCATCTGGTGTGGACCATGTAATATGTTCAGCAGTTTGTGGTGGAGCATATGGTGCACCAGGTGTAATTAAAATTTAGGCCATTGGAAAAGTTGCTAAATTAATTTGAAGAATTTAGCGACTTTTTCAGTATTTTTTTATAATCAAATGATATTAGTGTGTAACATTCTTCTTGATTAATTCCATAAATGTTTCTGGGATGACTATTTTCACTTTAGGGTTTTCATTTAGCTTATTTACAACTTTTTCAATATTACTCAAGCTTTTGCTCCAAGAATGAACATAAACAAAGGTGTAACTATTAGAATTATGAATATCTACTTGTCCGGAGTCAATTCGATGATTAATATTTTCAACTAACTCATCTTCACTTTCTAAATTATTCCAAAGCAAATCTCTACAGGACACTATGGGTTTATTATTAGACCAAATAATTTCTCCGTGATAGTTGTCATGTCTATGATAATCAAGATAAAATAATCCATGTATATTAGGCTTAATAGTGAATTTATCCCAAAGATTATCATTATGAAAAGAGGAGTCATCGATAATTGCTATATATTTCTCATCTACTTTTTTCATATAATCATTTAATCTATTAATATAAATTCCTAAGGTATTCTTATCAAATTTGCTTGGGTACATATAGCCATTTCCAGAAGGTGATACTATAAAATAATCATTAGCAGGGCTATGAGCTGTACTTTTATAATATAAGTTAAAAACAGTAGGAGCTAGATAATATAAAGATGGGCTTAAGGACCAACCTAAATTAAATTTACCTCTATAAGAAGAACCAAACCATTTAGGAGAACCATAATTAGTTCCAAGATTCCACTGTTGATTATCTCCATCAGACATAATTAATGTTACATAATGAACATTTTTTTCTTTAGGAATGTTCATTGAAGCCTTTTGAGATATGGGTAATGATGGAAATGAACTTAATAAAGTTAAATTATAAGACCAATCTGCAGCAACCATACTTATACCATATTTTGAAGCTGTACTTACATTAATAAACTCATCTGGTCCCCAACCTAAGCAGGTGGAGTCACTTTCCATGGATGAAAATATTTTATCTCTAAGAGAAGTGTCCTTTATACTATCTTCATAAAACACTAGGGATTTGCTCATTATACCATAGTCTCTTAAAGCTGTGTCTTTATCAGGGGATAACTCTATTATTAAGGAATGATTCAAGCCAGAATTCCATAAATTATTGTAAGCCCAGTTATTATCTGTATTTCTACAATCACCTTTAATCTTTGTTATACCATGGATTTTTACTTTATCTTCGATAGATTCATTAACTGCAATGCAATTATTTAAGGAGGGTGACAATGGAGCAGATGTTTTAGAGGTACAAAGAAAAATGAAAGAAAAAGGATACTATTCAGGAAAATTAGATGGAATATATGGAGAGGGAATGAAACAGTATGTAATTAAATTTAAAAAAGACAATGATCTTATAATTAACCATAATATCAATTATAAATTTTATCAAAAACTTGGAATAGCATTAGTAGATTAAAATACATACATATAAATTAAACAGCCTACGCCTACAAAGAAATTTCTAAGCATCTCTACCTTTAATGTTAAAGATGATGTGGTTTTAGCAAAAGAGGAAATAAATGGGGGAAAGTATTTAATTAAAAAATATAGAAACTAGTGATTGCCACTAGGTATCTGGGGTATTTGAACGCCTTAGGTGTATTTGTTTGCTAGTAAGTATGTATATAGATAGATAAGATAACACATAATATGTAGAGTATATAGGCTGGATTTTGAGTGGTAGCAGGAAATATCATCCATTGGAATTATAATCTTTGATTATAATTCTTCAGCTTTTTTGAATTTGGAGGAGGGATTTGTTTATGCTTACTTCTGATAGGAAAGTTAAAGTTGCTCTTTTGTCAATTGTATCAAATACAACACTCATAATTTTTAAGATTATAGCCGGTACTTTAAGTGGTTCAGTAAGTATTGTTTCTGAAGCAATACATTCAGGGATGGATTTGGTAGCATCAGTGGTTGCATTTTTCTCTGTTAGACAGTCTTCAAAGCCTGCTGACAAGAAACATCCCTACGGACATGGAAAAATAGAGAATATATCCGGTATGGTTGAAGGAATTTTGATTTTTATAGCTGCTGGAATGATCATTATTGAAGCTTTTAAGAAAATATTTGAGCCTGTTGAAATAGAGCAAGCAACTATAGCAATTGTGGTTATGATTGTTTCGGCATTTATAAATTTTGTTGTGTCAAGAAAGTTATACAAGGTTTCTCAGGAAGAAGATTCGATGGCTCTTGAAGCAGATGCTCTTCACTTAAAAACTGATATATACACATCATTGGGAGTAGGTGTTGGAATTTTTCTTATCAAGGTTACAGGACTACTTATACTTGATTCAATTGTTGCAATACTTGTAGCACTACTAATAATTAAGGAGGCATGGGAACTTTCCAAAAGCGCCTTTGATCATCTTCTTGATGCAAGGTTATCTGATGAAGAAGAAGCTGAGATAGAAAAAGCTATAAGAGAACACAGTCATCAATTTATAGATTACCACAAGCTAAAAACAAGAAAATCAGGAAATGTTAAGCATATTGATTTTCATATTACCGTTGATCCTAATCTTACAGTCGAAGAAACACATGATATTATTGGAAATTTGAAAAAAGATATGAATGAAAAATTTAAAAATACTCGGATAAATATTCATATAGACCCCTATAAAAAAGAACAAAATTAGAAAAGCATACTGACTTGTTATTTTTTGATAGTGCCTTAACATGAATAATTTTAGATTAAATGATTTAAGTTAATTTATATAAAGAGTATCCACAATGAATTTGTGGATACTCTTTACTATGGTTAAAAGAATAAAATGCATTTAATATGTGTATAATTAACAAATATTATTTAATTTTCATTTTTATCTTCTTTAAACATAAGTTGGGAGATATTATCAACTATATTATATTATCAATTGATAATAAGTTTTGCTAAAAATGTTTTTACAAAAGTGTTGACACATATTGGTTTGTAGCATATTATAAAAATATAAGATGTATTACTAATTGATAATAGATTAGCATATATTTAATAAAGTATATTTTGAAAAGAGGTGTATTTAATGGGTTTTTTCTCAAGATCATCAGGAAAAAGACACTATGGAGATAAGCATCAAGGTAGCAATCATTATAAAAGAGAAGGATTTTTAAGTCGTATATTAAAAATGTTTGGCTCATTTTCAAATTCAGACAGGAGATATAATAACCATCATTCCCATCATTCCCATGATTCTCATCATTTGCATCAAAATCATTATTCTGACCAAAGACATTATTCAAATCAAAACCATCATAGAAGAAGATATAAAAGTTCGTGGTCATGATATCAATTTTTAGAAAAAAGATATATTCACCAGGTTATTTAATTGGTGAATACAAGGTTATAAAATTAATAGGTGAAGGACGGTTTGGTGTATGCTATTTGGTTGATTTAGATGGCAAACAATATGTCCTAAAAGAGATTAAGCCTAAAGCTATTAAGAAAAGTGGTAACAAAATCATATTTGAACAGGAAATACTTTCATCTATTGACCATCCATCAATTCCTAAAATAATTGATACAATAAAAAATCATAATACATATGCTTATATTTTAGAATACAAAAGTGGAAAGACAATAGAAGACATTCTTTTCGGCGATAATCATATATTTACCTCTTCTGAAATTTATAAAGTAGGAATTAAGGTTATAGGCATAATAAAGTATCTACATGAAAGAAGTATTGTGCATAGAGATATAAGAGTACCAAATGTAATTATTGAAGAGGAAGAAGTTTATCTTATTGATTTTGGTCTTGCAAGATTAATAAATAACGAAAGGTATACGCCTTCTGTAGACTTTGCATATTTAGGTCACTTACTTCTTCATTTATATTATTCTTCTTTCAAAAAAACTAATAAAAAATCAGAACCTTGGTATAATGAACTTGAATTATCCTTAGGTGAAATGAATCTTCTGAAAAGGTTGTTAGGTTTAGATGATATATATCAAAGTATATATGATGTAGAAAAGGATTTCTTAAAATTAGAAATAGGAAAGTTATAAGATGAGTACAATAAACTTTACTAATTGAAAGTAGGGGATAAGAGACAACCTTAGAAAGATAAAAAATCACTATTAATGGTATAAGTGATTATATCTAATAAAAATCTTTGCACTACATATAAATCTACAGTATAAACTGAGCAGGCGATGAACTTATATAAGTTCTTTGTGCCGGGCCTTCATTGGCAGCAGGATAATTTTGCACCTGTGGGACAGTAATATGTTCTATAGGTTTTTTTATACTCATTTCTAGAACATTTCTGAAGATTTCAATGCCATAGAACTATCTTAAATATGCTTAAAATAAGCAAGATGGAGGTAATTATTTATGATTGAACAACAAATCAAAGGGCTTACTACTTTAGAGACAAAACAACTCCAAGAAAAATTCGGAAAGAATGAAATTGTGGGTAAAGAAAAGGAAAGTTTTTTACACAAGATTTTTCACGTTATTAGCGAGCCAATGTTTTTATTGCTAATTGTTGCAGCTGTAATCTATTTTATTTTAGGAGAACCTAAAGATGGTGCTATTATGCTTGTTTTCGTTGTTGGAATTATTAGCATTGAGGTAATTCAGGAATGGAAAACTGACAAAACTTTAAATGCATTAAAGGATTTATCAGCTCCCCATATTACAGTACTTCGAGATGGAATTGAAAAGGTAATTAATAGTGTAGATTTAGTACCTGGCGACATTATGTATATTGCTGAAGGTGTTAAGGTGCCAGCCGATGGTATAGTTTTAAAATCAAGCACTCTTTGTGTTGATGAATCATCTCTTACAGGAGAGGCAGAGGGTGTATGGAAGGTTGCTAAAGATAATAGTAATGAAGCTAGTGCTGATTATTGGCGTCGTGATTATTGTTATGCAGGAACTCTTGTTACACAAGGGACAGGCACTATATTAGTAGACAAAATAGGAGCAACAACTGAATATGGAAAAATTGGACAAAATGTTGTGTCTGCTCCTGATAATCCAACGCCACTTCAAAAACAAACTGGGAAGTTAGTAAAACTATGTGCGGGAATTGCAGCTGTTCTATTTATTTTTGTTGGTGTTGTTACGTATTTTAATATACCAGATCATGTCCTTAGAGATAGAGTTATAGAAAGTATTTTATCAGGAGTAACCCTTGCTATGGCTATGATACCAGAAGAGTTTCCAGTTATTCTAACCGTATTTTTATCAATGGGTGCGTGGAGACTTGCTAAAAAATACTCCCTCGTTAGGAAATTACCATCAGTGGAAACTTTAGGTGCTGTTTCGGTTCTTTGCGTTGATAAAACAGGAACAATAACAATGAACAAAATGACAGTTAGAGACATTTGGAGTATAAAAAATGACACAAAAAGATTGACACAAATAATGGGAATGGGTTGCAAATCAGATGCTTATGACCCAATGGAAAAGGCTATGATATCTTATAGTGAAGAACAAGGAATCACAAGAGACATTCTTTTTGGTGGACAACTTATAAAAGAATATGCATTTACTGATGAGACAAAAATGATGGGGCATGTTTGGGGAAATGGCGATAATATTGTAGTTGCAGCAAAAGGTTCACCTGAACGTATTTTAACAATATGCAAATTAATGGATGATGAAAGAAAAATAGCAGAAAACAAAATAATAGAAATGTCTAGTAAAGGGCTTCGAGTTATTGCTATTGGACAAATTGTATTAAATAGCGCAAATGATATACCTGATACACTTATGGAATGTAGTTTGCAGCTTTGTGGAATGGTTGGCCTTGCTGATCCTCCAAGAGAATCAGTAAAACAAGATATTAAAACCTGTACTAAAGCTGGGGTTCGGGTGGTGATGATAACAGGAGATAATGGAATAACTGCCAGCTCTATTGCAAAACAAATTAATATGCCAAATAGTGACAAGATTATTACTGGCGATGAGCTTAATTTGATGACTGATGAAGAACTTCGTGAAAGAGTTAAAGATGTTAATATTTTCTCTAGAGTTGTCCCAGAACATAAAATGAGAATAGTTAAAGCTTTCAAAGAAAATGGGGAAATAGTTGCAATGACTGGTGATGGTGTTAATGATGCTCCTGCTCTTAAATATGCAGACATCGGTATTGCAATGGGAAAACGTGGATCTGAAGTTTCAAGAGAAGCGGCAGATTTAATTTTACTTGATGATAACTTTTCTACAATTGTAGACACTATAAAGGATGGTAGAAGAATTTATGATAACATCAGAAAAGCAGTTGGATATGTATTCACTATTCATATTCCTATTGCCTTTGGGGCATTATTTGCTCCAATGCTTGGAATAAATCCTTCAAGTCTTTTATTACTTCCAATACATGTTGTTTTACTTGAACTTGTAATTGACCCGACTTGTTCAATTGTATTAGAACGTCAGCCGGCTGAACAAGATATTATGGACCGATCACCTCGTGATCCTAATGAAAAACTACTAACTGCAAAAAATCTTTTCAAAAGTGTGATGCAAGGTTTTTTGATATTTGGAGCATCCTTTGGAACGTATTTTTTATTTTTAAATCAGTATCCAGATAATGCACCTCTTGCAAGAACAATGGGAATTGCTATTGTATTACTAGCTAATGTTCTATTAGTTCAAGTAAATAGCTCAGATTCTGAATTTGCAGTTCAATCATTTATTAAACTTATAAAGGACAAGATAATGTGGACAGTTAATTTAGGAACAATTATAGGATTGATAGTAATACTATATACACCTCTATGTGGCTTTCTGAAGCTTTCACCTTTATCTTTGAATCAATTAATTATAGCAGCTTCAATAGCAGTAGTCTCAGTTAGTTGGTATGAAGTTATAAAGATAGTGAAATATATTAGAAAATAATGGATTTAAGGTAAAAGGTAATGTTATACGTGCAAAAACTTTAAATAGCAACAAAAACTATTCCAGTTTTTGTTGCTCAAGAATAAAGAAAATATCTAAGTGATTTTATTTAGTTAATGTGTCTCTCATCAATGTTGCTCCATTATAAAATAAATTGAAGGGGGTGTTGCAATATCATAAATGTCTAGATATAAGGAGAAATAAAGTGTATTTCGAAATAAAATATTAAGTGTCTGATAATCTTTATATATCAATGGAATTAAAGTCTATTTCAAGATTGTCATAAATATCAACTTTAATTTTATCCTGAAATGTGTAAGATATAGGAGCATCACTGACCTACGTACAGTTGTTTTGTATAAATTTAAATTAAACCATAATATCTACTAATTTAACTTATTATGGTTTTATTTGTTTTTATAAAATGTAACATTATATTATAAATGGGATTAAATGTAATTATATTCTTTCAGTTATGGCAATGTATCTTGTCAATGTAAATTTTAAGCATTAACTTTCATAGAGTGTGAAGCAAAATTTTAAATAATAACCACTTCTACAAGAATAATAACATCTCTTAAACTATTTGACTCTGGATCTAAATAAACTGTAAATTCTAACTGGCCATATTACAGATATAATT
>NZ_JAJFUC010000001.1 GCF_021372645.1 Clostridium sp. | reverse complement strand
CAGTATGGTGACTGTCACCATTTTACAAAAAATAAAACCAGAGTTTATTCTTAAACCCTGGCTTCATTTTGAAATAAGTGTACTTAATGGGGATTTAAAAGTTATTTTTGGAGTAATCCCCAATAATCATCTTCAAAATCATTTCCCATGACAATCACCTCTTTCAGATATTATTGTGTGCAGTATTAAATTAAATATACTAGCATTACTACTGTTAAGTTATTCCATATGATTTGGTGACTGTCACCATTTAAGAAAAATGAGTCTTAACTTCAAATACAGATTTTACTCATAATCTCAGCGACAAATTAGAACTTGTCATAATGCCTAATCAATGTTTATTTTGCTCTCAATGAATGCTTTAGAAATAAGCATGGCTTGGATTATGGGTTCAAAGCGATTGAATTGTGAAGTTCCTTTTTCATATTTACTTTGTGCTTTTGTAGTTTTATTTATGATTGAAACCACAGGAGGCAACGCTTCTTTCAATTCTTTGCTTGTATAATTTATTGTTTTATCACTCATAAGTAGCGACTTGGAAATATAAAGTGCTTTAATTCTGTTTTTTAAAAGCGAATGTTGAGATGTTCCTTCTGAAAACTTAAGTTGCATTTTTTCGCATTTAGCAATGGTAGAAGATAGTAAGGATATGGCTTTTTCCAATTCTTCTTTGTTAAATTCCATCATGATACCTCCTTATCAAATTACTATTTATTAGTGTGCTATATAAATTTTAATTACTTCACACCTTTCTACAATTCCATAACAACTTATAAGTGAATTATACCATTATGTATTATAAATTTCTATTTATTGGAATGGGCTTTGTCGTAAATATTGAGAATCCCTTTATTGTCAAAAATGTACAAACTGGAGAGCCTGTTCAACTTGAGAAACGTTAAAAAGTGTACACGCCATGAACCTTATAGCTTGTACACTTTCAGAATAACAACAGAATTTAATAAAGCATGAAATGATTTCATGCAAGAATTATCATAGGGACAACTAAAAGAATAAGTAATTATTTTCGTAGAATTTATATATTTCTCAAGAATTAACATTATATTTTAAATTTTCTATATATTCTTAATATTTAATGCTATAATATTATAAATGGACAATCAAAAGTTCTATAAAAACAAACAGGTATACCCTTCATTTTATGAGGATCTACAGGTTTCTTAATGATAAATAATTTTTGACTGTCCAGATTATAATAATATTTTGCATTGGAGGTAATATAAATGACTAAATTAAATGAAATATACAAATGTGCTTTATGTGGAAACATTATAGAGGTAACTCATGCAAGCGGAGGACAATTAGTTTGTTGTGGACAACCTATGACTTTGCAAACAGAAAATACTGTTGACGCATCAGAAGAAAAACATATTCATGTGGTAGAAAAGATAGAAAATGAAGTATTGATTAAAGTTGGCAGTATAGATCACCCAATGGAAGAAAAACATTATATAGAATGGATTGAACTACAGACACCTAAATGCATATATAGAAAATATTTAAATTCAGGCGAAAAACCAGAAGCTATTTTCAAAACAGATGGAGATGTCGTATGCATTAGAGCATATTGTAACATACATGGATTATTGAAAAAAGAATTAGTATAAGTTAATTGTCTGGTGTAGTTATATATAGATAATTTAAGAGATAAAAAATATTTGAGTTGAGGTGTTTGAAATGGAACTTAAGGGAAGTAAAACTGAAAAGAATTTATGGTCTGCATTTGCAGGTGAATCTGAAGCAAGAAATAAGTATACATATTTCTCTTCTGCTGCTAAAAAAGAAGGATATGAACAGATAAGTGAGATATTTAAACTAACCGCAGATAACGAAAAAGAACACGCAAAAATCTGGTTTAAACTTCTAAGCGGTATAGGAAATACTGAAGAAAATCTCAAATCTGCTGCTGGTGGTGAACATTATGAATGGACTGAAATGTACAAGGAATTTGCAGCGGAAGCTAAACAAGAAGGATTTACAGATATAGCTAGATTATTTACTCTTATAGCTGAAATTGAAAAACATCACGAAGAAAGATATCTTCAACTTTTGAAAAATCTTCAAGAAAACAAGGTCTTCAATAAAGATGAGAAAAAGACTTGGATCTGCCGTAACTGCGGATATATTCATATAGATGACGAGGCTCCTGAAATATGTCCTGTATGTTCACACTCTAAGGCATACTTTGAGATTGATTCAAAAAACTGGTAGACATTGTAGACATTATAAAGCCTATATCTTAGCAACTTAAGATATAGGCTTTTGTTATACATTTATGAAATTTAATGCCATGAATTTAGGTACGTACCTTCCTGATAATTTGAAGACACTTCCTTTATTTTCAAAACATATCTTTAAATAACTTGTTTTCTTTAACATTTTCTGTTAATTTAGCTAAAGAACTTGTGTCTCCAATTAGAATACCACCGCACAGGTGGTTATTTGCAAAATAATATCAGTATGGTGACTGTCACCATTTTACAAAAAATAAAACCAGAGTTTATTCTTAAACCCTGGCTTCATTTTGAAATAAGTGTACTTAATGGGGATTTAAAAGTTATTTTTGGAGTAATCCCCAATAATCATCTTCAAAATCGTTTCCCATGACAATCACCTCTTTCAGATATTATTGTGTGCATTATTAAATTAAATATACTAGTATTACTACTGTTAAGTTATTCCATAAGAAAAATTCATGTCTGCAAAATCATATTGTTTTACCATAGATACTTATTGAGATTAATTACACCTAAAATTGCAAGCCATAACCTCAATTTGTTTATGTATTCACATGTTTTATAGACATCAGAATTTTACTAAAACCATCCTTATTCTGTGCAACTGCTTTACCTATAATTTATGATACCATAGATTGATTTTTGGTAATAAAAAAAGGAATACCTTACTTTAGGTACTCCTGAGATTGCTATTTAATTTAAGAATTATGTAACCTAATGAAATACTAAAAATAAATGAGGAAAGAGAAGCCAAAATTGACCTCCCTAACCTAATATTAATTAATAAACTAAAAACAATTTAATTTTTTTGAGCAAGTATCTGAATTTAAGGATATGGCTACCAAACAACCCGCAGGATTTAGTATGCACTATTATTGAACTATTCTAACACTGTCACTGCCTTTAAAATTTTCTCCGGCTAATGTTTTGCCTTCAAGAGAAGCTTCAGTGCTGCTATTTGTCAAGTTAAGCTCACTTGTTTTGAAATGGAAAACTTTATCCATATATCCATCTCCATTTACATCCTCAAGCCCCTGACCGATATTCAATGCTTTTGCATTTGCGAATGTTACGGTACTGGAATCTATTGTTGAAACATAAAAAGATTCGCTACCTAGAACAGCAACTGGAACATTTCCATTATTTTTAAGATTAATGGAGTTAGGATAACTTCCTGGTTTTATATCGATAGCTATAACTTTTATTGCAGGATTTACTGTTACATTCTGTGTTGCTGTAGCAGTATTTCCACTTTGATCTGTTGCAGTCCATGTGACTACAGTTGTTCCTACTGGATATCCATCTTCTGGTGCATCATTTATTATAACTATATCTTCCGGTTTTGATAAATTATCTGTTGCAGTTGCAATTCCTATATCAACATAAGTCTTGTCCCCTGTTGCTATAACTGTTATATCTGGTGGTACTGTTAGTACAGGAGGTTCTGTATCAGACACAAAGCTTCCTGCCTTAATCAATACATTAGAATCATATATATAATCACTTGTATCTGCAATTGCAAGCTTAATGTGATTTATTTCAAAAGGAGCTACTTCAGCTTTTGCAGTCAATGTTACTGTCATACCATCCATTTCAGTATCTCGTGGTGCTCCACTAGCTAGATCATTGTTAATATAATAAATTGCATTGTTATCAAGGTTTACATTGTTAATTGAAACTGGAGTTGTTGTACCAGGTATCAATGCTATATTCTGCCCATTCAAAAAGAAAGCAAACACATCGTTATATTCACTATTAACCCATTCATTATATTCATCGGAAGCAAACTGATATTGGAATATTATTTCATTTGTAATAGGTGTGAAATCAAACTCAAGAACTGTAGCATCAAAGGTATTATATGGAGTTACCAAACTGTCTAAATCGCTGTCACCAGGCAAAAAATTACTATAACTAATATTCTCCATGGTGTTTGGGCCAATTATATTTTGGATTGATCCAGTGCTAAGAATCACTCCATCTTCGAAACCGAATATGCTTGTACCCCCACTGAATGTGCCAGCTGAAGCATTGCTTCCAGTAAAGGATATATTACTAACTTGTTGTATACCTCCGCCTAATAGCAATTCAACTAATTGCTCCGGAGTTAGAGTAGACGATAATTCATTTACACTTAACATAAATATCTTTCCTTTCCTTATTTAATAATTTTTCTTATTACAGTATATGAAATAAGAAAAATTATGTTACTTTGTATTGAAAGACTATTATGTGTTCAATCATTTTAGTTCAAATAAATAGGTCTATGAGTGTGAATATAGTACGCAATTTTCATATAGATAGAATGAATTTAGTTAATATAAAATTCTATCATTTATATGCTTATTTTTGCTCTTTGATTAATCTTACTTTTAAACATACTTGTATCGTTTAATTTTACTATTCAGATTCTCTCTATATATTACTATCGTTATCAATGCTTATCAGTATTGATACTGGTATATTTAATTTAATACTGCACACAATAATAAATGAAAAAGGTGATTGTCATGGGAAATGATTTTGAAGATGATTATTGGGGATTACTCCAAAAATAACTTTTAAATCCCCATAATTACACTTATTTTCATATCAAGCCAGGGTTTAAGAATAAGCCCTGGTTTTGTTTTTGTGTATTGTAAGCATTTATATTGAGCATGGTGTTGATATAACTAAAGTAATTATGTAAACAATAAATGTTTTACATTAAATGAATGAATAATCATGTAAATAACAGATATTTTACATAAAATGAATGTAGAAATGTTTACAGTATATCATTTTGGGCTGTAATTCAGTATTTACCTTTGTAAATGAATTTCTAAATCAAAATATATTGTGATAAAATTCAATTAGGTTATTAAACCATACAATTTTTTAAGCAAATTTTGCTTTGTTTCTAGAGTATGGTTTATTGAATGAATTTCAAGTATATCGATTAAATTAAAGGAGGACTATAACAATGAAATATTATGAATTAGTAAGAGCAGGAATACTACCAGAGTTTGCTTACTGTGAAGAAAAAGATTTAGAAACTATGAAAAAACTATTCCATCCCAATCTTGCAGTTGCTGAAATCACAGAAGAACTATATAAGTTAGCTATAGAAAAAAATAAGAAATATCATAAATTTATGAAACTTATAACAGATTTTTTTGTTACTAGTAAAAAAACTGCATAACGAAAAGGGCTAAGGCGTGTTAATTGATATTGACATGCTTTTTTTGCTAAATAAAAATTTCTTTGTTTTTTATATCTTGTTGTTTTAGGTAATTTTTATTGTAAACTATTTTAAAGGAGCTGATTAAAATAGGGAAAAAATATTTTTCAGATGAACAACTGGAAGCCTTATTAAAGAATCCATACGTAAAGACTGCCAGTCATAAAGCCATAACATATACTGAAAAATTTATATTGCATGATGATTTTGAATGTCTATATGATGAATAATTGCTTCGTATTTCCTACTAGTGCGGATTAATCTTATGCTAAGATAGTACCATAAGATTGATAGTTGAGAAATTATAATTATTTATCGGTGTCGTAACTTATAAGTTATGATACCAAAATTATTTTAAATTGTATTTATAATTGCTAATGCTCCAACAACTGCAACAAACATTAGTATTATACTTAGCTTTATATTTATATAACTTTCCTTCTTCTCCATCTGCAACAACTCTACTTATTAGAAGTATTGCCTATGATATTCAATCTAACTACACAAAAATGCTTATCGCATGCAACATCGATAGAACCCTTATATATCAATGCCTTACAGGTATTTTGATAAATCAGTGTATTTTCTGAAACCATTGTATTTACTGGCTTTGTTAAAAGAGCCTTATCGTATCGTGGACTTTTAAGGCTCTAGTATGTAAGCAAGTGTTGAAGTAAACCTAATTTAGTTCTAATTGTTTGGCTATTTCTTCTAAACTTAAAACGTTGCGATTATCAGAACGTTTTGGTCTGCCCTCTTTCATCCCACATAACTCAACATACTTAACTGCAACTATCAGAAATATCTCTTCATGAATCTATAAATATCTCTATTCCATTCTAAAATATCTAACGTTATCTATTGCACCAAATAAAAAGAGATACTTTAGAGTACCTCTGATTATCATTCTGAAATTATTTAGTTCTTAGTTCTTCTTTAGCTTCTTGAAGATTTGTTTTAATCTCCTTGACATTTGCCTTAATATTCCCGATATCTGCTTTTATTTCTTTAACATCTGACTTGATTTCCCTAAGGTTATCCTTAATAGGCTTTAATTCTTCATCTAATAGTTGTCTAATTTGGTCTAATGTTATATTCTCCATGTAATCACCTGCTTTTCATCTTATCCTGCTCTATATAAATAATTGTCTTTTATGATACTGAAACTATCCAGTAAATATGTATTCTCGTTCACAGCAACTTCAGTCACAAGTTCCCTCAGTATGGTGACAATCACCATTTTCTTTGTTTTTAATCCCTAATATTAATATATTACATATCCTGCAAAATACATTAAATTCCTGTTTTATTGCTTATATATTATAAATATATAATTTGGAGGAATTAATATGTTGCTAAAAAATGGTTCAACAGGACCGGAAGTTGGAATTATTCAAAATAATTTAAAGATGTTAGGATATGATCCACTCACAATTGATTGCATCTTTGGTACTAAAACTGAAAATGCAGTAAAGAATTTTCAAAGCTCTTATGGTTTAGCTGCTGATGGAATAGTTGGTGATAACACCTGGTCAAAGCTTATTAATGAAATTAAATATATCCAAACAGCTCTAAATCAACATGGATATAATTTAAGTTTAGATGGCATTGCAGGCATTAATACCTACAGTAGCCTTATTGACTTTCAGAAGCTTAATAATCTTGTAGTTGATGGGATAGTTGGTTCTAAAACAAAAGGCTTCCTGTGTCCATCTATGAACTATAACATCTCACCTGAAGGAATTGGTTTTATAGCTGACTATGAAAGTTTTTATGCAGAGCCTTATCGTGGATTAGATTCTCAAAATCAAACTATAGGTTATGGTCATGTTATTGTATCTGGTGAAAATTTTGAAAGTCTTACGGTCGAAGAAGCTAAGGATCTACTAAAAAAAGATTTAAACAGCTTTGTTGATTCAGTTAATACAATAATTCTTGGACTTTCACTTTCACAAAATCAATTTGATGCTCTTGTTTCATTTGCATATAACTGTGGCGTGACTGCTTTAAATAATTCTACGCTGCTAAAAGATATTAAAGCTAATTCCAAAATGGAAAAAATCAAAGAAGATTTTCTAATGTGGTGTAATTGTAATGGAGAACGTGCCTTAGGTCTATACCGTAGGCGCTTTGATGAATTTAAAATATACGAGAGTGCTGATTATACAAGAACTTATAGGAATTTCTAGACCTTATTTTACCTTAAGAAGATAAGAAGTTATCATGATATCTATATATCTTCTTAGGGCTTTTCTCATTTTTATTAAGAAATTATCAGTTTAGAGCTTCTACTTTGAAGAAATTAAATCAACTATTTATTATTTAAGTATTTCATATGAAAGGGGGTTGTTTTATGGAAAATTGGATTACTTTAATTACTAATACAGGCTTTCCGATAGCTGTAGCTAGTTATCTTCTTATTCGCTTTGAAACTAAGATTGATGTACTATCAAAGGCTATAATTGATTTAAGCCATGTTGTAGATAAGAATCTGAATCTTAAAGGTGATGATAAAGTTGCTTAATAACTTAGAAAATGAAAGAATCCTAACAGCTATAAACATTTATTTATAGCCATGAGGATTCTTTCACTATATATAGATACAGCCGACATACGTATAAAAATAGGTCACTTACCATTTTATATAGAAGAACTTACTTTTTACTCCGTAATTTCTAAATTATCTATGCAATATTGTATCATCATTAAAATTAATTCATTTCTAGAATATTTTGTTTTTTTGCATATATCATCTAGATCCTTTTGCATTGCTCCATCAACATAAAGTGGAAATGATTTTCGAACACTCTTATCTTCTTTTTTCTTTCCAATTGTAAATTTTTTTGTGCCTGTCTCCTGATCTTTATTTTCAGTATTATCTTTAACATCATCTTTAATATTATTATCTAACATTGATGTTTCATTTCCCTTTTTAATATTACTCTTAATATTATTTTTTAAATTCATATTCATTTTAATATCACCCTTTAATATTATATTTTAATATATTATTCAGTATTATATGTCAATATTAAATACTAATACTTAATACTATTATTTTAATACACAATATTTCAATTATTTAATACGCTTAATTAACTCATAGTATAAATCTTTATAAGGTTTTGCATATTTACTATTATACTCTTGCATGGTCTTATTCATTGTTGCAGCCTCTTTAAATTTAACACTATTATATATTATTGTTTCAAAAAGATCTTCTTTAAATTCTTCTATAATAACCTCATTTATCTGCTTAGAAAATATAGTCTTTTTATCAAAATTATTTCTTAATATTCCTAGTAAATTTAGGCTATCATTTACACCATTTTCTTTGATATTTTTAACAAGATTATCAACTAAATTTAAACCTTGCAAGGCACTTGTACTATTGTCTATTACTTCAATATAATAGTTACTTAAACACATTGCATTTGTTGTGCATAATCCTAAAAATGGAGAATTATCTATTATAACTACATCATAGTTATTTTTAAACTTTTCAAATTTATTTTTTAAAATTGTTTCTCTTGTTATCTTATTATGAAGTTCACTTTCTAATACAGCCGATTCAATTGTGTTTGGAATCACATCAATCCATTCATTATATTTTGCTATACAATCCTCAAAATTCACTTTAGAATTAGAATATAAGTCATATAAATTATATTCAGCTTCTACATTTAAAATTTGGCTTAAATTAGATTGTGAATCGTTATCTATCAATAATACTTTATGTTCTTGTTCTGCAAACTGTCCAGCTAAATTAATTGCAGTTGTAGTCTTTCCTACTCCACCTTTAACATTAATTATAGATATAATATTACACATTTATATTTCACCTCATTATTTAATATTATTAATAGTATCATTATGTAATATTACGATAACATATCAACATAACATTGTAAACTAAAATATTGTAGTTATATATTAATATTAAATATTGATATTATTAACTCTTTGCTAGCTTCCAAATAGCTTCACCATTTTCATCATAAGTTTTTTCTTCTGAGTAAATTATCTTTCCACTTGTTGCATCAATTTACTTTTGCATACGCTATAGAAATTGTTTCTTTCTGTTCCAGGAATTAATAGATGAATTATGAGTAAGGTCGAAGAGAGAAACATTAGCTAATACAAAATAAAAACAAGTGAATGCTATAAGGCTATTTTTATTATTATAAATAAATTCATAATTAAATTTAAACTCAAAATGAAAAAATAGTTTATAATAATACTGTACGAAATATTGTACAATTTAATAAGGAGATGGTTAAATGATAGCTGTTAATTATACAAATGTACGTGAAAATTTAAAATCATATTGTGATAAGGTAAATGATGAAGATGAAACTGTAATTATAACTAGAAAAGATAATAAAAATGTTGTTTTAATATCTCAAAATGAGTACAACAATATGCTTGAAAATATAAAGATTTTAAAAGATCCCAAGTATTTTATTAAGCTTTATAAATCACTAAAATAACTGGAAAATAGAGATTTAAAAGAGATTGATTTATAGATATAAATTTATAAAAAGTATTAAAATATGTAACTTTATTTGTAACAAAAAAATGTTACATTTTTAGTAACTATTTAGGTAATAATATATACTGAATTATGTTATAGATAGTAAATTATTTTGTAACATAATTAGTAACAAGTTTAGTAAAAAAATAGTAACTCAAATAGTAGATTGGCATTAACTATTTGAGTTACAAAAAACGTTATAAGATATATTACAACAAATATTAAATAAATTGTAACAGAACCTGTAACAAAATTAAAGAAAATTATATACAAAAGGAGTGACAAAAATGGGCATTGTGATTAGTATTTTAAATAATAAGGGCGGAGTAGGAAAATCAACATCAACATATAACTTAGGATATGAATTAAGTAAAATGGGTAAAAAAACATTAATAATAGATTTGGATCCTCAGAGTAGTTTGAGTGTATATGTTGGACTTGATCCACTAGAACATTATGTAAGTATAGAAAATGTATTTAGGGGAGAGATGAAATTAGAGGAAGTAATAGTTCCAACAGGAAATGAAAATTTATTTATGATTCCTAGCTGCATAGAATTTTCAACTATAGAAATGTATTTAATGGGAGTTATGGGAAGGGAAACGGTTTTATCTAAAGCCCTTGAAAATGCTAAGAAAATTTTTGATTATATTCTTATAGATAATAGTCCATCGCTTGGAAATACTACAATAAATTCTTTATTTGCATCAGATTATGCAATAGCTCCAACTGATGCATCGTATCTTTCTTTTAGAGCTCTTGGAATATTAAATGAAACTGTTAAGCAAGTGCAAGAATTTAATAAGAACTTAAAAGAGGTAAAAGTACTTATAACTATGTATGATGGCAGAGCTAATCACAGCAGGGAAGTAGCACAAATGCTAAATGAAAAATATTATGTTTTTCCTGAATATATTAAAAATAGTACTAAATTCAAAGATGCAGTAATGAGATTTGAAAGTATAACTCAATATGCTGGTAAAAAGTTTGATGGTGCTATAGCCTACAACAATGTAGCAAAGGAGATAATCTCATGGTAAGAAAGAAGAAAAAAGTAATAAAACCGGTTGTAGCTAAACCGTTAAATGATACTGAAAAGAGAAATTTAGTAACAAGTTTTGTTACTAATAATATCAATGAAAATGTAACGGATAATGATACAAAAAATGTAACAGAAAATATTAATGTTAATGATACTAATGTGGTAACTAATAATGTGACTATTAAAGATACTACATCAGTAACAAATAATGAAACAATAAAAGTAACTAAAATAGGTACAAAAAAGGTTACTAAAAATGTTAATATAATAAAATCAATTACCCTTGGGAAAAAGGATATAATAGCGAAATTTACTAGTGATAAGAGAGTAAGACCTAATTATAATTTATCACAAGATACAGTAGAAAAAATAGAAAAAATATCAGAAATTTTAGGATATAAGAAAGCTGAATTTGTTGATATATATTTAAATGGAACTTTGGAAAAAGTATTGAAGGATTTAGAGAAAAATAAGTAAAAATATTATACTATATAGATTACAAATTTCAATCGAGTTTATGCAAGGAAACTTAATCATTAATTGTCAATAATCAATGCTTAATTTTCATTTACTGCTGTTTCATCATTGATCATTGAATATTGACAATTGAACATTAAGTGTAGTGGAGGTGAATGATAATGGTTAAATATCAATTAATGAACAAAGATAAGGTAGTATTAGAATTTATAAAAACTGACACCTTAGAAGGTCAATTTAAAATAATAAAAGAATATAAAAATGAAACAAGACCTTATTTAATTGCAAAGAATAGCAATGAGTTGGATACATGGGTTAATAGTAGAGCAATACCTACTAGCAGAGAACATATAGATAGAGTTCTTTTAAGTCTTAATTTAGATAGTAAGGAAAGATTTAATCTGTTATTAGTTAATCATGGTACTAGTTTAAATGATACTTATTGGATAAGAGAAGAAAATGAGTTAAATATAAATGGGAGCCTTTTAAGATGGAATGATGTAAATTTATATAAAGGATTTAAAGAAAATTTAGGCCTTATATCGTTTTTTGGAAACACGTCATCATTAGGCGGCAAGATAAGGACTCCAGAACTTACAACACAAGGTATGCTTAGAAAAGCTTGGAGAATAATTGAGGGTGATATATATCTTTACAAAGCAAACACTTATGGATACGCTAATGCTGGTAATGAAATGTATTCAGAAATAATAGCTTTTCAGGTAGCTGCGGTGCTAGGGTTAGATTATGTTAAATATGAAATGGTCAAATGGAATGAAATAGAATGTGTAAGGAGTAAGTTATTTACATCAGAAAACTTCGGGTATCTAACAATGACAGAATATTTAACTAGTGAGCTTGGAAGTAAGACTAAGTGGAGATATAACGATGTATGCAGAGTAATTCCAGATAGATGCATAGATCAGCTTAATGATCTTATGGTATTTGATTTTATAATAGAAAATAAGGATAGACATTTTAGTAATTTTGGATTTCTAATTAACAATGATACTGGTGAAATTAAAGGATTGGCTCCGATATTTGATAATGGATATTCTCTTTTAAATTTTGAAATGGAACAAGATTTTAAAGAGTATGATTATAGTAAGAGCATGATTGGAACTTTTGATATTGATAATAAAGCCCAAGCAAAAGAAATAATAAAACAAGATCCTAAAAAGTATAAAAACTGGGCCAATATTTTAGCAAATCATATTGAAAAGATAGATTTTTCAAAGGTTCCTGAATATAGGGCTAGAGCTATGGTTAATTTGTTAAAAAGTAGATGTAAGATGATACAGGAGTTTTAAGAGTTTTTGATTAATAAAATAAGATAAACGGGCACGAAATAGTTATTTCGTGTTCTTTTGTTGTAAATATATAAGAAAATTTAGTAATAATTTTTGTAACGAATAATGTAAATTAATACGTAACATAAAATACTACTATAAATGATACGTATATAGTAACCATAAATGTAACTATATATATTACTAAATTAGTAACAAATAATGAAACAATAAATTTAACTAAATATAGATACAAAAACTGTAACAAAAGAAGTTACTAATAATATTGAAATAAAATAGCAATTCACAGGGAGGTACCATTTTCAAATAAAATGTTTCTATGCTACGCAGCGTATCATTAGTGTAATCTATTATTTCTTGTTTTTATGGGTGCTATTTCATATTATAGTCTCATCAAATCAAACAGGAGGTCAATAAAATGAGTATAGGAGAAAAATTAAAGGGTTGAGTTTTAAAAAAGTGAGCTGTCCAAAATAGAAATTATATTTCTATTTTGCAACAGCCTCCTTTAATTATTTGAAACTTATATTCAATTTAGGACACTAATAAAGCAAATATTATGAGTAATAGCCATAAGTAAGTGTCTTAGGTAAAATGGTGACAGTCACCAAGTCATATTTTATTCGTATATTATCTAATTCTAACCTTTGAAACTAAGTCATTATAAATATTTTTTTAGCCAACTCAAATCTAGATTTAGTTTTAAAGTTTTTATTGATAATTTTTTCTAGTTTATCTTGAATGTTTTCTTTATCCAATTTTTTAAGTGCTTCTATTAAATCCGCTTCCCATTGTATTTGAAAATCCATACCTTCAACTTTATTAGGTGAATGATGATTGCCTATTATATAACAGATTCTTTCTATCTCATCATCGCTTAAACCTTCACCTACAAGTAATTCTTTTGCAGCATTGGGGCCTTCTTTTTCTTGATAGTGACCAAAAGTTAGACCATATTTTTTCTTTGCATTAATCATACCTATATCATGAAGTATAGCAGTTACTGATATAAGATATCTTTCTCTTCCTTTAACGTTCTCTCCATCCATTATAATTTCGGCATTTTTTAAAACTTTTAATGCATAATCTATTTCTGATGGAATCGTTGTTTCAAATGCTGATTTCATTTTATTAATTATAATTTCTTTATTCATTCATACCATTGCCAAAAATTTATAAAAATCTACAAATTTCTGTTTAATTCCCTGTTCAATACGTTCCATAGTAATTTAATCTGCTTTTCGATTTTTATAATATTACTTGTTTTGACAAACTTACTCCCCTCTTTATTTTCTAGGTATTTGCAAGATACCCTACGTTGTAATCTATGTAGCCTTTTTTCAAGTTTCTTAACTTTCTTAGTTTTATTAATATTTTTAAAAGTCATTCCATTGGAGCATATGGCTAAATCTTTTACTCCAACATCTATACCAATTGATTCAGTAGTTAATTCCACTACTGGTTGCTCTTTTTCTAT
>NZ_JAJFUC010000095.1 GCF_021372645.1 Clostridium sp. | reverse complement strand
TTGTATCCACTTGCGGATTTTCTATGAATAATAGAAGTCGGTATCAACTTTCTATTATTATGGCAAATATAAAAATCTGATTCAGCATCGTATTTCATATTTTCACGTTTACTTATATTATTTTTAAAACTTCTTTTTTTTCCACTTTTCATAAGTTTGTGGCTTTATATAAGGAGTTTGTTTATTTGATTCTAGATATAAATAATTTTCTTCACTTTCATAACCTGAATCAGCAATTACATTAAGATATTTACGGCTAATTTTTTCTTTCATATTATTAAGCATAGGTATTAATGTTGCTATGTCATTTCTATCATCAAATATTCTGACACCGGTCATGTATTCACTTTCAACTGCAATTTGTACATTATATGCTGGCTTTAATTGACCATTTCTCATATGATCATCTTTCATATGCATAAAAGTTGCGTCAGGATCAGTTTTAGAATAGCTATTTCTTTTTGAAAACAGATTTTTACTAAAATTATATTTTTCTTGTCTTTCTTTATATTCGGTTAGTTGCTCTGTCCATTTTTGAATCTTAGTTTTTCTCTTACCAATTCCATGAACAAATTCAATGTTTCTTTTCTTTTTTTCAGATGCAAGCCATTGAATAATTTTAATAATGTCATCTATCAGTGTTTCTTTCTGAACAGTAAATTGCTTCAATTCTTCAAGATTAATAGTTTCTAAGAGAACAAGAATTTTATCAAACATTTTCCCCTCATTTTTCAAAATAGCTTTTTTCCAAACAAAGGTATAACGATTGGCATTCGCTTCGATTTTAGTGCCATCAATAAATGCATTTTTAAATAATATTTCATTTTGATTGGCTAAATAATTAACTTGTTGATAAAATAAATCTTCAATTACTTCATTTGAAAGATAGTCTTTACGAAATCTACTAATTGTAGCATGATCAGGTGCTTTATAGCTTTGAAGCAACCATCTGAAATTTATATCTCTGTTGCATGCTTTTTCTATTTTTCTGCTTGAATAAATATTTTGAGAATAAGCGTAAGATAATATTTTGAACATGATTTTAGGTTCCACTGCTGGTTTTATTCCAACGGAAGAGTACGCCTTATACAACTTTGTGTAATCTAATCCCTCCAATACATGACTTAGCAATCGGACAGAATCATCTTCTGGTATTAAATTTTCTAAATCTAATGGTAATATAAGTTGAAAATTATCATTAAATTCATTATAATTTTTAGTGTATGATTTAGTTAGTTGCATAATTTAATTATACAATTAATGTGGGTTCTTCGGAATTCACATTTTTTATTTTTATAAAAAATGAGCTGATACAAAACTAACTTGTTAGTTTTGCAACAGCCCCTTTATAGTAAAATATTATTATACAAATCAAAAATATTTTACAGTTAATCAACAATTTTATCAATAAAAACTTCCGTTAAATATTGATTATTGATACCAGCTAATGATTCAATGCGTTTACTAAGTCAATCTATAGAGGAGATGAATTTAAAAGATTTATATTCGACTTATTCCTGAATAAGGGAAAATCAAGTATTGCAAAGAAAAATGATGAAGATTGTGAAACTCTTTATGGTATTAATGTCATTTATAAAGATACAATGCAAATGAAACATGTAAAAAAGCTTAGGAAAAAGCTTTATGCTCTAAAAAAATCAGAAGGCATCGAATTCGTCCACGGATGTGGGAAAAGAAGGACTCCATTGCAACGTTCAATTGAAACTCTTGAAGAATATCTTTCAAAGTTTAAAGAATACACAAAAAAAGTATACACTTGCGGTAGTCGTAACAGTTATTCAAAAACTCATGTTGATGCTACATTTATGAGAATGAAAGAAGATGCTATGAAAAATGGATAACTTAAACCAGCTTATAATTTGCAGCATGGTGTAGATTCAGAATATATTGTATGGTTTACCATTAGGCCACAACCAACAGACACAACAACACTTATACCTTTTCTTAAAATCATGGAAGAAAGGTTAAAATTTAAATACTTAAAAATAGTCACAGATGCCGGATATGAAAGCGAAGAAAGTGCGACACGTTGCAATATGAAAAGTATTGCCTAAACAAATAAATTTGTTTGAGAACTAATAACTTGAAAAGTCAAATGAGAGGGTAACGTCTGGAAGGGCTTTCTCTGATACTCCGAATAGCGAAGCTTTTAATAAGAAAAACTTTGTTATAAGTTCGGTGAAGTCGGCTGAGATTATACCCTAAAAAGTAAAATTTTAAGAAAAGCGAACCAGAGGTGGTCGAGTGTAAGATAGGTCGGGAGTCCATAAAATATCTATGGTAAGAATGTCTTAGAAAAAAAAGACTGACAAAATTCCGAATGTACGGGTCTATACGCTGATAAAATAGAAATGTTTTACCTACCAAAGTTGTAGGGTGTGTGAGGATGAGTAAGAATTTTCTTTATGAAACTCCTTATATTGTTACAGGCAGTATCAAGCACACAGGCTCATAGGAATTACCTAAGGATATATGCAAGGATAAAGTTATTGGAACGTGGTAAGCTGATAACATGGAGGGCTTATTTCCTTTGAAGTGGTTGTAAGGAAAGGCTAAAAATTAACTATAACTTACTTTTATATCAGTGAAAGTATTGGCATAGTACCGATGAAACTTGTGAAAGCAAGCGAAGGGATAGCCACAAATCAATGTTTTATTAAGAATTAAATTATTAGAAAATCATTAAGTTCGATTAAGACTAAAAAAGCTGAAACGGTTATCGAATGAAGCTAACTAATGATGGCAGGTGAAAAGGAATATTAAAGAAACAGCAACTAAGAAATAATGAATATTATGATATTCAAAAAACACAAGATTTACTTTATACCAAAAGTAAAGAAGGTTATATATTTAAAGATTTAATTTCTATGATAATAAATGATAAAAATATAGCTTTAGCTTACAGAAATATAAAAAATAACAAAGGGA
Organism: Clostridium sp.; assembly: GCF_021372645.1. Lineage (GTDB taxonomy): Bacteria > Bacillota > Clostridia > Clostridiales > Clostridiaceae > Clostridium. Next base: position 14,276 of record NZ_JAJFUC010000095.1, on the reverse strand, counting down.
GCAAAACTCCAGGTGTTGATGGGACTACCATAAAGGATATAGATAGATATGAAATATCAGAATGGATAAGATATATAAAAGAAAGATTTCAAGATTTCAAATCGATGCCAGTACGTAGAGTTGAAATAGAAAAATTAGGTGGAGGACTAAGACCTTTAGGCATACCAACAATTGATGATAGAATGGTTCAACAGTGTATAAAACAAATTTTAGAACTGATAGCAGAAGCTAAATTCTATCATGGAAGTTATGGATTTAGACCTGATAAAAGTGCTGAAAATGCAGTAGCAAAAGTGATGCAGCTAATAAACATAAATAAACTTCATTATGTTATAGATATTGATATTAAGAGATTTTTCGATAACATCAATCATGGAAAACTTTTAAAGCAGATGTGGACTATGGGAATACAAGATAAAAAATTAATATTTATAATATCCAAAATGCTTAAGGCAGAAATTGAAGGTATCGGTATTCCATAAAAAAGCGTTCCGCAAGGCGGTATAGTTTCAACACTTTTATCTAATATTGTACTAAATGAACTGGATTGGTGGATACACAGTCAATGGGAAGGCATGAAAACAAAAGAATATTCAACTCAACAGCATAAAATAAGAGCATTAAAACAAACAAATTTAAAGGAAATGTACATTGTGCGCTATGCTGATGACTTTAAAATCTTAACAAACAATTATGTATCCGCTCAGAAAATATTTATAGCTGTAACAAAATGGCTGAAAGAAAGACTTAAGTTGGATATCAGTCCCGAAAAATCAATGGTGATAAATCTAAGAAAAAATTACTCGAATTTTCTTGGCTTTAAACTAAAAGCTGTTAAAAAGAAAAGGAAATTTGTTGTTAAAAGCATGATATCTAATAAAGCTAAAACGAAAATCATTAGGAATTATAAAAACCAAATAGAAAAAATAAAGAATAATCCTAAAATATATAAAGTAGAAAAATTAAATTCAATGATTTTAGGATGGCATAATTATTATAAAATCGCTACCCATGTTAATTTGGATTTCAGCGAAATAAATTTCTTAGTTAGAAAAAGGCTCTATAATCGAACAAGAAGTATACGAAGCAATACCCTATATGAAAATAAAACTTATAAAAGGATTTATGGAAAATACAATTTCAAACCCATAAGTATCTGTAAAATCACTATATATCCATTAGCAGGAGTAAAATTTAAAATACCAAGGCTTATGAAGATGATAGTAAGCAGATACACAATATTGGACAGATTCCATATCCATAAAGACCTTGACGATGAATTTAAGAATAACTTAAAATTTCTTATAAATAACTCTTTTACAAAAAACGAAAGCATACAGAAAAATGATAACAGATTATCACTTTTTGTAGCACAAAGAGGATTATGTCACGTCAGTAAAGAAAATTTAAACATAAACGACATGGAAATAAAAAATATAGTTCCTAAGGAAAATGGAGGAACTGATAATTATCACAATCTCGTATTGGTTAATAAAGAAATAAGAAGTTTCATAAACGAAGCTGATGAACTCAAAATTAAGGAATATAAATAAAGGATAAAGTTGGATAGAAAAGCCTTAAATAAAATTAATAAACTTCGCAAACTTGTTGGAAATTCTATGATTTAAAATAAATATTAAACTTAATAAAATGCTGATGGAACGCCGTATGCGGTGAAAGTCACATGTACGGTGTAGAGGAGTGGAAAAGAAGGTGATAATATCAAGTTCTTATCCATTCCTATATTATTCATTTATTGAAGAAAATAAACAAATGTCATTTATTAAGCTAGCTAATTACGAAACATCAAAAACAAGAAAATTTAAAAATGATATTGGTAAGCTAGAAAATATGGATTACAATGAAGAGCAAGATTTCTATACATGCCGAAATGGTAAGCAATTAAAAAAGGAAGGCATAAAAATCACAAAATCTAAAACAGGATATGAAAGTGAAAAAACAATTTATATTTGCGAAGATTGCAATAATTGTAACTATAAAAGTAAATGCATAAAAGGAAATAATTCTAAAACGCCTTTAGAGCAGAGAACCAAGAGAATTGAGACATCAAAAAAATCCAATTGTCAAAGAAAAGAAGATTTTGAAAGAATTATAACTGTGGAAGCCTGTCTACTTAGAGTAAATATAAGTATACAAGTAGAAGGCTCTTTTGTCCAAATAAAGCAAGACATGAATTTTAGAAGATTTATGTGCCGAGAGCAAAAGAACGCCATAGCAAAAAGCATACTTCTTGCTATGGCACATAATATAAACAAACTACATAGTAAAATACAAGCAGACCGTACTGGTAAGCATTTATTTGAATTAAAGAAAACTGCATAAATGTAATTTTTAAAAAGTCTTTTAAAGATGCTTATTAAAGTGCGACTATTTTTTTAGATATTTAATAATTAAAGAAATATCCCATATAGAAAATATTTTATGCAAGCTAAAAAAGGAGCTATCGCTAACAGATTTAAATCCGCTAATGCGACAGCCCCATTTTACAACTATTCACTTTATTTAATCTATATATCTTGTATCAAATATTGTGCATTATAAATAATTCATTAATTTATTAAACCTCCAAGAGAATTTATCCTAAGTTAATAATTGAATATGCCTAATTACTGCTCCACTCAGTAATTAGGCATATTCAAAAAATAACAAATCAGTATGCTAATCTATTTTGTTTTAAGCTAAAATAGGCTAGCATCTTTAACTTGTTATTTCTTTTATATATCTTATCTTTTTAATTTATAATCTATTTTTTTCTTTTTTATAACTAAAGGATACATAATAGATCCAATGAGCGTTTCTCCTTTTCTTATCTCACTACCCTTATCTGCAATTACATTGTCTAATACTGCTTCATCATCAATTTTGCTATTTTGCATTATTATACAATCCTTAAGCTTAGTATTTTTACCTATATATACTCTTCTGCCTATTATGCAATTTTCAACAGTTCCTTCAATACGACAACCATTTGCTATTATTGAGTTTACAACATTGCTATTATCTGCATAATGAGTTGGGGCTTCATCTTTAGTCTTAGTATAAATAGGCCTCTCCTCATTAAAAATTTCTTTATTTATCTTTCTATTTAGAAATCCTACATTACTATCATATAATGCTTTAATTGAATTTATGCAATCTAAATGTCCCTTAAATTCATAAGCTCCAACAGTTAAAACATTTAAATTATTATGAATATATTCTTTAACTTTTCTATACATTCCACTACTTACACAGTCATTTACAATATTTATAAACAAATCTGTCTTTAATATATACATTTCCATATTAATATTAGCTTTTGGATTTTTTCCTATATTTTCTCCTACGCTTATAACACTTTCTGAGTCATCAAAATTTAATACTCCACAATCCCCAAAAGCTTCATCTGCATTGTTTACCTTTTTGTATGCCATCGTAATGTCTTTTCCTGTACTTTTATGGTATTCTAATACTTCATTATAATCTATATTACAAATCATATAGCTTGGTGCTAATAATACATATTCTCTTCTACTATGTGTTAAAAATTGTATGTTCTCAGCGAAATTATGAACATCGTCATAAACAGGCTCATCATTTCCAAAATTAAAAACTTTTAACCCATCTTTCTTTCTATTCAAATCCCATGGTCTACCATTTGTTAAATGGTCTATTAATGATCTTGATTTATTTTTTGTAAAAATGCCTATACAGTTAATGCCTGAGTTAGTCATATTAGACAATACAAAATCTATAACTCTATATCTTGCTGCAATTGGAACTGAAGCAAGTGATCTATTTACAACTAATTCTCCCATTCTATTTTCATTTTCATCTAAGTTAATTATGCCAATACAATTTTTCATTTCTTCCTCCCCCTTAGTGATTACTAAACAGCTTTATTATTTTCTATAACTGTACCCATTTTTACTTCTTCTTTTGCTGCAATAATAGCTATTTCATCACCTAAAGAAATTTTACAATCCTTTCTAACAATAGCTCCACTTCCAACAATTGCTTTTTCAATAACTACGTTATCTCCTATTTTTGCATCTGTCATAATTATTGAATCACGAATAACTGAATTTTTGCCTATTTGAACTCCCTGGAATAATATAGAATTTTCAATTTGTCCGTTGACAACACAACCTTCAACGATTAGTGAATTAGATACCTTTGCATTTTCACCTATATATTGTGCTGGTCTTATTGGGTTAACCGAATATATTTTCCAATCCTCTTCATGTAAATCAAGTTCATTATCATCCTTAATTAAATCCATATTTGCTTCCCATAAGCTATCTATAGTACCAACGTCCTTCCAGTATCCCTTAAATGGATAAGCGACCATTTTATTTCCATCACCAAGCATACTTGGAATTATATTCATTCCAAAATCATTCTTTGAAGTTTTATTAGCTTCATCTTCTTTTAAATATTTCTTAAGAGTTTTCCAATTAAAAATGTATATTCCCATAGATGCTAAATTATTTTTAGGATTTTTAGGCTTTTCTTCGAATTCATATATTGATAAATCTTCTCTAGTATTCATTATTCCAAATCGAGATGCTTCATCCATTGGCACTTCAATTACTGCAATAGTAGCTTCTGCTTGTCTTTCTTTGTGAAAGTCTAACATTTTTGTATAATCCATCTTATAAATGTGATCTCCTGATAGAATTAAAATATATTCTGGATCATATCTGTCAACAAATTCTATATTTTGATAAATTGCATTCGCAGTTCCCTTATACCATTCTCCACCCTTTTCTTCTTGATATGGTGGTAATATACTTACTCCACCATGGGCTCTATCTAAATCCCACGCCTCACCTATACCAATATGAGCATTTAATTCTAATGGTTTATATTGAGTTAGTACTCCCACTGTATATATACCTGAATTAGAACAATTACTTAGCGGAAAATCTATAATTCTATATTTCCCCCCAAATGGTACTGCTGGTTTCGCTAATTTTTTTGTTAATACCCCGAGTCTTGATCCTTGTCCACCAGCTAATATCATTGCTACCATTTCATTTTTACCCATAATATTATCTCCTCTCATATATTATTGTTCTCATTAGATAAAATTTTAATATTTTATGCTTATATATTTTAATAATATGCTTAACATATTGTTTTATGTTAGACACATGAAATAAAATAGCAAACCAAAGATGTACTGTATATTTCATTTCAACCAAGTAGATAAGTTTTTCTCATAGCTTATCTATTAGGAAACTTATCAACGCAGTATGACGCAAAATAGACAAGCATACCGGTCTGTTATTTTTTGAATGTACCTTAATATGTTTATAGCATATTATATTATCAGTAATTATTGTATATTATGATTAATGACCAAAAATGTTATTTAATTATTTTACATAGTATATTATACACTCTAATGTAAGCAAATACCATATACATGCATTGTAATAACATTCGTCAAATTTAGCTAATTAACCATATTATAACCTATTAAATTTTACATAATATTTTAAAATCATGTGGGAAAATACTTATTGTACTGTTATTCCCTACAAATTTGTATTTTTCACTAACATTAAATAAATTAACATAACACCCATTTAAATTAACATCCTTAATTAATTTTTGTTCATTTGAAACATTAACCAAAACTATTATTTTCTCATTTTCATAATTTCTTTCAAATACGAATACATCTGAATCTGTTTCATGAATATTTAAATCCCCTTTTTTTAACCCATTTTCGTTATTTCTTATACCTACTATTTTATGATAGAAGTTAATAAGGTTTTTATCTTCTTTTCCCCACGGATAACTTTTTCTATTATCAGGTTCTTTCCCACCTTTTAACCCTGCCTCATCCCCATAATATATTAGTGGTACCCCTGGCAATGTAAATTGAATTACTACAAGTAACTTCAATAATTCTACATTTCCATCTAAAACAGTTAAGATTCTTTCGGTATCATTTGTACCTGCAACATTTATATTTCCATAAAAGCTTTCTCTAGGGTAATTTTCATATAAGGACATAATTTTTTGCTTAAATCTATTTGATGTTATATATCCTTTAGTAAAATTAATTAAACATTCTCTTAAAGGATAGTTTGTAACTCCTTGCACTTCTTTACCTTGCAAATATTTTCGTCTTTTAGAATAACTAACTTTATTAGATGCATCATCCCAAATGTCTCCCAAGAGTACAGTATCTTTATTAATTTCTTGCATTCTTGTTCTAATTGATTCTATAAACTCATCTGGAAGCTCATCTATTACATTTAATCTCCATCCGCTGCAACCAAAATCTATCCACTTCTTTATAATAGAATTATCATTTTTTATAATGTAATCAATATATCCATTTTCCATTGAATTAACATTCGGTCTTTCACTAATTCCCCACCATGACTCATACTGATATGGATATATATTAAATTTATACCAATCATGATACTTAGAATTAGGAGATTGATATGCTCCAATATCGTTATAACTACCTAATTTATTAAAATATTTGCTATCAGAACTAGTATAACTTAATACTACATCTAGAATAATTTTAATTCCTTTGCTTTCTGCTAATTTACATAACCCTTTAAATTCATCGTTTGTGCCAAACATTTCATCTATAAATTCATAATTCCCTGTATCATATTTATGACAGCTAGAAGATTTAAATACAGGGCTTAACTGTATTATACTGGCTCCTAAAGATTTTATATAATCTAATTTCTTTACGATACCTTTTATATTTCCACCAAAAAAGTCCCATCTAGCAATTCTTCCTAAACTATCTTTAATATACATGGGATCATCGTCCCATCTTCCATATATAAATGAGTTTTCCTTTGGAGAATTTATAGACTTATCTTCATTTCCATTATAAAACCTATCTATAAGAATTTGATATACTACCCCTTCCTTATACCAATTAGGTATATAAGACTTTTCATATACAGTCACTTGATACGGTACAGGATTATAAGTATATATTTGACCAATACCACCTAAATGTTCATCATTATTTCCATAATATAACCTATCATATCCATCTATTAGAATAAAGTAATATTCTAATATCCCCAAAGCATCAGATGTATCAATTTCTGCAGAATATCTAAATTCGCCATTATTTAAATACTCCTTTTGCATCCCCATATTTATTCTAGTGCCATCAAACTGTATCAATTCTACTCCTACTATTATTTCTCTATCAACATTAATTGATAGTTTAACCTTTTGACCAACTTCTACAGCTCCGAAAGGCTTCCTAAATTTTATGCTTTGCGAATCATGTACTACCTGTATACCGTTCATTAAATTAACCTCCTATAGATTCTTATAAATTACTTCTGATCCCCAAATCCCTGTTGCATATTCTTCAATTGTTCTGTCAGATGAGAATATTCCTGAATGTGCAATATTAATTCCACACATCCTTTGCCATTTATTAGTATCCCTATAAAGAGTATCAACCTTATCTTGAGCCTTTAAGTATGAATCAAAATCTTGCAAAACAAAAAATTCATCATTATAAGTTATTAGATTTTCATAAATGCTTCTAAACTTTTCTTTATCACTATGATATTTTCCATTTACTAAATCATCAATTACTCTTTTTACTCTTACATCACTATTATATATATCTACAGATTTATATCCTCCATTTTTATAATAATTGAGCACTTCATCTGCATTTAGTCCGAAAATTACTATATTGTCATCTGTAACTTCATCCTTTACTTCAATATTAGCGCCATCTAAGGTAGCTACTGTAATAGCTCCATTCATCATAAATTTCATATTTGATGTTCCTGATGCTTCTTTGGTCGTTGTAGAAATTTGTTCACTTACATCTGTACCTGGAATAATCTGTTCTGCTAATGAAACTCTATAGTTTTGAATAAAAATTACTTTTATCTTTTCATTTATTCTAGGATCATTATTTATTTTGCTAGCAATACTATTTATTAATTCGATAGTATTTTTAGCTAAATAATATCCTGGTGCAGCCTTTCCTCCAAATATGAATGTTCTTGGCACAATATCATAATTAGGATTATCAATCAATTTATTATATAAATCCATAATTCTTAAACAATTAAGTATTTGCCTTTTATAAGCATGCATTCTTTTAACTTGAACATCAAATATAGAATTAGTATCAATACTTATATTGTCGTTGTTTAATATTATACTGGCCAGTTTTTCTTTATTAATTTTTTTTATTTTCCCTAATTGTTCTAAAACAACTTCATCATATAAATGCCTTTCAAAATTTTTCAAGTCGATTGGATGCCTTATGAAGCTATCCCCAATTGTATCTTTTATTAATTTTGTAAGTTCAGGATTACTCTTTAAAAGCCATCTTCTATGAGTTATTCCATTTGTTTTATTGTTAAATTTATTTGGATATAAGTAATAAAAATCCGTCATTTCCTTTTTCTTAAGTATTTCTGTATGAAGTTTAGCTACTCCATTTACGCTATGGCTACCTACAATTGCTAAATGTGCCATTTTTACTTTATTATCTGCTATTATAGACATTCTATTAACCTTATCCCAATTACCTGGGTACTTAACAGAAAGTTCTTCACAATATCTTCTATTTATTTCTTCAACAATCATATATATTCTTGGAAGCAATTTCTTAAACATATCTAATGGCCATTTTTCTAAAGCTTCTGCTAGAATTGTATGATTCGTATAAGATATTGTATTCGTAGTTATTCTCCATGCAGTGTCCCATTCTAAACCTTCTTCGTCTACCAATATCCTCATAAGTTCTGGTATTGCAAGTGTAGGATGAGTATCATTAATATGGATTGCCACCTTTTCATCTAACAATTCTATATCTTTTCCATGCTTTTTAAAATGTCTTATAATACTTTGAACTCCTGCTGAAACAAAAAAGTATTGTTGCTTTAATCTAAGCATTTTTCCTTCATAAAATGAATCTTCTGGATATAAAATTTGTGAAATTGATTCAACTGAATTTTTGTATTCAATTGCTTTAAGGAAATCTCCTCTATTAAATGATGAAAAATCAAATTCATTTGAAACTGCTTCTGCACTCCATAATCTAAGAGTATTGACGATTTCATTTTCATATCCTACAATTGGAGTATCATATGGAACAGCTAAAACTGGTTCAAAATTTATATGTGTAAAATTCAAATGTCCGTTTACTTCACTTACTTTTATTTCTCCACCAAATTTAACAATCTCAGCTTTTTCAGCTTTTCTCTTTTCCCATACATTCCCTTCTTTTAACCAATCATCAGATACTTCTACTTGTTTTCCATCAATGATCTTCTGCTCAAAAAATCCATGCTTATATCTAATTCCGCAACCATTTCCAGGAATATTCAAAGAAGCCATTGAGTCTAAAAAACATGCTGCAAGTCGGCCAAGGCCTCCATTGCCTAATGCTTGATCTTGCTCTAAATTTTCTAAGTCTTCTAATGTTATATTCAAATCTGATAAAGCCTCTTTACATACATCTCTTATTCCTATATTTAATAATGCATCTCCAAGTAGTCTTCCTAATAAGAACTCCATAGAAAAGTAATAAACTTGCTTCTCTCCTGTTTTATTATATTTCTTATTGGTTTTAAGCCACTTTCTTGTAACATAATCCCTCACTAAGCTTGCTAAAGAATCATATTTTTGCTGATTATTTCCCTCTTTTAACTCAATCCCATGCATCTCCAAAAACTTATTTACATAAGCTTTTTTAAATCCCTTCTTATCCATTTCGAGCATTCATGTCCCCCCTCATAACGTTGTTCTAATCTACACCTGTCAACTCTCTGTATATATTTAAATATATTTCAGCTGATTTATTCCAACTATTATCAGATTTCATTGCCTGTTTAATAAGGTTGTTCCACTTCCTTTTATCCTTATATATCCACAAAGCATATTGTATTATATTATACAAATCATCTACACTATAATTTTTAAAACTAAATCCATTACCCTCTTCAGTATATTCATTGTATGCTGTAACAGTATCCCTTAGTCCACCAGTTTCTCTAACTATAGGAATTGAGCCATATCTAAGTGCTATTAATTGTCCAAGTCCACATGGTTCAAAAAGCGAAGGCATCAAAAATAAATCACATGCAGCATAAATCTTATTTGCTAAAGCATTATCAAATCTAATATTTGCAGATACTTTATTTCCATATCTATAATCTAACCATTTAAAATGATCTTCATAATGCTTATCACCAGTTCCTAGAACTACTAATTGCACATTTTGTTGTAATAATCTATCTGAAATATTAACTAATAAGTCAATACCCTTTTGATGTGTTAACCTTGTTACCATAGCTATCATTGGTATATTTTCATCAACAGTCAATCCTAATTCTTTTTGCAATTCAGTTTTATTTATTACTTTATTATTAATTGAATTTATATCATAATTCTGTTTAATAAATTTATCTGTGTTAGGATTAAATTCATCATAATCTATACCATTTGTTATTCCTCTTAGTGCATAGGATCTATCTCTTAATACTCCATCTAGTCTTTGACCATATTCAGGTGTTTGTATTTCATTTGCATAGCTATTACTAACAGTTGTGATTATATCAGAATAATATAATCCGCCTTTCATATAACTTACGCCTAGATCAAATTTTAAGCATGTATTATTATAAAGTTCCATATCAAACCCAAATAATCCTGGTAATATCTGAGGATCAAAAACTCCTTGAAATGCTATATTATGAATGGAATACACACATTTCATATTCCAATAAAACATATCATTTTTTTTATACTGAAACTTCAGTAATACAGGAATCATACCTGTTTGCCAATCATTACAATGAATTAAATCTGGCTGCCAATCTAATTGCCTTAACATGTCAAGTACAGCTCTATCAAAAAAAGCAAATCTTTCTCCATCGTCATAAAAGCCATATAATCCATCTCTATTAAAATACTTTTCATTGTCTAAAGCATAATATGTTACTCCATTATAGAAACATTCCCAGACTCCGCAAAATTCTTCTCTATGCCCAACTCTGACATTAAACCACTTATTAAATCTTAATTTGTCTTTTACTTCCCAATTAATTTCCTTATATTTAGGTATCACAACCCTTACATCTGCACCTTTTTGTGCAAGTGCTTTGGGTAATGCTCCTGCAACATCTCCAAGCCCCCCGCTCTTAATAAATGGACCAGCTTCTGATGCTACAAATAAAACTCTCATTCTTTATCCCCCTTAGCATAATTAATAACATTTAATTTCTAGATGTTCTAACGTCCCCAATCTCTTTAGATAGGGGTTAAGAACGTTCGCCCCTAGACTAGGTACCCTCAATGTACAATGTACCCTCTTTGTTTATGAATTCACCACTTTTAAGATACATTATAATTCTTTATAGGATAATTTTAACTTTATGTTTTTTATTGATTCATTTCTTTAAGTTCATCATTCTCATTAACAGATAATTCTTCAATTACTTTATCTTCTTGTTCTATATTGATTTCATTTACTTTCAATATTAATGTAGCCATTGGTGGCACTTTTATTTTTATTGAATATGGTTGATTTTGGAATGATGATTTTTCAGATATTAATGTATCATCCATTGTTTGCCCTGAACCACCATATTTACAGTCATCAGTATTAAATATTTCTTTATAACTTCCTAGGAATGGAACTCCAATTTGGTAGTCATAATATACTTTAGAAGTAAAGTTTATTACAAAAACTAATGTATCTTGATCATCTCTACTCCTTCTAGTGAAAATTAGTATACTTTGCTCATTATTATCTGCTTCTATCCAATTAAAACCTCTATAGTCATGATCAAGCTCCCAAAAAGCTTTATTATTAATATACAAATTATTTAAATCCCTGTAAAATAATTGTGTCTTTTTATGCATTTCTAAATTATCAATTAAATTCCATTCTAATTCTTCGTATTCTCTCCACTCTATTGTTTGTGCAAATTCACATCCCATGAATACTAGTTTTTTACCTGGATGACCCATCATATAACCCATAAATGCTCGCAATCCTGCAAACTTATTCCATTCATCTCCCCACATTTTATCAATTAGTGGCTTTTTACCATGAACAACTTCGTCATGAGAAAGAGGTAATAAGTAATTTTCAGCATGATTGTACATCATTGCAAATGTTATATTTCTATGATTATTCTTTCTATATTTAGGATCTATTTCAACATATTCTAATGTATCATTCATCCAACCCATATTCCATTTTAAATTAAATCCTAATCCATGATCATTTGTAGATTTTGTTATATTAGGCCATGATGTTGATTCTTCTGCTATCATTAGCGCTGTTGAATATTCTGCAGAAACTGCTTTATTTAATTCTTTTAAGAAATCTATTGCTTCTAAATTTCCATTTTCACCGAACTTATTTGGAACCCATTCTCCATGTGATCTACTATAATCTAAGTATAAAATACTAGATACTGCATCTACTCTTAATCCATCAATATGAAATTCTCTATACCAATATAATGCATTTGATATTAAATAACTCTTTACTTCTGGTCTACCTAAATCAAAATTACAAGTTCCCCAACCTTTATTTTCAGCTTTCCACTCTTCCTGGTATTCATATGTTGGTGTTCCATCAAATTTATATAATCCATGAGCATCCTTGCAGAAATGCCCTGGAACCCAATCCATTATTACTCCAATATTTGTGTCATGTAATTTATCTATTAATTTTTTAAGACCTTCTATTGTTCCATATCTACTTGTTGGTGAATAATATCCTGTTCCTTGATATCCCCAAGAAGCATCTAATGGATGTTCAACAAGTGGCATAATTTCCACATGTGTATATCCCATTTCTTTTACATATTTAGGTAACTCTTCAGCAATCTCCTCATAAGTTAAAAATCCACCATCTTTATTTGTTTTCCAAGAACCTAAATGTACTTCATATATATTTAGCGGTTCTTCTAAGACATTTATTTTATTTCTTTTATCAATCCATTTTTGATCATTCCATTTAAAATCTTTAGGTTCATATACTATTGATGCACTATCTGGTCTTAATTGAGTTTGTATTGCATATGGATCAGCTTTATATTCTCCTTTTTTCCCATCTTTTCCTATTATGCAATATTTATATTTGTCTCCAACCTTAGCTTCTGCAAAAAAGCCTTTCCATAATCCATTTTCAGTTATTTTTTCAAGTTTATATTGATCTTTTACTTCAAAATTATTAAAATCTCCAACAACATATACATCCTTAGCATTAGGTGCCCAAGTTGCAAATTGTACACCTTTATTTATTTTTTCAGTCTTAATGTGTGAGCCTAGTATATTGTAAGTTTCATAATTTTTGCCTTGATGAAATAAGTCTGCATTAAAGCTAGTTATATCAGTCCTATCTACTTTTTTCATAACCTTTTTAACTGTATTTTTTATTTGTTCTGCCTTAGATTTAGATTGTGTTTTTACTTCTTTTGCAACAACTGCTTTAGTTTGTGCTTGGGTTGGTTTCTTCGAAGGTGATTTTCTTGTAGAAGCATTTGGCTTCATTGCAGGAGTTTCAGTAGTTTTAGAAGTCTTACTAGTAATAGTCTTCGCTACTGATTTTGAAGATGTCTTTCTCGTAGTAGTTTCCTTATCATTTCCAACTTCAACCTTGATATCTTTAGCAACTATTTGTACTTCTTTTTCTCCAGCTACATCTTTTTTTGTTTTATCTAGTTCGTTATTTTTATTCCCTTGTATTTTTAAATCAATTTCTTGCTTTTCTTCAGATTTTACTGAAACTTTAGTTGCTGCACTTTTTCTTGCACTAGTTTTTTTTGTAGTTTTTTTAGATTTTAATTCAACCTTAGATTCAGTATTTTGAGCTATAATTTCTTTTTCTTTAATTATTGGTAGAACCTTATTAGTCTCTGATTTTATTGCTTTATTCGAAGTAATTTTTTTTTGTGCATTACTTTTACTTTTACTACTTCTTTCTTTCGTATGAGTTGTAGAAGCCTCTTTCACTACTATCTTCTTATCTTGTTCTATTGGTTTATTTATATTTTCTTCAATTCCCATTTCCTCTTTATTATTAACTTTATTGCTTTTATGCTTATCTTGCATTAAATCATACCCCCATCCATATTTCTATCCCTCTCATAGTATTAAATTTATATATTTTTTTCTTTAACTTTTGGTATATATATCTATCTTACCAAATTTTGTGGTGCATTTCACTTGTTTTCTATATCTTTTTTGTAAAATTTATCAAATCATTTAATTGATATTAT
>NZ_JAJFUC010000017.1 GCF_021372645.1 Clostridium sp. | reverse complement strand
GATCCAACTCCACTCTCATAATCCATTAAAATTTTATACTTTTCATCCACTGCATATCTAGATCTTTTAGACATCAAAATACTCCCTTTCAAGTAACGGATTTTTATTTTTTAATCTGTCTACCTTAAAGGGAGCATATCACAATGAATAATGCGATATTTTTTCAATCTGTTATTTATTTTTGCTTGTACATTCTTATAGAATCTTATATGATAAATCAGCATTGAATTTTAAAATAGAAGCTTGTCTGAAATCTATTGGTGACAAACTTTTGTTTCTTATTGATAGCAAAGTTACTATTGAATATTAGAATAAATTTTATACTAATGGAAAAATTAACACTAGATATTTTAATCAAAACAATTGGTATAGATGATTAACTTGAACACATAGAAAGGAATGATAGTTAAAATGAAAATACTAAAAAGGGTCTTACCTTTTATTATGATTTCTATAGTATTGCTGCATAGCATTAAAAATATTGCATATGCTAGTTTAGGCACTCCTTCTCAAAAACCAGTTAAGGCAGCAGTCTTCTTAAATGATTTAAGCTATTTATTCATTTCTGAAGTAAAAAAAAGCTTAGAAGATGTTCAAAAAGAAAATAATAATAAAATGGAATTTACTTTTTTTGATTCAAAAGGTAATCAAATTATTCAAAATGAGAATATCTCTACTGCACTTAATAAGGGATTTGACCTTTTTGTGGTAAAGCCAGTCAGTAGCAAACCACAAGAAATTAAAGATTCTCTTAATAAAGTAATGCAGGCAAACATTCCATTAATTATCTTTCTGCCCCGATCAACTGGATCACTGACAAATTTTATTAGTTCTTATGGTAATGGTATTATTATAAATGGATATCTTAAGCTTAGTGGCACTCTAGAAGGCAAAATCCTAGCTGATGCATGGAATGCTAATAAGGAAACTATGGATAAAAATAAAGATAATATAATGCAATATGTAATGCTACAAGGTCCATCTAACAATGAAGCAACAATTGCGAGAACTAAATATTCTATTCAAGCACTTAATGAAGCTGGCATAAAAACTCAAGAACTTTTATCAACTGCTTGTAATTGGCGTGAAGACTGTGCAAAAATTACAATTGAATCAGCATTTTTAACTCTTGGTGATAAAACTGAGGCAATAATTTCTAATAATGATGATATGGCAATTGGTGCTATTGAAGCATTACAAAAATATGGATATAACAAAGATTATAAATCAAAATATATTCCTGTTGTAGGAGTTGATGGCTCACCTAAGGCTAAAGAATTAATTGATCAGGGCATAATGCTAGGTACTGTTAATGAAGATCTCCATACGCAAACAAATGCAATTTATTCTATAGGAATGAATCTAGTTTCTAGAAACGCCCCTCTCATTGGTACAAATTATAAATTTGATGAAACAGGAATTACAATTAAAATATCTTGCTCTGAATATATTAAATCACAATGAATCTTTAATTATTCTTTTTAATACTTCCATCATAGTAGTAAATACATATGTAATTATATAGACTTATTCTTTTAAATTTATATAATTAGAACAATTTGGAGGATAGCTTGTACTTCCCTACATTTGTATGACAAAACATTAATCATGGGATTTAAGTTGCCCTTTAATCCAGCTACCACACTATGAAATTTTTATATATGTATAAACAAATTTAGTGCTTATCACGTTTTATAATTATGTAATATCTATTAATATTAGAATTTTTGATTTTTGTAATCATATTGCAAATAAACCTTTATTGAATTAATTCATAATATAATTCCTATATTATCATGTACTTATTTATGGTATGATAATATTAATAACATTTTTTATAATGATATTAAATTTAGCTTATTCTAAAAATTGTAGTTATTATAATTTTACAATTGGAGGCAGACAACAGTTGAAAAAAGTTTATAAAAATTTATAACTATATATTTATTTTTAATACAGTTTATTGCATAATAATTTCAAAGAGTGATTAACTTGAAATATTATTCAATAGGAGAATTTGCAGAACTTATAGGTAAGACAGAGCAAACATTAAGAAATTGGGATAAAAAAGGTACGCTTAAACCACATCATGTTGCAGAAAGTGGGTACAGGTACTATTCACAAGAGCAAATTAATCATTTCTTTGGCTTCAAAAACAGTAACATTGTTACAGTTTTTAGTTGTAGGTTGCAAGGCAAGAGAGCAAATAAAGCCAAAAAAATGATTAAGGAGTTATTAGAAGATGAAAAGGGCGATTAATGTTAGGTTATACCCAACTAA
>NZ_JAJFUC010000060.1 GCF_021372645.1 Clostridium sp. | reverse complement strand
CCTTGCTCTGTTACTAATTTTATTATTTCCATCTTGTATTCTACTGAAAATTTCTTTCTTTTAGTCATTTGATTAACACATCCTTATCTGTACTTATTATACATACTTTTCTATGTGTCTATCAAATAGGGTATACTCCAGTTATTTTTGAAGTTTTCATTTTGCAACATATATATATAAACATAATGTGTAATTAAGAAACGCTATCAAATTTTAATGATAGCGTTTTTTGAGCATGTATAAAAATAATTAGGTGGTTATATATAGTAGTAAATATTTTCATGTGCCTAAGTGTAGCAGAATTTGAAATTCATCATAATAAGAGAACTTCTTCAAGGAATAATTTTAGATGAAGAACTGAAGGTAAAATTTATATGAAAAATATAATATAAGATATCAGCATTTACACATAAAATTCATAACTTTATGCTAAATTATTAAATATATGATAAAGTAATATTAATATTAATATTAACTATATGGGGTGAAAGTTATGAACAATATTTTAATAATTGAAGATGAAAAAAGCGTATCAGACGTTGTAAAGGCATATTTAGAAAAAGAAGGATATGGAGTGTATTCCACTGAAAATGGATTAGATGGAATTGAAATTTTTAGAAAACAAAAAATAGATCTTGTGATTTTAGATTTAATGCTTCCAGATATAGATGGTGAAGAAGTTTGCAAAATACTTAGAAAAATATCAGATGTATATATTTTTATGTTAACTGCTAAAAGCACATTAAGTGATAAAATAGAAGGGTTAAATATTGGAGCTGATGAATATTTAACAAAACCACTAAGTCCAAGAGAACTTACTGCCCGTGTAAATGCACTATTTAGAAGAGTCGGAGGAAGTAAAGAAAATGTTCTTTTTTTTGATAATAACAAATTAATAATTGATATTGATAAGAGATTGGTTAAATTAAATGGAGAACAAGTAAGTTTAACTCCAAATGAATTTGATATATTATACGTTTTAGCTTCAAACAAAGGGAAAGTATTTACAAGGGAATCAATAATAGAGAGGGTTTTTGGCATTGATTTTGATGGCTCAGATAGAAGTATAGATGTTCATATCAAAAATTTACGTAAGAAAATCGAAGAAGATACCAAATCTCCAAGATATATAGTTACTGTTACCAAAATCGGTTATAAATTTGGTGATGAACTATGAAGCAGAGCATAAGGGAGCGTTTAAGTTTTATATTGATTTTTTGCTCTGTAGTATCAGTATTTTTATCAGTATTAATTATAAATACAACAATAACAAATACTTTTAATAAATACATGGAGGATATTCAAACTAAAAGAAATGCAAGGTTAGTTGAATATTTTCAACAAGTTTATAAAAATGATGAAAGTTGGAATAAAACTTCTGGAGAAGAAATGATGCACGAAGCATATATGAGTAATTATTGCTTAACACTTTTAGATGAAAATAAAAAAGTCGTATGGGAAATGAACCATGAGGATATAAAATATAAAAATCATATGATGGTAAATGGTAAAGAAGAAGCAGGGGTTTATACTTCTAATACTTTTGATATAAATGTAAATGAAAAAACAGTAGGATATATTATGGTTGGGCAATACTCGCCTGTTTTACTTTCTCAAGAAGATATAAGTTTTAAAGGACAGATTAATAAGAGTATTGTTTTTAGTGGTGTATTAACTTTAGCAATAGTAGCAGTGATAAGCTTGATTTTATCAAAGCAATTTTCTGAACCTATAAAAGCAGTTTCAAAAACTTCTGTAAGTTTATCAAAGGGAAATTATAATTCCAGATCAAATATAAAAAGCAATATTGAAGAAATTAGAAATTTAACTGAGAGCATAAATGATTTAGGTGAGAAATTAAATAGTCAGGATTTATTACGCAAAAGGTTTGTTTCAGACATTTCTCATGAAATAAGAACTCCTTTAAATGTGCTTCAGAATAATTTAGAAGCCATGATAGATGGAATTATACCTGTAACTACTGATAAACTCATTAATCTAAATGATGAGGTAATAAGATTTGGTAAGCTTTTGAATAATTTAAATGCACTAAAACAAATAGAGTCAAATGAAATAGTGCTTAAATTAGGAAGAGTTAATATAGGAGAACTTATTTCAAATGTAATTAGTGACTTTTATATTGCTGCTGATGAAAAAAACATAAAGTTAATTATGAATAAAGAAAAAGATAAAAATTTTATTGTATTAGGCGATTATGATAAATTGAAACAAGTATTTATAAATCTTATTTCAAATGGAATTAAGTTTGGCAAGATACATGGAACTGTATTGGTGAATTTAAGTAGCAATGCAGATTCTGTG
>NZ_JAJFUC010000102.1 GCF_021372645.1 Clostridium sp. | reverse complement strand
AGTAGGCCTATTTGAGTGCGCTTAAAATTCAGAAATCTTCAAATAATTGATGTGATATTATAGGATATTTAGAGATTTCTTCTTTTAATCCGAAAAGGAGCATCGCTCCTGATTAAAATTTAATCATTCTGCGACACTCTCCTTTTTTTGTAAATTGTGAATTGAAAAGTGGCGTCACCGCTTTTGCTATAATTTTTCTTTGTATAGAGATTGATACATATTATAAGTTTTCTCATCTGAACAAATCATAGCAATTTCATCAAAAATATCCGGAGAATTATTAATGAAAGTTAATATTTCATCTAAAGCTATGTTACAACCTTCTTTTAAAGGATAAGAATAAGCACCTGTACTTATGGATGAAAAAGCTATAGTTTTAATTGGATGCTCTTGTATATATTCCTCAAAATCCCTTATTAGAAATTCTTTATGTCTATTTCTAATGAATCCACTTGTATTAAAAAGATAAAGCTTTCTATTTAAAGTTTCATTGCTTTGCTTGGAATAATAATCAGAATAATTAGTTGCCACTTCAAGAACAGAGCGATATGCACTTCTTAAATATTTTTCTTCAGAGCCATTGTTTCTATAAAGGGGACCGACAGTATGTATCACCCAATATACACCAAACTTATTTAAGTCATAAGATTTTGTTATTTTGGCTTTTCCAGTTAAGCAACCATTTAAGTGTCTACATTCTTCTAATAATTTATCTCCACAAGCTCTATGAATTGCACCATCAATTCCACCACCCCCAAGTAAAGAGGAATTTGCGGCGTTTATAATTGCATCAAATTTAAGTTTAGTTATATCACCTAATAGTATTTCAAATTTTGTCAAATAAATCACCTCATAATATGTTATATAAATTCTCTTATTTAATAGTTTACACCTAATTAACTTAAATAAAAATACTAAATTAACCAATAATGTTAAAAATATATTTGATTGTAATTACAAAAGGAAATTGTGAAAATAACAAAAAAAGAGAATACATACATGCAGAAGTTGCATGTATGTATTCTCTCTGGCTTAGTAATTTTTAACATATAAGGCATATTCAAAAAAATAACAAGTCAGAATGCTAGTCCTTTTTGCCTTAAAATATATATCAAAGCATTGACTTATTATTGTATTTAACGTGCTAATTATTTATTAAATAAGTTGATTTTCTAAATTCTTTCTTCTATTATCTAAAGGATTTAAATTTATATGATGCACTTTCATTTCTTCATCAGGTTCCATAATTAGTTCATCTAAACGAATTCTACCATTTGTAGTATTAGCTACAACCATAAGTTCAGAACCTTTTTTATATACAACCCAATTATATTCATCTTTTACTACATTATCTACATCTTCTATAGAAATTAAAGCAGTTTCCTTGTGATTACCAAATTTATCTCTTAAAATTATACCCATAGTTTCATAGTCAATTTTTGTACAATCATTTTTTAAGTTTCTATTATATAATTCTAAGTTTTCTTTTCTGTTATCTAAAGTATTTCCATTTAAATGTTTTATTGGAGCTTTAGAATTAACACCTAAAATTACTGATTGAATAGTTTGTTTAGTTGATATTGTTTTTCCATTAACTTTATCAGTTATTAAGGTTTGAACTAGATAATTATTAAAATCTTTATGCCATTCAGCAAACCAAATTCCTGCTTGTTGAACTCTTTCTGCATCAAATGTATCTATTTTGCAAATAAGTTCAGTTCCATCTTTTTTTAGAATAGTGATTTCAGTAAGAATACCTTTTGTAGTGTATTTATTTTCTTGATTTTTATAATTTGTATTTATTGTTAAGCACCTCTTTCATGATTTTGATGTTTCAATAATATATAAGGTATATTAAATTGCTATTTAGGCACATTCAAAAATAACATAAAGTGAA
This sequence comes from Clostridium sp., assembly GCF_021372645.1. GTDB lineage: Bacteria > Bacillota > Clostridia > Clostridiales > Clostridiaceae > Clostridium. Next base: position 15,513 of record NZ_JAJFUC010000102.1, on the reverse strand, counting down.
ACTTTTCAGGTGGATTTTTATACTCCAGCTGAATTTAGTTGAACTTATACCCTCAAGGATCACAATGTACCCTCAATAGGCACTGAGTCTAGGGTCGTGCAGTTCTTAGCTCCCATGTAAAGATATAAGAGTGTTAGAAACGCTAGACATTAGATAAAATAAATTATTTTATAAGTTACTTCTTTATTATGACTCATATATACTTGATTTAAACATTATACAGTATATTATTATACCAAATTTAAAATATAAAAGATATACACATCTAAAAAAAGTGCGAAGCATAACCAAGATCAATTCACATCTAAAAAAAGTGCGAAGCACAATTAAGATCTTAACACTTATAAAAAAAAATCTAAGCACAATAATATAATAATTATATTTATAAAATGAAATTTAATTATAGTAAAAATTACTAGACACAATGGCTTGAACTAAGTAGAATAGAAATTAATATAAAAGAAAGCATAAAGTAATACTTTTTAGATAAAACATATGAGGTATCAAGGATTATGATAATTACAAAGAATTTAAAGAACATTGCACAAGATAAAAAATTTATTCGTAAGGCTATAGCTATTACGATTCCAATAGCACTACAAGCTTTATTAAATACTAGTTTAAATCTTGTGGATACTGTAATGATTGGAAGTTTAGGGCAAAATTCTATTGCAGCAGTTGGACTTGCAAACAAAGTTTTCTTTGTTTTTACACTATTGTTATTTGGTATTGTAAGTGGTTCTTCTATTTTAACAGCTCAGTACTTTGGAAAAAATGATATAAAAAATATAAGAAAAGTTTTGGGTATGTCGCTCTTTATTGGATTAATAGGATCAGTTATTTTTGTAATTCCAAGTTTGGCATGTCCTGAAATAGTTATGAGTATTTTTACCCCAAATGAAAATACAATAAAAATAGGAACTTCATACTTGGCTATTGCAGCAATCAGTTATCCATTAACAGCAGTTACTAATGTATATGTAGCACTTTTAAGAGGCGTAAATCAGGTAAAAGCACCTGTTGTAATAACATTAATTTCTATTTTTATAAAAGTAATATTAAATTATATTTTAATATTTGGGCATTTTGGAATACCAGCTTTTGGAGTTCAAGGTGAAGCTATTGCAACGTTAATTGCTAGGGCAATTGAATGTACATGTATCTTATGTATAGTATATTTTGAAAAAGGACCAGCAACAGCAAAACTTAAGGAACTTATATCTTTGAATAAAGAATTTGTAAAACTATATTTCTCAACTGTATCCCCAGTTATTATTAATGAATTTATGTGGGGGTTAGGTATTACAATGTATTCGTTAGTGTATGGAAGAATGGGTGATGGAGCTGTTGCATCTATTACAATAACTCAAACTGTTGAACAAATAATTACTGTTGTTTTCCAAGGAATTAGTGCAGCAGCAGCAGTTATTTTAGGAAATGAATTAGGAGCAAATAAATTAAAAGATGCTGAAAATCATGCAAAATATTTTATTATACTGCAGTTTATGTTTGCTCTAATAATGGCTATAATATGTTTCATTATTAGAATTCCATTGATTAGATTATTTAATGTAACAGATATTGTAGGTGCAGATATAAGTAAATGTTTAAGTGTTTTCATACTTTACTTACCATTTAAAGTGTTTAATTGGATTAATATTGTAGGTATTCTTAGAAGTGGTGGAGATACTAAGGTAGCATTAATGCTAGATATTACAGGAGTTTGGTGTGTTGGTATACCTTTAGCTTATTTAGGAGGAATATTCCTTGGACTTCCTATTTACTTTGTGTATGCAATGCTTACCTTAGAAGAGGTATATAAATTTATTGTAGGTTTTAGGCGATATAAGAAGAAAGTATGGCTTAAAAGTCTGGTTTAAAATATAAAAAAAAGGGAGATATTCTTAAATATAGAAACTAAATTCTATTTTAAGAATGTCTTCTTAATTTTTTTGTAACATCTATGTAATTAATTTGATATATAATAGTAAATAATGGAAAATATAAGTTATATATATTGGAGGAGTATATGGAAAATCAAGTCAACCATAGACATAGAAAGAGAAAAAAGAAAAAAAAATCTAATTCAGTAGTATTTTTAAGTGGGATATTTGATATATTTATTTTTTTAGTAATAACTACACCTCTTGTATTGTTTTTTGGTCCCTATGATAATACAAGAAAAACAGTAATCTCAACTGTACTTGCAACAAGACATGCATATTTAATAAATGATATAATACCACAAGCAACATTAAATAAAATCCTTGGAATAGATGAAACTGAAGGTAATGAAGAAGTTTCTCAAGATATGAAAAAGATAAATGTTAAATATAAAGTGGGAAATGAAATAAATAGATATGATATACATACTCAGAGATTTGATGGATATGTATTAGAAATAAAAAATCCATTAAAGGTTAAGGTTGCAATGACTAAATATTTAGGAAAAATGGGAGAAAAGACAAGTGAAATGGCAACGGATAATAGTGCTGTTGCTGCTATTAATGGAGGATCGTTTGTTGATAAATCTTCTGATGGAACCCTATATGCAGGGACTGGATCTGAGCCAGGTGGATTTGTAATTTCACAAGGTAAGGTTGTATATCCTAAGTCTGGTGCAAATGAAAATAATGTTGAAAATGTTATTGCATTTACAAATGGTGGGGAGCTCATAGTTGGAGATCATACACTAGCACAACTTAAGAAAATGAATGTACAAGAAGCTATGTGCTTTAGAAAACCTAATATTATTATTAATGGAGTTAGACAGATAAAGAATAAAATGGAAGATGGACTTAATCCTAGAACTGCAGTTGGACAAAAAGAAGATGGAACAGTTATATTTTTAGTTATTGACGGAAGAAAAATAACATCCCCTGGAGCAAGTTTATATGATGTTCAAGAAATCATGAAAAATAGGGGTGCTGTTAATGCAGGTGCTCTTGATGGAGGATATTCATCAACAATGTATTACAAAGGTGATTTAATAAATTCTCCTAATGCTTGGGATGGTGAAAGGTCTGTTGCTACAGCATTTTATGTAGAGCAGTAGAAGCCCTAAAGTCTAAAATCAAATTTTAATAATGAGAATTTTGGCACAAAAACTACACTTGACATTTATAATCACTTTATATTTAGGAGCGAGGATCAATGAAAAAAATTAAAAGAAGATTAATGTGGTTTATAATTGCTTTAATATTGCAACAAAGCATATTTTTATATGTTGAAAAGATATATTTATCTACAGATTTAAGTATAAATGCTGAACAAGTTCAAGATCAAGAAAATTTAGCAGATAAGAAAACAGAAATTGATATAAAAAAAGGTTTAAATGAAGTTAAATTATCTTCAGATGGACGATTTATTTCCTATTTAGAAAATAGTAAACTTGAAATATTTGATAGTAATGATAACAAAGAAAAAGAATGTACTGTTGATAATGGCGCAGAAGTTGTGTTTTATAAATGGCTAAATAATGAAGGAAATATGATTGTTATTCAGAAAATAAAGGATAAGGGAGTATATTATTTTGAACCAATGTCTTTTGATGCAAAAAAGGGAGAAGCAAGGGATCTTGCAGATTTTGATTTAAATAAGGTGAGAATTAAGCTTGAAAGCTCAAAAGATGTGGTGGATAATGTAGTATTTTCAACATCAACTCATAGTTTATATATAAAAGTTAAAAAAAGTAATGGAAAATGTGACTTATATTATGCAAATGTAATGAATCAATTAAAAAAGGTTAAAAGTGATAAGGTTATAGGAAATATAGTAGTTCCAACTACTAGCACTAATGCAATAATGGAAGAAGGCTCAAATATAACTATATTAAATACAAAGGAAAATTTATCAATTCCTAATGTTAAAACTTCTAGAATATTAGGAGCAGATGTTAATGATAATGTGTATTTTGGTGAAGTGGCAGATAGCAAGATTAAAAAAATATATTATACTGTCTTATCAGAGAAGAATAGAAAATGGAATGAACTAAAGCTCACTAATCCAGTTAATAAAGAAGATATCACAATTGATTATTCTGGTAAGGTTTATGTGAATAATCAATCTCAAGGTAGTATTTTAGAATTAAAAAGTAACAAATCAATAAAATATAAAGGGAATTTTGTTCAATCATATTCTAAAGGAATTATTTCTAGAGTGGATAATAAATTAATGAAAAATAAATTAGAGTAATTCTTAAGAATGGATACTTCATAGGAATGAGTAATCAATGTTTAGAATCAGTTGATAGAATGGCTGTCCATAATAAACCAGGTGGATTAGAGTCAGTGGGTAGTCATTAAATTATAATCTGATAGTATAAATTTATGAGTGTAATAAGAATAAGCTTCTTGTTACACTCATTTTGATAATAAGGATTTTAGGCATACTAGCTTGTTATTTTTTTGAATATGCCTTATATATGAAATTTATAAAAAAATGGTCCTAAGTATATAACTGTAATGTTAAAAAATGAATATTCGTATTTTATATATTAGATAAAGAAGCAACTATAAGAATACGAATAAATATTTAATTAAATGCATTACAATGACTTAAAAATTTTCAAGAATACTTGCAATAATAAAAAAACCCATATATAATTTAAAAGTAAATCGTAGAACGTTCGGATGAAGGTAGTGGGAGAGTTATTATAATGGAATTTTGTAAAAAATTTTTAATAATGCACCGAAGAGGGAAATCTTTCAGGTAAATAGGACCGCTATTGGACGAGCCTCTGGAGAGACTCATTTAATTATGAGCACCGAAGGAGCAAGGTGATTGTGATAATTATTTTGATTTATAAAAAGAGTTATTTTTGTAAATCATAAAATAAATAATCGTGGTTACTGAAACTCTCAGGTAAAAGGACAGGGGATAGGATTAATCAAGTATAGTTTTTGATTAAACTCTTATTCTCCTCTGTAACAAAAAATAGGAGGATTTTTTTATGTTATTATCAATGACAGGAATTCAAAACTTTTTAGACTCAATTAACAGCATTGTTTGGGTACCTACGTTACTAATTCTTTTAATGGGAACCAGAATCTATCTTACCGTACATCTAGGATTACTTCAATTATTTAAATTGCCTCTTGCTATAAAATTTCTTTTTGAGAAAAATGAAGAAGAGTATAATGCAGAAGGTGACGTTACTAGTTTTGCATCATTATGTACTGCATAAGTAGCTGCTATAACTTGTAGTTAAGTTTTATAACAGCACTGACATCAATAATATTTTTTGGGGCATAATTGAAATAGAAAGTTATATCTCAATGACCCAAATAATAACTCTAGAAAATTGTGATCGCAGTAACACAGATTTAATAACAGTAACATTTAGAGTAACATTTAGAAAGGCGGAATACATATGTCAGAAAATCAAAATTTATCGCGAGGACTAAAAAATCGTCATGTTCAATTGCTTGCAATTGGAGGTGCAATTGGTACTGGATTATTCCTTGGTGCAGGCAGGTCTATTCACTTGGCTGGTCCATCTATTTTATTTGCGTATATGATAACAGGAGTAATTTTGTTTTTTGTTATGCGTGCACTTGGAGAGTTATTGCTTTCTAATTTAAATTATCATTCTTTTGTAGAGTTTGTGTATGATTATCTAGGAGAAGGCGCAGCATTTGTTACTGGCTGGACTTATTGGTTCTGCTGGATTTCACTTGCAATGGCCGATGTAGCTGCCACTGGACTTTATATACAATACTGGTTCCCGAATATAGCTCGATGGGTTCCAAGCCTTATAGTTCTTGTAGTCTTACTAATTATGAACCTTACTGCAGTAAAGTTATTTGGTGAAATGGAATTCTGGTTTGCTTTAATTAAAGTTGTTGCAATTGTATCACTAATTGTAATTGGTACATTTATGATTATTAAAGGATTTTCTACAGATGCTGGTGCATCTAGCTTTACAAACCTTTGGAGTCATGGCGGCTGGTTCCCAAATGGGGCAAATGGCTTTATTCTTTCCTTCCAAATGGTTGTATTTGCTTTTACTGGAATCGAATTAGTTGGTTTAACAGCTGGTGAAACTGAAAATCCAGAACAGGTTATTCCAAAGGCTATTAACAATATTCCAATTAGAATTATTATTTTCTATGTTGGAGCACTTGCTGTTATTATGGGTATATACCCATGGAATTCAATTAATCCAGGTAAAAGCCCATTTGTACAGGTATTTGCTGCAGTGGGAATCGCAGCAGCAGCAAGCATTGTAAATTTTGTTGTACTAACATCAGCTGCATCTGCTTGTAACAGCGGTATCTTCAGCACAAGCCGTATGGTTTACTCTCTTGCTAAAGAAAATAATGCACCTAAGTCAATGAAAAAATTAACTTCTAATCACGTACCTGCTAATGCTACAATGTTCTCTGCAATTGTCATCTTGATTTCAGTTATTTTGAATTATATTATGCCAGAAGGGGTATTTGTACTTATTACAAGTATATCAACATTCTGCTATATCTTTATTTGGGCAATTATAGTTATCTGTCATCTAAAATATCACAAAACTAATCCTGAGCTTGCTGCTAAGAGCAAATTCAAAATGCCACTTTATCCAATCATAAACTATATAATTCTAGCATTTTTTGCTTTTGTTATAGTTACATTGGCACTTAATAACGAAACTCGAGTAGCTCTATTTGTAACACCTGTATGGTTTATAATGCTTGGGATGATTTACAAGATATTTAAATCAAAAAAGAAAAATGAAGAAGATGTAAAAAAAAATATAGCATAGATTAACGTAAATGGGATTTGTCCCTAAAGGTTATAGATTTGAATTTTTATGTTATAATGTATACATTTAGAAGTAATAGTTAAAAATTGCAAAATATTAGGAAATTAATTATACTAATAATAGAGAATATGTATAGTGATATAAAAAAAGCATTCTATAGGTGATGAAGTTCGCCTTTAAATATCTCTTTGGAGATTGATGACTTCTACTATAATAAAATTATAGTAGAAGTCTTTTTATTTTTATATACTAAATATAAATTTGTACTATTATATCGGAGGGGGAAATAACAATGAATAGTTTACTTGGGCTACTGTTACCAAAGGAATTGTAGGATATGGTAAAGATAGAGTTGTACACAAGCAACGAGTATTTTCTTTAAGTGAAAAAATGCCTATTGTGATAGAGTGTATTGTTCCTTCTGAAAATTTAAAAGATTTATTGGATGAACTTAAGAATATTGTTAAGGAGGGAGCTGTATTTACAACACCAATAGATTTAATCATAGATAAATAATAAGAAAAGAATGATATATGTCAATAATACTAACTATGGCATTTAATATTGAAAAAACATATAACAAAGAGAAGTTATAAATTATTTTATTATGGGAGGTGATTAATTTGCAAAAAATTATTTATGTTGGCATTGGAGGGTTTATAGGAGCATCGATTAGGTACTTAATTTCTATGCAATCATCAAAGTTACTTAATTCAGGTATTCCGTTAGGGACATTGATAGTTAATGTACTTGGTGGATTTCTTATAGGGGTAATAATGGAGTTAAGTGCCTCTACAGATTTTATATCTCCAAACTTAAAACTATTTTTAACTACAGGTATTATGGGAGGATTAACAACTTTTTCTACATTTAGTTATGAAACTATTAGTTTAATAACTGATGGAAGATATTTATTAGGAGTTAGTAACATTTTCCTAAACTTATTTTTAAGTTTAGGAGGAGTTATATTAGCTACATCATTATGTAAAATTATGATTTAATGCAAATTAAAAACATATATAAATATTTGTGTATTTATAAAGATATTAGAAAAACTCAAGCAATTATAAACTTAAATTACTTGAGTTTTTTTATTTATGTTTTAATTTATGATTTTAAATTTATAGCAACATATAATATCTTTGAAATTTCTAAATGATTTACCAATATATATGAACATAATTAGATAGTAAATAAATATTTATTATGGTCTAAATAGAATTTTCTGTTCATAATCTTCAGTTATTTGCTCAATAGTATAATTTATTTGAACGCTATTTTTAAAACTATTATTAACCAAGGTGATTTTATCTCTTTCTCCAAAATGTTCTTCAATATATAATTTTAATTTATGATCGCCTTCATATAAATCTATATATCGTTCTTGATCTCTACTTGGAGGAGCTGACCATGTATGTCCGTCAGGATTAAAAGAATTATGGCATAACATTACTTTATCACCATTTTTAACTGAAATGTTATAAATATTTTCTCCTTTAGGGTTTGGAAGTTCACAACTAGATTTCCAGAATTTAAACTGATTCTGTAATAGAATGTGTTTTAGAGAATTACTACAAGCTGTATAGTTATATTTTTGTACATTCTTAGAATGTACAGAGTGTTTATAATCGTGTGGCTTAATAGAATATTCAATTTCAATATTTTTAAATAAATTAGTATTTGTTAAAAATAATTTATCTTTTTTTCCATAAGATTGAGAAATATTAATAGCATGTACTTCTTTATTATTATCATTTAATTCAATATATTTTAATTGTTTATCAATCGGATTTGCTGACCATGTTCCACCATCAGGATTATAGGTATGATGAACAAACCTAACACCTTTTCCGCTACATTTTATTATATATATATTAAGTCCTTCTGAACTAGGCAATTCTATGCTAGAAATTCCAAATTTAAATTGACCAGCAAGGACTGGACTAGCTTTAGATTTTGGTTCTTCAACTTTATTTTTTTTATAATAGGCAAGAGTAGATTCTTTAGGAACTTTAATTAATTTACTTTTACTTGTGCTAATTTTTTGCGAAGTATAAATACCTGAATGACCAGAAAACAAATAACTTATAGCGCAAGTCATAAACATATATTCCATACTGTAAGAACCAAACATTTCTAAGCCTAAAATAAAAGATGTTATAGGTGCATTTGTAGCACCAGCAAATACTCCAATAAGACCTAATGCTGCTAAAAATGATGGCGAAATATGAAGTATACTTGATAAAGTATTTCCAAAGGTTGAACCTATTGTAAATAAAGGAGTAACTTCGCCACCTTGAAAACCAGTACCCAAAGTAAAAGAAGTAAATATAATCTTGTTTAAAAATGCAAAAGGGCTAACTTGTCCAGTAAATGAATCATTAATTAAAGGAAGACTAAGTCCAAGATAATCTCTGCTTCCTATCATATATGTGAAAGCAATTATTATAATTCCACCAACCATGCTTTTAATAGATGAATTTTCAAAACCAAAAGAAAAAACTTCTTTTAATTTATGTGTTAATTCGCTAAATAACTTACTAATTAATCCAAATAGAATTGCAGCAATTATAATTTTTAATAATACAGCATATGTAACATCTGGAATTTGTAAAATATTATAATGGGTATGATGAATCCCCCATGCTTCTGTTACAAGATTCCCAATAAAAGCTGATGCAAAACATGGAATTAGTCCTCCATAACTCATTGTTCCAAGAGTAGCTATTTCTAGTCCCAATATAGTGCCAGCAAGTGGGGTACCAAATACAGAGGCAAAACCACTGCTAATTCCACACATTAGAATAATCTTAGTATCTATTTTATCTAATTTTAATAAACGTCCAACACCTTCTGATATACTTGAACCAATTTGTACACCAGTACCTTCTCGTCCAGCAGAACCTCCAAATAGATGGGTTATAAAAGTTCCAAGGAAAACTAAAGGTGCCATACGCAGGGGAATATGACCACTACTATTGTTAATTTTATCTATAATTAAATTATTACCTTTTGATGAAGTCTTTCCATATTTAGAATATAAAAAACTAACAAAGGCACCTCCAATTGGTAGAATAAAGAGTAACCAAGGGTTATTATTTCTTAAAGTTGTTGCAATTTCTAGACTTTTTAAAAAGAAAGCTGCAACAGATCCAGTTAAACAACCAACAATTGTACTTACAAGAATCCATTTTAAAAATGATATTCCAAGAATTGCACTCATGCTTAAATTTTTAAGGAATACAATCGCTTTTAGTGTTTTAGAATTATTGTTATTCATTATTATGCTCCTTTCTGATTATGGGTTCACATATTGTAAATAAGATATATCATCTACTTAGTTTGTGTGTGGAGTTTGTTTTATTTAATAAAAAAGACCCCTACAAAAAACGGATTACCGTTATTTTGTAGGAGTCATTAGCATTACGCAGTTAAAGGTGAACTCCATCACCTGACAATATATTGATTATAATAACATGATTAATTTGTTTTAACAACTTATATGTATACTAAAAATCGCTAAAATATTAAATTAAATTTGATACTAAACGATATCATTAGATGTTACGAAGGAATTGTAATAATAACAATAATTCTCTTGATTATTTCATTTTACAAAGATAAGAAAAAAACTAAAATAGCACTTAAAAAAGCTTGGAAGTCATTTGAAAATATTTTGCCTGAATTTTTAGGAGTTATAATGTTTGTAGGCGTATTATTAGCTGTATTAGATGCACAAGTAATATCAAAAATTATTGGAAGTAATTCTGGATAGTTTGAAGTGATAGCTACAGCATTAATTTTAGGTACTTTTTATATGGGATTTTTTGTTTGTATTTATATTAGAATTCCTTATATATGATAAATACTTAAATTTCTCCTAAAAAGGTACTTAGAATAAATTGGATAATTGTATTATATAATGTAAGTGTAGGATATTAGAGTATTATATTATCATTCCAATTAATTAAAAAATGTAATCATAGGAAAAGTAAGTGATTAAATAATTAATATTGCAAGTAAAAAATTAGTAATAATTTAAAGTAATATTAATATACCAAATTAGCGGTAGATAGTACTATATTATACAAGGAGGAAGATAATATGAATAGAAATATTAAGAAAATAATTGCAGTTGCACTTACAGTTAGTGCTTTTAGTGTAATTGCGCCAGCAACAAACTTAAATTTAATTACAACTAAAGTATATGCAGCAACTGGTGATTTAACAAGTATTAAAGTAAAAACTTCAAGTGGGAGTACTATAAAAACTTATAGTGATAATGATTATAAAAGTAAAAATGAAGTAGATGATGATGAAATGGATGATGATGGAATTTATTATGCAAAAACCACATCAGATAAAATAAAAATAAGTACAAGAGGAGTTAGCTCAAGTTATGTCAGAATATTTAAAGGAAAAAGTAGTTCTACTAAAGGAGTAAAAACAAGTAGTACTATTGATTTATCATCAGCATCAACAACTACACTTGTAATAAGGACATATGCTAAAGATCCAGGTACTGTAAAATATAGTGATGATTCATTTGTAAGTGAATATACAATTAAAGTAAAATATACTGGAAGTTCATCTGACAGTGAAGAAGAAAATGGAGATGTGTATTTAAAGACTCTTACTTTAAGTGATGGAAGTTTAAGTTTTTCAAAAAATACTTCTAGCTATAATGTTAATGTGCCTGAATCAGCGAGTGAAGTTAAAATAACTGCAAAGCCAGATTGTGATAGTGATGAATATGAAAATTATGAAGTTACAATAGATGGAAAGACAGTGGATCAAGATGATAAATTCAAGAAGACAGTATCTTTAAAAAAGGGAATTAATGAAATAAAAGTTACTGTTGAAGAAGATGATGATGAAATAAGAACATACACGTTAAATATTACTAGAGGTGAAACTACTACAACTGTTAAGGCCAATCAATGGATACAAGTAAATGGATTATGGCAATATAATGATTCAAGTGGAAATCCAGTAAAGAATAACTGGTTCATTGATAGAAACTATGGAAAAGAATATTATTTACAATCAAATGGATACATGGCTACTAGTTGGTTAAATTACAGCGGAAGTTGGTACTATTTAGGCACTGATGGAGCTAAGAAAACAGGCTGGCAATCAGTGGGTGGAACTTGGTACTATCTAGATTTACAAGGAAAAATGCAAACAGGATGGATTAAGGATAATGGAAAATACTATTACTTAAACAATAATGGTTCTATGGCTTATAATACTACAATTAGTGGATATAAATTAGGTGCTAATGGAGCTTGGATTGGATAACCTTGAATAACGTAGGAAAGTGCAAATTTAAGATACAAATGTTGATTATTCTATTAAAATATAATATAATAAATGCTATAGAAATAAATGAATATAACTAGGTACGGTTGGACAAATTTTATAATTTGTTTTCAAGCAATTTTAGTTTCTGGGGTGGGAAACTCTATTAAGAGTATTCCCACTTCTTTTTGTTGCAATTTTTAACAATTAAAATTGAAATAAAAAATAATTATAATTTTTTTATTTAAACTAAACTTTTAGGGGATACCTAATAATATGAAGGAGATTAACTATGAAAAAAAATGTTTACAACAAAATTTTAAATCCATTTTTACGCTTTTTTAAAAATGAATCTGCTAGTGGTATAATACTTTTAATTTTTGCAATTGCTGCAATAATAATTGTTAATTCTAGTTTTTCAACAACATACGATAATATACTAAGTACACATATAACTATTGGATATAAAGACTTTTCGCTATCAATGTCAGTTCTTCACTGGATTAATGATGGATTAATGGCTATATTTTTCTTAGTAGTTGGTATGGAAATAAAGAGAGAAGTGGTATTTGGAGAGCTTAAATCTCTTAAAAAAACCATATTACCAATCTCAGCTGCTATAGGAGGTATGATTGTACCAGCGATTATTTATGCATTATTTAATTATAAAGAAACAACTATTACAGGTTGGGGAATTCCAATGGCAACTGATATTGCATTTGCTTTAGGAGTGCTCTCTTTGATAGGCAGAAAAGCACCTAAAGGAATAGTAGTTTTTCTTACAGCTTTAGCTATAGTTGATGATTTGGGAGCTATTATAGTAATTGCTATATTTTATACTAGTCAAATTTCTTGGATTGCTCTTATTATGGGCGTAATTGTTTTTATTGCTCTTATATTAGCTAATAGATTTAAAGTTAAATTTATATCTGTATATGTTATTTTAGGTATACTACTATGGATTTTTGTTTTAAAGTCAGGTATACATGCAACGATTGCTGGAGTATTACTTGGAATGGCATTACCTGTTGGAAAAACTGTTGATGAATTTGAAACATCAATTTTATATAGGATTGATGAAACTTTATCTCCATGGTCTTCTTTTATAGTTATGCCAATATTCGCATTAGCAAATTCAGCTATTACTATTGATGTTAAAAGTATTTCAACACTTATATATAATCCTGTTAGTTTAGGGATTATATTTGGTCTTGTTATTGGTAAACAAGTAGGTATATTTGGAGTTTCATATACTTTAGTAAAATTAAAAATTGCTAAACTTCCATCTAAAGTAACCAAAAGACACTTATATGGTGCAAGTGTTCTTGGTGGTATTGGATTTACTATGTCCATATTTGTTTCATCTTTATCATTTTCAGATAAAAATATATTATCTACTGCAAAAATAAGCATTATAATTGCTTCAATTTTAGCTGCTATATTAGGTACGATAGTTTTTAAACTTATAAAACTTAAACGTGAAAATAAATATATTACTCATAAGAAAGTATAGGTGAATAGAGTGAAAGATACACCAGAACGCTGAAAAATTAACAGAAATTATGGAAAAAAGTGCGACCTTAATTAAGATCTTTATAGACTAAAAAAAATTAATATAATTTCCATATTGTAAGATAGTATTTTCTTTTTATTCCAACGTCTTGAAGCATTTTAGGTAATTATTGGGGTTGTTGCAAAATAGAAATTATATTTCTATTTTGCGACAGCTCCATTCTTAATATTATAAATATAGATCTATTTATTTGTATATTCCTCACCTAGTAAGATTACATTTATAAAAACATATTTTTATACAAATAATCTGTTTGAGGAAGACGAATTGCAACTCGTGTGTCATCAAGTTTGTATTTTGTACCTTCAACAGGATTTTTATAAGCAACTAAATTCATTCCACAAGCATACAAAGCATCTGCATAATCCTTAGGATATTCATAAACCGAACCTAACATATATCCTTTTTCTATAAAGTCTTTTGCCACTGGCGTTACATCAACTCCAACCACTGGAATTGTTTTTGATTTATCTCCCTTATTATACCCGTATTCTTGTAACGCTTTAATGGCACCTATAGCCATAGTATCATCATTTGAAATTATCACTTCAATTTGATCACCATATTTTCCGAATAATGATTTGATATCCTTATAAGCCAAATCCTCATTCCAGTCACAAATTTTAAGTGCAACTTCTTGTGTTTTAATTCCAGCAGCGTCAATTGTTGAAACAGAAGATTTTGTTCTTTGAATTGCTTCTTTATTATCACTTTCACCTTCTAACATAACATATTGCATTATGTTATCGTTATTTTTATCAATACATTGTTTACTAGTCTTCCATGCATCAACAAGCATTTTCCCTTGAATCATTCCAGTTTCTTTTCCATCTGTTCCTATATACAAAGCTCTATTATAAGATTGTATAGGTATTGGTGTAATAGGTTCCCTATTAAATAGAATTACTGGAATATTAGTTTGTTTAATTTTATTTATAACTCTTTGAGCATCCCCTTTATTAACTATATTTAATAATATAAGATCAGTACCTTCTTTAAGTACTTTATCAAGTTCTTCATCTTGGATAGCTTGATCTGACTTACCATCATAGAAAGTATATTCAACCTTACCTGGATTTTCTTTTTGAATATCTTCTAAATCTTGACGAATTTCTGAAATTAAATCATCAGTAAAATCCTGTAAGAATGCAGCTACTTTTACTGGTTTTCCTGGTGTTGTAATAGTACTTACAGCTTTTTTACTGAAACCTATTAATGTAACACTAATCATAAATACAACTATAATCGTTGTTAATATTCCTTTTAATCTTTTCATTTTGTCCTCCATAATTATTAAGCAAATTATCTTACAAAACTTTTAATTTCTATTATATATATAAGTTGCGATAATGAACTTATATTACAGTCAATGGCACAGAACTAACACTTAAGTATGCACTGTAAAATCTTTAACACAACTTATTATAGATAGATTATCATTTAATATGAATTTCAATTTCTTCACATTATTAAGTACTTTCTTAATTAAATATAATATTATTATCTGTTTAATCAGAAAAAATTATACAAAATAAAGGTAAAGTGTACCACAAAAGCGTTTATAGTACGATATTATTTAACACAAAAAAAGAATTAAATCCTAAGTCTCATTTTTTAATTTATTTATAGTGCTTGTATTATAAGCATAAATCAATTTCAATATACAAAAGTGTACTGATTGTGAAATAAGAGTCACAATTAGCACACAATTTTAATTACTAGCAATGATACAATTTAAAAGATGTTAGAAGAAATCCCCTATGGTCTTTAGCCTAGGGGATGAATTCGTCACAAATAATTAACTTTTATGTTTTTTTAGTAAGTCTTCTAAAGCTTCATCTAAGAGTTTAGAAATTGGTATTCTAGTTTTCTTCGAAAGGTCTTT